>CAYYIV010000033.1:0-52103 GCA_964472095.1 uncultured Pelagibius sp.
GATCACCCATACCCTCCCCCTCGACGACATCAACAAGGGCTTCGACCTCATGCACCAGGGAAAGTCCATCCGATCCGTCGTCGTCTACTGACGCGGCCGGGCCATATACAGCGGCGGCGGCAAGGGGCCGGACGCAGGCCGCAGGATGAAGGAGTCTCCGCGAGGCTCAGGGGAGGGGCTGCGGACAGCAATGGATGAGCAGCATGTCAGAGGTCCTAAGTGTCGGCGGCGAACAGCGGGTCCGTCCCGTGGGCTGCTTCGAGGAGGTGGCGAGCGCGCAGTGTTTCGGCGGCACCCAGTTCACCCTTGCCCATGACAGCGAGACGACCGGCACGCGGATGCGCCTCGGCGTCTACTTGCCGCCGGCCGCCAAGGCAGGTCCGGTCCCGGCGGTATACTTCCTCTCCGGCCTGACCTGCACCGAGGAGAACTTCACGGTGAAGGCCGGCGCCCAGCGCATGGCCGCCGAGGCCGGCCTCGTCGTGGTGGCGCCCGACACCTCGCCGCGCGGCGACGGCGTTGCCAACACGCCGGACTACGACCTCGGACAGGGCGCCGGCTTCTACGTCGACTCGGTAATGCAGCCCTGGGCCAAGCATTTCAAAATGTACTCCTACATCACCCGCGAGCTGCCGGCGCTCATCGCCGACACCTTCCCGGTGAAGCGCGAGGCGGTGGGCATCTGCGGCCACTCCATGGGCGGCCACGGCGCCTTGACCCTGGCGCTGCGTCACCCGGAGATCTTCAAGTCGGTCTCCGCCTTTGCCCCCATCGTGGCAGCCAGCGAGGTGCCCTGGGGCCGCAAGGCCTTCGCCGCCTACCTCGGGCCGGACGAGAACACCTGGCGGCAGCATGATGCCTGCCACCTGCTGCGCGAACGCAGCTTCTCCTCGCAGATCCTGATCGATCAGGGCGACGCCGATCCCTTTCTAGACGAACAGCTGCAGACCTGGCGGCTGGTCGACGTGCTGAAGGAGACCGGGCAGTCGGCCAAGGTGCGCATGCAGCCCGGCTACGACCACTCCTACCACTTCATCGCCAGCTTCATCGACGACCACCTGCGCCACCACGCCCGGATCCTGAAGGCGCTGTAGCGGCCCGACGAGAGCCGCAAGGGGGGCTCAGCCGCCGCCTGCCCGGCCGGCGGCGGGGCCGCCGCGCGCCGGAGTGTAGCCGATGATGGCGAGGGCGCCGAACACCAGCAGGGTGCCGACGACGACGGCGAAGGCGGTGGCATTGAACTGCAGGTACAGGGTCGAGCGCAGCAGCTCGACGACGTAGGTGAAGGGGTTGTAGCGGCAGAGCTCGTAGAGCAGCAGGCTGCCCTCGCGCACGCGCCACAGCGGGTAGAGCGCCGAAGAGATGAAGAACATCGGAAAGATCAGGAAATTCATGACGCCGGCGAAGTTCTCGAGCTGGCGGATGCGCGACGACAGGAACATGCCGAGGGCCGAAAGGGTGAGGCCGGTCAGCACCAGCACCGGCAGCAGCGGCAGCAGGCCACTCGGCGGCATCTCGGTGCCGCAGAGCGCGGCGATGGCGAGGAAGGCGTAGACCTGGATGATCGACACCGCGGTGCCCGAGAGCATGCGCGCGATCAGCAGGTAGCCGCGCGGCAGCGGCGTGGCCAGCAGCACCCGCATCGACCCCATCTCGCGGTCGTAGACCATGGAGAGCGAGTTCTGCATGCCGTTGAACAGCTGGATCAGGCCGATCAGTCCCGGCACCACGTAGACATCGTAGGTGATGTAGGTCTCGTAGGGCGGAATGATCGACAGGCCGAGCGTCGCGCGGAAGCCGGCGGCGAAGACCAGCAGCCAGACCAGCGGACGCACCAGGGCGGCGAAGAAGCGCCCGCGCTGCTGCACGAAGCGCAGCAGCTCGCGCCAGAGGATCGCCCAGAAGGCGCGGCCGGCGTGGGCAGCGTTCACGAGCCTGCCTCCGGCTTGGCCGTGGTGAGGCGGGTAAAGGCCGCGTCGAGGCTGGTGGCGCCGCTTGCGCGCACGACCTCCTCGACTCGGCCGCTGGCGACGATGCGGCCCCGGTTCAACACGACGAGGTCGTCCTCCGGCATCACCTCATCGGTCAGATGGGTTGCCATCAGCACGGCGATGCCATGGTCGCGGGCGAGCTGATGGATATGCTCCACCAGCCAGCGGCGGGTCGCGATGTCGAGCCCGGTGCTCGGCTCGTCAAGCAGCAGCAGCGCCGGGCGGTCGAGCAGCGCGCGGGCCACCTCGACGCGGCGGCGCTGGCCACCGCTGAGTTCGCGCACCTTGGTCTTGGCCTTTTCGGCCAGCCCGATCTCCTCCAGCAGTGCGGCGATACGTTGGCGTGCCGCGCGGCCGGGCAGACCGCGCAGGGCCGCGAAGTAGCGCAGGTTCTGCGCGACCGTGAGGTCGATGTCGAGGGTCTGTGCCTGGAATACGATGCCCAGCGACGCCAGAGCCCGGCTGCGCGCCTTCCTGAGGACATGGCCGGCGATCTCGATGCTGCCCTGGCGGCTGTCGAAGAGGCCGGTGATGAGGGAGAACAGCGTGGTCTTGCCGGCGCCGTTGGGGCCGAGCAGGGCGGTGACCCGGCCCGGGCCTACCGCCAGGTCGATATCGTCAAGGGCCACCGTCTTGCCGTAGGCATAGGACAGGCCGCGGACCCGCAGCACAGGCGCGCTGTCGCTCGCTGGCTGGGCATCGGGGTCGCTTCTGCTGATTGCCGCGTCCATCCCTGGCATTCCTCCTGGCCTGGCGATTCTCTGCCGCCTTCGTACCAGCCTACTGCGGTTGGTCCGGCTTGAATAGCCGACGCTGCAGCAGAGACTCCAGGCCGTGGCGCCAGCTCTCGTCGGTGTTGCCACGGATGCTCACGCTGGCCTCCTCGAGCAGCTTGCCGCTACCGGTATCGCGTACGGCCATGGTGATGTAGAGGATGAGGGTCGAGATCTTGTAGACGAAACCGCTGACCGAGCGATCGGCACCCAGCTCGCCGGCAAGCTTCGCCTCGCAGCCGCTGCAGCTGTAGAGCGCCGGCATGGCGGCGAGGCGGTCGCGCAGCGGTGAGATGTCCACCATCGTCATGTCCGCCCGTTCGGCGACGGCCGCGCGCAGCAAGCCGGTCAGTTGCTCAAGCCGGTCGGTCTCCGCCGCGTCGCGTCCGCGCAGCTCACCCTCCAGGCTGGTGTCGTAGAGCTCCAGGTCGAAGACCGCGACTCTCGCGGGCTTGGCGACCGGCTTGGGGGTCGCCGCGGCTGGAACCGCCGCCAGCGCAAGCAGCAGCGCACCGGCGAGCAACCGGGCGAGATGGAACGGGCCGCGATGCATCAGGACGAGGGCTCGACCTGGATCGGCCAGGATTGCTCGAAGACCTTGTCTTCGGAGTCCACTACCCTGGCCCGCAGGACCTCGGCGCCCTGCGGCTTCAGGAAGAATCGGAAGGTGGGGTTCTCGCTGATCGAGATGTCGCCGTCGAAGCTCAGGATTTCGCGCTCGCCGAGGGACAGCTCGATGCGCCGCACGTAGTGGGCGGGGATCCACAGATGCGAGACCTGGTCCTGCTGGAAGCCCGAATAGTTCGGGTGGCTGACCATGAACTGCACCTCGGAAAGCTCGTTGCTGCGCCAGGCGCCGAGCTGCTTCAGCCGCATCTGCCCGATGCGGGCGACGGCTGCTTCCTGGTCGCTCGAGGCCGGCGCCGAGCAGCCGCCGGAAGCCTTCACGTATTCGGCCACCATGTAGAGCTGGCCGTCGTTGGTCTCGGCGATGGCGCGGATGTTGGTGTAGGCATCGACGCGCACGCGGGTGGAGATGCTGGCGATGCCGTTGGCCGGCGAGAAGTGGAAAGTGCCGACGATCGGCGCCGGGTTCTCGTCCACGATGAGCGTCAGGCTGCGGATGTAGCGCGCCTCGTCCTGCGGGATCTGCGACGTCACGGTGATCGGCACGGTCGAGGCATCCAGCGCGCGGTAGGGTACCTCCAGGGCGATGATGCCGGTGGCCGGCAGGATCTCGCGCTCGGCGCCGTAGAGCTCCTGGCGGATGTCGTCCCAGGCGGTATTCGCCGCCCGTGCCGCGCCGGCGAAGGCGGTCAGCACGGCGGCCAGGAGGAGCACGGCCGCCACGGCCAGCAGCCGCTGCGGCCGGAGGTCACGCGCGATGCTTTGTGAGCTGCTCATCATTCCCACTCCAGTTCCGTATAGGCGCTGACGATATTGCGGCCATGAACGTTTTCGGTGACCTTCCACTGCTGCGGCCAGTAGGCCGAGCCTTCCTCGCCGAGGCGCTTCAGGGTCGCCGGGATGTCGAGATCCTCGGCGAGGGCCTGACGCACGCCGTCGCGCAGGGCCTCCAGGTAGCGCCGTTCGGCGGCGACGGCGGCGCGGCCGTCGCTGACCGCGCCGTGGCCGGGGATCACCCGGCGGACCTCTTCCGGCAGCAGCTCGTCGAGCACCGTCAGCCAGCCGAGGATGCTGCCGTCGAGGGTCGGCAGCCGCTCGTCAAAGATCAGGTCACCGGCCCAGAGCGTCGCGGTCCTGCGGTCGAAGACGGTGAGATCGGTATTGGTGTGCGCCGTCGGCCAGGCCTTGAGGCGCAGCGGCCGGTTGCCGAGGTCGATGTCGAGGACGTCGTCCACAGTCTCGTTCGGCGGCACGACGACGGTGCCGGCGAAGTCCGGACAGATGCCGCTCAGCAGCCTCGTGTAAAAGGGGCCGCGCTCAGCCAGGGCGCGCGGCAGGTTGCGGTGGCCGATGGAGCGCAGCGGCAACTCCGCAAAGGCGCTGTGGCCGAAGCAGTGGTCGAAGTGGACATGGGTGGCGATCAGGTGGCTGACCGGCTTGTCGGTGACCGCGGCGATGGCCCGGCGCAGGGCGAGACCCTGCTGATGGGTAGTGCCGCTATCGACGACGGCGACGCTGGCATCGCCGACGACGAAGCCGACGTTGGCGATGGCCCCGCAGTTGGCTGCGGTCACTTCCTCGTGCAGGCCGAAGCGGACGAAAATCCCTTCGGCGACTTCACGGAAGGGAAGCGCCGCGACAGCGGGCGAGAGAGCCGCCGCAGCCGGCAGCAGGAGGCCGGCCAGGACTCCCGCCAGGGCTGCCTGGCCGCCGGCGCGCAGCAGCGCGCGCCGTGTGACCGGTGGCTGGGGGGAGGGTCGGAGGCCTAGATGGAGGCGCCCATTCGCGTGCAGGAAAACCGCCGGATTCGCCAAGCCGGCTCGTGGGAGGCCCATTCGACCACGTTGAGCTGAGCCATGACTGAACATTGGTGCAGCGTCTCGTAGTGGTACAGCGGTACTTCGAACGTCTTACAATCGGCCGGGCTGGCAATCAGGCAGGCGACGATCAGGACTTCATACATCGAAATCTCCACCTCAATCTGGGGCGCTGACCGCTCCTCGGTGGAGTTCAGATCTGCGCCTTGGGTCGAAACCAGACGCAAAATCCTAAACAGAAGGCCTAAATTTTTACTAAAGGCCCTAAGGAGTTGCGTCGTTGGCCGCACTCCTCCCAGATCGAATCGTCGCTTAGGGCGCTTCTATGGGCGCCATGGTGTCACCAAATCGCTCTCCAATCCAGCTTCTCGCCAGGCGGCAACGCCGTCCGGGAACCAGATAACATTCCTAAATCCGTAGCCAAGAGCCCGCTTTGCCGCATTCCACGACATCCAGCACTGGGGCTCGCAGAACATCACGACGGTGCGGTCCAGCGAGCCGGCGCGGCTCAACAGCGCCGCCTTGAAGGCGGCTTCTTCGGCGTCGGGCAGCTTGCCGTAGCCCATGTTGGCGAGCCAGACGGCACCTTTGATAGTCTCGCGCTTCGGGTCGCGCCAGATCGATCCCGCCGGGCGGTTCTCCGGCTTGGGTTGGGTCGGCATCACGTCGACCAGCAGTGCGTCCTCACCTGCCAGCAGCTGCCGCAGCCCGTCCACATCGACGGTGCGCGCGCCCGACAGGGCGGCCGGCACCGGCGACCGATAGTTCTCCATGCGATAGCCGGCGGGCTCGGGCGCCGGCTGGCCGTCTGCGGGGAAGGCGTCGTCGGGGTCGGCACTGGCCCGCTGGATCAGGCTGCCTCTTTCGTTCAGCAGCGGCACGCCGTAGTCCATCAGGATATGCTGGATGTCGGCCTTGTGCTGCTCCAACAGGCCGTTCAGCAGGTGCTTCCACTCCGGCTCGTTGTAGCGGATGCCCATGGAGATCCGATAGTCGAGGCGCTCGTGGCCGGGGTCGGGCGCCAGCGGGGTGACCACCAGGTCGGGCGCCAGCTGTTCCACCCAATAGCCGGCCAAGGGCCCCCAGGCGAGGGCGGCGTCGATCTCGCCCTTGACGATATCCTCAACCATGCTGCGGACTGGTTTTTCCAGACGGGTGTCGACGATCAGCTTGTAGCTTCTCGCCCGGGTCAGCAGGCCGTAGCGTGCGACCAGGGTGGCGACCGGCGTGCGCGGCTGCATGCCGATGCGCAGGTCCTTGAAGGCCGGATCGTCGAGCCGGCCTTCCTGCAGCGCGAGGTCGCGCCGGTGCACGATGACGTAGGTGGAGCGGTAGTAGGGGTTGGTGTTCTGCATCAGCTCGTTGGTGGTGGCGACCCCGATGATGAGATCGCAGCGCTTGGCCGCCAGGGTCATGCGCACGAAGCCGATGGTTTGCGGAAACCAGGTGTATTCCAGGGGCACGCCGAGATCGCCGGCGATCAGCTCGGCGATCTTGTTCTCGAAGCCCTCACCCTTGTCGTTGGAATAGGGCAGGTTGCCGGGGTCGGCACAGACCCGTAGCTTGCTGAGGTCGACCACTTCGCTGGTCGCGGCCTGCGCCGTCGCTACGCCTCCCGCCAACCAGAGCGCCAGCCAGAGTGCGCTGCTGCGCAAGGACCACGAGCGCAGCGGCTGGATCATTGGTTGGCTTTCCATTCCTGGAAGACGGGATCGTCGTCCGGGGGCAGGCGGTCCGGTCGGCCGCGGCCGACAGCGTCGTCGGCGCGTGCCTTCAGATAGGCGTAGATGTGATCGATGTAGAGCATCACGTCCTCTGCCTCGGCGAAAGGCGGCATCACCGATTCCTGCCCGGCGATCTGGGCCTGGCGTCCATTGACGACTACCTCGAGGAACTCGGCGTAGGACATGTTCTGCATCGAGTCCTTCAGGGCCGGCGCATAGGTGCTGCCCATCCCGTCCGGGCCATGGCAGACGTGACAGGCGGAGTGATAGCGGCGAAAGCCGTTGTAGGTGCCGTAGTCGACCTTGCCGTCCTTGATGAGGTAGGGCTGCTCCTCCCAGTCGACTTCGTCGCTCTGTGCAGCGACACCAGCGGGCAGGGCGAGGGCCATGGCGGCAAGGCTGGCCAGTGACAGGATCATCGTCCGAAAAGGCATCAACAAAAATCTCCCTAGGAAAGCATTGCCCGACCTGTTCGGGGCCGGGGAGGGGCGGGTCGCCGAAGGCGGGCGTCGCGTCCCTCACAAGGTTGCGGGCCGATGGTGTCCATCGGCCCGCGAGGTGTTCTAAAAAACGTCGGGACTCTTCACAGGGAGACCGTCAGTTCGGGAGTGCGAACACCGTGAGTTGTCCGCCGAGGTTGGTGTAGCTCGACAGGGCCTTGTAGGCTCCCACCGCACCGAGACCGGCGGTGTCTTCCGTCAGGCCTGCCGCAAGGCCGATGCCGGCCCAGCCGCCGATACCCGAGAGAATGCCGACGTACTGCTTGCCGCCATGCTCATAGGTATTGACGTTGCCGATGATGCCGGACGGGGTCTTGAAGCGGAACAGCTCCTCGCCGGAGGCCGCGTCGACCGCCTTCAGGTAGCCCTCGAGGGTGCCGTAGAAGACGATGTCGCCGGCGGTCGCCAGAGCGCCCGACCACACCGAGAAGGGCTCCTCATTGGACCACACGATCTCGCCCTTGGCTGCGTCCCAGGCAATGAAGTTGCCGAGGTGGTCGCCGCCGGGGGCCGGATACATGGACAGGGTCGCGCCGACGAAGGGCTGGCCGGCCGTGTAGGAGACCTCGAAGGGCTCGTAGTCCATGCAGACGTGGTTGGTCGGTACGTAGAACAGTCCGGACTTCGGCGAGTAGGAAGCCGGCTGCTGGTCCTTGGTGCCGAGCGCCGCCGGGCAGATGCCCTCGGAGTTCACGTCGGCGCCATTCTGGTGCGTCGAATACTGCGACACCACCTGCGGACGCCCGGTCTCCATGTCGACATGGGTCGCCCAGTTCACCGCCGGATCGAACTTCTCGGCCACCAGCAGTTCCCCGGTCTCGCGGTCCATGGTGTAGCCGAAGCCGTTGCGGTCGAAGTGGACCAGCGTCTTGCGGTTCTGGCCATCGATTTCGATATCCGCGAGGATCATCTCGTTGACGCCGTCATAGTCCCACTCGTCGTGCGGCGTCATCTGGTAGAGCCACTTGGCCATGCCGGTGTCGAGGTCGCGGGCGAAGATGGTCATGGACCAGCGGTTGTCGCCGGGACGCTGTACCGGGTTCCAGGTGCCGGGGTTGCCGGAGCCGTAGTAGACCAGGTTCAGTGCGGGATCGTAGGACATCCAGCCCCAGGTGGCGCCGCCGCCCAGCTTCCACTGATCGCCTTCCCAGGTCTTCAGGCTGGAATCCGCACCGATCGCCTGACCGAGGTGCGTGGTATTCTGCGGGTCGACCAGGAGCATATCGTCGGGCCCTTGGGTGTAGCCGCGCCACGCCATGGAGCCGTCGCTCATGTTGTAGGCGGTGAGGTGGCCCTGAATGCCGAACTCGCCGCCGGAGATGCCGACCAGCACCTTGTCGCCGGCCACCAGCGGCGCCGAGGTGCCGGTCTCGCCCTTGCCCGGGTCGCCGTTCTTCACCGACCATTTCACCTCGCCGGTCGCCGCGTCGAGCGCCACCAGCGTGGTATCGGCCTGGTGCAGGAAGATCGTGCCGTTGCCATAGGCCGGGCCGCGGTTGACGGTGTCGCAGCACATCACCGGGATGACGTTCGGATCCTGCCGCGGCTCGTACTTCCAGATGATTCGGCCGTCGTCGTTGAGGTCGAGGGCGAAGACTTTGTTGGGGAACGGCGTGTGGATGTACATCACGTCGCCGATCACCAGCGGGCCGCCTTCGTGGCCGCGCAGCACGCCGGTCGAGAAGGTCCAGGCTACCTGGAGATCCGCGACGTTGTCCTTGTTGATCTGATCGAGCTCGCTGTAGCGGGTGCTGGAGTAGTTGCCCAGCGGCATCACCCAGTCGCTTGCGTTCTCCTGCATCTTCAGCAGCTCGTCGTTGGCGAGCGCAGCCGATGACGCGGTCAGCGCGACCGCGGTCAAGGCTGTCAAGAGTCTAAACCGTTGCATTTCCCGTCCCCTGATGTGTGTTGTTGGCACGCAGTCGCTCAAGAAAGCCGCCCACCGTTTTCGAAGCCAAAACCGAGCCCGAGAGCAGAGCGCTATTCAGCTTCGGGAGTCTGCGAAGCCGCCTGCAAATTGTCGATAGAACCATAGTACTAAGCTGCGCTGTGACAGCCAAAACCGTCACTTAGCTTGGTGCGCTGCAATATGTGGCGAAGTGGATCCGGATGGGTTGACCGGCGCCGCCGAAATGCGATCAAGCGAGCACCGTATCCGGGTAAGATCGCGTCAGGTCATCAAGGAAGCGGTGCAATGCCTCGCTACCGCGCGCGGCGCGTGCCACCGGCACGGTGACGTCGCCGACGAGGCGCGCGGGCCGGCCGTTCAGCAACAGCAGGCGGTCGGCCAGGCGTGCGGCCTCGTGCACGTTGTGGGTCACCATCAGTACCGTGGCGGCGCGCGCCTGCCAGAGTTGCAACAGGAGGTCGCGCAGGCGGTCCGCGATGTGCTCGTCGAGCGACACGAAGGGCTCGTCGAGCAGCAGCAGGTCGGGCATCACGGCGAAGGCGCGGGCCAGCGCCACCCGGCGCGCCAGGCCGAGCGACAGCTCGCCGGGATAGCGGGCGCGCAGATCCTTGAGGCCGAGCACGGCGAAGAGGGCGTCGAGGTCCGGCGCGGCGCCGGGAATCTGTTCCTCGGGCGGCAGCGCGAGGCGCACGTTCTGCTCCACCGTGCGCCAGGGCAGCAGCCGCGGCTCCTGGAACACCGCCGCCATGCGCAGCCCCGGCGGCGACAGCGTCACCTTGCCGGCAAAGGCGCGGTCGAGCCCGAGAACGATCCGCAAAGTGGTGGTCTTGCCGCAGCCGGAGGGGCCGATGAGGCAGGTGAAGCTGCCCGGCGCCAGGCTGAAGCCGAGGCCATGCAACACCTCCGTCTCCGCGCCGTCGGCGGAGCGGAAGACCTTGCTGTCGATCTGGACGTCAAGCTGCCCGGGACACCGCGCCGGGCCGCCAGCGGTTGAGATGGGTCTCAAGGGGCTGAACCACAATGTATTCGATGCACAGCATGACGCAGACGAAGGCCAGGGTATAGCCGAGGATGGCGGTCACATCGAAGAGCTGGAAATAGAGATGAATCTGGAAGCCGACGCCGTTGGAGCGCCCGAGCAGCTCGACCACCAGCACGATCTTCCAGATCAGTGCCAGGCCGGAGCGACCCGCGGCGGCGATAAAGGGGAAGAGCTGCGGCAGGATCACATGACGCAGCAGGCGTAGCCGCGAGAAGCGGAACACCTGCGCCATCTCCATCAGCCGGGAGTCCAGCGCACGCGCGCCTTCGCGCAGCGTGACCACCACATTGGGGATCTTGTTGATGGCTACCGCGGTGATCGCCGCCACCTCGGTGAGGCCGATCCAGATGTAGCAGAGCACGATAACCACCAGAGCGGGTATATTGAGCAGCAGGATGATCCAGGAATCGAGGATTCGGTCGAGGGTGCGGTGCTGGCCCATAAGCACGCCGACCGCGATGCCGATGGACATGGCGATGAGGAAGGCGGCGGCGACGCGCAGGAGCGTGATGGCAAGGTGGTAGAAGAGCTCGCCGGCGGCGGCCTCGCTGGCGACGAAGTCGAGCACGGCCAGCGGCCCCGGCACCTCGGCCCGGTCGGCCAGGGCAGCGGCCGCCGCCCAGAGCGCCAGGAAGGCCAGGATGGAGAGCAGGCGCAGCGGCAGGCGAACCGCCGCCGCCGAGGCGCTGCGACCCGTCACGTCGCGCTTCCGGGCCGCAGCATCAGTAGCCGTCGACCACGACCGGCCAGAAGGTGCCGGGGGCCATGGTCTTGGACCTGCCGACCAGCTTTTCGCCGCCGAGCTCGGCGAGGAAGTCGTAGACCCTGGCGGTGTCGGCCATCTCCTCGCTGAGCGGGCGCACGGGGATGCCTTCGCGGAATCGCTCGCGCAGCGCGGCCAGGGTGGCGTCGTCCTTGGCGCCCGTCATCGCGCGCAGCACCTCCCACTCCGCATCGGAGCCGCGCAGCAGCTCCTTGGCGTCGCGCGAGGCGGCGACGAAGCCGCGCATCGCCGTCATGTTGCGTGCCGCCCAGTCCTCGTCGAAGACGTAGCCGATGGCCGAGATCGGCCCCTTGGCGCCAAGCGCCATGGCGGCGTCGTTGGCGCCGATGATGCGCCGGAAGCCCTTGGCTTCCAGGCGCGCACTGTAGTGCCAGTAGTTGAGGATGGCGTCGACCTCGCCTTGCTCGGCCTTCTGGGTGAGCAGCGGCGGTGCGCCGAACACCGGTTCGCTCTCGACGGCCGGATCGAAGCCGTGATGGCGTTCGGCGAGGCCGCGCAGCAGCAGCCAGCTCTTGTCGAGCGGCCCGCCGGCGACGGCGATCTTCCTGCCCTTCAGGTCGGCGAGGCTGTGGATCGGCGAATCTGCCGGCACCATCAGCGAACCCAGCGCGGAGGAGAAGGGGACGAAGGTGTAGGGCTTGCCCTCGGCGCGCTGGCGTGACACCCACAGCCAGTCGGAGACGATCATGTCGACCTCGCCGGCCTGCAGGGCGACCTTGGTGGCCTGGTCGCTGGCCAGCTCCAGGACGTCGAGGCTGAAGCCGTGCTGCACATCCATTCCGTGGCGCCGGATGGTGCTGAGTTCCCAGTTCACCGTGCCGAACTTCAGGACACCCACGCGCACCGTCTCCGCGGCCGATACCGGCGGGCTGCAGAACATCGCCAGGGCGACGGCGATCGCTGCCATCCTCTGCAGCCGGTGCATCGCGACCTCCCGTCATTCCAAGGTGTTGAGGATCTACCTTGGAGTTGTTCTATTTGGTGGGAGGGTAACAACCGACCGACGCGGCGCCTATAGTGCCAAAGGCCAATGCCGGCGCTCGCGGTGCCGCTGAGCAGCCGTCGTCCCGGCTGTGTCGGCTCCCGACCACCGACTAATGGACTACGGACACCGGCGGTGGCGTTCCGTTAATCTGCGGCCTGGATTGGACTGAGATCTTGGTCGGGTTTCTGGTGGATCCGAGAGGTTCCCATGGAGCCGCTGGGTGCCGCTCGAAGGCTGACCTGCACTGGGTTTACCTGATGCACGCAGGCGAGAGCATCCGATCCGCGGTGGATTTTGATTGAACCGGAAAGGTTCACAGGGTCCGACAACCAAGCAAGGGAGGAGAACATGCCCCATAAGCATTCCGGAGGGTGCGACCACGTGCACACTCACTCGGACAACGCGCCGATCGACGTCCACACCTGTCACTGTTCCGTGTGTAAGCGGGTTACCGGTCAGGACACGACGCACGTTGCCTTCTTCAAGCACGGTGATCTGGCCGTTGACAACCCTGGCGGCTTGAAGCGCCAACCGTTCAACGATCAGAACCCCAATGGCCCCTTGGAGTTGTGCACCTGCGCAACCTGCGGCAGCCCGATCATGCTCGATGACAAGGAACACCGGATTCGCGCGATCGTGCCGAATCTGATGGGATACGATTCAAGCAGCATGTCGGCGACCTACCATGCCTTCTATGACCCGGCCACCGGCGTGCCGAAACCGAACGACGGCCGCCCGGTCTATGAAGGGCTGCGCCCCGACTTCGTCTGGCCGCAGGCGTCCTGAGAAGCGTTTCTATTGCTGAACTACCCTTACCACCGCGCGAGGGGAGCGCGGCCCAAGTCGTTCGAGGCACGATAGGACTTGAGCACCGGGCCAGGGGCTGGAGATGCGCGCGCTTCTTCAGCCGGGATCGGCGCTGTAGCCGGCGGCCTCGATGCCGGCTACAGCGCAGGTCTCGTCGTTGTCGGAGGTATCGCCGGTAACGCCGACGGCGCCGACGATGGTGCCCTCCGCGTCGCGCACCAGCACACCGCCGGGCACCGGGACCAGTGATCCGCCGGCAAGGCCGTTGATCGCCTGGATGAAGAACGGCTGCTCCTGCGCACGCTTGAAGATGGCGCGCGATCCGATGCCGAGGGAGATGGCGCCGCGCGCCTTGCCCTGCGCCACTTCGGGCCTGAGCGTCGAGGTGTCGTCCTGGCGCGCCAGGGCCTTCAGGTGGCCGCCGGCGTCGAGCACGGCGACAGTCAGCGGCTTCAGCTTCATTTCGGCGGCCTTGGCGAGGGTGGTCTCGATGATGGTCTGGGCCTCGGCCAGAGTGATCGGGGCGGTCATGCAGGGCGTCTCCGCGGCGAAGGGGGAAGGCTTCAGGAAGTGACGGGCTGGTCGCTGGCGCGAACGCTGCCTTCGTCCAGCAGGCGGGCGATTTCGCGCTCGCCATAGCCGAGTTCGGTGAGGACCTCGCGACTGTGCTGGCCGAGCACGGGTGCCGGCCGCTCGACGCCGCCGGGCGTCGCCGAGAACTTCACCGGCAGGCCGAGGGTCTGCACCCTGCCGGCCACCGGATGCTCGGTGGCGACGATCATGTCGCGGGCAAGCGCCTGCGGATCCGCGTGCATCGCACCGACCGAAAGCACCGGCCCGGCCGGGAAGCCGCCTTCTTCGAGGATGGCCAGCCAGGCATCGGTGGTCTTGGTTTCGAACACGGCGTTCAGCGCTGATTCAAGGGCTGCACGGTTGGCCATGCGCTTGTCATTGGTGACGAATCGCGGGTCGCGGCCGAGCTCTGGGCGATCGAGGGTGACGACCAGGCGTTCCCAGTTCTTCTGGTTGGCGGCGCCGATGTTGATCCAGCCGTCGGCGGTTCTGAAAGCCTGATAGGGTGCGTTCAGCGGATGCGCCGAGCCCATGGCGCCGGGTGAGACGCCGGTGGCGAAGGCGATGGCAGACTGCCAGTAGGTCTGCACGATGCCGGCCTCGAAGAGCGAGGTGTCGACCTTCTGGCCCTCGCCGGTCCTGAGCTTGTGGGCGTAGGCGGCGCAGACGCCCATGGCCGCCAGGATGCCGGCCGTGATGTCGGTGACCGGCGCGCCGACCTTCACCGGCGGCCGCCCCGGCCCTTCGCCGGTGATCGACATCAGGCCGGACATGCCCTGGGCGATGAGGTCGAAGCCGCCGCGCTCGGCATAGGGCCCCGTGCGCCCGAAGCCGGAAACCTCGCAGTAGATCAGGCCGGGGTTGCGCGCCTTCAGCGATTCGTAGCCGAGTCCGAGCTTCTCCATGGTGCCCTTGCGATAGTTCTCGATCACCACGTCGGCGCGGTCGAGCAGGCGCAGCAGCACTTCGCTGCCGTCCCTGTGCTTGAGGTCGAGGGCGATGCCGCGCTTGTTGCGGTTCATCATCATGAAGGCGGCGGCCTCGCCCTTCACGTCGGGCGGCAGCATGCGGCGGGTGTCGTCGCCGGCGAGCTTCTCTACCTTCACGACCTCGGCGCCCATGTCGGCCAGCATGAGGCCGCAGACAGGCCCGGCCATGATGTGGGCCAGTTCGACGACACGGCAGCCTTTCAGCGGGCCCTTCGTCGCGCCGGCCATCTCAGCGCCCCTGCCAGTCCGGCTTGCGCTTGGCGAGAAAAGCCTCGAGGCCTTCGCGGAAGTCCGCGCTGGTGTAGCACAGCACGATGAGGTCCTTGTCGTCGACCTCGGCCGCGGCGGCGTTGAGGCGGCGCAGCGCCTCCTTGGTGGCGCGCAGGGTGAGCGGCGCCTGGCCGGCCAGCAGCCCGGCAAGCTCTACCGCCCGAGCCTCGACGGCGGCACGGTCGTGCAGCAACTCGCTGACCAGGCCGGCGGCCTGGGCCTCCTCGGCGTCGACCAGACGGCTGGTGAAGATGATCTCCCGCGTACGCCCGGCACCCATCAGCGCGGAAAGCCGCGCCAGGTTGCGCGCCGAGAGGCAGTTGCCGAGGGTGCGGGCGATGGGAAAGCCGAACTTCAGGTCGCGGGCGGCGATGCGGATGTCGCAGGCCGCCGCGATGCCGGCGCCGCCGCCGGTGCAGGCGCCGGCCAGTGCCGCCACGGTCGGCAGCGGGCAGCGCTCCACCGCGGCCAGCACCTTGTCGATGCGCTGCTCGTAGCCGAGCGCGTCCTCGGCCGTCTTGAAGGCGCGGAACTGGGCGATGTCGGTGCCGGCAGCGAAGGCCTTGTCGCCGGCACCGCGCAGCACCAGCGCCTTGGCGTCGCCCTTGTCGGCGGCGGTTTCGCAGATCTCCGCCAAGCCCTCGTACATGCCGAAGGTGAGGGCATTGCGCGCCTCCGGCCGGTTGAAGGTGACGACGCCGATACTGTCGCGCAGCTCGTAAAGCAGCTCTTCGCTCATAAACGCAAGCCTATCTGTAGAAGTATTCGACCAGGAACATCGGGATTGCCGGCACGTAGGTGCAGATCAGCAGCACCACCAATAGCACGGCGATGAACCAGATGTTGACCTTCGTCACTTCCCAGATGTTGGCGCGGGCGACGGCGCAGGCGGTGATCAGTACGCTGGCGACCGGTGGGGTCTGCTGGCCGATCGCGAGGTTCAGGGTCACCACCAGGCCGAAGTGCACCGGGTCGATGTCGGCAGCGACGATCAGCGGGATGACGATTGGGACGACCAGGATGATCGCCGCCGCGGAATGCAGGAAAAAGCCGATCACCAGGAAGAAGAAATTGAGGATCAGCAGGATGACGTACTTGTTGTTGGTGAACTCCAGCATCGCCGCCGCCAGCTCCTGGGGCACCTGGGCGCGGGTCAGGAAGCCGCCCATCAACACCGAGGCGGCCACCAGCAGCATGACCACGGCGGTCTGCATGCCGCCGTCGAGCATCGCCCGCTTGAGGTGGCGGATGTCGAGTTGCCGGTACAGCAGGCTGACGAACAGGGCGGCGATCACCGCCAGGCCGGCAGCCTCGGTCGCCGTCACAAAGCCGCCGAAGATGCCGCCGAGGATGATCACCGGCAGGGCGAAGGCGGGCAAGGCCTCGACGAAGGTGCGGCGCAGTCGGGCGATGTCGAAGGCCTCCTCGACCGGCAGGTCGTAGCGCCGCGCGAAGATGTAGGCGACCCCCATCAGGCCGGCGGCGCCCAGCAGCCCCGGGACCACGCCGGCGACGAAGAGCTGCTCCACCGAGGTGCCCGCCGAGACCGCGTAGAGGATCATCGGAATCGACGGCGGGATGATGATCGCGAGCGAGGCGGAGGAGGAGGTGACGGCGGCCGAGAAGGGGGCGCTGTAGCCGCGTTTCTTCATCTGCGGGATGAGAATGGAGCCGAGTGCCGCCACGTCGGCCACGGCCGAGCCCGAGATTTCCGCAAAGAACAGCGAGACGCCGATGTTGATCATCGCCAGGCCACCGCGCACGAAGCCGATGAGGGCGGAGACGAAATTGATCAGGCGGTCGGTGATGCCGCCGGCGTTCATGATGGCGCCGGCCAGCACGAACATGGGAATGGCAATGAGGGAGAAATTGGTGGCGCCGTTGTACATGTCGAGCGCGATCGTCACCAGGCTACCGGTCCCCTCGCTGACGATCAGGCCGAGCACGCCGGAAACCGCAAGGGCGATGGCGATGGGCACGTTCAGGCAGATCATCACCACCAGGGCGAGGAGGAGGACGAGCATCAGCATGGCTCAGTGGCCCCCCGCCTGCTTCAATTCCTGCTCCACTTCCTCTTCGATCTCGGCCTGCTCCAACGACTTGCCGGCGACCGTCATCTGCCAGAAGTGCGGCAGGCTGACGAGCTCGCAGAGGATGAACAGCGCGGCGCCGATCGGGATCACCGACTGCGTGAGCTGAATCGGCACCCAGGTGAGGGATACCAGGCGCATGCCTTCCAGCACCGCGAGCACCTCGAGGCCGGCCCAGGCCATCAAGCCGAAGAACCCGATCACGATGACCTCGGCGACGATCAGCGCCAGCTTGCGGAGTTCCCTGGGGAGGGCCAGCAGCACTGTGTCGAAGCCGATATGCCGCCGCTTCAGGGCCGCCAGGGCGGCCCCGTAGTAGGTGACCCAGGACAGCTGGACGACGGCGATCTCGTCATACCAGGACAGCGAATGGCCGGCCAGGCGGAAGCACACTCCGATGACGACCACTGCGGTGAGGGCGACCATCAAGAAAATGGTCGCCCATTCCAGGAGCCATTCCAAGGCCCGGTACGCTTGCCCCAGCATCTGCAGGCACACTCCTCAACGGACCACCCCCGGCTGTCCGCCGTCGGGTGGCAAGAATCACGGCCGCCTATCCGGCCCCAAGGCGGGTGGAGCGGAAAGCCCGGAACCGCCGGTTCCGGGCTTTCGTCTAGGCTGTCAGGAGCCTTCGCCGAGCTTCAGCAGGGCATCGATCAGTTCCTGCCCGCCGTCGATGCTGGTGGCGAACTCCTCGTAGACCGGCTTGGAGGCCGCGATGAAGGCGTCCTTGTCGGCCTCATTCACGGCGATGCCGCCTTCCTTCAGCTTTTCCAGCAGTTCGGTATCCATCCGCGCGGCGGTCTCGTAGACGTAGGCCTGGGTTTCCTTGGCGCAGTTGTCGAGCGCCGAGCGCACGTCGTCCGGCAGGGCGGCATAGTGCCGCTCGGAAACCAGGGCATAGGCCGGCGTGTAGACGTGGCCGGTGATCGAGAGGTATTTCTGGACCTCCTGGAACTTTGCCGACCAGATCTGGGTATAGGGGTTCTCCTGGCCGTCCATGACGCCGGTCTGCAGCGCGGTGAAGACTTCGGAGAAGGCCATCGGCGTCGGATTGGCACCGTAGAGCTGGAACATCTTCAGCCGCCACTCGCCCTGGGGCGTGCGTAGCTTGATGCCCTGCAGATCCTCGGGCTTGTTGATCGGCCGGGTGTTGTTGGTGATGTGGCGGAAGCCGTTTTCCCAGACACCGATAACGCGGTAACCGTTGGCCTGCGCCGCCTTCTGGAACTTGGCCTCGAAGATTTCGTCCTCGACCCGCTTCATGTGCTCGCGGCTCTTGATGATGTAAGGCATCTCGAACACGCCGAAGGCCGGGTCGACCGACGACATGACCGTCGACGGCAGCGCGAAGTTGACCTGGCCGAGCTTCAGCTTCTGCAGCAGCTCTGTGTCGCCGCCGAGCTGGGAGGCGCCGAAGACCTGCACTTCCGCCTTGTCGCCCAGTGCTGCGTTGGAGCAGCGGGCAAACTCGTTGGCGCTCGCCTCAAAGAGTGAGCCGGGATTGCCGACATGGCCGAACTTCAGGCTGAGCTTTTGTGCTGCCGCCGGACTGACGAGCAGCCCGGTTACGGCGATGGCACTCACAATACCAAGTATTCTCATCATTTTCCTCCCCAGGATTCGAGTTTCTCGTTGTCGTGGTTCAGCAGGGGCGCTGATCGCTGCTTGTTGTGATTATTCGGCGGCACCCTCCGCCAAGGTCTGGTCCTGGCCGGAAAGATAGCCGAGGGCCGCTTGCACCCCACCGCGGCGGTAGGGAATGCCGGACAGCTCGAGCCCCATCTCCACGCCGGAGAGGGTGCCCATGAGCATGAGGTCGTTGAAGTCGCCGAGGTGGCCGATGCGGAACACCTTATCGGCGATCTTCGAAAGCCCGTTGCCGAGCGACATGTCGAAGTGCTCCAGCGTGACCTTGCGGAAGTGGTCGGCGCTGCAGCCCTGCGGCACCATCACGGCGGTCAGCGAGCTGGAGTAGTGGCGCGGATTCTTGCACAGCACCTCGAGGCCCCAGGCGCGCACCGCGCGGCGGGTCGCCTCGGCATGGCGATCGTGGCGCGCGAAGACTTTATCGAGGCCTTCCTCCTGCAACATGTCGATCGCCTCGGCCAGGCCGTAGAGCAGGTTGGTCGCCGGGGTATAGGGGAAAAAGCCCTTTTCGTTGGGACCGGCCATCTCCTCCCACGACCAGTAGGAGCGCGGCAGCCCGGCGGACTTGGCGGCTTCAAGCGCCTTCTCGCTGATGGCGTTGAAGGAGAGTCCCGGCGGCAGCATGAGCCCCTTTTGCGAGCCGGCCACGGTGACGTCGACGCCCCATTCGTCGTGGCGGTAGTCGATGGAGGCCAACGAGGAGATGGTGTCGACCATCAGCAGGGCGGGGTGGCCGGCGTCGTCGATCGCCTTGCGCACTTCGGCGATGCGGCTGGTGCAGCCGGTCGAAGTCTCGTTGTGGACGACGCAGACAGCCTTGATGGCGTGGCCCTTGTCCTCGGCCAGGCGCCCGCCGATGGCGGCCGGGTCGGCGCCGCTGCGCCAGTCGCCGGCGATGAACGCCGGCTTCAGGCCGAGGCGCTCGGCGAGGCCCTTCCAGAGGGCGGCGAAATGGCCGGTCTCGTACATCAGCACGCTGTCGCCGGGGGAGAGCGTGTTGACCAGGGCGGCTTCCCAGGCGCCGGTGCCGGAGGCCGGATAGATTACCACCCGGCCCTTGGTCTTAAAGATGGCGCGCATGCCCTCGAGCACCTCGGCGCCGAGTTCGCCGAACGTCGGACCGCGATGGTCCATGGTGGGCAGGTCCATCGCCCGCAGGACGCGGTCTGGCACGTTGGTGGGGCCTGGAATCTGAAGAAAGTGACGCCCTGGCATGCTTCCCCTATCGATCCTCGCGGCTGGCGCGGCGACCCGCGGCCACGCCATCAGGTGCTTGCGCTTGCGAGGTCTTTGTCGTTATGAATTATGAATACAAAATACAAGATTGGGGCGGATGTCAACAATGCGCGACGGCGGCGAGCTGGCAAGAAGCCTGGAACGGCAGGTCGAGGGAGAGGTCCTCTTCGATCTCTTCAGCCGCGGGCGATATGCCACCGACGCTTCAATCTATCAGGTGGTGCCGCTCGGCGTCGTGATGCCGAAAACCTGGGCCGACGTGGAGACCACGCTGGCGGTGGCGCGGGAGGCCGGCGTGCCCGTGCTGCCGCGCGGCGGCGGCACCTCGCAGTGCGGCCAGACCGTCAATCGCGCCGTGGTCATCGACCTCTCCAAGCACCTGAACAAGGTGGTCTCGGTCGATCCGGAGGCGCAGAGCTGCGTGGTCGAGCCCGGCCTGGTGCTCGACCAGCTGAACGAGGCCCTGAAGTCGACAGGCCTGTGGTTCCCCGTCGACGTCTCGACCGCCTCGCGCGCCACCCTCGGCGGGATGGCGGCCAACAATTCCTGCGGCTCGCGCTCGATCCGCTACGGCCTGATGCGCGACAACGTCGCCGCAATCGACGCTCTGCTGGCCGACGGCACCAAGGCGGTGTTCGGCGAGGTGGTGCGCGATGCCGACGACGGGCTGCACGGGAACAACGCCATGGCGGCATTGTTCCGGGATCTGCTCGACCTCGGCGGGCGTGAAGCGGCGGAGATCCGCGCACGCTTCCCGGAGGTATTGCGCCGGGTCGGCGGCTACAACCTCGATGCGCTCTGTCCCAACGGCCCGACCAACAACCTGGCACACCTGCTGGTCGGCTCCGAAGGCACCCTGGCGCTGTCGGAGCGCCTGACGCTGAAGCTCAGCCCGATCCTCGCCAACAAGACCCTCGGCGTCTGCCATTTCCCGACGCTCTACGACGCCATGGATGCGGCCCAGCACCTGGTGACCCTGGGTCCGACGGCGGTGGAACTGGTCGACCACACAATGATCGGCCTCAGCCGCGACATCGCCATGTTCCGCCCGGTGGTCGACCGCTTCGTGCGCGGCGCGCCCGGGGCGATCTTGCTGGTCGAGTTCGCCGAGGAGGATCAGGCCGAGAACTTGCGGCGTCTCGTGGCGCTGGGCGACATGATGGCGCAGCTCGGCTTCCGCTGGGGCGATCCGGGCAAGAAGGAAGGTGGCGTGGTCGAGGCCGTCGATGCCGACTTCCAGAAGCAGATCTGGGAGGTTCGCAAGCAGGGCCTCAACATCATGATGTCTATGAAGTCCGAACGGAAGCCCGTCTCCTTCGTCGAGGATTGCGCCGTCCAACTACCCGATCTTGCCGAATACACCCGCCGCCTGACCGAGATCTTCCAGCGTCACGGCACCGACGGCACCTGGTACGCCCATGCCTCGGTCGGCACCCTGCACGTGCGGCCGGTGCTGAACCTGAAGCTGGACCAGGACGTGAAGGCGATGCGTGCCATCGCCGAGGAGGCTTTCGAGATGGTGCGCGAGTACAAAGGCTCGCACTCCGGCGAGCACGGCGACGGCATCGTGCGCTCCGAATTCCACCGCGACATGTTCGGCGACCGTATGGTCGCGGATTTCGAGTGGGTGAAGGACCGCATGGACCCGGCCGGGGTGCTGAACCCCAACCGCCTGGTGCGCCCGCCCCGGATGGACGACCGCAGCCTGTTCCGCTATGCGCCGGACTACGCCGTGCCGGAGCTGGAAACGGTGTTCGACTGGTCGGCCTACAGCGGCGCCGGTGGCGGGTTCCAGGGTGCCGTCGAGATGTGCAACAACAACGGCGCCTGCCGCAAGGGCGAGGGCGTCATGTGCCCCTCCTACCGCGTAACCCGCGACGAGCGCGACCTGACGCGCGGCCGCGCCAACAGCCTGCGCCTGGCGATCTCCGGCCAGCTCGGCCCCGAGGCCTTTACCTCCGACGCCATGGCCGAGACGCTTTCGCTCTGCGTCTCCTGCAAGGGCTGCAAGCGCGAGTGCCCGACGGGCGTCGACATGGCAAAGATGAAGATCGAGGTGCTGGCCGCCCGCGCCCGCAAGCAGGGCGTCGCCCTGCGCGAGATGCTGATCGCCTACCTGCCGCGCTATGCGCCCTATGCGGCGAAGCTGCCGGGCCTGATGAACCTGCGCGACCGTGTGCCGGGGCTGGCGAAGCTCTCCGAGCGCCTGCTCGGCTTCGCCGCGGCGCGCCGGCTGCCGCAGTGGCGCAGCGATGTCTACCGGCAGCAGGACCTGCCGATGCAGGGTGAGGAAGTCCTCTTCTTCGCCGACACCTTCAACCGCTACTTCGAGCCAGAGAACCTGCGCGATGCAGAGACGGTTTTGCGGCGCGCGGGCTTTGCTGCGGTTGAGGCGCTGCCCGCCGACGGCGGCCGGCCGCTGTGCTGCGGGCGCACCTTTCTCGCCGCAGGGATGGTCGAGGAGGCCAAGGCGGAGATGCGTCGCAGTCTGGCGGTGATCGGACCCGCGGTCGCGCGCGGCGTGCCGGTGGTCGGCCTCGAGCCTTCCTGCCTGCTGACCTTCCGCGACGAGATGCCCTCTCTCCTCGGCGAGGAATGGACGGCCGAGCAGGCGCGCCAGGTGATGCTCTTCGAGGAGTTCATCGCCGCGCGGCTCGGCCGGGATGGCGGCGGATTCGACTTGCCCCTGGCGCCGCTCAGCCAGAAGTCCGCGCTGCTGCACGGCCACTGCCACCAGAAGGCCTTCAACGCCGTGGCGCCGGTTCAGGAGGTGCTCGGCCTGATCCCCGATCTCGAAGTCGAGCTGGTGAAGTCCTCCTGCTGCGGCATGGCCGGCAGCTTCGGCTATCAGGCGGAGACGGCCGAGATGTCGCTTCGCATGGGCGAGCTGAACCTGCTGCCGCGGGTGCGCGCCGCCGGCGCGGAGGCTCTCATCATCGCCGACGGCACCTCCTGTCGGCATCAGATCGCCGAAGGTGCGGCGCGCCCGGCAGTGCATGTGGCACGCGTCCTTCGCGAATCCTCCGATCTTGCGCTAAACTAGCAGGCAATCATGAGCATCGATGTCGCTGCCCCCATCCAACGCCGCCCGCTTCACAATGAGCTGGCCGACCGCCTGCGCCATATGATCGTTGAGGGCGAGCTGGCCCCCGGCGAGAAGCTTGCGGAAAAGGAACTCTGCCTCCAGTTCGGCGTTTCGCGCACGCCGCTGCGCGAGGCGATGAAGGTGCTGGCCACCGAGGGGCTGGTGCTGCTGACGCCCAACCGCGGCTGCGCCGTGGCCAGGCTGACCCTGGCCGACCTTGACGAGGCCTTTCCCATCATGGGGGCGCTGGAGGCGCTCTCCGGCGAGCTCGCCTGCCTGCACATCACCGATGCCGAGCTGGTGCGCATCCGCGACCTGCACGAGCGCATGGTGCGCAAGTACGAGGCCGGGGCGCTGCGCGACTATTTCAAGCTGAACGAGCAGATCCACCAGCTGATCCTCAGCGCGGCGCGCAACCCGACCCTGTCGCAGATGCAGCTGAGCCTCTCCGGAAGGGTGCGCCGCGCCCGCTACATGGCCAACATGTCGCCGGCGCGCTGGACTCGGGCGGTGGCCGAGCACGAGAAGATCCTGGAGGCGCTCGCCGCCCGCGACGGCAAGCGCCTGGCGGTGCTACTGAAGGAGCATCTCGCCAACAAGCTGCAGACCGTGAAAGAAGCCCTCACGGAGTAATCGCCTGCCAGCCGGTGATTGCCGCCGCTGGCCGAGAGAGGTTGTGTGCCATGAGCCGCGAAGTCCTGAGCGCAGAGCAGGTCCGGTTCTACCGGGATAACGGCTACGTCGTCCTGGAGCGGCGCGTCCCTGCCGACGTCATGGACGGCGTGCGTGCGGAGATCGCGCGCTTTATCGCGGAGGCGTCCGGCCTGACCGCCTCCAACGAGCGGTTGGATCTCGAGGACAGCCATCGGCCAGATGCGCCGCGCGTCAGACGCATCAAGCTGCCGCACAAGCTCTCCCCGGTGTTCGATAGCCTGCTGCGCTCCGACTGGATCCTGGCGCCGGTGCGCGACCTCCTTGGGCCCGACCTGCGCCTGCATACCTCCAAGCTGAACATGAAGTCGGCCGGCTACGGCGCCGCCGTGGAATGGCATCAGGACTGGGCCTTCTACCCCCACACCAACGACGCCATCCTGGCGGTCGGCGTCATCATCGACGACATGGGCGAGGAGAATGGACCGCTGATGGTCTTTCCGGGCAGCCACAAGGGGCCGGTCTACGACCATCATGCCGAGGGCGTCTTCGCCGGCGCCATGAGCCTCGCCGCCAACGGACTGGACGTGAAGGACGCGGTGAAGTTAACGGGGCCGGCGGGCTCGATCTCGCTGCACCACGTGCGCGCGGTGCACGGCTCCGCGCCCAACCGTTCGCCGCGCGACCGGCGCATGATGTTCTACGAGATCACCGCGGCGGACGCCTTTCCGCTGCGCGGCTCGATGTCGCCCTTCGAGAGCCTGGAGGAGTACGATGCGCGCCTGCTCTGCGGCAAGCCGACCATCACGCCGCGGCTTGCCGCCGTGCCGGTGCGTATCCCCCAGCCGCAGCCGGCAACCCAGGGGTCGATCTACGAAATCCAGAAGGCACTGCGGGCGCGCAACTTTTAGCGTTGCCGTGGAGCCTGACCGGGCAACGCCTTAAACGGCGGCCGCACCGCGCGGCGGCGCGTCATCCGGCTGGGCGTCTTCGCCCTCGACCGCCGCCGGCGACGGCATGTCGGCCGCGCCCGGCTGTGCCGGCGTGGTGGCGCCGTCGAGATCGACCGGTACCATGCCGCCGCCCTCCAGCGTCACCCGACCGCCGATGCCGAGCAGCGCCCGCGCCGCGTCGAGCGTCGCGGCGGCGGCCGGCTGCGTGAGCGGCGTTTCGGCGGCAATCTCGACAGCCGTGTCGTCGAAGATGTGGCGCAGTTCGCTGCCCAGCCGCTCCGCCCGTTGCCAGTCGTTGCTGATGTTGGCGAGGAGGCGCTGGGCCCCTTCGTCGTGCAGCTTGATGCCGGCGAAATAGGGGGCCTGGAAGTTGCGGTACATGATGGCCACGTGCTTGCCGCCTTCCAGGTAGCCCGGCAAGAGTCCGCTGCAGGCGTAGCCCCAGCCGCGCAGCAGTTCCACCGCGGCCGCGCCTTCGGCACTGCCAAGATTGATCAGCACCTGGAAGCTGCGCCGCCCCGCCGTCTCGGCGGCGGCTTCCTGCTCGCCAACCAGACTCCAGAAGTCGAAGCCGGCTCGGCGCACCAGGAGGCGCGCCATATCGAAACGCGGCATGTCCATCATCTCGCTCTCCGTGGCACGGCGATCGAGGCCGGTGGCCAGGGTAATCTGCCGCTGCCCGTCGACGGCGGCGCCGTCGAGCAGGCGGGTGAACCAGACCGCGTAGGACGGCGGCAGGTGGCAGGGCGCGTAGTCGCGCTTGCCGTATTCGAGGTACTGTACCAGGGTCGCCGCCGGGCCGCCGGCGCCATCGCGCTGCAGCATGCGCTGCGGCACATAGTCGATCTCCATGCCGACGTCGCGGAAGCCGCGCCGGGCGACCACCTTCTGGGAGACGATGTGGTTGGTGAGCGAGATGCCGTAGACCGCATGGGCCCCCAGGGTATCGCGGGCGAAGTCGAGGGCGCGATCGATCATGCGCACGAAGATGCCGGACTTGCGGTGGTCCGGCGTCACGATGCCCTGGCAGAGCTCGACGAGGCTGCGGTTCGGCGCCGAGAAGGCGAGGGCAAGGTGACCGGCGATATCGCCGGCGGCGTCGCGGGCGATGAAGGAAATCTGCTCGCCCGAGGCGACCAGTGCCGCGAAGGCGTCAGGGTCGTAGACCACCGAACTGAGATAGTCGCGGCCGTAGACCGAACTGAAGGCGCGCGGAATGTCCTGCGCGTCCTTGGCGGTGAAGCCCGATATGACGTAGCCGTCCGCCTCGTAGGACGGTGCCGGCTGCAACAGGCTTGCTTTGACGCAGGATGATACCTGACGCATGACGACCCAAGTCCCCCTAAACTCTTCACAAGGGCGTGCGTGAAAGGCGAGATTTCACGCAACCCGAGCTCGTAGGTTACTTGGGTTGAATTAAAATAAAATTGAATCTATTTGCTAAACGAATTGTTTACTTAATTCGATCGGATTCGTAGGGATCTGAACTAATACTAAGTGAAAATTTTCTTACCATCGCTGTCGAAGAACTGTGCGAAGCCGAGGATGCGCTCGGTTCGCTGCGGTTCGCCGAAGGGCAGCAGAATCCGCTCGAAGCAGACCTCCGATCCCCTTTCGCGCCAGGTCATCCTGTCGACATCGTAGACTGGCACCTGCTGGCGCAGGCAGCGGTCGTAGCCGCTGAGCAGATCATGGCGATTTTCAAAGGGGATCAGTTCGCCGACCCGCAGGCCGGTCACCTCGAAGCCGTAGAGTTCGCGGTAGACGGTGCCCGCGAGGCGAACCCGCAGATCTTCGATGGTCTGCCCCTCCAGGATGAAAACCCTGGAGAGATAGGAGAAGAAGTCGAGGGGATCCAGCCGTTCACAGGGGGGCAGGATGGCGTCTCCCTTGAGGCCGAGCCAATAGTTGCAGAAGAATAGAACTTCCGCGCAGGCCGTTTCGGGAACGTCTTTGATGTCGGCCTTCAACAAGTGGTCCCACTTCCGCCGATGCCGTGCAGGGCTGGGCAGGGTGCCTGGTTTCTCCGGCCCAATTTCAGCACCGACATCATCCTATCGTTGATTCCCTAATCAAAGTACTGGCTGCAAAGCAAAGAAATTCATGCCGAAATTTGGTTAATACTCTGCCAAGGCAGAGGCTTGGCGCCAAGACAATCCTAAGGTGAGGTCGGGGGGTGCAGGTAAATTTTCCTTGGCGCGGTCCGGGCCGGCCGTCCTTTGCGCGATCGCCTATCCGCTCCCCGGATGCCGCGGCAGGTCGTCCTTGACGTCAAACCAGGCCAGGTGCTCGGCGAAGTGGACGTGGCTCTGCGGTCGGTAGGCCGCCGCATCGTCCAGGCTGGCCGCATAGAGATGGATCTCGCCGGGGTAGCGGTCGGCCTCGAAGGCCATGGGCGTGCCGCAGCGCGGGCAGAAGAGGCGCCTCACGCCGGGAGAGGACTCGTAGACCGCCGGGGCCCTGCCGGTGAAGCGAAAGGCGGCCAGCGGGACGCCGAAGAAAGCCGCCACCGGCGAGGAGGTGTTGCGCCGGCAGCTTTCGCAGTGGCAATAGCTGGACCAGTTCTCGGCGCCGGTGAACTGGTAGGTAACCTCGCCGCAGAGGCAGCGGCCGCTTTTGCCGGTCTTGCTCGTGTTTTCCAACTGGTACCTGTCCCTGGCCGCATCCGGCAGGCCGCCCGGGCCCGGATTTACCGGGCCATATAGTCCGGATCAAGCTCCTGATAGACCTCGTCGACCATCCAGTCGCGGATCACTTCCGGAATATCGCTCTCCTTGAAGCCGCCCTGGGCTCCAGGATCTGAAGCGAAGGCGGCCAGATGGGCAAGTTCCTCACCGGTAAGCTCGATCTGGTAGCCGAGCTCCATTTCCTGCAACAGAATCATGGTCGGTGCGCCTCGCCACATCCGGGCGGCGAAATCGAAGACGTCGAAATAGGGCAGCTCGCTGTCGGCATCCAGGGCCGGCGCCGCCTTGCCGCCGATGCCGTTGACCGAATGGCAGACAACGCAGCCCTTGCCCACGAAGAGCTTCTTGCCCTCCGCGGCGTCGGCGAGGGGAACCACCAGCTTGCGCGTCTCCGACATTGCCGAAGTCGTGGTGGTCTGTGCAGCGGCCGGGCCGGCCGCGGTGAAGGCGGCCAGCGAGGCCGCGAACAGGAGGCCGGCGGCGGCGGTGTGGCGGGCAGCGAGCATTCTGACAATCCTTTCAGG
The DNA here is from genome assembly GCA_964472095.1 of uncultured Pelagibius sp. Lineage (GTDB taxonomy): Bacteria > Pseudomonadota > Alphaproteobacteria > Kiloniellales > Kiloniellaceae > Pelagibius. The sequence goes on from CAYYIV010000033.1 coordinate 27,668, forward strand.
CAGTAAAGCGCAGACCCAGCAAAGTGAGTGGTAGCATTTTGCAGCGAGTCGGGGATAGCCTGATCGACTTTCGCGTATAGGAGGCTTTGAAGGAAGGAATCGCGGACTTGAACCGAATTGTGAGAACCTCGCTCTGCGTGGCGGCAGCGGCCTTCAGTCTCGCCGCCTGCTCCCTCGTCGAGGACGTAATCGACCTCGAGGCCGAGCGCGTCTATGGCCAGACCTGGATTGCCGAGGAGGTGGGCGGGCTGCCTGTCCCCGGTGGCATCGAGCCGAGCCTCGTCGTCGAACCTGACGGCAAGGTGAGCGGCCATGCCGGCTGCAACGGTTATTTCGGCTCGGTGATCATCGACGGCGAGGCGATGTCCTTCGGCAATCTCGGGGCCACGCGGATGGCTTGCGCCGAGCCCGCCATGAGTCAGGAGGATCGGCTGCTGCGCGCGCTCGACAGCACCCGCGGCTATCGCCTGCTGGACGGCAGCCTCGTGCTGCTGGACGGTGCCGGCTCGACCCTGGTCCGTTTCCGCAACGAGACCGGTGCCTAAAGCGGATCACGTGAATCCGATCTACGTCAAATAGATAGAGCAGATCATAGCGGCTGCCTGGCCCGGCCTACCGGACCGCCTTTTCCCCAAAGGCCTCGCAGGGGTCCTTCTCGTCGACCCGCGGGGTAAACCACACGAAGTCGAAGCGCTCGGGATCGTAAGCGGGGTAGTCCGCCGGTGCCTCGCGGCCGGCGACCACCTCTACCAGGGCCAGCGTGAGGCTCTCGCCACCCCCGGCGCCCCGCAGGTGCCAAGGCACCGCACGATCCTCGCGGACGTGGCCGGCACCCGCGATCAGGATGGCACCTTCGCCGCCGTCGAGCATGCTTGAGGACATCCAGGCGTCCCACAGGCGCTGAACGCGCAACATCGCGCCGAGCGCGGCCTCCGGCAGAGTGCCGCAGTGGCTGTCCGCGAGCTCTGCCAGCAGGGCGGCTTCGGTCGCCTCGGGATAGGGCCGCGACCACCCAAGGCGCCCGGCGAACTCGGCGGGCAGCGGCTCGCCGCGCGAGACGCTGCGCACCAGCGTGCGGGAGGGCTTGCCCGGGCGCATCGGCAGGCCGTACCGCAGGGCCTGCTCGGCGATCGGCTGGTATTCGCTCCAGGCGGGCCAGCCGCGCGCCTCCCAGTCGAGCGCCGCACCGAGATCGTCGACGGTTTCCAGCGTCGCTTCCTGGAGGGCCTCGGCCTGTTCCGGTTCGGCCATCTCCCAGACCACGGCAATGCGGCGGCCGGCGCGCCCCAGGGCGCCTACCACGCGGGCCTGCAGGGCATGATGGGCGGCATTGTCGTGCTTTTCACCGAGCAGCACCCAGCGCGCCGTCGCCGCCTCGGCCAGGAAGGTTGCCTCATCGACCTGACGGCCGCTGCGGTTGTCCCAGAGGCTGCCGTTCAGGGGGTGGTCGCTGTGCAGTTCGGCCGGTGCCGCGACGGCGCCGGCGGTGCCGAGCAGGCAGAACAGCCCGGCCAGGGCGGATAAATTTCGCAAGACCGGGCTCAGCCTCCTTCGAACGCTTGAGCGGCTATTCGGCCGCGACCCGGCCGAGCTCCGCCGCCTGCGTCGGGTCCTTGTGGAAGACGCCGTCCTTCATGATGCCGATCAGGTTGGCGGCGTCCTGCAGCAGCGTCACGTCCTTGGCCGGATCGCCGTTGACCAGCAGCAGGTCGGCGAGGTGGCCCTCCTTCACCAGGCCGATGTCCATGCCCATCAGCTCCCCTCCCAGCTTGGTCGCCGCCGTGAGCGCGTCAAGGGGCGAATAGTCGAGCAGCTTCACGAAGTGCTCCAGGTCGCGCGCGTTGGTACCGATGGGGTTCCAGGCGAAGCCGTAGTCGCCGCCCGGCAGGATGCGCAGGCCGCGCTTGCGAAGCTGCTTCATGTTCTCGATGCACATCTCCAGCTCGCGCGCAAAGTAGATCGCCACCGGATGCTCCTCGCCGATGCCCCACTTGGCGCCCTCGCCGCGCGAGGTGGCGAACATGATGCCCAGCGCCGGGGCGACGAAGATCTTGTCTTTCTTCGCCTCCAGCATGTCGAGCGCTTCCTCGTCGCAGAGCGTGGCGTGGTAGATCACGTCGACGCCGTTGCGCAGGCAGATCTTCACGCTCTCCGCCGAGCGGGCGTGGGCGGCGACCATCTTGTTGCGCGAGCGGCCGACCTCGCAGACGGCGGCGACCTCGGCCTCGTTCATCACCGTCATGTCGGCACGCGCGAAGGGCACGAACTCGTCACCCGAAGGGTTGATCTTCAGGGTATCGACGCCTTCGCGGCACATCTCCCGAGCGGTGCGCCGGAACTCGTCGGCACCGTCGCAGCAGATTGCGAAGGTTTCGCGGTACATGTGCGCGCGCCGCACGTCGCCGAGACCGCCGGTCACCGTCATCTCCGGGCTGGCGGCGCGCATGCGCGGACCGACGATGTCGCCGGCCTCGATGGCGTTGCGCACCACCACGTCGAGGCGCGGCTTGGCGGCGGCGGCGCTGAACAGCGCGGTGAAGCCCTGGTCGAACATCTTGCGGGCGTACTTCACCGTCTTCAGGGTGTGTTCCTCGGGCGGGATGTCGCCGAGGCTCTCGAGGTCCGGCGTATCGCAGAAGCTGATGTGGGCGTGGGATTCGACGAGGCCCGGCATCAGCGTCCGGCCGCTGCCGTCGACGACGCCGGCGCCGTCGCGGGAAAGGGCGGCGCCGTCACGCGCCACCGCCTTGATGCGGTTGCCCTCGACCAGAACCTCGCCGGCGAAGGGCGCGGCGCCGGAACCGTCGATCACTTGCACGTTGGTGAACAGGGTACCCATGACTTCTCCTCCCTTGCGCCGTTGCGAAGGCGCCACCGCGTGGGAGGCCCGCCGCCCGAGCAACTTTGTTCTTATCGGCCGGGCCATGGTAGGCCGGCCAGGATCCTTGAGGGCAGGAGCCTAGCAGCTTTTTTTAGCGCCGCGCAGCCTGGAGAATGGGATTCGCCGTGCAGCGAAGGCCGGAGTTGTCGAAGGACCCTCAGGCGGCGTGGCGCCGGACGACGGAGGGCGGGGCCTCATCGCCGGCGGCATGACGCTGGCGGTTCACCACCATGCTCTCGTGCAGCGCTGTGATCGCCCGGCTGCCGGTCCTCTCGAACAGGAAGGGCAGCAGCGCATGCACCAGGCAGGCCAGGGAAGCCAGCATCAGGCGCCAGGAGAAGCCCCAGGCGGCACCCAGGTGCTGCCAGTAGGTCTCGCCGACGGCGGCGGGGTGGTCGGTGAAGAGGTTGCGCAGGGACACCCTTGCTCTCCTTGCTCATGCGGCAGGCCATAATAGGCCGCTTGCCGGGCAATCGGATTGCAAATTTACCCTTCAGATGGTTATAATTAGTATAATTTTACCTGTATGTCTTGAATAATGGTAAATTATTCCATGGATGATATCGACCGAAGAATCCTCCGGGTGTTGCAGGAGGCGGCGGACCTGCCGGTGGCGGAGGTCGCCGAGAAGGTCGGCCTCTCGGCCTCGCCCTGCTGGCGCCGCATCCAGAAACTGGAGGCGGAGGGGGTGATCCAGCGGCGCGTGGCGCTGCTCGACCCGGAGAAGATGAACGTCGGGGTGACGGTCTTCGTCGCCATCCGCACCAGCCAGCACGACGAGAAGTGGCTGCGCGACTTCGCCGAGCGGGTGACGCGGATCCCGGAGGTGGTCGAGCTCTACCGCATGAGCGGAGAGATCGACTACATGATGCGCGTCGTGGTGCCGGACATCAAAGCTTACGACGCCGTCTACAAGCGGCTGATCGCCGCGGTGCCGCTGTTCGACGTCAGTTCCAGCTTTGCCATGGAGACCCTGAAGTACACCACCGCCCTGCCGGTCGACTACGCGTGTTAGCCGCTGGGCGACGATGACCGCTTGCCGAGCAGCGTGCTGACCAGCTCGATGGGGAAGGGGAACACGATCGTCGAGTTGTGCTCGCCCGCGATTTCCTGCAGGGCCGAGAGATAGCGCAGCTGCATCGCTTCGGGCTGCCGGCTCAACTCTGCGCCCGCTTCGACCAGCTTCTGCGCGGCCTGCTGCTCGCCTTCGGCGTTGATGATCTTCGCACGCCGGATGCGTTCGGCCTCGGCCTGCTTGGCGATGGCGCGGATCATGCTTTCGTCGATATCGACGTGCTTTATCTCGACGTTGGCGACCTTGATGCCCCATTCGTCGGTCTGGCCGTCGAGGATCTCGCGGATGTCGCTGTTGAGCTTGTCGCGCTCGGCCAGCATCTCGTCGAGTTCGTGCTTGCCGAGCACCGAGCGCAAGGTCGTCTGCGCCAGCTGGCTGGTTGCCTGGAAGAAGTTCTCGACCCGGATGATCGCCTTCTCCGGATCCATGACCCGGAAGTAGATCACTGCGTTCACCTTGACCGAGACATTGTCGCGCGAGATCACGTCCTGGCTCGGGACGTCCTCGACGAAGGTGCGCAGGTCGACCCTGACCATCTGCTGGACGAAGGGAATCAGGAAGATGAATCCGGGGCCTTTCACGCTGGTGAAGCGGCCGAGCGTGAAGACCACGCCCCGCTCGTACTCGCGCAGGATCTTGATGGCCTGTGTCAGGAAGGCGATGACCAGCAGGGCGATGACGGCATAGATGATCACGTTTATCGGCATCAGCATTCTCCTTGATTGGAGCGCGCGGCTCGGGAGACCGGTCGCGAGACCTTGAGGGTCAGGCCCTCGATGCCGTCGACGGTCACCATCTCGCCGGGCGTCAGGGGTTCCGGGCAGCGGGCCAGCCAGCGCTCGCCACGGGCAAGGACCTCGCCCGAACTGCCGCTCCAGGTGAGGACGCGCACGTCGTGGCCGAGCATTTCGGCGCTGCCGGTGACGGCGGGGCGACGGTGCACGCGCCATACGTAGCCCAGCAACAGGGTGAGCAGGGTGCCGGTGACGGCGGTCACGCCGCCGATGGTCCACCAAGACAGCTGGAACTGCGGCGAATCGCTGTCGAACAGGAAGATGGCGCCGATCAGGAAGGCGACGATGCCGCCAGCGCCCAGCACCCCGAAGGCGGGTGTCACGGCCTCCGCGATCATGAGGGCGACCCCCAGCAGGATGAGGCCGAAGCCGGTGTAGTCGAGCGGCAGCTGCTCGAGGGCGTAGAGGCCGAGCAGCAGGCAGATAGCGCCGATGATGCCGGGGCCGATCGAGCCGGGGTTGGCGAACTCGAAGATGAGGCCGTAGACGCCGATCATCAGCAGGATGAAGGCGGTGTTGGGATTGGTGATCACCTGCAAGAGCTCGACCTGCCAGCTCGGCTCGAAGCGCTCGATGGCCAGCTCCGCCGTGGCCAGTGTCGTGCTGCGCTCGCCGAGCATCACCTCGCGGCCGTCGGCCTGCTCGAGCAGCCCCTCGATGCTGCCGGCGACGAAGTCGACGACCCCGAGTTCGGCCGCCTCGCGGGCGGGCAGGCTGACGCCTTCGCGCACCGCGCGCTCGGCCCAATCGGCGTTGCGGCCGTGCAGCTCGGCGAGGCCGCGGATGTAGGCGACGGCGTCGTTGACCATCTTGCGGCCCATCGCATCGCCGGACGGCGGGGCCTGTTCTGCCTCTTCATCTCCGTCCTGTTGCTCGGCGTCCGGTGCATCGGTCTTGTCCGGCGCCCCGCTCGGCTTGTCCTCTGGCCCGGGCTCGCCGCCGGGCAGCGGCAGGCCGCCGCCGATCTGCACCGGCGTCGCCGCGCCCAGGTTCGTGCCGGGCGCCATGACGGCGAGGTGGCTGGCGTAGAGAATGTAGGTCCCGGCGCTGGCCGCCCGCGCACCGGATGGTGCTACGTAGGTGGCGACCGGGATGGACGAAGAGAGAATGACGCGGATCATCGCCCGCATGCTCTCGCTGAGGCCGCCGGGGGTATCCATGCGCAGGACGACGAGGCTGGCGTCACGCAGCTCCGCCGCCTCCAGGGCATCTTCCAGGAGTTTGACTGTCGCCGGGCCGATCGCCCCGTCGATTTCAACGACGAGGGCCGTCCCTTCGGAGGCGCTGCGGGCCGGCACGCCAAGCGTTCCCGCGGCGCCGGCAAGCAGGAGGAGGACGCAAAGAGTTCGCCCGATCAGGGAGCGCATGCGACTCTACCGACCGGGCGTCGGTGGCTTCGCTGCATCATGCTTCAGATATTGTGCCGCGAATGCCGGGGTCCAACCCCGCAGCCCAAATGCTTGAGCCGGTCGCGATCAGGCTACCAGATGATGTGGGCCCGGATGGCCCGACGACTGACTTTCGGGCCTATTCCGGCAGCGCGAAGCCGGTGTCGACCTTGCGGATCTGATAGCGATTGCCGTTCACGAAGTGCTCGTACTCGAAGACGCCGGTCTCCAGCTTGAGAATCTTGTAGGCGTCGTAGAGCTCGCCGTTGCTGGTGTCGGCCTTCAGGAACGCGCCGTCGTCGACCCAGCCCTTGGTCGAGAGGAAGTAGACCGGGCCGGAAATGCCCCACTCGCCCACCTCAACCTGCTGGCGATAGCTGCCGTCTGGTTCGTAGAAGCGGAAGGTGATGCGGAACACGCCGTCGGGAAAGGCGTCGACCACCCAGCGCTTGGTGCCGCCGCCCGTCTGCGCGGTCTCGCCATACCAGCGGCCGACGAAGATCTCTCGCGGCGACTTCGCCATGGTGAGGGTCTCGTCCACCTGGCCGTTGGTGATCACCGGATCGCCGACCGCCGCACGCGCCTGCTGCGCCCACAGCAGCAGCATCAACGCCAGCAGCACCGTGATGACGACACCGAGCAGGGCGCTCTGGCGCCGGCCGGAGACGTCCACCGTGCGCGCCTTGGCGCGGCGCTGCCCGGCCCGGTCGCCGGATCCCGTGTCGGATTTCCTGTCCCTGTTTCCTGGATGGCTCTGCATTGTCGTCGCCTCTTGCCGTTGTGCCCCGGCCTGCCTGGCCGTTAACCATTGCCTTGTATTTTAAGGGATTTTTTACCGAATTGCGACGATTTCGGCGAGCAGGCAGAGAATCTCATACATAAGCGTTGCGGCGACTAACGCCGTCGCCCCGGAGGGATCGAAAGGCGGCGCAACCTCGACAACGTCTGCTCCGACAAGGTTAACGCCCCGCAGGCCGCGGATCATGCGCTGTGCCTCGTGGGTGCTGTAGCCGCCGATTTCCGGCGTACCGGTGCCCGGCGCGTAGACCGGGTCGAGGCCGTCGACGTCGAAGGAGAGGTAGGTCGGGCCGTCGCCGACCACCCGCCGCGCCTCGGCGATCACCGCCTCGACGCCGAGGTCGAAGTACTCCTCGATGGTGATGACGCGGATGCCCTGCGCGAGGCCCCAGTCCATGTCCTGCGGCGTATAGAGCGAGCCGCGGATGCCGATCTGCACCGTGCGCCTCGGGTCGAGCAGGCCTTCCTCGACGGCGCGACGGAAGGGCGTGCCGTGGGTCAGCTTGTGTTCGCCGAAGTAGCGGTCGTTGGTGTCGGTGTGGGCATCGAAATGCACCATGCCGACGGGGCGCTCGCGGGCGATGGCGCGCATGATCGGCAGGGTGATGAGATGATCGCCGCCGGCCGAGAGCGGCAGCACGCCGGCCTTGTGCACCGCGGCGTAGAAGGCCTCGATGCGGTCGATCGACTCGTGCAGGTCGATGGGGTTCGCCGGGGTGTCGCCCAGATCGGCGCAGTTGGCAAGATCGAAGGGGCGGATGCCGCTCGCGTGGTGCACGTTGCGCACCATGGTCGAGAGGTCGCGGATCTGCCGCGGGCCGTGGCGCGCGCCGGCGCGGTTGGTGGTGCCGCCGTCCCAGGGCACGCCGATCAGGCCGATGTCGACGTCGCCGACCTCGGCGAGGTCTTCCAGCGGCACGTGCGGCAGGCGCATGAAAGTGGCGATGCCGGCGAAGCGCGGCAGTACGAAACCGGAGACCGGCTTATAGGAACGCGGCTTGTTGGCCATGATGGAGTTCTTGTCCCGAAAGTGTCGCTGACCCTGTGGAATGCAGGGTGCCGTGAAGGGCGTATCGGGACAACCTTGGAAGTGGGGGCGCCGCCACGCGCGGGCGACGCCCCGTCACTCACCCGGGAACGGCTTCAGCTCTTCTCGTGGCACATGCCCCAGGTCTGCTGCGGGCCGTTGGTGCCGGGTGGCACGTAGGTGCCGTTGCAGGAGGCGATGAGGTCAGGCGTGCAGGCGGCATGGCCGCCGGGGCCGGATCCCTCGCCGCAGTACCAGTCGTGCAGTTCGGCGGTCGGCGCTTTCAGGCCGCCGGGGCCGGCCGGACGGCCGGGCCGGGTGCCGACGTTCACATGCGGCTTCGAGCGCACGAAGACCTCCTTGCCCGGCAGCGGTGGCAGGGGCGTGGCCTGCAGCCGCGTAGGTGCGTGTGGTTCCTCGCTGTGGCCGAGCCCGGGGGCAGCCGCCGTGAAGGCGGCCGCGATTACCAGGACCGTGGCCAGACGGACGAAGGTTCCGCCGTGTGCGGCGGCAGGGGTCGCTTGCGATGTCATGGTGTATCTCCTCGCTGTCGGGGATGGGTCCTGCCTGGACAGTCAGCGTGACCTGCTGCCCGTCAGTCGTTGCGGCCGGCGCGGCCGTTCAAGGGAAACGGCCGCCGCGCCGGCGCGAAACAGCTTTGTCACTTTTCAATCACGGCGGCCTGTGGCACAAAATACGCCTCCGCAGGGCGCGACTCCCGCGCCGGCACAGGCTGTAACCGCGAACCGCAGAAAGGGGACGCGATGTGTAATACCGCTATTCCTCATTCCGCGACCCGCGCTGCCCGGCCGCCCTGTTAACACGGCGGCTGTTCGGCCCGGGTTCTTGACCGGGCCGGCGGAGACCTCCACAGAACTCTTCTTCGTGTTGGATCGCGCCGGCGGGCGTCATTTCGTCCGCGCGCGCGTGCCCCTCCGCCCGTCAGTCTCCCTGACCTCCCGGTCCTTTCGCCTCTGAGCGACGCCCCTGCGGCGCCGCCGACCCTTGATGCTCTTCGGAGGAGGGCACCGTGACGGGCCCCCGGGATCGTGCTCCCGGACCGGGCCCGCGGTGCGGATAAGATATGACTGCTGTTCGTTTTCGTGACGTTGCCGCGCTTGTCTGTAACTACTGGTGGCGCGGACGCTGGCTGCTCGCCGGCGCGCTGGCGACCATGCTGGCGGCCACCGTCTGTGACGTCTTCCTGCCGGTGCTGGCCGGCAACCTGATCGATTCCCTTGTGGAGGTTTCAGCCGAAAGCCGGCCGCAGCAGGTGCGCCGCGCCTTCACGGCGCTGGCGGCGGTGATCGCCATCACCGCCGGCTTTCACCTGCTGCGTGAGATCTCCTACCGTTTCTGGATTCCTCTCGCGACGGTGACCATGCGGCGCATCGCCTGCGACGCCTTCAGCCGCGTGCAGCGCTTCAGCGCCGACTGGCACGCCGACAGCTTCGCCGGCGCGACGGTGCGCAAGATCTCGCGCGGCATGTGGGCCTACGACCTCTTCGCCGATACCTTCTACATCGGCTTCGTTCCGGCGGCGGTCATCCTGATCGGCGTCACCGCAAACCTTTTTCTGCGCTGGCCGCTCATGGGCGCCTATGTGGTGGCGGCCGTAGCGGTCTACGTCGGCGTCAGCGTGCTGTTGGCGACGCGCTACATCGCCCCGGCCAACGTGGTGATGAACGCCGCGGACTCGGCGATGGGGGCGGCGCTGGCCGACGCGGTGACCTGCAATCCGACGGTGAAGTCCTTCGGGGCGGAGCGGCTCGAGGACGAGCGCTTCTTCGCCATCGCCGACCGCTGGCGCGACCGGGCGCGGCACGCCTGGCGCCGGGAGATCAACGGCAGCGCCGCGCAGTCTTTCATGACCCTGGTGCTGCTCGGCGGCCTGCTGACACTGGCCCTCTGGTACTGGTCGCAGGGCGAGGCCTCGCCGGGCGACGTGGCCTTCGTGATGACCAGCTACTTCGTCATCAGCGGCTACCTGCGCGAAGTCGGCGCGCACGTGCGCAATCTGCAGCAGGCGGTGAACGAGATCGAGGATCTCGTGCGCTTCCGGCAGCAGCGCCCGAAGCTCGTCGAGCGCGCCGGCGCGCCGGCCTTGCAGGCCAGCGTCGGACGCATCGCGTTGGAACGCGTAAGCTTCACCTACGGCAGCCAGCAGCAGCCGATCTATGCCGACTTCTCGCTGCAGATCGCCGCCGGCGAGCGGGTGGCGCTGGTCGGACCCTCGGGCAGCGGCAAGTCGACCTTCGTGAAGCTGCTGCAGCGGCTTCACGATGTCGATGCCGGGCGCATCCTGATCGATGGCCAGGACATCGCCGCGGTGACGCTGGAGAGCCTGCGGCGGGCCATCGCGCTGGTGCCGCAGGACCCCGCCCTGTTCCACCGCTCGCTGGCGGAGAACATCGCCTACGGCCGGCCCGAGGCGAGCCGGGAGGAGATCGTCGCCGCGGCGAGGCGGGCGCATGCCCACGACTTCATCATGGCCCTGCCGGAGGGCTATGAGACCCTGGTCGGCGAGCGCGGCGTGAAGCTTTCCGGCGGCGAGCGCCAGCGCATCGCCATCGCCCGCGCCTTCCTGGCCGACGCTCCGGTGCTGGTGCTCGACGAAGCGACCAGCAGTCTCGACTCAGCCACCGAGGCGCAGATCCAGGGAGCCATCGAGGAGCTGATGGAGGGGCGCACCACCATCGTCATCGCCCATCGCCTCTCTACCGTGCGCTCGGTGGACCGCATCCTGGTGTTCGAGGCCGGCGCCGTCGTGGAGCAAGGCAGCCACGCCGAGCTCCTGGCGCGAGAGGACGGACCCTTCAGGCGGCTCCACGCCATCCAGTTGGAAGGGCTGTTGCCGGCGGCGATCCAAGAGGCGTCGCCAGAAGCGAAAGAAACAAAAATGCCGGGGCCGCGACATCGGGCAGAAACATCGCGCACCTAGTTTCCCACGCATTGACCTGCCCCGTTCCGGAGGGCTAACCCCATCTCCCAGCACTCCGGAACACCAGGGATCACCCAGTCCCTGGACTGGTGGGGCGCCGGAGTTGATCCGGCGCCCTGCCGCCCTTCCATAGTCCCTGCAGTCTTATGCTGGCACCGGCGTCCCAGGGCGCTGCTGCGCGGCCCGGCTAAGGTTCAAGCGTTCGTCATTTCGTTAGGTTTAGGGTCAGGTCTTGGAACGTGCAGAGAATTCAGCTAGAGTCGGCAGATGGCACGGCCTCTTCGCCTCGAACTGCCCGGCGCGGTCTACCACCTCTCCTCCCTGGGGAACGGCGGACAGCCGGCCTTCCGGGTGCCGGAGGATTCCGCGCTTTTCCTGGAAATTCTGGGCAAGACCTGCGCGCGCTTCGACTGGCGCTGCCTCGCTTTCTGCCTGTTGCCCGACCGCTACCACCTGGTGGTGGAGATCCGGCAAGCGACGCTGGCGCGCGGCATGCGGCAGCTGAACGGGCGCTATACCCAGGCCTTCAACCGCCGCCACGGTGTCGGCGGCCATGTCTTCCAGGGCCGCTACCGGGCGGTGATGGTCGAGCGGCCCGCCTATCTGGCGGCGGTCTGCCGCGACGTCGTGCGCCAGCCGGTCGAGCGCGGCCTGGCAGCGGACGCCGCGGCCTGGCGCTGGAGCAGCCTCAGGGCGGTCGCGGGCCGGCTGCAGGGCCGGGCGGCGCCCTCCTGGCTGGCAGTAGACGTCGTTCTGGCGCTCTATGGGGCAGATGCGGAAGCGGCGCGCCCTCGCGCCCTCGCCGATGTCGTGGCCGACGATCGACCATCTGTGTGGGAAAACCTGCGCCATCAGGTTTTCCTGGGCTCCGAGGCTTTCGTCGCCGGGATGCGCGAGCGGGCCAGGGCGGCGGCCGCCGGGCGCGGCAGCCTGGCGGAGATCCCGCGGGCGCAGTGGCAGGCGCCGCCGCCGCCGCTGGAGGCCTTCGCTGCCGAGGCCGCGAGCCGCGACGAGGCGATGGCGCGCGCCTATCTCAGCGGAGGCTACAGCCAGGCACGCATCGCCCGCCATTTTGCGGTACACTACAGCACGGTGAGCCGCGCCGTGCGGCGCTTCGAGAATCACGCCCCGCAAGGCACTTGAAGTTTTCGGGTCGGCGGGCCCAGATGATTGGGAAACGCAATGCCGGAGACCGCGTCGGGTCGCGGCGCTTGAAGGGAGGGGCAGGGTGCCCTTGCTGAGAAACCTGCTGATCGGCGCCGCAAGGCGCATCGCCAGCAATCCCGAGGTGCAGTCCCGCGCCGCGGAGGCATACGAGTCCGAGGTGAAGCCGCGCCTGCGGGCCGCCAGCGACGAACTGCGCGACCTGACCCGCGAAGTCGATCCGCTGCGCGATCCGGCTGGCTTCGCCCGCCGCCTTGGCGCCAGGATTCGCGATATCAACAGGCGCGACTGAGTCTTTCACGGAGCCTTCATCAAGACAGGGTGGCAGGCCTTTTGGGCTTTGCTAACTCTTGATGATATACTTCCACATTTGGTTTTTTTGGGCGCCGCCGCGTTGGGTGGCTCCCGCATCACGCGACCCCGCATCACGCGACAAGGAGGCTGAACATTTCAGCCGGGTTCACAGAGGCCGAGCGGCAGCGTTTTCACAACCTGCTGCAGCTGGCGGCGGATAGCCCCTACGAGGGCGAGCGGACCAATGCGCTGGCCGCCGCCACGCGGCTGGCTACGCGCTGTGGGCTGACGCTGGATGAGGCGGCGGCCGGCGGGAGCCGGGACGAGCCGCCGCCGCGGGAGGCGCGCAGCGAAGACTTCATGGCCGACGATCTCGGCTTCTACCCGCACAGCCTCGATCGCTTCGCCCGCGCTGCCCATCTGATGGACAACTTCATCTTCAGCGACAAGGTGCGCCGCGAGGAGGCCCTGCGGGCCGCTCAGGCCCGCGGCCTCGATGCCGAGGAACTGCGCAAGGCGGTGACGTCCTCGGTCACCCAGGCGCGGACCACACGGCGGCGCATGAATCCCAACCGCCACGCCGCCACCTTGCTGCGCGAGACCTCGCTGTCGTTCCGAGAGATTGCCAACATCACCGGGCTCGACGTCTACGCCGTGGTCGGGCTGAAACTGAAACTACGCGCCGCGAGCTGAGCCGCAGGCCCCTCGGCATTTCTCTAAAATCTTCGCTGTTCATACTCGCAAGTCATGGATTTGCGGGGATCCTGCCGCTGCAATTTGCATCGAATTCCGCTGATCTGTGACAAAGCCAGAGCCTTCCCGGCCGGGTAAGATTTGAGCAAGCCTGACTGCCCAGAGTGGTGCTTGCGAGAGTACCGCCGGAAGCGGCCCGCCGTTCAGCGGCACCGAAGAGCCCCCGGCCATGCGATGCAAATAAATCAGGCGAGGACAGTGATATGGGTATCTTGAATAACAAGAAGAAGAAGCGATTCAGCCAGCGCGGACGCTTCAAGAAGCGCGCCGTCGCGGCGATTGTGGCGATGGTGGCGGTCGGCACCTCGATCAGTGCGGCGCACTCCCTTGTGCTGCCGATGCTGATCGACGAGGGCATCGAGCAGCGGGCGGCGACGGCCTTTACCTATCAGAACCAGGTGTCGGCCGCGCTGGCCGAGACCATCGTCGAAGCGGAGACCCACGGGCTGCCGCTGCTCGATGCGCTCTATACCGTCGAGGAGCAGCTCAACGAGGCCTGCGGTCCGCTGCAGGAGGCCGGGCGTCGCCACATCGACGGCGAGGATCTCGGCAGCCTGCTGCAGTTCGCCGTCTTCAATGCGATGGAGCGCTGCGAGGCCAAGAGCGAAGAGGTCGCTTACTATGTGCGCCTCGCGCGCTCCTACTCGACCCAGGTGACCGGCACAGTGGAGCATGTCGAGGCCGCGGTCAGGACCGCCTGGGACTGATCGTCTTCAGCGCTCTGCCACTGCGCCGCGGTGCTGGCCAAGCGCCTGCCAAAGGCCTACCCTCTGCGACGTCGCCAGGCCGCTTTTTGCGGCCGGCGGCTTTGCGCCGTCCCGGTTCCGGGCAGTCCGGAGCGGACGGTGCGCCCGCACCGGCGGAGGGGCCGCCGGGACGGGCTCTGGCTGGAATGCGGAGGCGATGGAGAAGAACGAGTCCATGCCGCTGGGCGTGGTGATCGAGTGGCGACGTGTCGACCACCCCTGGAAGGATCACGACTGGCGGCCGGTCGCAGTGATTCCGGGCGCCCCGGCGCTCGACCCGCGCGGACCCTGGACGCAGCTGCGCGAAGGCGACGGCTGGCTGCAATACCACTGTGGTACTCTCACGCTTGAGCTGGTCCGTTCCGACACGGAAGGCTACAAGATCAATCTGGCACAGAAGCCGCCGCGGATTTTCATCGTGCTGCGCCGCAACGAAGATCCCGCGGTGGATCACGAACTGGTGCCTTACCTGGTGACCGCCAATCCTTATGAGGCGCAGCACTACGTGGAAAGCGGCGAGGAGATCGTGGAAGGCGTGCCGATGCCTGTAGAGGTCTTGGCCCTGGTCGACGACTTCTTTGGCGCCCACCACGTGGAGGAGGTGTTCATCAAGCGGCGGCGCAAGGATGCGAAGGACCGCGAGGAGCCCTTCAGCCGGCGACCGCCTGTGGAGCAGCCCCGCGGGAAGCGGCCCGGCGTCGGCGGCGGCAGCGAGGACTGAGCCCATGGCATCGCACGGGCGAGACGACGAAAATGGGTTCCTGTCCCGCTGGTCGCAGCGCAAGCGGGAGGCCGGAGAGGCCGCCGGGCAGGAAGTCGAAACTCCGCAAGGCGACGAGAGGCCGCAGAGGGTGGCGACGGCCGGCGCCGCGGCGCTTCCGGCGGCGGAAAACGATGCCGAGCGGATCGATCCGCGCGACCTGCCCGACATCGACACCTTGGATGCCGGCTCGGACTTCTCGGTATTCCTGAAGAAGGGGGTGCCGCGGGCTCTCAAGCGGCGCGCCCTGCGCCGGCTGTGGCAGGTCGATCCGGCCTTCAGCGTTCACGACGGGCTCACCGACTACAATCTCGACTACACCGACGCCGCTACCGTGATGCCGAACCTGAAGACCCTCTACCAGGTCGGCAGGGGCATGATCATGCCCGGCGAGGACGACGAGGAGGATGCGGCAGACGCGACGGTGGCCGAAGCGGAAGCGCTGCCGGCGCCCGAAGCGGCTGCAGTGGAAGCCGAAGCCGACCCGGCCCTCGCTGCCGAGACCGAGGATGCGGCGCTGCCGCCGCCTCCGGAGTCGGCATCCGGAGGGGCCCCACCGGCGCGACGGGAACCCCGCAAGCCCAGTGGTCCCCGAGTCTCCGGTGCGACGACTCCACGCAGCAGCGTATCGCGCCCGGAACCACGCTCGGCCCGCCAGCGTCGCTGGGGTGAT
Organism: uncultured Pelagibius sp.; assembly: GCA_964472095.1. Taxonomy (GTDB): domain Bacteria; phylum Pseudomonadota; class Alphaproteobacteria; order Kiloniellales; family Kiloniellaceae; genus Pelagibius. The sequence goes on from CAYYIV010000033.1 coordinate 42,962, forward strand.
CCCGACAGTCAGTAACGCCTTTCGGTTGCATGATGGGCGCCTGATAGGCGGCGGTTCGCGCCGATCAGGTGGCGAATTCACGTTGATTCACACCTCCGTGGCTTGTGCAGTGCAACATGCGAATCTGTTGACAGTTCAGCCACAAAGGGGCTCTAATTCGAAAAGTTCTAAGAAAAAACCCTGGGAAAATCAGGGATATAACGGACGAAGAGGTGGCCTCGCGGGGAGTTTGTCGTACCGATCGGTACTGCTTTCCGCAGCTTACAAGGCGGCCTCCGGCTGAAGGTTAGGAGAGTGTCGCGCTTGGGTAGTATGGCGGCGCAAGTCGAAATATCCGAGGAAGACCAGTTGCGTGCCGGATGGTACGCATTGCTGGCGCAGCTGCTTTCGCGCGAACCCGGCGACCAACTGCTGAAGATGCTGCGCGGCCTGGAAGGCGACGACTCGGAACTCGGCAAGGGCATCCGGGCGCTGGCCGCCGCGGCGCGCGGCACCACCGTGGAATCGGCCCGCCAGGAATACTTCGACCTCTTCATCGGCCTCGGCCAGGGCGAACTGCAGCCCTATGGCTCCTACTATCTGACCGGGTTCCTGAACGAGAAGCCGCTGGCCCGACTGCGCGACGACATGGCGCGCCTGCGCATCGCGCGGGCCGACGACGTTGCCGAGCCGGAAGACCACATCGCCGCGCTCTGCGAAATGATGTCGGGGCTGATCACCGGCGGCTTCGGCGCGCCGGCCGACCTTGCCGAGCAGCGCAAGTTTTTCGACACACATATCGGCTGCTGGGCGCCGCGGTTCTTCGAGGACCTGCAGGGCGCGCAGTCGGCCGTGCTTTACATGCCAGTCGGCACCATCGGCCGCCTCTTCATGGCGATCGAGGTCCAGGCGTTCGATATGGCGGCCTAGCGTCATCGGCTCCGCGGTCCGGCAAGGTCCGGGCGGAGGCGGCATTCGGGATTGCGACGGGTTCTGGGCCCACCTGTCGCGGAGTAACAGTAAAAGTCACAGTATTAAGGTCACCACGATGAAAAGGAGGGTGGACCGTTGAGCAAAATGGAAGAGATCAACGCGGGTCGTCGCGACTTCTTCAAGAAGGCCGGCTTGGGTGCCGGCGCGGCCGCGGCCGCGGTTGTGGTGACAGCCTCGAAGGCGGGCGCTGTAGAGGCAGCCTCGCCGTCGTCGAAGGGTTCCGGCTACACGGAGACCGATCACGTGCGGAAATTCTACGAGCTTGCCCGGTTCTAGGACCGGCCGGCCGCGTGGATTCTGGGGCCTCTCCGGCCCTCCGTACCAACTACTCTAAGGGGAGAGGTCAATGCTTACCAAGAGGACGAATGGCGTGGCGAGTGGCCCCCGTTTGTCAAAGGCGGTAGCCGGCATTGCTGGAAGCGCCATTGACCGCCGTACCTTCCTGAAGCGATCCGGACTGACAGCCGGCGGCATTGCCGCAGCGTCGATCCCGCTCGGGATGGTGAAAAAGGCCGAGGCGGCCTCAGCGGCGACAGGCAACGTCGAGATCGTGAAGTCGGTGTGCACCCACTGTTCCGTGGGCTGCACCGTGTTGGCGGAGGTGCAGAACGGCGTCTGGATCGGCCAGGAGCCGGCCTGGGACAGCCCCTTCAACCTCGGGGCCCACTGCGCCAAGGGCGCGTCGGTGCGCGAGCACGCGCATGGCGAACGCCGCCTGAAGCACCCGACCAAGCTGGTCGACGGCAAGTGGACGAAGATCACCTGGGAGCAGGCGATCGACGAAATCGGCGACAAGATGCAGGAGATCTACGACAGCTCCGGCCCTGATTCCGTCTACTGGCTGGGCTCTGCCAAGCACAGCAACGAGCAGTCGTACCTGTTCCGCAAGTTCTACGCCTTCTGGGGCTCCAACAACGGAGACCACCAGGCGCGCATCTGTCACTCGACCACGGTCGCGGGTGTTGCCAACACCTGGGGCTACGGCGCGATGACGAACAGCTACAACGACATCCACAATTCGCGCGCCATCTTCCAGATCGGCGGCAACCCGGCGGAAGCCCATCCGGTTGCCATGCAGCACATGCTGAAGGCCAAGGAGCAGAACAACGCCCCCTTCATCGTCTGCGACCCGCGCTTCACGCGCACGGCCGCCCACGCCGATGAATACGTGCGCTTCCGCCCCGGCACCGACGTGGCGCTCATATGGGGCATCCTCTGGCATATCTTCGAGAACGGCTGGGAGGACAGGGAATACATCCGCCAGCGCGTCTGGGGCATGGAGCAGATCAAGGCGGAAGTCGCCAAGTGGACGCCGGAAGAGACCGAGCGGGTCACCGGCGTGCCGGGGTCTCAGCTGCAGCGCGTGGCTCGCACGCTGGCCAACAATCGGCCCTTCACCATCATCTGGTGCATGGGCGGCACTCAGCACACCATCGGCAACGCCAACGTCCGCGCCTACTGCATCCTCGGTCTCTCCCTCGGCGTCATCGGCGTGTCGGGCGGCGGCGCCAACATCTACCGCGGCCACGACAACGTGCAGGGTGCGACCGACTTCGGCGTGGTCTGCGACTCGCTGCCGGGCTACTACGGCCTCGCAACCGGTTCCTGGCAGCACTGGGCCCGGGTCTGGGATGTCGACTACGAGTATCTGAAGGGCCGCTTCGGCAGCCAGGAGCTCATGGAAGGTGCCGGGGTGCCGGTGTCGCGCTGGTTCGATCTGGTGCTGGAGTCGAAGGAGAACATCGACCAGCCCGACAACCTGCGGGCCATGGTCTTCTGGGGGCATGCGGCGAACTCGCAGACGCGCCTGCCCGACATGAAGAAGGCGATGGAGAAGCTCGATCTGCTGGTCGTGGTCGATCCCTATCCGACCATGGTTGCGGTGATGCACGACCGTAAGGACGGCACCTACCTGCTGCCGGCGGCGACGCAGTTCGAGACCTCCGGTTCGGTCACGGCGTCGAACCGCTCGCTGCAGTGGCGTGACAAGATCATCGAACCGGTCTTCGAGTCGAAGACCGATCACGAGATCATGTATCTCTTTGCCAAGAAGTTCGGTTTCGCCGACGAGATGTTCAAGCACATTGCGGTGGAGAACGACGAGCCGGTGATCGAGGACATCACCCGCGAGTACAATCGCGGCATGTGGACCATCGGCTACACCGGCCAGTCGCCTGAGCGTCTCAAGATGCACATGGCCAACCAGCACACCTTCGACAAGACCACGCTGCTGGCACACGGCGGCCCTGCCGACGGTGACTACTACGGCCTGCCGTGGCCCTGCTGGGGCACTGCGGAAATGAACCATCCGGGGACGCCGTTGCTGTACGACACCTCGAAGCCGGTCGCCGAAGGCGGTCTCTGCTTCCGCGCCAACTTCGGCGTGGAGCGGGACGGTGCCAACCTGCTGGCAGAGGGCTCTTATCCCATCGGCTCGGAAATCGAGGACGGTTATCCCGAGTTCACCATGGCCATGCTGAAGCAGCTTGGCTGGGACAAGGACCTGACCAACGAGGAAAGGGCGGCCATCGAGGCCGTCGGCGGCGACAAGGCCAACTGGAAGGTCGACCTGTCGGGCGGCATCCAGCGCGTCGCTATTGCCCATGGCTGCGCCCCCTTCGGCAACGCCAAGGCTCGTTGCGTGGTGTGGAACTTCCCGGACGGGGTGCCCTTGCACCGCGAGCCGCTCTACACGCCGCGGCGTGACCTGGTGGGCGACTATCCGACCCACGACGATCGCAAGCTCTACCGCCTGCCGGTCCTCTACAAGTCGATCCAGGACAAGGACTTCTCGACCGACTTCCCGACCATCCTCACCTCCGGCCGCCTGGTCGAGTACGAGGGCGGCGGCGACGAGACCCGGTCCAATCCCTGGCTCGCCGAGTTGCAGCAGGACATGTTCGTGGAAATCAATCCTTTCGATGCCAACAACAGCGGCGTACGCGACGGCTCGATGGTTTGGGTCTACGGTCCCGAAGGCGCCAGGATCAAGGTCAAAGCCCTGCTGACGGAGCGTGTCGGACGCGGCGTGGCCTTCATGCCGTTCCATTTCGGTGGTCACTGGCAGGGTGAGGATCTCCGCCACAAATACCCGGCGGGGGCCGATCCCTACGTACTCGGTGAAGCCACCAATACCGCGCAGACTTATGGCTACGACGTGGTGACCAACATGCAAGAAACCAAGACCACGCTCTGCCGTATCGAGCCGGCTTAAGGGAGGAGTTGAATTATGGCACGTATGAAATTCCTCTGCGACGCCGAGCGTTGCATCGAATGCAACGCCTGCGTCACGGCCTGCAAGAACGAGCATGAGGTGCCCTGGGGCGTCAACCGGCGTCGTGTCGTCACCATCAATGACGGCAAGCCCGGTGAGCGGTCGATCTCGGTCGCCTGCATGCATTGTTCCGACGCACCCTGCATGGCCGTTTGCCCCGTGGACTGCTTCTACCAGACCGACGACGGTGTGGTGCTGCACTCCAAGGATCTCTGCATCGGCTGCGGCTACTGCTTCTACGCCTGTCCGTTCGGCGCACCGCAGTATCCGCAGGCCGGCAACTTCGGCAGCCGCGGCAAGATGGACAAGTGCACCTTCTGCGCCGGCGGTCCGGAAACGGATAACTCCGCCGCCGAGTTCCAGAAGTACGGCCGCAACCGTCTCGCCGAGGGCAAGCTGCCGCTCTGCGCGGAGATGTGCTCGACCAAGGCCCTGCTCGCCGGCGACGGCGACATGGTGTCCAACATCTACCGCGAGCGGGTCGTCGGCCGCGGGTTTGGGTCGGGCGCCTGGGGCTGGGGAACGGCCTATGACCAGAAGTCGGGTTCTTGATCCCGCTCTGGTGCAGGTAGACGGGATTGTTCTCTTGGTTGGGGGCGGCGCTCGGCGCCGCCCCCCTTTCTCATGGGCAGAGCGCCAAGGGCACTACTGGAATCCCGATGACGGTGGAATTCCGGCGTAGAGATCTACCAACCTCGACGCGCTGGGGTTATCGCCTCGATTGGAGCTAGGAGAACCGATGGCTTTGCAAAAGCTGATACCTGTCGTCGCTGCTGCCGGACTGGTTCTGGGGCTCGCGGCTTGCGACGACTCCGAGCAGGGACGCATTCTGCGTTACGAGAAGGGCACCTATCTCGGCCAGAGCGACAGCGAACTGACCGACGCGCAGCGCCAAGAGCTGCGCGCCCGCACGTCGCTGCAGGGCGGCTGATCCGACGCGATCCGCGAGGGAACAGATGCCCCGGCATAGGAAAGTTGATAAATAGCCCGGTGAGAGGAACTGCTATGACCGCCTCCGTCATGCGCCTTCGGCGTGATGCCTTTTCATTTCTTCTCGGCCTTGGCCTTCTCGTCGCCGCGGCCCTGGCGGCTACGGGCGGCCTGGCCGCTCCGGCCTGGGGCCAGACCGCCGGCCAGCCGGCCGCCGAGAGTCCGACCGGCGGCCAGGTGCCCGGCAATGTGCTCGGCAGCCAGGCGGACAGCGACTTCTGGCGCGCAATACGCCAGGGCGAGACGGGCAGCGTATCCATTCCGGATGCCCGCGCCGGGCAGCTGATCCAATCGGAAGGCGACAACTGGCGCGCGGTGCGCAACGGGCCGCTCACGGTCTACGGCGCCTGGACCATGCTGGGCGTCATCATCATCCTCGCCGTGTTCTTCGTCCTGCGCGGGCGTATTCGCATCGACGCGGGCCCCAGCGGAACCACCATCGAGCGCTTCAACATGCTGGAGCGCACGGCGCACTGGATCACCGCCACGTCCTTCATCGTCCTGGCGCTGACCGGCCTCAACATTCTCTACGGCCGCCACGTGCTGCTGCCGATCCTCGGGCCGGAGATCTTCTCGGCCATCACCCTCGCCGGCAAGTACGCGCACAACTTCCTGGCCTTCGCCTTCATGGTCGGCGTCGTCATGATCTTCATCCTCTGGGTGCGTTACAACATCCCGAGCAGGCTGGATCTGAAGTGGCTGGCAGTCGGCGGCGGCCTGTTCAAGAAGGGTGTGCATCCGCCAGCGGGCAAGTTCAATGCCGGCCAGAAGCTGATCTTCTGGTCGGTGGTGATCGGCGGCATTTCCATCAGCATCTCCGGTCTGGCGCTGCTGTTCCCCTTCGAGGTGCCATTCTTCGGCAAGACCTTCGCGGCCCTCAACATCTTCGGATTCGGCCTGCCGACCGAGCTGTCGATGATGCAGGAGATGCAGCTGTCGCAACTCTGGCACGGCGTCGTCGCCCTCATCCTCATCGCCATCGTGATCGGCCACATCTACATCGGCTCATTGGGCATGGAAGGCGCCTTCGAGGCCATGGGCAGCGGCCAGGTCGACCTCAATTGGGCGAAGGAACACCACGCCCTCTGGGTGGACGAGGTGCGCAGCGGCTCCAAGCCGCAAGCGGCGGAGTAGGGCGAGGTGACGGATCAGCGCCGCCGCTGCCTTCTCGCTCTGACTGCCGTGGGCCTGCTGCTCGCGGCAGTCGCCGTGCCTGCGGCAGAGGCCGCGATGAGCGCCGACACGGCCTCCAAGCAGATCGGCGAGCGCTTCGACGTCGAGGTGTTGAAGGTCCGTCCCGGCGAGATCGACGGGCGCAAGGTCTGGCTGGTCACGGTGATGCGGCCCGGCGGCGACAGCAACGCTGCCTTCCAGGTGCACCTCCTGGCGGTCGATCAGGAAAGCGGCGAACTGGTGCCGTCGTTCCGCCACCATACGGACGGCTACAGCCTGCCGCCGGCGGCCCCGGGAGCCTCGCAGCCGTGATCCGTGGAGGCACCTCGGGCAGGCGGGCATGACGCAGCGGATTGCAGCGCTGGTGGCGGGGCTTGCCCTGCTGGTCGTCCTGCCGGGCGACGGCGTTGCCCAGCAGGCCCCCGCAGCGGAACAGACGGCACGGCCGGCACCCGGGATGGTGACGGCCCGGACCTTCCGTCAGCCGGCTGAGGGCTTCACGGTGTCCGTCTCTCCCTATGACGACAGCGAGCTGAATCTCAAGCTGAAGAGCGACTTCGAAGCGGCACTCGCCGGCCGGTGGCAGGCCAAGGCAACAGAAGAAGCGGCGGCGGCCTATCTGCTGCTTTTCGAGGCCGAGGTGGTGACGGGCGAACTGGCGCCCAAGCCGCCGAGCCTGGGTTCTGCCCGCGTCGACGATGAGGGTGCAGAGGTCAACGTGAACGTCTGGTCCTCGACCCAGGACAGCGTGCTGGGCGGCCGCCAGGAAGCCGCGCCGGCCGGCAGCAACGTATTCCACATCGGCGCCGTGCTGCGCGATCGCCGCTCCGGCGAAGTGGCTTGGCAGGGCGACGCTTACTATGTTCTCAGCGAACCCGAGACCGAGCGGGTCGCCCGTGCCCTGGTGGCGCCCCTGGTCGACAAGATAGGTCAGTCCGTTGCGCGCGAGCCCCTCGAGTTCGAATAGCCGGTGGCGCCGCGCCATGCCCCGCTGGGCCGGCGGCCTGGTGCCGGTCGCGCTGATGAGTCTCGTTCTGCTTGCCGCGGCGCCGACGCAGGCTGAGCTGCGCGGCCACGGCGGCTTCGTGAAGGGCATCGCGGTCAGCCCGGACGGCAGCAGGGCGGTGTCGGCCAGCTTCGACTACAGCCTCATCCTGTGGAACCTCAACAGCCAGGAGGCCATCGAGGTTCTCGACGACCATGAAGGGGCGGTGAATGCGGTGGTGCTGCTCGACCAGGGCCGCAAGGCGCTCTCGGCCAGCGATGACGGCACCCTGCGTCTCTGGAACCTGGATGACGGTGGCGGCCTGCTGCATGTCTTCACAGGGCACAGCGGCAAGGTGGCGGGGGTCGCCGTGGCGCCGGACGGGCGTCTCGCAGCCTCGGCCGGCTGGGACGGGACGGTCCGTCTCTGGGACCTCGAGGCCCGCAAGCAGCTCTTCGTTCTCGACGAGCATCGCAGCAACGTCAACGCGGTGGCCTTCTCCCATGACGGCCGCCGCCTGCTGACCGGCAGTTACGATTCGACCATCCGCTCCTTCGATCTGCCCGCCGACGGCAGCCGGCCGCAGCTTGCCGGCCTCATGGAGGGTCACGACTTCGGCGTCAACGCCCTTGCCTTCCTGCCGGACGACCGCCGGGCGATCTCCGCCTCGGTGGACGAGACCTTGCGGCTGTGGGACCTGGAGAGTGGCACGGAACTGTCCGCACTACGCGGCCACAAGGGCCCGGTCTTTGCGGTGGCGGTTTCGCCGGACGGCTTGTGGGCCGCCTCGGCCGGCGTCGACGGCGCGGTGAACCTCTGGAACATCGAGGAGCGGCGGGTCGTCGCCTCGCTCTATGGGCACCGCCAGGCGATCTGGGCGCTGGCCTTCACGCCCGACGGCAGGCGGCTGCTCTCCGCGGGCGCCGACGAGGTCACGCGCCTCTGGGACCTGGAATCCCGCAGCGAGATCGGGGCCTCCGACGCGGTGGCCGACGCTGCAGCGCCGATCGACGTGGAGGCGGAGGACTCCCGCGGTGCCGAGCTGTTCCGCAAGTGCGTCGCCTGCCATACCGTCACCGAGGACGGCGGCAACCGTGCCGGGCCGACGCTCTACGGCGTGTTCGGTCGGCGGGCTGGGGCTATCGAGGGCTACAACTATTCCGAGGCCCTGCGGCACAGCGACGTGGTGTGGACGGCGGAGACCATCGACCGGCTCTTCGATCTCGGTCCGGACGAATTCACGCCGGGCAGCAAGATGCCGTTGCAGCGCATGCCCTCGGACGAGGACCGCGAGGATCTCATCGCCTATCTGAAGAGCATCACGGCCGTCGAAGGGACGGCAAAGTAGTTTGCGCCGCGGCAGCCTCAATGGGGGGCAGGGCGCGGGGATCAAGGATTACCAGAAGCGACTTTAAGGATCTGAGAGCCATGAAATCGATTGTTGTGGGTGCCGTCGCCGCCGTCCTCATCGCCGTCTTGAGCGCGGTGGTGCTGTCCATGGTCGGCTTCAGCACGGCCGATCTCTACTCGACCTCCAACGTGCGCCTCTAGCAGGCTGCTAGAGCAGATCACGGTCGCATGGAATCGCCTTCGGCGATCCATCCACCGTGTGAATCTGCTCTACCCGTTGAATTAGATCGGATTCACGCGGTCAGACGGAACCACTGAGTGGTTCTGTCTGACCGCGATCCGATCTAGCAGGCTGCTGAAAAATCCGTCGGACAGTGGATTTTGCCTCTGGTCCCATC
>CAYYIV010000034.1:0-50611 GCA_964472095.1 uncultured Pelagibius sp.
CGCCGGGCGTTACCCGGCACCCTGTTTCCGTGGAGCCCGGACTTTCCTCCCCCGGACCGCGCTAACGCGGCGCCGAAGGCAGCCATCCGGCCGTCTGGCGAGGCATTAGGTAGGGAGTCGGGGGCCCTCAGTCAATCACGGCGAGCAGGGCGGCGAGGCGCCGGCGCGTCTCAGGGTCGGCATTGCCAGTTACGGCGCTGGGCCGGAAATGGCGCTGAAAGGCGCGGACCACAGCCGGCAGGTCGGCATCGGTATAGCCGTAGCCGACCCGCTTCAGCGCCTTGCCGACCGCGCTTTCCAGCACCGCAGCGCCGCTGTCCTGCGGCCAGAGCCCAATGCCGGCGGCAGCGAGGCCGCGCCAATCGAATAACTCGCCGGGGTCTTCCTTGCGCAGCGGCGCCACGTCGGAATGACCGAGCACCCGCGCCGTCGGGATGGGATGGCGCGCCAGGATGTCGAGCGCCAGCAGCCTCACCGAAGCCGTCTGCTCGGGCGGGAAGGGGCGGTAGCCGAATTCGTGGCCTGGGTTGACGACCTCGATGCCGATGGAGCGTGCGTTGATGTCGTTGGCGCCCTGCCACTCGGCGGCGCCGGCGTGCCAGGCACGCTGCGATTCCGAGACCAGCTGGAAGATGCGCCCGTCCTCCTCGACCAGGTAGTGGGCGCTCACCTTTGCCGCCGGGTCGCAGAGCCGCTCCAGCGACGCCTCCCCGCTCGCCATGCCGGTATAGTGCAGCAGCAGAATGTCGATCGCCTGACCGTCTGGCCGGGCGTCGTGATTGGGCGAAGGGCGCTCGATGATCTGCAGCTCGGCCATGGCGCGATCTTAGCGTAGTTCGGCGATGATCTCATCGCTGTTCCGGACACGGGCGAATTCCGTGTTGAGCGTGGTCAGATGCGCCAGGTGCAGCAGCTCGGCGCTGACCGGTTCGCCGTCCGGCGCCCGCTGGTCGAAGGTTGCGCAGGCGTCGCCCGCAACCATCACCGCAAAGCCGAGATTGGCACCGACCCGGGCGGTGGTCGAGACGCACATGTCGGTGGTCAGCCCGAAGAGGACGATTTGACCGATGCCTCGCGCCCGCAGGTCGGCCTCCAGCGTCGTGCCGATGAAGGCCGCGTTGGCGGCCTTCTCGATTAGGGCTTCACCCGCATGGGGCGAAAAGCCGGGCTTGAAGTCGTTGCCCGCCTGCCCGGGCCGCAGCGTGGAACGGGGTTCTGTAGAGTTGTGCTTCACGTGGACGATTGGGAGCCCTGCGCTGCGCCAGGCAGCCAGGAGCCGCAGGCCATGCTGCTCCATCTCTGGGTTATTGCGGCGGCCCCACGAGGCGTCATCGAAAGCTCGCTGTACGTCGATGGGTATCAGCACAGTGTCGACTGGCATGGGGCCTCTGCTTCGCTACAGCCGCTCGGCTTCCGGTGCGGTGGTTTTCGGGCGCCGGATGATGATGATGGCGACCCCGACCACGGTCATCAGGCCGCCGGCGATGAGATTGAGGGTAAGGCTCTCGCCCAGGAACATCACGCCGGAGAGTACGCCAATGGGCGGCACCAACAGGGTGGCGGGCATGATCTGGTTGATCTGATAGCGCCGCATCAGCCAGTACCAGAAGCCGTAGCCGATCACCACCACCGCCACGGCCTGGTAGACCACCGCGAAGTAGGCCCAGAAATCGGCCTGCTGCACGGCTTCCCACTGGCCGTCCTCAAGGACCAGCGAGGCGCCGAACAGCAGGGGTGTTGCAAAGACCGCCACCCAGGCGTTCAGCGAGATCCCGTCAATCGGGTTGAGTTGTTTGATCTGCACGTTGGCGATCGACCAGATGAAGGACGCGGTGATGATGAGGCCGAGCGCCAGGTACTGGCCGCCCAGGCGCGGCTCGCCGGCGACCACGGCGACGCCGAAGAAGGCGATGGCCATGCCGAGGGCGCGGCGCCATCCGAGCTTATCCTTGAAGAACAGCGCGGCGAGCAGTGAGGCGAAAGGCACCTGCAGCTGAATGGCGATCGCCGCCGTGGCGGCGTCCACGGTCTTCAGCCCGTTGAACATGAAGGAGAAATGCAGCAGTCCGAGAGTGAAGGCGATGGCGACGATGGCACCCCACTGGCCTTCGGGCCGCTTGGCGAAGGGCAGCAGCAGCACGGCGACGAGAAGGAAGCGGCTGGCGACCAGGAAGATCGGCGGCAGTTGCTCCAGTCCGATCTTGGCGACGGCGAAGTTGATCCCCCAGAGCAGCATGATGCCGAGGATCAGCAGCATGTGGAGCGGGCGCAGATGCGATTCCGCTGCGGGAGGAAGGGAATTCAAGAGGTCAGCTCCCCGTTGCTCGCCTTGCCGGATTCCAGCGCCTCGCGCTCGGCTTCCAGCTCCAGCCAGCGCTCCTCGGCGGCGGCGACTTCGCCGCGCCTGGCGGCGAGCGCCCTGGTGAGCTCGGCAAAGCCGGCGGGGTCCTTCTTATAGAGTGACGGGTCGGCCAGCCTGGCCTCCAGGGCGGCTGCTTCGGCGCTCAGCGCGTCGATGCGCGCCGGCAGCGAGTCCAACTCGCGCTGGTCCTTGTAGCTGAGCTTCGCCGCACGCTTGAGTTTCTGGGCGCCGCTGCCGGTCTTGGCGCGCGGCTTCTCGACCGGCGCCTTGGCGCTGTCGCTGCCCTGGCTGCGCCGGTAGCGCTGGTAGTCGCTGTAGCCACCGGCCACTTCGAGCGTGCGTCCGCTCCCCTCCATGGCGATCACCGCCGTCACCAGGCGGTCGAGGAAGTCGCGGTCGTGGCTGACCAGGATCAGCGTGCCCTCGTAGTCGTCGAGCACCTCTTCGAGCAGGTCGAGGGTCTCCATGTCGAGGTCGTTGGTCGGCTCGTCGAGAACCAGCAGATTGCTCGGTCGGGCGAACAGCCGGGCCAGCAGCAGCCTGGCCTTCTCGCCGCCGGACAGCGCCTTTACCGGCTGGCGGGCCTGGCTCTCGTCGAACAGGAAGTCCTTCAGGTAGGAGACCACGTGGCGTTGGCGGCCGCGCACAATGAGGGTGTCGCCACCGTCCGGCGCCAACACCTGCCAGAGCGTCGCCTCGGGGTCGAGGCTCTCGCGCCGCTGGTCGAAGTAGAGCGGCTGAACGTTGCTGCCGAGGCGCAGCTTGCCGGCGTCCGGCGACAGGCTGCCCATCAGGATCTTCACCAGGGTCGACTTGCCGGCGCCGTTGGGGCCAATGATGCCGAGACGATCGCCGCGGCGGATACGGGTCGAGAAATCCTTCAGCACGACGAGGGCGCCATCCGCCGTGGGGAAGCCCTTCGCTATGTGTTCGGCCTCGATCACCGTATCGCCGCTGCGCCCGCTGCTCGCGGTTTCCAGCTTCGCGGTTCCGATCTGGCGCAGCCACTCGGCACGCGCCTGGCGCAGGCCCTGCAGGCGAGCGAGGCGGCCCATGTTGCGCTTGCGCCGCGCGGTCACGCCGCGCTGCAGCCAGCGCTCCTCGCGCACGATCTGGCGATCGAGCTTGTGTTGGGCCTCGGCTTCTTGCTGGCGCAGCGACTCGGCCCAGTCGTCGAAGGCGGCGAAGGACTTGTCGAGGCGCTGCAGCCTGCCGCGGTCGAGCCACAGGGTGGTGTTGGAGAGATTGGCGAGAAAGGTGCGGTCGTGGCTGATCACCAGAAGGGCGCCGCGGAAGCGCTTCAGCTCACCTTCCAGCCAGTCGATGGTCGGCAGGTCGAGGTGGTTGGTCGGCTCGTCGAGCAGCAGTACCTCAGGATCGGAAACCAGGCAGCGCGCCAGGGCGACACGGCGCCCCTCGCCGCCGGAGAGGCCGCCAAGCTTACGCGTGCCGTCGAGGTCGAGGCGCAGCAGCACCGCGTCGACCGCGTGGCGCGGCGCGTCGTCGCCGCCGCGCGGATCCTGTGCGACGTAGTCGGCGACGGTCTGCTCGGCCGCGAAGCTCGGATCCTGCGGCAGGTAGGCGACCTTGGTGCCCGGCTGCAGGAAGCGCTCGCCGCCGTCGAGTTCCTGCTGCCCGGCGATCACCTTCAGCAGTGTCGACTTGCCCGTGCCGTTGCGGCCGACCAGACAGGCGCGTTCGCCGTTCGTCAGGGTCAGCGAGAGGCCGCCGAACAGGGCCGTGGTGCCGAAGGCAAGGCGCGCGTCTTTCAAGGCGATGAGGGGAGGTGCCATGCCTACTTGATGCCGCGCAGCTTCTTGATCTCGTCGTAGGCGGCGTTGACGGTTGCAAGCTTCTGGTTGGCCATCTCGACGAACTCCGGCGGCAGTCCCTGCGCCACCAGGCGGTCGGGATGGTTCTCCACCACCAGCTTGCGGTGAGCGGCGCGGATTGCCTTATCGCCGGCCTCGCGGCTGACGCCGAGAATACGGAAGGGGTCGCTCTTGTCCGCCGCCAGGTTGGCAGCACGGATGCGGTCCCAGGCCTGGGCGTCGAAGCCGAAGATACCGGCAAGCTGTTCCAGGTAGGCAACTTCTTCGCCGCTCACACTGCCGTCGGCGCGGGCGATGTGGAAGAGTCCGTGCAGCAGTTCCTCCAGCACCGCCGGGTTGTCGGCGAACATCCGGGTGAGCTGTTGCGCATAGGGTTCGAAGCCGCGCGCATCCTTGCGCGCCTGGTCGAACACCCGGCCGACGTTCTTCATCTCGTCGGTGGGAATGTGAAAGACCTGCTTAAAAGCGTCCACCTCTTCGCGGGTCACCCGGCCGTCGGCCTTGGCGAGCTTCGCCCCCAGCACGATGACGCCGATGGTGAAGGCGATCTGCTTGGTGGCCTCGGGTGCGCCCGGCCCCGTGGCGGTGTCGCTCATCTTGTCGACCGCATGGCCGGCAAGGGCGCCGATCAAGGCACCGATCGGTCCGCCCAGCGCAAAGCCTGCGGCGCCTCCGAGAATCTTGCCCCAAACGCTCATGATTTCGCTGTGGTGGGAAGGGTGAAGGAAAGGGTCGAGGCCGCAGCATGACGGCGCGCGCCCGGTTGCGTCAAGCCGCGCTGCTGCAAGGCTGCATTGCACTCGCGGTGTGGCAGGTGCCGCGAGGGTCTCGCAGCGCTGCGGGATACTTGTCAGCGAGCGCCGAAACGTCCGAGGCCCGGCAGCTTCACCGCGAGGTCGAGGGGGTCGATACCGAAGGTCATCCCCAGGATGTTGACCTCGAGGCCCTCTTCCCAGGCAGCCAGCAGGCCCAGCACGCCGAGGGCGGAAAGCTGGTAGCCGGTGCCGCTGGGCGCCGCGGCCAGGAAGTCGGTTTCGCCGAGAAAGTCCTTGCCGACGGCAGTCGGTGGCAGGTCGAGCTGCAGGGCCGGCACTTGGCGCGCGACGGTGGCGGTGAAGGTGTTGGAGTTCGGCCCCGGCCAGGTGCGGTAGCGGTCGGCGAAGGGGTAGGCGGCGACCGCCGCCTCGATCTGCGGGATCGCCGCAGCGGCCTCCGCGCCGCGCAGCTCGGCATAGAGCTCCGGCGCCGCGCCGAACCAGCGGCGGTCTGGCGGTCCCTCGCGGCGTGACAGCCCGTTGCCGCCGCGCCAATAGCGCCAGCCGATGACCTCGTAGGTGACATAGGCGTCGGCACCTTCCGGCTTCAGCGCGATCCAGGTGTGCACGGCAAAGGCGCCGCGCCAGCCGAAAGTGCGGGCGCCATAGACCTGGACGACGGCTTCCGGCGTGCTGGCCGCCGGTGGCATGAGGCCGGCGCTGTCGCGGCTGGCGGTGGCCCAGTTGCGGTCCAGGGAAACCTCGCCGCTCATCAGGGCCAAGGCGGGACCGGCGAGGAGAAGGCCGACGACGAGCAGCAGGCGCCGCAGACTAACCGCGATAAGGGCCACGCGTTTCAACCTCAGAAGGTGGATCCAGCGAAGATACACACGCTAAGTACCTAATATGGCGTGGATAAGGCGTTCTTCCACTCCAGGTTTGGCAAATATAAGCCTTTTTTAACGCTGTTCTTGCACATTTGCGGACTAATCGAAGGCAGCAGTGCCGGGCCTAGTTTCAAGCAAGGCAAGGAAATTCAATGTCGGGTGACGCAGCCGCGGCCGAAGCGGGCATCATCGAAGGACTCGCGCGCGAGGCTGCCGGTCTTGGGGTCGAAATCGTCGATGTTGCGGGCAACATCGAGGAAGTCTCCGCCAGGGTCGCCCAGCAGGCGCGCTCCTTCAGCGATCTCGTCGCCAGCGCCGGCGAAGTGAACGACAGCAACCGTCGCATTGCCACCGCCGCCGGCCACGCCCGCGAAAAGGCATCGGAAACCGCCACCAGCGTGCGCGGCTCCGAGGAGACCGTGCGCAATGCGGTGAATGACATCCATGCCCTGGTTGAGGCGGTCTCCGTCATCGAGGGCCAGCTTACCGGCCTGCAGGAGGCTCTCAGCCAGGTTGCCCAAGTGGCCAAGGGCATCGACGCCATCGCCAAGCAGACCAACCTGCTGGCCCTCAACGCCACCATCGAGGCGGCGCGGGCCGGAGAGGCGGGCAAGGGCTTTGCCGTGGTGGCGGGCGAGGTGAAGGCGCTGGCGACGCAGACCTCCAGCGCTACGGCACAGATCGACGCGACCCTGAAGAAACTGACCGAACAGGCCGAGCAGCTGATCGCCCAGGGTAGCGAGACCACCGGACGCGCCGAATCGGTGCGCAGCGGCACCCAGGCCATCGGCGAGGTGATGAGCGTCGTCGGCCAGGCGGTCAGCGGCATCGAGGAAGACACCGCAGCCATCGCCGAGAGCGCCGCGCGCATCGACGAACAGTGCGGTAGCTTCGTCTCCACCCTGGAGGCGATGAACGGAGAGGTTGAGAGTTCGAGTACCACGCTGGGCGAGGCGCGCGACCGGGTGAACCGCCTCATCGACGTCAGCGAGCGGGTCATCCGCCTGACTGCCCAGAGCTCCTTGAACTCCGTCGACGGCCCCTTCATTGCCAAGGTGCGGGCCGTCGCCGCCGAGGTCACCGCTGCCTTTGAGCAGGCGCTGAAGGACGGGCATCTGACCGAGGCGCAGCTCTTCGACCGCGACTACAAGCCGATCCCCGGCAGCAACCCGGAGCAGCTCATGGCCGGCTGCGTGGCGCTGACCGACAAGGTGCTGCCGGCTGTCCAGGAGCCGCTGCTGGAGTTCGACCCGCGTGTGGTATTCTGCGCCTGCGTCGACGTGAACGGCTACCTGCCGACCCACAATCTGAAATTCGGCCAGCCGCAGGGCAGTGATCCGGTGTGGAATGCCGCCAACTGCCGCAACCGGCGCATCTTCAACGACCGCGTCGGCCTCGCCGCCGGCCAAAACCGCGAGCCCTTCCTGCTGCAGACCTACCGCCGCGACATGGGCGGCGGCAACTTCGTGATGATGAAGGACGTTTCGGCGCCTATCGTCGTTGCCGGCAAGCACTGGGGCGGCGTGCGCCTGGCCTATAAGGTCTGATCTTCGCGCGGCGTACAGCGGCGCCGCGGTTCCCTATCGACCCCCTACGAACAATCGCCTACTGTCTGCGCCGCTCGGGCAAGGCGCCGAATCCAGTGCTGCGTCCGCAAGGTCCATCGCCGTTCCCGGAGGCAGGTATGCAGCTCTTCTATTCTTCCACGTCGCCCTATGCCCGCAAGTGCCGCGTCGTCGCGCGCGAGCGCGGCCTGATGGCGGATATCGAGGAAACCGCCTGCAATCCGATGGAGGATCCGGCGGCGCTGCACGCCAGCAATCCGCTCGGCAAGGTGCCCTGCCTGGTGCTCGACGACGGCATGGCGATCTTCGACAGCCCGGTGATCGCCGAATACCTCGACGGCCTCGGTACCGCGCCGGCGCTGATCCCGGCGGCCGGCTCGGCCCGCTTCAAGGTGCTGGTGGCTGCCGCGCTGGCCCAGGGCATGACCGACGCTGCCTTCAATACCACCATGGAAAGCCGCCGCCCGGCGACGCAACAGTCGCCGGAGACCATCGCCCGCTGGCGCGCCGCCATCCTGCGTGGCCTCGACCAGATGTGGAGTCACCTGAAAGGCCTGCCCGGTGATCTCACCATGGGCCACATCGCCTGCGCGGCGGCGCTCGGCTACCTCGACCTGCGCCACGGTGCCCTGGAATGGCGCAAGGGCCGCGGCGATCTCGCCGCCTGGTTCGACGAGTTCAACGCCCGCCCCTCGATGCGCGAGACAGATCCGGGCTGAGGGTGGTCTTCTCACAAACATAGACAGCGCGAAGACCGGCGCTATAATTCGCCTAAAGGTTTATGCGTAGAGGAGCGCTGGTGCCGACTTGGCTTATCATCCTGCTGCTCATGCCGTCGGTGCTGTGGGTGCTCTACAGTTTCCTGTGGGGGCGTGGCTTCGCTTCACGGGCCACCCGCTTTGTCGCGCTTGAGGCGCTTGGGGTCTGGCTCCTTTGGGAAGGCTGGGATGCTCAGGTCGAGATCTGGGTGGTGCTCGGCGCGACGATCCTGGTCTCCGGCAATATTGTGTTCTTGATATTCTATCTCGCCGACCGTTTTGGCGCCAACAGCCAGCGGCGCAGAGTACGCGAAGGCGCATCAAAGGATGCTGCTGCAGCGGCCGCCGTTGCTGCCGGGATTGGCTTGGCCACCGCGGCGGCGACCGGCGGGACGAACGCAACCGCCGATCCCAACGCCCACACTGACGGCGCGTTCGAGTCCGGCCCGGACCTCGGAGGCTTCGACATCTGACACAATGCGTGGCAGCACCGAGAACGAAGGCGGGAGGTGACGCAACAGTCGCCGGAGACCATCGCCCGCTGGCGCGCCGCCATCCTGCGCGGCCTCGACCAGATGTGGGGTTACCTGAAAGGCCTGCCCGGCGATCTCACCATGGGCCACATCGCCTGCGCGGCGGCGCTCGGCTACCTCGACCTGCGCCACGGTGCCCTGGAATGGCGCAAGGGCCGCGGCGAGCTCGCCGCCTGGTTCGACGAGTTCAACGCCCGCCCCTCCATGCGCGAGACAGATCCGGCCTGACCGGACACCCGCCGCTGGACAGCGTGAACTCAAGCCTTACAATTCCCCTCATGGTATAGGCGCCGGGAGAGGCGGGCATGGGGATTGTTTTCTTTGTCTTTGCGATCTGCGCGGTGATTCCGGGCCTGATCTGCCTGGCTCTCTGCTTCTGGCTGGATGTTCACTGCCGCTTCTGCAGCTTGAGCTACTTCTGGTTCGGTGAGTGCCTGGGGCTCTGGATGTTGTGGGTCGCCGCACAGCCGGGAACAGACCAATCGTACCTGGCGGGTATCGCCGTTCTGCTCGCCATCAACGCCGCGCTGGCACTTTATTCAATGGTCCGGCACCGGCGGCGGCGCGAGATCCAGGCGTGCACCAACGCCTCCGACGTTGGCGCGCGCTGAGACGGGAGGAGGAGCCATGCCGCTGTGGTTCATCGTTCCCTGGCTGATCCCGCTGGGGCTCTGGCTGCTGTGGAGTGGCTGGTCTGCAGGCGTCGGCATCCGCATCGCCATCGGGGCGACTCTGCTTTTCGTCGCCGCAGTCGTCCTGGGGGCCATCCTTGTCTCCTCCCGCATGGGCGACCGGCGCCTCCGCCGCAAGCCGGTGGAAGGCGTGGTGACGGAGGTCGACCTGCCTCCGAGCGGCGGCAGCCACCGCGTCGCCGTCCGGAAAGGACGAACAGGGGACGACGACAATGTCGGCGGCAGCGATTCGTTGGATGGCGGGGGCGGTGCTTTCGATTCCGACGTTGGCAGTCTCGACTGAAGGATGTCCTGCCGGCTTGGCTTCTCATGCTGCTGGCAATGGGGCCGGTGCTGTGGCTGGTCTTCTGCGTGGTGAAGGCACAGTTCGGTCTGGAATGCGGCTGGGCCTGTAGCGCGTCCTGCTCGCCGATGCCGCCGCGGCGCTTTGGCTGCTGCTGTGGGGAATCGAGGTGATGAACGGCGCCCAGGGCGCCTTCGTCTGGCTCTGCCTGTTCTCGGTGTCGGCTGGCTGAACGGTCGCCTGAAGCGCAAGCGCGCCCGCTGGGCGGAAACCGCTTTGCCGCGGGGTCGAACGCCTCATTCAACGCGGACATCGCGAGACAACGTTGACAATTTATCGACAAAATGTGATCGTTCTGCCGCGCGAGAGGCGCTCCTTTCCCCCAAAAGGCGGACGAGTCGATGGACCACGAGAAGCGGCAGGCGGGCTGGCAGTTCTGGATCGACCGCGGCGGCACCTTCACCGACGTGGTGGCGCGCAAGCCCGACGGCAGCCTGGTGACCCACAAGTTGCTGTCGGAGAACGCGGAGCAGTACCGCGACGCCGCCGTCGAGGGCATCCGCCGCCTGCTGGGCCTGAACAAGGCTGATACGCTGCCGCCGGGCACCGTCGATGCCGTGAAGATGGGCACCACCGTGGCGACCAACGCGCTGCTGGAGCGTAAGGGCGACCGCACCCTCTTCGTGACGACCGAGGGCTTCGGCGACGTGCTGCGCATCGGCTACCAGAACCGCCCACGCCTTTTCGACCGCCACATCGTGCTGCCGGAGATGCTCTACGAGCGCGCCGTCGAGGTGGCCGAGCGGGTCAGCGCCGAGGGGGAGGTGATCGCACCGCTGGACGCCGCGGCCGCGCGCGCCGCGCTGAAATCCGCCTACGATGACGGGATCCGCGCCGTCGCCATCGCCTTCATGCACGGTTATCGTTTTCCTGACCACGAGAGGCAGGTGGCGGCGCTGGCGCGCGAGATCGGCTTCACCCAGGTCTCGGTCAGCCATGAGGTGAGCCCGCTGATGAAGCTGGTCAGCCGCGGCGACACCACCGTGGTCGATGCCTACCTCTCGCCGATCCTGCGGCGCTACGTCGACCAGGTGGCCGGGCAGTTGGACGCCGACGCCAAGGCCGGCCCACGCCTCATGTTCATGCAGTCGAACGGCGGCCTCACCGACGCGCGGCTCTTCCAGGGCAAGGACGCCATCCTTTCGGGGCCCGCCGGCGGCGTCGTCGGCATGGTGCGCACGGCGGCGATGGGCGGCTTCAAGAAGCTCATCGGCTTCGACATGGGCGGCACCTCGACCGACGTCTCCCACTACGACGGCGAGTACGAGCGCACCTTCGACACGCTGGTCGCCGGCGTGCGCATGCGCGCGCCGATGATGCACATTCATACAGTGGCAGCCGGCGGCGGCTCGATCCTGCACTTCGACGGCGCGCGCTTCCGGGTCGGCCCGGATTCCGCCGGCGCCGTTCCCGGCCCGGCCTGCTACCGCCGCGGCGGGCCCCTGGCCGTCACCGACTGCAACGTCATGCTCGGCAAGATCCAGCCCGAGCAGTTCCCGAAAGTCTTCGGCCCCAACGCGGACCAGGCGCTGGACGCTGCGGTGGTGAAAGAGAAGTTCGCGGCGCTCGCCGAGAAGATCGCGCAGGCGACCGGCAAGCCGCTGCAGAGCCCTGAGGAGGTCGCCGAGGGCTTCCTGCGCATCGCGGTCGAGAACATGGCCAACGCCATCAAGAAGATCTCTGTGCAGCGCGGCTACGACGTCACCGAATACACCCTCAACTGCTTCGGTGGCGCCGGCGGACAGCACGCCTGCCTGGTCGCCGATGCACTGGGCATGACGAAGGTCTTCCTGCACCCCTTCGCCGGTGTGCTCTCGGCCTACGGCATGGGTCTTGCCGACGTGCGCGCCCTGCGCGAGCGCCAGCTCGAGGTGCCGTTCAAGGAGAACGCGCTGGCCTTCATGGAAGCAGCCTACGGCGAACTCGCCGCCGAGGCCGAGCGCGAGGTGTTGGAGCAGGGCGTCGACCCAAGCCGCGTGAAGCTGGTGAAGAAGGCACAGCTGCGCTACGAGGGCACCGACAGCCCGCTGCCGGTCGACTTCGCCGACCTTGCCCGGATGCAGGAGGCCTTCGAGACAGCCCACAAGCAGCGCTTCGGCTTCGTTGCTGTGGAACGCAAGCTGGTGGTCGAGGCCGTCGCGGTAGAGGTGATCGGCGCGACTGAAGAGGTCGCCGACCCCGAGCGCGATGTGGCCCCGAACGCGACCGAGGCCGAGCCGCTCGCCCGCGTCGCGATGTACACCGGCGGCGCGCGGCAGGAGACGCCGCTCTACGATCGGGATGCCCTGCTGCCGGGCCAGAAGATCGACGGTCCGGCCATCGTCCGCGAAGCGACCGCCACCACGGTGGTGGAGCCTGGCTGGCAGGCGGCGCTCACGAAGCGAGGTCACTTGGTACTGACCCGCGTGAAGCCTCGGCCGAAGTCCGAGGCGATCGGCACCGAAGCCGATCCGGTGATGCTGGAGGTCTTCAACAACCTCTACATGTCGATCGCCGAACAGATGGGCGCGACCCTCGCCAACACCGCCTATTCGGTGAATATCAAGGAGCGGCTGGACTTTTCCTGCGCCATCTTCGATCCCGACGGCAACCTGGTCGCCAACGCGCCGCACATGCCGGTGCACCTCGGCTCCATGGGCGAGTCGATCAAGACGGTGATCCGCGAGAATAAGGCGAGCATGCGGCCGGGCAACGTCTATGCCCTGAACGCGCCTTACAACGGCGGCACCCACCTGCCCGACGTCACGGTCATCACGCCGGTCTTCGACGATGCCGGCAGGGAGCTGCTGTTCTACGTCGGCTCACGCGGCCACCACGCCGACATCGGCGGGCGTACGCCGGGTTCTTCGCCGCCGGACTCTACGCGCATCGAGGAGGAAGGCGTTCTCATCGACAATTTCCTGCTGGTCGAGGAGGGCCGCTTTCGCGACAAGGAGACGCTGGCGCTCCTGAAATCCGGGCGCTATCCCTGCCGCAACCCACATCAGAACCTGGCTGACCTTTCTGCGCAGATCGCCGCCAACGAGACCGGCGTGCAGGAGGTGCGCAAGATGGTTGCCCACTTCGGCCTCGACGTGGTGCAGGCCTACATGCGCCACGTGCAGGATAATGCCGAGGAGTCGGTGCGCCGTGTGCTCGACGTGCTGAAGGACGGGCAGTTCACCTATCCGCTCGACAACGGCAGCCGGATCGAGGTGAAGATCACCGTCGACAAGGCCGCGCGCGAGGCCCTCATCGACTTCACCGGCACCTCGCCGCAGGACAAGGGCAACTTCAACGCGCCGACCGCGGTCTGCAAGGCGGCGGTGCTCTACGTCTTCCGCACCCTGGTGGAGGACGAGATCCCGCTGAACGAAGGCTGCCTGAAGCCGCTGAAGCTGAAGATCCCCGAGCGCTCGATGATCAGCCCGGAGTACCCCGCTGCCGTCATCGCCGGCAACACCGAGGTCTCGCAGTGCATCACCGACGCGCTCTACGGCGCTCTCGGCGTTCTGGCCTCGGCGCAGGGGACGATGAACAATTTCGTCTACGGCAACGACCGCTACCAGAACTACGAGACCATCTGCGGCGGAACCGGCGCCGGGCCGGACCACGACGGCACCTCCGCCGTGCACTCCCACATGACCAACACCCGCATGACCGACCCTGAAGTGCTGGAGTGGCGCTTCCCGGTCAGGCTGGAGGCCTTCCGCATCCGCCACGGCTCGGGCGGGGCTGGCAGGCACTGCGGCGGCGACGGCGTCGTCAGGCGCATGCGCTTCCTCGAGGGCATGACCGCCACCATCCTCTCGCTGCACAGGACGACCGATCCCTACGGTCTTGCCGGCGGGGAGCCGGGCAAGCGCGGACGCAACACCGTCATCCGTGCCGACGGGGCGCGCGAGGAACTGAAGGGCAGCGACGAGATCGAGATGAAGCCCGGCGACGTCTTCCTCATCGAGACGCCGGGCGGCGGCGGCTACGGCAAGGCGGCCGAGCGACGGGAGGCGGCGGAATGAGCAAAGAAACCGGAAGCAAGCGCTCGATCGTCTCCTCGGCGCACCTGGTCTCCGAGCGCGCGGCCGAGACCAGCGCCTTCGAATACGGCCTCTACATCGCCTCCAACGCCTTCAATCGCTGGATCATCAGGTGCATGGCCGCGGCCGGCTACCCGGACCTCGGCGCCCTGGACGTCATGGTGCTTCACACGGTGAACCACCGGGCCAAGGACAAGAAGCTGGCCGACATCTGCTTCGTCCTCAACATCGAGGACAGCCACACGGTGAACTACGCCCTGAAGAAGCTCAGCCGCGCCGGCCTCGTCGCCGGCGACAAGCGCGGTAAGGAAATCTTCTACGCCACCACGGAGGAAGGACAGGCGGCCTGCGTGAAGTACCGCGAGGTGCGCGAGGACTGCCTGATCACCGCCTTCAGCGCCTTCGGCGGCGACAACGCCGGCGAACTCAACGAGCAGATCGGCGAGGCCGCCGACCTCCTGCGCGCCCTCTCCGGACTCTACGACCAGGCGGCACGGTCGGCGTCGAGTCTTTAGAGGCTGCCCCCGAGGCGAAGCACGCTCTCGGCGGCGCCGGGGTGGCCCTGTTCGGCGGCGCGGCGGTACCACTCGAGTGCCAGGGCCTTGTCCTGCGGAAGTCCGAGGCCCTCCTCGTAGAGCAGGCCGAGGTTGTCCTGGGCATTGGGATGGCCTGCCTGGGCGGCGCGGCGGATCCACTGCTCGGCCAAGACCGGGTCGCGCTCCACGCCGATGCCGCCGAGGTAGAGCATGCCGAGGTTGTTCTGCGCCTGCGGCCAGCCCTGTTCGGCAGAGAGGCGCAGCCAGCGGGCGGCCTCGGCGGCATCACGGACGACCGCCTCGCCCTGCATGTAGAGACCGCCGAGGGCCGCCTGGGCGACGGGGCTGCCGCGCTCGGCCGCCTCCCGGAAGAGCGCGAGGGCGGCGGCCGGGTCGGCCTCGATGCCAACCCCCTTCCAGTACATGAAGGCGAGGTTCGCCTGGGCATCGCGGTTGCCGCGCTCGGCGGCGCGGTGCAGCCAGCGCGCGGCTTCCTCGGCATCGAGGGCGACGCCGACGCCGTTCAGGTACATCGTGCCGACCAGGTTCTGCGCCTCGCTGTCGCCGGCCTCGGCCACGGCCCGCAGCCACCTGAGCGCCTCCGCGTGGTCGCTGGCGTCGCCCTGGCGGCGCAGGTGCATGAGGCCGAGGGTCTTCTGCGCTTCAGGATCGCCCGCCTCGGCCGCCGCGCGGAAGAAGTCCCAGGCACGCGCGCCCTCGCCGCTGCGCAGCAGGGCGGCGGCGAGCCAGCTCTTCAGCTCCGCGTTCTTCGGATTGGCGGCGACCGCCCTTTCGCAGAGATCCAGCATGGCCGGCGAGGCGGCCTCGTCCAGCGTGTGCTTCAACTCGCCGATGCAGGCGGCCCGGAGAGCGTGAGGGTCCTGCGCCAGAGCCGCAGGCGTCAGGCCAAGTGCCAGGCCGATCGTCAGCAAGGCGGCAGGAAGCAACCCTCTCATCCCGTCCCCCCTGCGGGCGCCGTTGCGCTGTGCCTGACGGCACTCTACCCCCGATTGGGGCGGGGGTCTACGCTTGGGGACTGACTTCGACCTCGGGGCCGCGCGCCAGCGGGCGGCGCACGACGAGCATCGCGAGCAGCAGGAACACCACGGCGAAGAGCGCCGGCATGGCGTCGGGGCCGAAGGCCTGCAGCACGCTGCCGCCCGCCAGCGGACCGAGGGTGCCGCCGGTGCCGTAGGCCAGGGCGAAGCAGGCACTGCCGGCCATCAGCAGGCTGCCGCGGAACTGCTCGCCGAGCACCGTGAGGGCGCCGGTGTAGAGCGCGAAGGAGGCGCCGCCCAGAACCACCAGCAGCGGCCACATCACCAGCGGCACGCCGAGCGACCAGGGCAGCAGGGCGCAGGTCGTGGCGGCCACCAGGCTGCACCCGGCGATGACGCCGGGCCGCGAGAAGCGGTCGAGCAGCCAGCCGATCGGGAACTGCGCCACCACCATGCCGACCAGCATGGCCGAGAGCGCGGCGGCGCCGATCTCGGCGGAGAAGCCGGAGCGCAGCATGTAGACCGGGATCAGCGTCATGACCGCGGCGTCGAAGAAGGCGAAGACCATGACCACGCTGGCGAGCAGGGCGGCGACGCGAAGGAACTGCATGACTGCGCCCAGGTGCATGCCGACCAGCTCAGCCGCGCTGCGGCGGCGCAGCGGCAGGATCATCGCGATGGAGGCGGCGATGATGGCAGCACAGACGAAGAAGGGGAGCAGGCCGGCGCCGCCCAGCATGACCAGCAGCAGCGGCCCGAGGGCGAAGCCGGCCGCCATCACCGTGGCATAGACGCCAATGACGCGGCCGCGGATGCGCTCGGCGGTCGCCGCGTTCAGCCAGGTCTCCGAGACCACGAAGATGACGTTGAGGCAGAAGCCGAGCAGGATGCGCAGGGCCAGCCAGGTGATCTCCGGATCGGTAAATGGCATGGCGATCAGGCTGGCAGCCGCCCCGGCGAGGCCCATCACCACCACGGCGAAGGCGCCGAAGGCCTGCAGCAGGCGCGGCAGGAAGAAGACGGCGAGCACCACGCCGACGCAGGTGGAGGCGCCGTTGAGGCCGATCATGAAGTCGCTGAAGCCGGCCTGCACCATCATGATGGAGAGCAGCGGATAGGTCAGGCCGAGCGCCAGGCCGAAGACGCCGATGCAGGTGATCAGCGCGATGACGCTGGACCAGTCGGTCGGTCGCTCCTGCGGGAGGCCTGTCAGGGGAGGTCGCAGAGGGGCTTCCATGGCGCGGCGAAGATGCCACGAAATACACGTCGGCGGATATCCGAATCCCGCTGGGCTGCTATGCGGGCGGACGCCCGGACGGCGGATCGACTGGCGCAAGGTCGGAGAGTGTCGGTGCACGCCCATTTCGGTGGCGGAATCGCCAGTAGACGAGAAGCTGCCAAGCCTTGAACAGCGCCGCGAGCAGTAGCATCGCCGCAAAGACGTAGAGAGCGATGAAGGTCTCCCGCAGCGCGATGCGGAGCAGCCAGCTGCCGGATACTGCGAAGATCAGAACAAGGATCATTTCGCGAACCGGTCGCATGGATCGGGCGACCACGTATCCCAGCATGCGCCGGCCGAGGTAGGCAGCGCGCGAGACGCGCGGCGCGTCCGAGAAGTGGTGTTCGAAGTCTCTCAGGTTTCGATAGTTGAACACGAAAATGTGAGCAAGGATCGGGGCGACGGGTATCACCAATAGAACCTGAAGCCAGGGACGCAGAGTCTCGTCGAGGTATCCCTGCTTAGAGAAAAAATTGAACGCGACGCTGATCAGCAGAACGAGCGCGAGGAGGCCAAACGTGGCCAGTCTCACCCGGCCTGCGCCCCAGTGGTTCCGCAGCCGTTGGTCCAGCGATGCGCGATAGCGCTCGAACTGCCACTCTTCGAGCCGATAGCCGGCCCCCGGAAACCCTATGGGGAAGACCAGACCGCCGCCCTCGCGGAAGGCGACCGTTATACTCAGCAGCATGGTCTGCAGCAGTTTCTCCTGAGGCGATAGGGCAACCCGGCTCGCTCTCACTGTCTCCTCGTTCGTACTCAATCCGAAATCGCCTCAAATTTCATCTATTGCACGTGTGAGTTTAGCCGCTTCTCGGCGGTGCGGGAAAGTTGCTAGGTTGGGGCGATGACCATGCCGCACAAGCCGACCGCCGCGTCGCCGTACAGGCCGACGGCGACGCCGACCCTTGGCATCCTCATGCTGAAGACAGCCTTTCCGCGCCCGCGCGGCGACGTCGGCAATCCGGCGACCTGGTCGGTGCCGACCCGCTACCGGGTGGTGGAGACCGCCATCGTCGCTTCCGTCGTGAAGAGCGGCCCCCTGCCGCTGCCACTGCTGATGGCCTTCATCGAGGCGGGCTGGGCACTGGTGGAGGAGGGGGCCACGCTGATCACCACCTCCTGCGGCTTCCTGGTGACGGCGCAAAAGGCCCTGGCGGAGGCGCTGCCGGTGCCGGTGGTGACCTCCAGCCTGCTGCAGATCCCGGAGGTGCAGGCGGGCCTGCCGGCGGGCCGCCGCGTCGGCATCGTCACCTTCGACGCGCTCCGCCTCGGGCCCGCGCACCTGGCCGCCGCCGGGGCGCCGGCCGACACGCCGGTGATCGGCCTGGAAGGCGGCAGCGAACTCCACAGGGTGATCTCGGGTGATCTCCCGAGGCTCGATGCGCGGGCTGCGGAGGCCGACCTGCTGGCTGCCGGCGCGACCCTGAAGGCGCGCTGTCCCGGGCTCGGGGCCGTCGTGTTGGAGTGCACCAACCTGCCGCCCTACCGCGCCGCGCTGGCCCGCCACTTGCGCCTGCCGGTCCATGACCTGGTCACCCTGGTCGAGGCGCAGCTCGCCGGGGGCCAGCCACTGTAGGTGAACGTCAGAAAGAAAACGTTGATAATTTATCGATAAAACGTCATTATTGGGCGTCGGTTGCCTGCAGGCTTTGCCCGTGACTAAAGTTCAGCCCATGATCCGGGATCTTGTCACGGTCGCTCGTCGCTTGCGGGAGCCGACCAGGGAAAACCTGCGGGCAGCAAAGCCCCGCCGAAGGCCAGAACAGGGAGACATCAAAATGAATTCCTTCGTCAAATCCCTTGGAGGGATCGTATCGGCCGTTGCGCTGGGCCTGACGGCCGGCGCCGCTCAGGCGGCCGAGAAGTGGGATATGCCGCTGGCCTATCCGGCCAGCAACTACCACTCCGAAACCGCGGCCAGCTTCGCCGAGGAGGTCACCAAGGCCACCGGCGGCGAGTTGGAGATCGTCACCCATCCGGGCGGCTCCCTCTTCGGGGGCGGCGAGATCTACCGTGCGGTCCGCACCGGACAGGCGCCGATCGGCGAGCGCCTGATCTCGGCGCTCGGCAACGAGGACCCGCTGTTCGAGGTCGATGCGCTGCCGTTCCTGGCGACCAGCTTCGACGAAGCCTGGAACCTCTATCAGGCTTCCAAGCCGCAGTTGGACAAGACGCTCGACGCGGCCGGCCTGAAGCTGCTCTACACCGTGGCCTGGCCGCCGCAGGGTCTCTACAACAAGAAGGCCGTGAGTTCGGCGGCCGACATGCAGGGCGTGAAGTTCCGTGCCTACAACGCCGCGACCGAACGCCTGGCGGACCTGATGGGCGCCGTGCCGACCAAGATCGAGGCGGCGGAGCTGACCCAGGCTTTCGCCACCGGCGTTGCCGATTCCATGATTTCCTCCGGCTCGACCGGCTACGACAGCAAGATCTGGGAGCACGTGAAGTACTGGTACGACGTGCAGGCCTGGCTGCCGAAAAACATGGTGGTGGTAAACAAAGCCGCCTGGGAAGCGCTCGATCCCAAGCTGCAGCAGATCGTGCTCGACGCCGCGGCCAAGGCCGAGGAGAACGGCTGGGCCAAGGCGCGGGAGCTGTCCGACTGGTACAAGGACCAGCTCGCTGCCAATGGCATGGTGGTCGAGGGGCCGAGCGAGGCGCTGAAGGCCGACTTCCAGCAGATCGGCGACACCATGACCGCCGAGTGGCTGGAGCGGGCCGGCGCCGACGGCAAGGCCGTCATCGACGCCTTCAAGGCGAAGTGATCTGACAGGCCGGCGGCCGATGGGACCCCATCGGCCGCCGGCCATTCCACCGATCGTTCTCGCAGCCTTTCCGGGAAGAGAGATGGCAGCCCTGCGCAGGTCGCTTGACCGGCTCTACCTTGCCGCCGGGGCCCTCGCGGGCGCATGCCTCGTCGCCATCGGCGTGCTGGTGCTGGGCTCCATCATCACCCGCCTGTTGGGGATCTATGTGGCGGGGCTGACCGCCTATGCCGGCTACGCCATGGCCTGCGGCTCCTTCCTCGCGCTGGCTTACACTTTCGGCAAGGGTGGCCATATTCGCGTCGAGCTCTTCATCGACAAGCTGAGCGGGCGCCGCCGCCGGGCGGCGGAGCTCTGGTGCCTCGCAGCCGGTACCTTCCTTGCCGGCTACCTCGCCTGGTTCTTGGTGAAGATGGTGCGCGTTTCGCACATGTTGGGCGACGTCAGCGAAAGCGCCGATGCGACGCCGCTGTGGATCCCGCAGTTCGGCATGGCGGCGGGTGCCGTGCTGCTCGCCGTGGCCCTGGCCGACCGTCTCGTCTCGGTCGCCTTCGGTGCGCCGCTCGGGCCCGCCGAGGTGGCGCCCGAAGACACGGCCGGCGACTAGGCCGCGGATATGGAGCAACTCGTCCTCACTCTCATCTTCCTCGGCGTGCTGTTCTTCCTGCTCGGCAGCGGTGTCTGGGTCGGCCTTTCGCTGCTCGGCGTGGCGCTGGTCGGCATGGAGCTCTTCACCAGCCGCCCGGTTGGCGACGCCATGGCGACGACGATCTGGAGCGCGTCGTCGTCCTGGACCCTGACGGCGCTGCCGCTGTTCATCTGGATGGGCGAGATCCTGTTCCGCACGCGGCTCTCCGAGGATCTCTTCAAGGGCCTCTCGCCCTGGCTCGGCGGCCTGCCGGGCCGCCTCCTGCACGTGAACGTCGCCGGTTGTGCGATCTTCGCGGCGATATCGGGCTCCTCCGCCGCCACCGTCGCCACCGTTGGGAAGATGTCGATCCCAGAGCTGCGCCGCCGCGGCTATCCGGAGAGCATGATCATCGGCACGCTGGCCGGCGCCGGCACCCTCGGCCTGCTGATTCCGCCCTCCATCATCCTCATCGTCTACGGCGTGACGGTGAACGAATCGATCGCCGGCCTTTTCATGGCCGGCGTGCTGCCGGGCATCATGCTGGCCCTGCTCTTCATGGCCTACATCATCCTGCGCGCGGTCTTGCAGCCGGAGGGCATGCCGCCGCGCGAGGCGGTCGTCGGCTTCGTTCAGAAAGTCCGCGATTCCTTTTCGCTGCTGCCGGTGGTGCTGCTCATCCTGGCAGTGCTGGGGTCGATCTACGCCGGCATCGCGACGGCCACCGAGGCCGCCGTGATCGGCGTCGCCGGTTCCCTCATCATCTCGGCGCTGCAGGGTTCGCTGACCCGCAGGTCCTTCACCGAGAGCCTGATGGGGGCGACCCGCACCTCCTGCATGATCGCGCTCATCCTGGCCGGTGCCAATTTCCTGTCGCTGGCCATGGGATTCATCGGCCTGCCGCGCGACCTGGCTGCCTGGATCGGCTCGCTGGAGCTCACGCCGCTGGCATTGATCGTGATGCTCACGGTGTTCTACATCATCCTCGGCTGCTTCCTTGACGGCATCTCCGCGGTGGTGCTGACCATGGCGGTGGTCGAGCCGATGGTGCGCCAAGCCGGCATCGACATGCTGTGGTTCGGCATCTTCCTGGTCATCGTGGTGGAGATGGCGCAGATCACCCCGCCGGTCGGTTTCAACCTCTTCGTCCTGCAGGGCATGACCGAGCATCAGATCCCGTTCATCGCCCGCGCCGCTTTGCCGATGTTCGCCATCATGGTACTGGCGGTGGTGCTGGTGGTCGCCTTTCCGGAAATCGCCACCTGGCTGCCGTCTCAGATGCGTCGCGGTCCCTAGCAGGGCTCGACTCGGGCATTGTGTGCCTGCGGTCGGGCTCTGCTATAGTGCCCGGGCGATGCAAGGAGACAGGTAATGGCCCAGGCCGCCCAGGACACCAAGACCCTCACCGAAGACCCGCCAGCGCACGAGCCGTTGATCGCGGCGCTGCGTGCGCTGCTCGGCGAGCGGCTCTCCACCGCGCAGGCGGTGCGCGAGCACCACGGCAAGGACGCCTCCTACCACGCCATGGAGATGCCCGACGCGGTCGCCTTCGCCGAGAGCACGGAGGAGGTCTCGGCCATCGTGAAGCTCTGCGCCCGGCATAAGTGCCCGGTCATCGCCTTCGGCACCGGCACCTCACTGGAGGGCCAGGTGCAGGCGACCCACGGCGGCGTCTGCATCGACCTCTCCGGCATGAAGGCGATCCTCGAGGTGAACGAGGCCGACCTCGACTGTCGCGTGCAGGCCGGCGTCACCCGCAAGACCCTGAACACCCACCTGCGCGACACTGGCCTGTTCTTCCCGATCGACCCCGGAGCCGACGCCTCGCTCGGTGGCATGGCGGCGACCTCGGCTTCCGGGACCAACGCGGTGCGCTACGGCACCATGCGGGAGAACGTCATGGGCCTGACGGTGGTACTGGCCGACGGCCGGGTGATCCGCACCGGCGGGCGCGCCCGCAAGTCCTCGGCCGGCTATGACCTGACGCGGCTGTTCGTCGGCTCGGAGGGCACCCTCGGCGTGATTACGGAGGTGCAGCTGCGCCTCTACGGCATCCCGGAGGCGATCACAGCCGCGGTTTGCTCCTTCGACACCCTGGCCGGCGCCGTCGACACCGTGATCCTCACCATCCAGTCCGGCATCCCGGTCGCCCGGATCGAGCTGCTCGACGAGCTGCAGGTGAAGGCGATCAACGCCTATGCCAAGCTCGACTACCCGGTGAAGCCGACGCTGTTTTTCGAGTTCCACGGCACCGAGGCCGGGGCCCGCGAGCAGGCCGAGCTGGTCGGCGAGATAGCCAAGGACTACGGCGGCACCAACTTCAACTGGGCAACCCGCCAGGAGGACCGCAGCAAGCTCTGGCAGGCGCGCCACGACGCCTACTTCGCCAACCTGGCGCTGAAGCCCGGCTCCCGCGGCTGGGCGACCGACGTCTGCGTGCCGATCTCGCGGCTGGCCGAATGCATCCTGGAGACCCGCAAGGACATCGACGAGACCGGCGTGCTGGCGCCCATCGTCGGCCATGTCGGCGACGGCAACTTCCACCTCACCTTCCTCATCGACCCGGACGACCCGGAGGAGATGGCCAGGGCGGAAGGCGTCAACGAGCGCATGGTGATGCGTGCCCTCGCCATGGGCGGCACCTGCACCGGTGAGCACGGCGTCGGTACAGGCAAGATGCGCTTCCTGCAGGCCGAGCACGGCGAAGCGCTGACGGTGATGCGCCAGCTGAAGCTGGCGCTCGATCCCGACAACATCATGAACCCGGGCAAGATCCTGACGGTCTGATTTGACGGACCCGACCTGAAGGTATCCCCTGACGTCTCCGTCGCTTGTGGGCCGGTGGCCCGCGGCTTATGCTTAGCGTCGTGAGGGAGCTGCGAAAGGTTTGGCCGCGCCGGAAATCGCCCAGGGGAAGCACCGCGGCGCAATAAAATTCTCCACCCTGCCTCCGCTCTCCTTCGGGGAGGCGACAGGGCACGACGCCAGTCACCTGGCCGGTTAGGCCGGGTCGTCCTTCAAAGGCTCCGCATCGGGCTTGGTGTTGCTGGCTTCGCCGCGCTCCGCCAGTGCCCTGCTGCGCTCCTTGCGCTTTGCCTCATCACGTTGGCGCCGCCGCTGTGCGGCGCGGTAGGCATCCAGATCGACGATTTCACCCATGGGCATAATCACTCGTCGGCTCAGGTTCGCGTCGGGCCGCTAAGCGTTTTCCCCGAAGCACATCTTTCCCATATGGGGGTTACGACTTCGTAACGCCAGGACGGTGCCGGGGTAACTTTTGCGCTAGCCCTTTGCGTGAAGTTCCTTCCACTTTGCCGGATTCGTCCGAATAAAGTAGCTTAGCGCAATTGGTCGCCGTTGCAATGTCTCTCCCCGGAGTTTCCCTGGGACTCCTTCAGTTGGGGCAGTGCGGAGGCGCGCCATGGGTGTGCCGGCGGTGCCGATGAGGTTTGAGGAAAGCTTGTGAAAAAGGTCGCCGTTGCCCTTGTTGTCCTGATCGTGTTGGTAGTGGGTGCCCTGCTGGTTGCACCCAGCTTCTGGGACTGGAACGGCGAGAAGGGGCGCTTGGCGGCACTGGTCAAAGAGCAGACCGGCCGCGATCTGGAAATCGCCGGCGACGTCAGCCTGCGCCTGCTGCCGGCGCCGGCTTTCTCGGCGCGCCAGGTCACCCTGGCAAACCTCGAGGGCGGGTCCGAGGCGGCCATGGTGCGGCTGGAGGAACTGCAGGTCAGCATCGGGCTGCTGCCGCTGCTGCGCGGCGAGCTTCTGGTCAAGAGCATGACCCTGGTGAAGCCGGAGGTTCTGCTGGAGGTGCTGGAAGACGGCCGGGCCAATTGGCAATTCGCCGAAATCCCGCCGGAAGCCGCGACCTCTCCCGACGGCGCCGAGTCGCCGTCCGTTGCGACGGGGACGCAGCCGGTTCGCATCAACAGCTTCCTCATCGAGGACGGCCGACTGCGCTACCGCGATGCGCGCAGCGGTCTGGAGGAGACGGTGAGCGGTCTCAACGCCGAGCTTGCAGCCGATTCCCTGGCCGGGCCGTTCGCCGCCAGCGGCGCGGCGGTCTATGAAGGCTTGCCGGTCGAGTTCGACTTCAAGATGGGCAAACTGGTCGACGGCGGCGCCACCGCCGCCTCGCTGTCACTGCAACTCCCTGACGCCGCCGCCTCCGGCAGCTTCGTCGGCGCGCTTTCTCGCCACCAGGATCTGCGCACCCTGCGCGGCCGCCTGCAGGTGGGGGGCGGGGATCTGACGCGGGTCATTGCCGCCCTGCCGTTCGGCGACCGCGCGGTTGCCCCGCCGGGGCTGCTCGCGCAGCCTTTCGCGCTGACCGCCGAGCTCAGTGCCAGCAACACGGAAGCCAGGGCCGATGCCATGAAGGTGACGCTCGGCCCGTTGTCGCTGGACGGTCACTTGGCCGCCAAGCTCGAGGGCGAGCCGGATTTCACCGTCAGCCTGTCGGCCAAGACTGTTGACCTCGACAAGCTGCTGGCCCTGCCGCCGCGCGCGGCGGGCGAAGCGCAGGGAGATGGAACCACCGCCACTGCGCCGCCACCGGCCGGCTCGGCGCCGCTGCCGGCGGCCGAGGGAAATGCTGCCGGCGGCTTGCCGCGCGGCATTGCGGCCAGCGTGGAGCTGGCCGCCGATGCGCTGCTCTACCGCGGCCAGACGCTGCGCCAGCTGCAGATGGCGGCACGCCTCGAAGACGGCCGGATCGATGTCACGAAGGCGACGGTGCAGCTGCCCGGCAGCTCCGACGTTGACATCACCGGGACCGTCGATGCCGACGCCGAGGGGTTGCGCTTCAGCGGCGCCGTGGCGGCAGAGTCCGACAATCTGCGCGGTCTGCTGCTATGGCTTGGCGTCGACGTCGCGGCGGTCCCGGCCGAACGCCTGCGCCGCATGGTGCTGACCACCGGGCTCGAGGCGGCGGCCGACCGGGTGGTGCTGCGCAACGCCGACTTGCGCCTCGACGTCAGCCGACTGACTGGAGGTGCCGCTATCGCGCTGCGCGAGCGCCCAGGCCTCGGCCTCGCGCTCAATATCGACAAGGTCAATCTGGATGCCTACCTGCCGGCGCAAGCGGCCGCAGAGCCATCGGAGCCCCAGGCGCCGGCCGGGCAGGCGGAGCAGGCGCCGGCTGCTGCCGCGCCGCCGGCGTTGGGCCTGCCGCTGCTCGGCCGCTTCGATGCCAACCTCGACCTGCGGATCGGCCAGCTCACCTACCGCGGGCTGCCGTTCGACGGCCTGCGGCTGGATGCCACCCTGCAGCAGGGCGGACTGGTGGTACGGGAGGCTTCGGTCGCCGACCTGGTCGGCAGTCGTGGGACCTTTTCCGGCAGCCTCGCAAACGTCGACCGCGAGCCTTCCATCGACGGCTCGCTCGACGTTTCCGTCTCCACGCTGTCCCGCCTGGTGAAGGCGCTCGGCCTCAACAGCGGTGGCCCGCTGCCGCTCGAATCCTTCACCCTTGCCGGGGCGGTGAATGGCAACCGTGAGGAGTTACGCTTCGACCAGAGGCTCGCTGCCCTGGGCGGCAGCCTGCGCGCTGCCGGCAGGCTGCAACAGCCCACGGGGGCGCCGGCAGTCGATGCGGCGGTGGAACTGGACCACCCCGATCTCACCGTCCTGCTGAGGGAGTTGCTGCGCGATCCCGCTGTGCCGGCCGGCCTCGGCGCGGCTGCAGTGACCGGGCGCGTCGCCGCCGGCGGCAGTGAGGTCACGCTCTCCGGCCTGGAAGGCAAGCTGGCCGGAATCCAGCTGCTGGCCGGCGAACTCGGGCTGTCGCTGTCGGGTCCGCGTCCGAAGATCATCGCGGACCTTACGACCGGCGACCTGCCCTTGGCGGTGCTGGCGGCACCGGCGGCCAAGAGCGGCGCGGGCGCCGGCGGCAGCACCCGCAGTGCCGCGCCCACCGCAGCGGGTGAGCGATGGTCGCGCAAGCCGCTCGATCTCGCCGCCCTGCGCGCGGTGGATGCCGTGGTAAAGCTCAATGCCAAGGCGATCCGGACCGACAAGCTTCACCTGACCACGGCGGTGCTGGAGGCAGAGCTCGACGATGGCCTGCTCGACCTGCGGCGCTTCACGGCCGATGGCTATGGCGGCGGGCTCTCCGTCAGTGGGAAGGCCGACGCGCGGGATGCGGTGGCGGGACTGCAGGTGGCGGTTGAGGTCACCGCGCGCGACGTGGAATTGAAGGGGTTGCTCGGCGCTCTCGCCGATACCGACCGCTTCTCCGGCCCGATGACGCTGGAAAGCAGCCTGACCACGCGGGGGACGAGCGAGGCGGCGCTGGTCGGCGCTCTCGGCGGCAGCGGCAAACTGACCGGCACGGTCACCGCCGCGGCCAAGGTGGAGGAGCAGGCCGGTGCCTTGGTGCTCGACATCCTCGGCAAGAAGGTGAAGGAGATCCGCGGCGTCACGGACAGCACCACCGTGTTGTTCAGCGCCTTCGCCGGCGCGCCGGCCAAGGTCGACGGCAGCTTTGTCGTCGAAGAGGGCGTGGCGCAGAGCAATGACCTCAAGGTGCGCGGCCGCGATGCCGTTGCCCTGACCACGGTCAGCGTCGACCTTCCCCGCTGGCTGCTCGACAGCACTACTGACGTGTTCCGCGACGTCGACCCGGACAACGCCTATCTGACGGCCCGGTTGCGCGGGCCGCTCGATGAAGCGAATGTCGCCATCAGCGGCCAGCCGTTCCAGCGCAGCCAACAGCCGCCGGCCGAGAGTCCGACGGCCGGGGAATCGCCCGCCGCGCAGGAAGAGCCGCAGCAGAAACCGGCCAAGCCGGAAGAAATCCTCAAGGACGGCCTGAAGAATCTCCTGAAGGGGCTGGGGGGCTGACCGGCAGCCGCAGTGCGACGCGGAAATGGTTCAGCAGGTAGACCCGCACGGCGCTCGAGAGGTTGGTGCCGCGCCCACGGTCGATCTCCTCGATGAGGGCGTTGAGCGACAGGCCGCGCCCGGCGGCGACTTCCTTCAGGGCGTCCCAGAACACGCCTTCCATCGAGAGCGACGTGCTGTGTCCGGCGATCTTCACCGAGCGCTTGCGGATTGCCACGCCAGGGGGCGCGGCCGTCGGCGGCACCTTGTCTTCGATCATTTCTTGGCGCGCGGGCCCAACATGTTCTCCGGGCGCACCCAGAGCTCGAATTGCTCGTCGCTCAGCAGGTCGAGCGCCAGCGCCGCGTCCTTCAGGGTTGAATTGTCGGTGTAGGCCTTCTTCGCGACCTTGGCGGCGTTGTCGTAGCCGATGTGCGGGTTCAGGGCCGTCACCAGCATGAGCGACTGGCGCATCAGCGTGGCGATGCGCTCCTCATCCGCCTCGATGCCCTCGACGCAGTTGGTGCGGAAGCTGTCGCAGGCGTCGCCGATCAGCTGGGCCGACTGCAGCAGCGAATTGATCAGCACCGGCTTGAAGACGTTCAGCTCGAAGTGGCCGTTGGAACCGGCCACGGTGCAGGTGGTGTGGTTGCCCATGACCTGGGCGCAGACCATGGTCATGGCCTCGGCCTGGGTCGGGTTCACCTTGCCCGGCATGATCGAGGAGCCGGGCTCGTTGGCGGGCAGCCGGAGCTCGCCGAGGCCGCAGCGCGGCCCGGAGCCGAGCAGGCGGATGTCATTGGCGATCTTCATCAGCGAGCAGGCGATGGTGTTCAGCGCACCGGAAGCCTCGACGATGGCGTCGTGCGCGGCCAGGGCCTCGAACTTGTTCTCGGCGGTGATGAAGGGCAGCTGGGTGATCTTGGCAACCTCGTCGGCGAAGGCCTCGGCGAAGCCGTCGATGGCGTTGAGGCCGGTGCCCACGGCGGTGCCGCCCTGGGCCAGCTGCAGCAGGCGCTCGGTGGCGCCCTGCAGGCGCTTGATGCCATAGGCGACCTGGGTGGCGTACCCGGAGAACTCCTGGCCGAGGGTCAGCGGCGTGGCGTCCATCAGGTGGGTGCGGCCGATCTTGATGATCTTGTCGAAGGCCTGGGCCTTGGCGTCGAGCGCCGCATGCAGGTGGCCGAGCGCCGGGATGGTCTCGCCGACGATCTTTTGCACCGCGGCGATGTGCATCACCGTGGGGAAGGTGTCATTCGACGACTGGCCCATGTTGCAGTGGTCGTTGGGATGGACCGGCTCCTTGCCGCCCTTCTCGCCGGTCAGAATCTCGTTGGCGCGTCCGGCGATCACCTCGTTGGCATTCATGTTGGTCTGGGTGCCGGAGCCGGTCTGCCAGACCACCAGCGGGAAGTGGTCCATCAGCTTGCCGTCGGCGACCTCCTGGGCCGCCCGGCAGATTGCCTCGGCCAGCTTGGCGTCCAGCACGCCCAGCGCCTTGTTGGTCCGGGCTGCAGCGAGTTTCTGAATTCCCAGTGCCTTGACCAGGGCCGGCGGCATCTTTTCGCCGCCGATCTTGAAGTTGGTCAGTGAGCGCTGGGTCTGCGCGCCCCAATAGCGATCGGCCGGAACGGCGATCTCGCCCATGGAATCGGATTCGATGCGGGTCGCGGTTTCGGCAGACGAAGCGGGAGCCATGTGCTGAAGAGTCCTGTCAGTTGCGGCGGCCCGGGGCGGGCGGGCGAATCTGCGGGAGTTTAGGAGTCCCGACCCTCCGCGCCAAGCTTAAGGGGTCCGGGGCGAGAGGTCTCTCTTTACCCGCCCCAACGAAGGACGCTGATGCCATAGCGCGATGAAGAGTCGGGCTCGCTGCAATTGGGGAAGGTGTGTCGGGAGTCAACGAAGCAATCGATCTCGGCAACTGCCTAGTGCATAGAATAATAAACACTCAATGTAAGGGGGAACAACTTGAAGATTAACTATGAAGATCTTTTATTACAATAAATTGTACACAACATACATTGCAGTAGTTTAACTATACTACACTATTTCTGTGGGATTACTTATGAATTTTAGGGAATTTTAATGCTTTTGGTATTTACCTCATGCGCTTGGGGTCCTGCTGCCGCCGCTCTCTTGGGAGCTCTGGCGGGGATCCGGAAGCGCAGGCCACGCGGCATCTCTCCCATCCCGCGGACGGCCTCTGTTCGCGGTACCGCTACTTCGTGACGCGGCTGCCAGCCTCGGCAATGGGATATGGAGTAGGCAGGAAAATGAAGAACAGCAAACTCGGATTTGGCGGCCGCATCGGCTCTACGGTGATGCATAAGCTGCTGGGCATCGTCGGGCTTTGCGTGATGTCGACCGTTGTCGTGGCCGTCATCGGCGTCTGGCAGATGAGCAAGATCGGCTCGGAGATCGAGGCCATCGCCGAACAGGACATGCCCCTTACCGAAGTGGTGAGCCGGGTCACGGTGCATCAGTTGGAACAGTCCGTGCTGCTGGAGCGCATCCTGCGGCTCAGCGGCCTGGTGACCGAGACCAGCGTAGAGGAGCTGCGTGCGGTGGAGGCCGAGTTCGAGCGACTGTCTGCGGTGGTCGATGGGGAGATCTTGGAGGGCGAGAAACTCGCCGAATGGGCCCTTAGCCGCGCCCATACGCCAGAGGCGAAGGCCGAGTTCGAGAAGGTGCTGTCGGCCCTGAAGCAGATCGAAAGCGAACACAAATCCTATCACGATCACGCCGCAGAGATTTTCAGCCTGAGCCACCAGGGCCGCCTCGCCGAGGCGCTCGAGAAGGTGCGCGGGGTGACAGCGGAAGAAGAGAAGCTGAACCACGAGCTCGCCGCCCTGCTGGAGGAAATCGAATCCTTCACCCTGGCCGCGGTCCGTACGGCCGAGGAGCACGAGAAGTCGGCGATCCTGCAGATGACGATCGTCTCTGTCGTCTCCACCGTCGCTGGGTTCGTGCTGGCCGTCTGGTTCACGCGCACAGGCGTGGCCCGGCCGCTCAGCCAGGTCGTCTCGGCCCTGAACCGTCTGGCCGAGGGCGACACCAGCGCCGAGGTCAACGTGCGCAGCAAGGATGAGATCGGTCAGGTGGCCGCGGCTTTCGTCACCTTCAAGGAGAAGACGCTGCAGCTGAAGCGCATGGAGGAGGAGCGCGCGGAGGAGGAAATCCGCCAGGAAGAGGAGAAGCGGCGCCAGATGTTGGAGCTGGCCCAGAATTTCGAATCCACCGTTGGCGGTGTGGTCGACACGGTCTCCGCTGCGGCCACCGAGCTGCAGGCGACAGCACAGTCGATGTCGTCGACCGCCGAGCAGACCAACGCGCAGTCCACCAGTGTCGCCAGCGCTTCCGAGGAGGCTTCGGCCAACGTGCAGACGGTGGCAACCGCTTCCGAGGAGCTCTCGGCGTCGATCTCCGAGATTTCCCGGCAGATCGCCGAGACCAACAAGGTCTCGCAGCAGGCGGTCGAGGAAGCCGACCGGGCGAATCAATCGGTCAACGGCCTGGCGGCGGCGGCGCAGAAGATCGGCGCCGTGGTGAGCCTGATTCAGGACATCGCCGAGCAGACCAACCTGCTGGCCCTCAACGCCACCATCGAGGCGGCGCGGGCCGGAGAAGCCGGCAAGGGCTTTGCCGTGGTGGCGGGTGAGGTGAAGTCACTGGCCACGCAGACCGCCAAGGCAACGCAGGAGATCGCCCAGCAGGTGGAGGGCATGCAGTCGGCCACCGGCGGTACGGTCAGCGCTATCGAGAGCATTGTGGCCGTGATCAAGCAGATCAGCGAGAATGCCCACGGTATCGCCGCCGCGGTGGAGCAGCAGAATGCCGCCACCGGGGAGATCTCGCGCAATGTCCAGGAGGCTGCCGCTGGGACGCAGGCCGTCGCAAGCAATATTGTCGGCGTCCGCCAGGCATCGGAGCAGACCGGAGCGGCCGCCAGCGAAGTGCTGGAATCCGCCGGTCAGCTGTCGCGGCAGTCGGAACTGCTGCGCGGCGAAGTCGGCAAGTTCATCGCCAGCCTGCGGGCCGGCTGAGCGAGTAGGCTGGTTGGCCCGGGCGGCGCAGGGGCGTCACTCGGGCACCAGCTCCGGCAGGGCAGCGGCGCGTTCGCGCGCCTCGGCGCGGCGCGCCCGGTCGGCCACCACGAAGTCGTGCAGGGTCTTGCCGCGTTCCTCAGCGAAGCGCGCCTCCAGCATTGTCATCTCTCGCATACGGTCAAGGCGGAAGGCGCGGAAGTCGTCGCGCAGTTCGCACCAGGCAATGAGCAACCAGACCGGGCCGTAGAAGGCGAGAGCCAGGGGCCGCACCGCCCGCTCGCTGGCCCGCCCCTCGGCATTGCTGTAGTGGAAGTGCAGCTTGCGGCGGCTCCTGAGGGCCGCCCGGATGGCGGCGGCGTCGACGCTCAAAGGTGCCGCCCGGTGGTCGGCCGGGGCGGAGAGCGGGGTGCGCGAGACCTTCTCGCGCAGTTCCTCGGGCAGCACCGCCTCGACCTTGGCGACCACGTCAGCGGCGGCCTTGGCCAGCGCCGGATCCGCCCAGGATTCGATGATGCGGGCGCCCAGCACCAAGGCTTCGATCTCCTCCTCGGTGAACATCAGCGGCGGCAGGTCGTAGCCGCGCTGCAGCACGTAGCCGACGCCGGCCTCGCCCTCGATGGGTACTCCCGAGCCGGCGAGATCGCGGATGTCGCGATAGATCGTGCGCTCCGACACTTCGAGGGTGTCGGCGAGCTGCCGAGCCGTCACCAGCTTGCGGCGCCTAAGCTCCTGAACTATCTGAAATAATCTGTCAGCCCGTCGCATCCTGCCTCCTCCTGACAGGGAGTGTAGCAAAGCCATCCTGACAGCATGTTGTCAGCAGCCTTGTGTTACCTCCAGAGATGTTTTTGAGGCACTGAAGTTGCACAGGGAGTTTCCACCATGACCTTGGGTAGCATGAACCATCTGGGGATTACCGTCAGCGACCTCGCCGCCGCGACGGAGCGCTTCTATGCCCCGCTGCTGGGCTTCCTCGGCTACAGTCTGGTGGAAGAAACGCCAGAGATGACGCTCTGGGTGGCCCCGGGCGGCTTCGCCATCAATCTATGGCAGGCGCGGGCCGAGCACGCCGGCAAGGCCGCCAATCGCTACGCCCCCGGCTTCCATCACTTCGCCTTCAATGCCGACAGCCGGGAGCGGGTGGAGCGCTGCTACGACCTGTTGCGGCGCGAAGGCATCGAGGTGCTCGATGCGCCGGCCGAGTACGACTACCTCCCAGGCTACTACGCGGTGTTCTTCGCCGATCCCGACGGCCTGAAGTACGAACTGGTCTACATGCCTCCAGAGGCCCTGGCTGCTGCTACCGGTTAGGCCAGCGTGCGGAAGAAGGCGTCGAGGGTTTCGACGGCCTCGTCCCAGTTCTGCGCGGCGCTGCGACCGCTGGCCTTGCGCGGCTTCAAGTCGTGGTCGCCGTCCTCGGCCCAGTGCAGGCGGACACCTCGGGCGAGATCATAGCCGGCCACCTCCGCGGCGTTGCCGAGGATGTCACGGTCTCCCTGGCAGATCAGGCAGGGGGTCCGTAGGGCTGCGAGGTGTTCCGTGCGCAGGCGCTCCGGCTTGCCGGCCGGGTGGAAGGGGTAGCCGAGGCAGGCGAGGCCCCTGACCCCGGCCTCGTCGGCAACCAGACTGGCCATGCGCCCGCCCATCGACTTGCCGCCGATCACCAGCTTTTCAGGGCCCAGCGCGGCGATCACCCGGCGCCAGGTGTCCAGCAGCAGCGGTTGGCGGTCCGGTGGCGGGCGCGTCAGCGTACTGCGCCGCCGGGCCATGTAGGAGAACTCGAAGCGAACAACCCGCCAGCCGCGGGCGGCCAGGGCGGTGGCGAAATGGCTCATGAACGGCGTGTCCATCGGCGCGCCGGCGCCGTGGGCGAAGGCGAAGGTGAGCGGCCCCGGGGCCGGCCCCTCCGGCGCGTCGATCAGGAATTCCGGCAGGTCTTGTGGGGTCGTCATCGGATTCCGCGGCGGAATCGGGTCAGCAGGGGCAAAAATGGCATGGCTGATAACACTGCCTTAACCAAGGGGCGGGATGATAGCCGCTCTGCAGGGGCCTTGTCCCGGCGGGCGCGGGGCGCAGGCTGTGCGGTCCCGCCCGGCCCCTGCATGTGAAGGAGCAGGCCATGGAAGATATCCGACACCGCGACCTCAGCGAAATCCCGGAGTCCGAGATGACCCCGGAGGAGCGCCTCGAGCTGAAGCGGCGATTCGAAGAGTTCGTCGGCCTGGTGCAGCGCCCTGCCGTCGCCAGCAGCCTCGGCAAGGCCCCAGGCCAGAAGCCGACCAAGCGCTGGGACCCCGCCACCATGGGCAAGCGCAGCTAG
This sequence comes from uncultured Pelagibius sp., assembly GCA_964472095.1. GTDB lineage: Bacteria > Pseudomonadota > Alphaproteobacteria > Kiloniellales > Kiloniellaceae > Pelagibius. The sequence goes on from CAYYIV010000034.1 coordinate 33,138, forward strand.
GCATCACCTAATTTCTCGGGTTTTCAGGGAGCGGCCATCCGGCCGCCGCTGCTACTTCTTGCGGAAGGCGTCGAGGGTAACGACTTTTTCGCCGCTCTGCTTCTCGCCTTCGACCGGCGCCATTGCGTCGTCGTCCTCGTCGCGCTCCGTGGCTGTGTCGTCTTCGAACAGGGTGACGGCGTCACCGGCAGCGACGGGGCCGCTCTTGGCATCGTCACTTTCCACGTCGAACTGCAGTCCGAAGCGGACCGAGGGGTCGGCGAAAGCGGTCACCGCGGCGAAAGGCACCACCAGGCGGTGCGGCACGTCGGCGAAGCTGAGGGTGACGCAGAACCGGTCCTCACTGATCTCGAGGCCCCAGAACTGGTGCTGCAGGACGATGGTCATCTCGCCGGGATAGCGCTCCCTGAGAGCTTCGGGAATCTCGCTTTCCGGATGGTTGGTGCGGAAGGTGATGTAGAAATGGTGGTTGCCCGGCAGGCCGTGCTCGCCGGCATGGATCAGGGCCCGCCGCACCACGCTGCGCAGCGCGTCCTCCACCATGCGGTCGTACCGCAGGCTGTCGTTGCCGATTTCCTCCGTCACGTCTCTTCCAGACCAGCCTCTCGTTGCTTTTCCCTGCCGAGGATATTGCTCCCCCTGGCTCCCCCGAGTGGGGCGCTTCTGTTGCCAGGTGCGCCCCGAACCCCGCCTATACTTGTGAGAGTCTAGGACTTAGATTTGGCTTACCTGACCGCAATTAAGCGGCGAGGCGAGCCTCACTGTAGTTGTCGTTCGCAACTAGAGTTTCGGCCCGATAACGGCGGTACCATGCCGGGCACCGAACCCATCTTTACCACGCACGTCGATCCTATTTCGCCCCCCTGAGAGCCCCCCGCAAAGCCAGATATCGACGATGGGGAGGGGTTTGGTGGAGGCGCCGGGTACTGCCCCCGGGTCCGTCACGCTTATTCCACAGGCCCGTTTAGCACCATAGCCGGCAAGCCGGCGCCCCCAATATAGGCACTTTGCGAGGTTGATAAAAGGTCTACGCGCGCCCGCCCGCGGCAGCCTCCGCGGAGCCTAGGCGGGCGGATTTGGAGGGCCCCATCGGCGCCATCTGCGCTAGAATGGCCTAAGCGACTCGGCGTCTGCCGGCAGGACCCAGGACGAAAGAAGGACCGACGTGAAGCAGTACCTCGATCTCCTGCGCAAGGTCCGCGTGGAAGGGTGCTACAAGAGCGACCGCACCGGCACCGGCACCCAGAGCCTCTTCGGCCATCAGATGCGCTTCGACCTCGGCAATGGCTTCCCGGTGCTGACCACTAAGAAACTGCACCTGAAGTCGATCGTCCACGAGCTGTTGTGGTTCCTCCAGGGCGACACCAATATCGCCTACCTGAAGCAGCACGGCGTCAGCATCTGGGACGACTGGGCCGACGAGAAGGGCGACCTCGGGCCGGTCTACGGCGCGCAGTGGCGCTCCTGGCCGACGCCGGATGGCCGCCACATCGACCAGATCGGCCAGCTGTTGCGCCAGCTGAAAAGCAACCCGGACTCGCGCCGCCTCATCGTCTCGGCCTGGAACGTGGCGGAGGTTGAGCGCATGGCGTTGCCGCCCTGCCACTGCCTGTTCCAGTTCTATGTCGCCGAGGGGCGGCTCTCCTGCCAGCTCTACCAGCGCAGCGCCGACATCTTCCTCGGTGTGCCCTTCAACATCGCTTCCTACGCGCTGCTCACCATGATGGTGGCGCAGGTCTCAGGCCTCGAGCCCGGCGACTTCGTGCACACCCTGGGCGACGCGCACCTCTATGTGAACCACCAGCAGCAGGCCGACCTGCAGCTGCAGCGCGCGCCGCTCGCCCTGCCGACCCTGAGGATCAATCCGCAGGTACGAGACCTCTTCGCCTTCCGCTTCGAGGATTTCGAGCTGGTCGGCTACGAGGCGCATCCGCACATCAAGGCGCCCGTCGCTGTATGACCACGGCGCTCTGACCGATGGCAGGCTGCGACCACAGGGGCGTGCCGATCGCCCTCATCCTGGCGCGCGCCGACAACGGCGTCATCGGGCGGGACGGCGGCCTGCCCTGGCACCTCTCCGGCGACCTCAAGTTCTTCAAGGCGCAGACCCTCGGGAAGCCGGTGGTGATGGGCCGCAAGACCTACCAGTCCATCGGCAAGCCGCTGCCCGGCCGGCCCAACCTGGTGATCACCCGCGACGCCGCGTTCCGGCCGGAGGGTGTCGAGATCTTCGCCGATGTTGCCGGCGCGCTCGCCCGCGCGCAGGCGCTGGCGGCGGCCAGCGGTGCGACCGAAGTGATGGTGATCGGCGGAGGGCAGATCTACGAGCTGACACTGCCTCTGGCCCGGCGCATCTACCTGACCGAGGTGCACGCCAGCCCGGCAGGCGACACCATCTTTCCGCCCCTCGACCCGGCGGCGTGGCGGGAGGTGCGCCGCGACGCGCCGGTCTCCGGCGGCGAGGGCCAGCCGGATTTCAGCATCGTGGTGCTGGAGCGGCGCAGCTAAGCCTTTCGGCTCGGTTGTCGACCCCGCGAAGGAGGTTCTAGACTGCCCCCTGTTCGCGAATGCCATAACCAAGAACGAAGAGAGGGAGGCCCTAGCGTCATGGCCAAGGTCAGTTCAACTACCGAGCTTCCGGTGCCGGCAAAGACCGTCTGGGCGGTGATCGGAAACTTCAACGCTCTGCCGGACTGGCATCCCGCCGTCGAGAAGAGCGAACTGAAGAAAGAGGACGGCAGCACCTTGCGCAAGCTCTCCCTGCTGGGCGGCGGCACCATCGAGGAAAAGCTTGAGCAGATCGACGACAAGGAGCGCCGCTACACCTACACCATCGTCTCCGGCCCGCTGCCGGTGAGCAATTACACCGCCACCCTGAAGGTGCGCGACAGCGGCAAGGGCTGTGCCGTCGAGTGGTCCAGCGAGTTCGAGGCCAAGGGCGCGCCGGAGGGCGATGCCGTGGCGGCCATCAGCGGCATCTACGAGGCCGGATTCGAGAATCTGAAAAAGATGTTCGGCGGCTGAGGCGCCGATCTAATTCAAACGGGTAGAGCAGATTCACACGGTCGATGGATCGCCGAAGGCGATTCCATGCGCCCGTGATCTGCGCTAGTGAGCGTCCCTGAGGCCGGGCCAGTTGCCGTCGGCCTTGGAGATGTTGCCCGCAATGTCTTCCGCCCAACGCCGTTGCACCGGCTTCGAATAGTTGAGGTAGAGCTTGCCGTCCTCGACGTGCCAGGCGTCGGGGTCGATCGGGGCCGTGTAGCCCTCAGAGACGGCCCAGGCGCAGTAGCCGCCGTACTGCGGTGCGTAGCGCGCCGGCTCGGCGGCGAAGGCGTCGCGGTTGGCAGCCGAGGCGAAGCGCCAGACGGTGCCCTCGTAGCTGTAGGTGAACGCGGCTTTGCCCTCGACCGGCTTGCTGTCGGTGAAGTAGGCCACCGGATCGTAGCCGCGGATGGCGAGGCCGTCGTCGCTGAAAACCGGATCGAGGGCCAGGGTTGGCGCGGCGGCGAAGACTCCGGCGGCGAGGCCGCCCGCCAGGGCCGCGGCCGCGAGTCGGCGGCGTGAAAGCTCAAAGCGCAGCATCATGGTCATCCCGTCGCGCTGTTGCATCGTACGTGAAGGTGGCGCCGTCCGGCGCTTTTGGCAAATCAACGCGGGCTCACGTCTGCGCGAGGTTCGGCAGCAAATTTACTGCATGACGATCTTGGGGGCCTGGCGCGGGCCGCCGGCGCCAATCTGGGCGGATACCTTCTCCCACACCCGCTTGGCGATGGCGACGAAGGCCTGGGCGTTGGGCGCCTCCGGCCGCGAAACCACCACCGGTCGGCCGCTGTCTGAGGTCTCGCGGATCTCGATGTCGAGCGGCAGCTCGCCGAGGAACTCCATGCCGAGGCGCTCGGCCTCGCGCCTGGCGCCGCCGTGGCTGAAGATGTGCGATTCGTGGCCGCAGTTGGGGCAGATGAAGAGGCTCATATTCTCGACGATTCCGAGTACCGGCACGTCGACCTTGCGGAACATGTTTAGACCCTTGCGGGCGTCCAGCAGAGCAATGTCCTGCGGCGTGGAGACGATCACCGCTCCCGTCAGCGGCACTTGCTGGGCCATGGTCAGCTGCGCGTCGCCGGTGCCCGGCGGCATGTCCACCACCAGGATGTCGAGCTCGCCCCAATTGACGTCGCGCAGCATCTGCTGCAGAGCACTCTGCACCATCGGCCCGCGCCAGATCATCGGTGTGTCCTCTGCCACCAGGAAGCCCATGGACATGCACTTCAGGCCGTAGTTCTCCATCGGATTGAGGATCTTGCCGTCGGGCGAGGTGGGGCGTCCGCTGATGCCCAGCATGCGGGGCTGCGAGGGGCCGTAGATGTCGGCGTCGAGTATGCCGACCTTGAGGCCCAGTTGGACGAGGCCGAGGGCGAGGTTGGTGGTGACGGTGGATTTGCCGACGCCGCCCTTGCCGCTGGCCACCGCGACGATAGAGCGGATGCCGGGGATCATGGTGCCACCGGGCCCGGCGGCGGGCTGCTTGCCGCCCGCTTTCGCACCGCCGCTGCCGGCGGCTCCGGCCGTTGCCTGCGGCGCGCGCTCGGCGGTCAGCACGGCAGTCACGGAGGTCACCCCCGCTAGGTCGTGGACGGCCTTCTCGGCGGCCTTGCGCAAGGGCTCCATGGCGGCGCCCTGGCGCGGATCCACCTCGATCGCAAAGCCGACGTTGCCGCCCTTGACGATCAGGCCGGAAACCATGCCTAGGCTGACGATGTCCTCACCCCTCCCGGGGTCCTTCACCGCCTTCAGGGCCGCCAGTACCGTGGCTTCGCTGATCGCACTCATTCCTTGAAAACTCCCCGATCCTGCCGATATCCCACCAGGAGGTATCAGGCAGACTTGGCTAGAACAATAGCTCAGCCGTGATATAAGACCGGCGCACAGGGATTTCAGCCTCGAATCATACCCTGTAGGGTACAGAGGCACAGGCAGCGGGGATTTACAGTATGCCTTGGGAAAATAAAGGTGGCAGCGGCGGCCCTTGGGGCGGCGGCGGCGGTGGAGGGTCCGGCGGGCCCGGCGGCGGTCCCTGGGGCCGCGGCGGCGGCGGTTCTGGTGGTGGCCCGCGGCCACCCGACTTCGAGGATTTCATCAAGAAGGGGCAGGACCGCTTCCGCAGCATGCTCCCGGGCGGCGGCAGCGGCCTCGGGAAGTCAGCCTATCTGCTGATCGGCCTGGCGGTGGTCCTCGTCTGGCTGTTCACCGGCCTCTACAGGGTCCAGACCAACGAGCAGGGCGTCGTGCTGCGCTTCGGCAAGTGGGTCGAAACCACTGAGCCGGGCCTCAACTGGCATCTTCCCTGGCCAATCGAGACCGCGCTCACTCCCAGCGTCACCTCGGTACAGCAGATCGACATCGGCTTTGTCGCGGCCGGAAGCGATAGGGCGCGGACCGCCCGGCGCGACGTCGAGGAAGAGAGCCTGATGCTGACTGGCGATCAGAACATCATCGACATCGACTTCACCGTACAGTGGAAGATCGCCGATGCCGGCCAGTATCTGTTCAACATTCGCGAACCCGAGGCGACAGTGAAGATTGCCGCCGAGAGCGCGATGCGCGAGATCATCGGCCGCACCGACATCCAGCCGGCGCTGACCGAGGCACGCGGTACAGTGGAAGCGGAGGCCCGCAGCCTGCTGCAGCTGACACTCAACGAATACGAGGCTGGCATCGAGATCACCGAACTGGCGCTGCAGGATGTGCAGCCCCCGGGCGCCGTCATCGACGCCTTCAACGACGTCCTGCGGGCCCAGCAGGATCGCGACCGCGCGCGCAACGAGGCGGACAGGTACCGCAACGACATCCTGCCCCGCGCCCGCGGCGAAGCCTTGCGGGTGGTGCAGGGTGCCGAGGCCTATAAGGAGCAGCTGGAGAATGAGGCCGAAGGTGATGCCCAGCGCTTCCTCTCGGTGTACCGCGCTTACCAGCAGAATCCCGACGTCACCCGCCGCCGCATGTATCTGGAAACCATGCAGGAAGTACTGAGTCGCACCGACAAGGTGATCCTCGACAGCCAAACCGGCGGTGGGGCGATACCCTATCTGCCGCTGAACGAACTTCGTCGTTCGCAGGGCGCTATCCCGCGCTCCGGCGGCAACGGCAACTGAGGAGCAGACACCATGCGCATGAGCATCAACCTCATCATTGGCGTCGTGATCGTCGTCCTCGGCCTGGTCGCCTACGGATCGCTGTTTGTCGTCAATCAGACCCAGCAGGCCATCGTTATGCAGTTCGGCGAGCCGAAGCGGGTGATCTCGGAGCCTGGCCTGGCCTGGAAGATCCCGCTGCTCCAGAACGTCCAGTACTACGAGAGGCGCGTGCTGAACCTCGATCCGCCGGTGGAGAACATCCTGCTGTCGGACCAGAAGCGCCTGATCGTCGACGTCTTTGCGCGCTACCGCATCGCCGACCCGCTGCTGTTCTTCCAGACGGTGCGCTCTGAGGAAACTGCCCGTCCGCGTCTGGGAACGATCATCAACGGCCGCCTGCGCCAGATTCTCGGCAACTCGACGCTCGCCTCGGTGCTCTCCGATGAGCGCACGCAGATTCTGCAGAGCCTCAAAGAAAACGTCGACCAGGAGACCCGGCGCTTCGGCATCACGCTGGTCGATGTCCGCATCCGCCGCGCCGACCTGCCCGACGAGACCCGGGAGTCGGTCTTCGACCGCATGCGCTCCGAGCGTGAGCGGGAGGCCGCCGAGTTCCGCGCCCAGGGCTTCGAGCAGGCCCAGCGCATTACCGCGGCGGCGGACCGTGAGGCTACGGTCATCAAGGCCGAGGCCGATCGCGAGGCCAATATCCTGCGCGGCCAGGGCGAGGGGCTGCGTACCGAGATCCTCAACGATGCCTTCGGCCAGGATGCCGAGTTCTTCAACTTCTATCGGACGATGGAAGCCTACGGTGAGGCGCTGGGTGCCGACAGCACTTATATGGTGTTGTCGCCCGATAGCGAGTTCTTCAGCTTCTTCAACGAGGCCCAGGGCAATCGGCCTCCCGATGCCGCCACCGACTAGGTGGCTCATCTGCTGCTGAAGGCGGATGACCGATTTCCTGACGGCACTCGCCCTGGTCCTGGTGATCGAGGGGTTGTTTCTGGCCATCGTGCCGCACCGTCTCAAGCAGATCCTGGCCATGCTGGAGACGGTGCCGCCGGAAGGCCTCCGAGTCGGCGGGCTGGCCGCGGCGGCGCTGGGGGTATTGCTCGTCTGGCTCCTGCGCGGATAGAAAAGACCGCCAGCAAACGTAGGAATGGCGCCGAGGCGCCACAAATTCGCCTACTTCGTATCGCAGCTTCGGGGTGATACACTTCTTTATCGAGAGGGGCTACAAAGCCGGCCCGAGCAGCTCCAGATTACCAGGCAATGGCAGGGCGGCCTCGCGGATGAGGCGGGGCCCAGGAACCGGTCGGAGCAGGTCTCCAAGCGCAAGGAGAAGACTGACAGTGACTCGAATTTCCGGAATGCAACGGCGCGGGCCTGTGGCTCTGGCCGCGGCGCAGCCGATTCCCGCAGGGCGCTTGTGGCTCGCACTGGCCGCACTGGTCACCGCCCTGTTGGCATTGGCCTGGGCGTCGGCGGCACAGGCTCGTTCCGCTCCCGAAACCTTTGCCGACATGGTGGAGAAGCTGCTGCCGACCGTGGTCAACATCCAGACCCGGCAGACCATCGAGGGCGGTCAGGCCGAACAGTTCGAGGAATTCTTCAAGGAATTCTTCGAGCGCCGCGGCGAAGGCGGCGAAGGCGGCGAGCCACCGCCGCCTCAGCAACAGCGGCGCGGCAGTTCCCTCGGCTCCGGCTTCATTATCGATCCCAGCGGTTACATCGTGACCAACCACCACGTCATCGCCGAGGCGGATGAGGTCGAGGTCGTGCTGTCCGACGGCACGTCACTCGATGCGGTCATCGTGGGCAGCGACAAGGATACCGACCTGGCGCTGCTGAAGGTCGAGGCCCATCGCCCCCTGCCGGCTACCACCTGGGGCGACTCCGACGCCACCCGAATCGGTGATTGGGTGGTTGCCATCGGCAACCCCTTCGGCCTTGGCGGGACGGTGACAGCAGGCATCGTCTCGGCGCGCCAGCGCGACATCAACGCTGGGCGCTACGACAACTTCCTCCAGACCGACGCGGCCATCAACAAGGGCAACTCCGGCGGTCCGATGTTCAATCTCGATGGTGAGGTCATTGGCGTGAACACGGCGATCTTCTCGCCCTCCGGCGGCTCCGTCGGCATCGGCTTCGCCACGCCGTCCTCGATGGCCAAGAACATCATCGCCCAGCTCCGCGACACCGGTGAGGTAAGGCGCGGCTGGCTCGGCGTGCGGATCCAGAATGTTACTGACGAGCTGGCTGAGGGCCTGCGCCTCGACCGTGCGCGCGGCGCCCTGGTCGCGGCAGTGACCCAGGGCGGCCCGGCCGAGGAGGCCGGCATCGCACAGGGCGACGTGATCCTGGAGTTCAATGGCCGCGAGGTGACGGAAATGCGGCGCCTGCCGGCGATCGTGGCGGAGACCGCGGTGGGTTCCACAGTCGACGTCACCGTATGGCGGCGCGACGGCGAGAGGAAGGTCCGGGTGACGGTCGGCGAGCTGGATGCCGAGCAGGTGGCCGCCGTCTCGCCCAGCGAGACGCCGCCGGAAGCCCAGCCGTCCGATATGGAGGCCCTGGGCCTTGCCCTCGGCACCATCACCCCGGAGCTGCGTGCCCGCTTCTCGCTCGATGAGGGCGCCAAGGGCGTGGTCATCACCGAGGTGAAGGAAGGCAGCGCCAGTGCCGAAAAGGGCCTGCTCGCCGGCGACGTCATCGTCGAGGTTGATCAGGAAGAAGTCTCCACCCCGGCCGATGTTGCCGCGAAGGTCGAGCGGGCGAAGTCGGAAGGCTACCGCGTGGTGACGCTGTTGGTGTTCCGCCAGGGCGACTTCCAATGGGTCGCCGTGCGGATCGACCAGAGCTGACGCAACAGGTCCGCAGTCGAAGCCGAACGGCGGCCTTAGGGCCGCCGTTTTGCTATGTGCTACGCCTCGCGGATCTCGTCGCCGTGGTAGCCCTGCATATAGAGCAGCGCGGTAAGGTCGCCGTGGTCGATGCGGTAGTGCGCGGCGGCGCGCACCCGGGGCTTGCCGTAGTAGGCGACGCCGAGCCCGGCCGCCCCCAGCATGTCCAGGTCGTTGGCGCCGTCGCCGACTGCGCAGGCATCGAGGGGCAGCAGACCCTGCGCGGCGGAGAGCTCCTCCAGCGCCGTGAGCTTGGCGCTGCGCCCGAGGATCGGATCCAGCACTTTACCGGTCACGCGGCCGTCGACGATCTCCAGCTGGTTGGCGCGGTCCTCGTCGAAACCGCAGGCCGCGCGGATGCGTCCCGCGAAGCAGGTGAAGCCGCCCGATACCAGGGCGCAGTAGGCGCCGCCGCTGCGCATGGTGGCGATGAGCGCCTTGGCGCCGGGCATCAGAGTCATGCGTTCGGCGGCAACCTCCAGCATCTCTTCGGTCATGCCGGCCAGCAGGCCCACCCGCTCGCGCAGTGCTGCCTCGAAGTTCAGCTCGCCGGCCATGGCCAGGGCGGTGATCTCCGCCACCTCCTCGTGGATGCCGGCCACTGCGGCCAGCTCGTCGAGCATCTCCTGGCGGATGATGGTCGACTCCATGTCGGCAAGCAGGAGTCGCTTGCGGCGGCGCTCGGCAGGCTGGATCGCCAGGTCGAGCGGTGCGCGGCCCAACGCCTCGCGGACCAGTGCTTGGGTGATGGTCGGCTCGCTGCCCTCGAAGGGCAGCTCGCAGGCAACACCTTCGGCCAGCCAGTGGACGCCGTCGGCGGTACTGTAGCTCTTGTCGATGGCATAGCGCGCCGCGTCGGCCAGCGTCGCGGTCAGCGGTCTTGAGCCGGGGTCCCCGATCACGGTAAGCACGTACTTCATCGGCGGCTTATACAGAGGCCGCCCCCGGTACTGCAACCCACCCGCTAGCACCCACCGCCTCGAAAGTGCCCATGACGACCTCGCCCGACTCGCTGACGCCAGAACAGAGGCCTTTGGTGATGATGATCGCCGGGCCGACGGCTTCCGGCAAGTCAGCCCTGGCAGCGGCCGTGGCCGGGGCCTGGGATGGCACCGTCATCAACGCGGACTCCATGCAGGTCTACCGCGAGCTCGCGCTGCTCACTGCGCGGCCGCGCGGGCCGGAACTGGGGGCCGTGCCGCACCGGCTCTACGGTACCCTGTCCGGTGCCGAGGCCTGCTCGGCCGCGCGCTGGCGCGACCTTGCGGTCGCGGAGGTCGAGACGGCCCTGGCGGCCGGGCGCCTGCCGATCCTGGTCGGCGGCAGCGGCCTCTACCTGCGGGCCTTCGAGGAGGGGCTGAGCGCGGTGCCGGAGGTGCCCGCCGCGGTCCGCGCCGCCGCCCGCGCCGACTTGGCCGAACTCGGCAATGCCGCCTTTCACGCCCGCCTCGCCGAGCGCGATCCGGCGATGGCGGCTCGCCTGCCGACCGGCGACGGCCAGCGTCTGTTGCGTGCCTGGGAGGTACTTGTCGCCACCGGTCGTTCGTTGGCCGACTGGCAGGCCGTGCCTGGCCCGGCAGCGCCCTACCGCTTTGCCAAGCTCTGCCTGCTGCCCCCGCGCCCGGCCCTCTATGCTACCTGCGATGCGCGCCTGGAAGCCATGCTGGCCCAGGGTGTCGTGGCGGAGGTGGCGGCCCTGCTGGCGCTCGACCTCGATCCGGCGCTGCCGGTGATGAAGGCGGTGGGTGTGCCGGAGTTCGCCGCCTACCTGGCCGCGGAGACCGGCCTGGAGGCCGCCCTGTCCCAGGCTCAGCAGGCGACGCGGCGCTACGCCAAGCGCCAGATGACCTGGCTGCGGCACCAGTTTATTGGTAATGATCCGACGGTAATGGTCATAGAAACGCAATATTCAGAAAGTCAGGAGGATGTTTTTTTTGCGAAAATTCGTCAAAATCTGTTGACCCTTCCGGGGTAAGGGGCTAGGGTCCGGCTCCTTCGCCCGGCCGAGCGCCCGGGGAAGCGGATGAAATCATTAGTGATTGTTCCAAATGGCCGGTTCAGCCGGCCTGTTTTATGTTGCCCGGCCAACCACCGGGCCCTGCAGTGGAAGGTGGAGAACGATGTCGGCGGAACAGAAGACCGGTGCGGAGATGCTGATCAGGGCCCTGAAGGACCAGGGCGTTGACGTCATTTTTGGCTATCCCGGCGGCGCCGTCCTGCCGATCTACGATGCTCTCTTCCAACAGAACGACATCCAGCACATCCTGGTGCGCCAGGAAGGCGGCGCGGTCCACGCGGCCGAGGGCTATGCCCGCTCGACCGGCAAGGTCGGCGTGGTGTTGGTGACCTCCGGCCCCGGCGCAACCAACGCCGTGACCGGCCTGACCGACGCGCTGATGGATTCCATCCCGATCGTCTGCCTCACCGGCCAGGTGCCGACCCACCTGATCGGCAACGATGCCTTCCAGGAGGCTGATACCACCGGCATCACGCGGCCCTGCACCAAGCACAACTACCTCGTGAAGGCCGTCGCCGACCTGCCGCGCACGGTTCACGAGGCCTTCTACGTGGCGCGCAGCGGTCGGCCCGGCCCGGTGGTCATCGACCTGCCGAAGGACGTGCTGCAGACCAAGAGCAGCGACTACATCGGTCCGGAAGACATCACCCACCGCAGCTACCGCCCGCAGACCAAGGCGGAAGACCACAAGATCGCCGAGGCGGTCGAGATCATCGCTCAGGCCAAGCGGCCGATCGTCTATGCCGGCGGCGGCGTCATCAACTCCGGCCCCAAGGCCTGCGAGCTGCTGACCCGTTTCGTGCGCATGTTGGGCGTGCCCTGCACCAATACCCTGATGGGCCTTGGCGCCTTCCCCGGCAGCGACCCGCAGTTCCTCGGCATGCTGGGCATGCACGGCACCTACGAAGCCAACCTGGCGATGTACAACTGCGACGTCATGATCAACATCGGCGCGCGCTTCGACGACCGGGTGACCGGCCGTCTCGACGAGTTCTCGCCACGCTCCAAGAAGATCCACGTCGACATCGACGCCTCCTCGATCAACAAAAACGTGATGGTCGACCTGGCGATCGTCGGCGACGCCGGCTCGGTGCTGGAGGATCTGTTGGCGGCCTGGCAGGGGCGCAAGCTGGCACTCGACCAGAAGGCGCTGAAGGGCTGGTGGCAGAAGATCGAGGAATGGCGCGCCCGCGACTGCCTGAAGTTCGAACAGAAGGGCAGTGTGATCAAGCCGCAGCACGCCATCAAGCGGCTCTACGAGCTGACCAAGGACCGCAGCCCCTTCATCACCACCGAGGTCGGCCAGCACCAGATGTGGGCGGCCCAGTACTTCAAGTTCGAAAAGCCGAACCACTGGATGACCTCCGGCGGCCTCGGCACCATGGGCTACGGCATGCCGGCAGCGCTCGGCGTGCAGCGCGCGCATCCCGATGCCCTGGTTATCGATGTCGCGGGCGAGGCCTCCATCCTGATGAACATCCAGGAACTCTCCTGCATCGCGCAGTACAATCTGCCGGTCAAGGTGTTCATCGTGAACAACCAGTGGATGGGCATGGTGCGCCAGTGGCAGGAGCTGCTGCACGGCGGCCGCTACTCGGAGAGCTACACCGCCTCGCTGCCGGACTTCGTGAAGCTGGCGGAATCCTTCCACGCCGTCGGCATTCGCTGCGAGAAGCCGGAGGAACTCGACGACAAGATCATGGAGATGATCGAGACGCCGCGGCCGGTGGTCTTCGACTGCCTGGTCACCAAGGACGAGAACTGCTTCCCGATGATCCCCTCGGGTGCCGCGCATTACGAGATGCTGCTGGGGCCGGAGGACAAGGCCGGCAAGCCGATTTCCGAGGAAGGCATGGTGCTCGTATAGCGGCACGGCACCTCCTCCTTTCCTGCGGACCCGAGATCATAGAAAGCGGGGGCCTCCGCCCCCGGTCGAAGCCATGGCCACTCACAAGACACAAGAGATCGAATCGCGCACCATCGCGGTGCTGGTGGACAACGAACCAGGCGTGTTGGCGCGCGTCATCGGCCTGTTCTCCGGGCGCGGATATAACATCGAGAGCCTGACGGTGACCGAGGTCGACCCGCGCCAGCGCTTCTCGCGCATCACCATCGTTACCTCCGGCACGCCACAGATCCTCGAGCAGATCAAGGCGCAGCTCGACCGTCTGGTGCCCGTGCACCGGGTCAGCGACCTCTCGCTCGACGGCCCCTCGGTGGAGCGCGAGTTGGCCCTGGTGAAGGTCGCTGGCACCGGCGAGAAGCGCGTCGAGAGCCTGCGCATCGCCGACATCTTCCGCGCCCGTGTGGTCGACTCCAGCCACGACCACTTCGTCTTCGAGATGACCGGCAAGAGCGAGAAGCTCGACGTCTTCATCGACCTCATGCAGCCGCTCGGCCTGGTTGACGTCAGCCGCACCGGCGTGGTCGCCATCTCGCGGGGACCCCAGGGGCTCTGAGGGCCCCTGGCGCGACCTCAGAACGGCACCTGAGGGTAAAGTCTTTCGCCTCTCAGCCGAGAAGTGGCCGGATTTGGCGCCCCTTCGCGCGCTGACCCCCTGCGTTCTTTGCAAGGCTTTCTCCATCTTTTTCGGATATGTTCCGCGCCAGTTGAAGGCCTTTTCGCTGAGGGTGTTATGTGTCGTTGGCTGGCCTATACCGGCGTCCCGGTCTATCTGGAAGAGCTGATCTGCAAGCCGGTTCACTCGCTGGTGGACCAGAGCCTCTGCGCCACCGAGGCGAAGAGCCCGACCAACGGCGACGGCTTCGGCATCGGCTGGTACGGCGACCGTCCGGAGCCGGGGCTCTATCGCGAAGTGCTGCCGGCCTGGAACGACCCCAATCTCAAAAGCCTGGCCCAGCAGATCCGCGCCGGGTTGTTTTTCGCCCACGTGCGCGCCTCCACCGGCACCGCCTCCTCACGGCCCAACTGCCACCCCTTCGGGCACGGCCGCTGGCTGTTCATGCACAACGGCCAGATCGGCGGCTATCAGCAATTGCGCCGGCGGCTGGAATCGATGATCCCCGACCGCTACTACGATCACCGCCTGGGCACCACCGATAGCGAGGTGCTGTTCTACCTGCTGTTCGGCAACGGGCTGGAGGACGACCCCGTGGGGGCGCTCTCGCGCACCCTCGCCCAGGTGCACGAGGTGATGGCGGAGGCGGGGGTGCGCGAGGCCCTGCGCTTCACCGCGGCGCTCAGCGACGGCCGCTCGATCTACGCCGTGCGTCATGCCAGCGACCAGGCGCCGCCGAGCCTCTACTGGCGCGCGGCCGACTGCGGTCCCGGGAAGGCGGTTTCCATCGTCTCTGAGCCGCTGGAACAGCCGGAGACCTGGCAGTCGGTCCCGACCGACCGGGTGCTGGTGGTCAGCCCGGATCTGACGGTCGGCTTCGCCGACCTGGACTTCCTCCAGGCCGCCGCCGAATAGGTCAAAGAACTCCAGGATTTCCGCCAGTTCCCGGCTATGCGGCAGGCGCACGGGGCCATGCCGGGAATCCCGTTGCGCTTTCCGGTGCGGCGCTTTAGAACCCGGCCCGAGCCTTTCGGACAACAAAATGACAAAGGGAGACGGCCGCAATGCGCGTCTATTACGATCGGGACGCCGACGTCAATCTGATCAAAGGCAAGAAAGTTGCCATCGTCGGCTACGGCAGCCAGGGCCATGCCCATGCCAACAATCTGAAGGACAGCGGCGTTGCTGACGTCCGGGTTGCGCTTCGGGCCGGCTCGGCGACCGCCAAGAAGGCGGAGAAGGCCGGCTTCCAAGTGATGGCGCCGGAAGACGCCGCCAAGTGGGCCGACGTGGTCATGATGCTGACCCCGGACGAGCTGCAGGCCGACATCTACCGTGACAGCCTGGAGCCGAACCTGAAGGAAGGCGCCGCCCTCGCCTTCGCCCACGGCCTCAACGTCCACTTCAACCTCATCGAGCCGCGCAAGGACCTCGACGTTTTCATGATCGCGCCGAAGGGCCCGGGCCACACCGTGCGTTCCGAATACGTGCGCGGCGGCGGTGTGCCCTGCCTCATCGCGGTGGCGCAGAATGCCTCGGGCAACGCGCAGGAGATCGCGCTTTCCTACGCCTCCGCCATCGGTGGCGGGCGTTCGGGCGTGATCGAGACCACCTTCAAGGAGGAGTGCGAGACTGACCTCTTCGGCGAGCAGGTGGTGCTCTGCGGCGGCCTCACCGCGCTCATCTCGGCCGGCTATGAAACCCTGGTGGACGCCGGCTATGCCCCGGAGATGGCGTATTTCGAGTGCCTGCACGAGGTGAAGCTGATCGTCGATCTGATGTACGAGGGCGGCATGGCCAACATGCGCTACTCGATCTCCAATACTGCCGAGTTCGGCGACTACAAGACCGGCCCGCGCATTATCACCGCGGAGACCAAGGCGGAGATGAAGCGGGTGCTGGACGACATCCAGTCCGGCCGTTTCGCGCGCGACTGGGTGACCGAGTGCCGGGCCGGACAGCCCTCCTTCAAGGCCGAGCGCCGCCGCCATGCCGAGCACAACATCGAGGAAGTCGGCGCCAAGCTGCGCGCCATGATGCCCTGGATCGCGGCCAACCAGCTGGTCGACAAGGAAAAGAACTAGGCTTTCCTTCGGGCTCTACGCTCGGCTTCGGGCCCCGCGCTGCACTGCGCGGGGCCCGAAGTGTTTTCCGGGGAGTGGCGCCTCGCCGGGCTTTTCCGCTAGTCTCCCGCCACTATGCCGACCGAGACCGTTCCCACGCTGACCAGCGAACGCCTGCTCCTGCGGCCCTGGCGGGAGAGCGACCTGGCGCCCTTCGCGGCGCTGAACGCCGATCCCCGGGTGATGGAGCACTTTCCCGCTCCGCTCACGCCGGCGGAGACCGGAGCGATGGTCGGGCGCATGCGGGCGGCGCTGGCTGAGCGCGGCTTCGGCTGGTGGGCGGTGGAGGTGCCGGGCGTGGCGCCCTTCATCGGTTTCATCGGCCTTTCGGTGCCTTCTTTTCAAGCCCACTTCACCCCTTGCGTCGAGGTCGGCTGGCGTCTTGCCCGCGCGTTCTGGGGCCGGGGCTACGCCACCGAGGGCGCCGGGACGGCGCTGCGTTTCGGCTTCGACGATCTCGGGTTGGTGGAGATCGTCTCCTTGACCGCCGCGACCAACAGCCGCTCGCAGGCTGTCATGCGCCGCCTCGGCATGACCCGTGACCCGGCCGACGACTTCGACCACCCCAGCCTGCCGACCGACCACCGGCTCGCGCGGCACGTGCTGTATAGACTCCGCCGGGAAGGGTAGTCCCTGACCGGTTCCGCGTCCCTGGCGATCGGCCAAGGCGCTCTCGGTCTCGTGCGAAGAGGGGCCGACTTCTCCCTTCCCAGGTAATCTCCGGAAAACCTTCTTCGATGAAAAAAACGTAGGAGGGCGCTGCACTTCAGCAATTCTTAACGCTTACAAATTAGATATTGTTAACCTCATGAGCGGGGTTTAGAAAAGTAGGTGTTAACCACGCTTCTGGAACGAATGGCTGGTCCCTGGTGGGCCCCTGCGCTGAGACGGGAGACGGCGCAAGCTATCGAAGGCCGCAATCACCTTTCGCAGGTGGGCCGTCAGAAGCAGTGAGCTCTTCCCGTGGCCTCGAAGGATCGGCCTGCGCCAACTTTTCTTCCGCCGCTCCACGCCGCCGCGGTTAGCGGCTGTGCGTGGCCGGAGGCAGGAATTTGACGGGACCGGGTCGGCCCCAGACGCGGGCGACCCGATACGAGGGTGAAGCAGGCAGTGGTAAGCAAGCAGGCAGTTGGGAATGAAGGCGCGACCGGCGGCAGGACCGCTGGGGATCGCGTGCTGATTTTCGACACCACCCTGCGCGACGGCGAGCAGTCGCCCGGCTGCTCCATGAACCTCGAAGAAAAGCTGCAGGTCGCCCAGATCCTGGAGGAAATGGGCGTCGATGTCATCGAGGCCGGCTTCCCGATCGCCTCCAAGGGCGACTTCGAGGCCGTGCAGGCGGTCGCCGCCAAGGTGAAGGCGGCCCGCGTGGCGGGCCTCGCCCGCGCCACCCGGCGCGATATCGACCGCGCCGCCGAGGCGCTGAAGGGCGCCGCCGGCCCCCGCATCCACACCTTTATCTCGACCAGCCCGCTGCACATGAAGTTCAAGCTGCAGATGGAGCCGGCGGCGGTGCACCAGGCGGTGATCGACAGCGTCGGCCACGCCCGCAACCTCTGCGACGACGTCGAGTGGTCGCCGGAGGACGGCACCCGCACCGAGCACGATTTCCTCTGCCGCTGCGTGGAATCGGCGATCAAGGCCGGCGCCGGCACGATCAATATCCCGGATACCGTCGGCTACACCATCCCGGAAGAGTTCCATGCGCTGATCGCCATGTTGAAGAACCGGGTGCCCAACATCGACAAGGCGGTGATCTCCGTGCACTGCCACAA
>CAYYIV010000035.1:0-45815 GCA_964472095.1 uncultured Pelagibius sp.
TGCCGCGCGACACATCCACCTTGTAGCCGCCGCTCATGTCACGCCCGGCATCGATGATTTCGGTATTCATGGGGAAACCTCCGCGACGGGCGCCGGAGGCCTCTCCTCCAGCCCTCAACCCGTCACGGCGAACCCGGTCCGCACTCTCACTCTAAAGGGGGCGTTGCGGGGTCCTCCCCGCAGAAGGGGGTGTGTCGGCGACATCAGCGCCGACCAGGGGGAAGGCTTTCCCCTCCAGGCCATCCAGATCGCGATCTCGTAACTTCCAATTAGCGGACCATTGACTTCCAATTAGCCGATAGCGATAGTCCCAATCGTCCGGGGTCGGGGATTGCATGTTCGAGCGGTTTGTGGAGCGGCGGGCGGAGGAAGCCCTTTCGGATACCCCGGTGGTCCTGATCGTGGGACCACGTCGGGCCGGCAAGACCACACTCGTCCGAAAAATGGGAGAAGCCGGGCGGACCTATATCACGCTCGATGATCAGACGGTCCTTGAGGCCGCCCAATCCGATCCGGCCGGCTTCATTCGCGGCTTGGACCGGGCCATCATCGACGAGATCCAACGCGCGCCGGATCTGTTGCTAGCGGTCAAAAAGACAGTCGACGAGGACTATCGTCCAGGTCGATTCCTGCTCACCGGCTCGGCGAACGTGCTGACCCTGCCGCGTATTGCGGACAGTCTGGCCGGCCGGATGGAAACCATCCAGATGCTGCCGCTGGCCAGGGCAGAGATCGAAGGTCGGACACCGACCTTCCTGGGGCGCCTGTTCGAGGGGAAGCTCCAGAGCCAGCGGGACGCAATTGTCGGCGATGAACTTGTCCATCTCGTCTTGCTCGGAGGCTTTCCCGAAGCGATCAGCCGCGACAGCGAGCGTCGGCGGCAGGACTGGTCGAGGTCCTATCTCACGTCGGTCCTCACGCGCGATCTGCGGGATATCGCTGACGTCGAGAAGCTAACGGAACTTCCGAAATTCGTGCGGTTGCTGGCCGAGCACTCCGGGCAGCTGGTCAACTATTCGCAGTTCGGCGCCGGCATCAACGTCAGCCACAAGACGGGGCAGCGTTATGTCGGGCTGCTTGAGCAGGTGTTCCTGATCGCGACGGTACAACCATGGTTCACCAATGCCCTGAAGCGCATCGTCAAGACGCCGAAGCTGCACTTCCTCGATTCCGGCCTGCTAGCGACTGTGCGCGGTCTTTCCTTCGACAGGGTTAAGGCGGATCGCGGCACGTTCGGCGCGCTGCTCGAAAGCTTCGTGTTCGCGGAGGTTCTGAAGCTGATGACGGCCTCGGACCTGCGGCTGACGCCTCACCATTTTCGGGATCGGGACGGGCGCGAGGTGGACATCGTGCTGGAACGCGATGACGGGATGATCGCAGGCATCGAAGTCAAGGCGAGCGCAACGGTCAAAGCCGGTGATTTCGGCGGCCTGCGAGCCTTGGCCGAGGCGTGCGGAGACCGCTTCGCCTTTGGCGTCGTCCTTTACGATAGCGCGGACGTCGTGCCGTTCGGCGACAGGCTGGCGGCGGCGCCATTGTCGAGTCTTTGGAATGGAGCGCCGCGGACGAACAAGGCGGACAAATCAAGATAGCCGCCGGGAAAGGGGGAAACGATGCTTAGCAGAGGGTCAGAATGGCGGAGATGGGAACCGCATATCCACGCGCCAGGCACGGTCATGAACAATCAGTTCAGCGGTCCGAACGCTTGGGGCGACTATCTGACCGCGCTTGAGCAGGCCACGCCGGTCATCGAGGCCATCGCGGTCACGGACTACTACGTGACCGATACTTACGAGGAGGTGCTGCGGCACAAGGCGGCCGGCCGTCTGCCCAGCACCAAGCTGGTCTTTCCCAACGTGGAAATCCGGCTCGACGTTGCGACGGCGAAAGGGGGCTTTGTCAATCTCCACCTGTTCGTCAGCCCGGAGGATCCGCAGCATCTCGACGAGCTGCGGCGTCTGCTATCGCGCCTACAGTTCAACGTCATGCAGGATCGTTTCGATTGCACGCGGGTCGATCTCATCCGGCTCGGCAAGAAGGCCGATCCCAACATAGCGGACGGGCGGGCCGCGCTGGCCTATGGGGCCAATCAGTTCAAGGTCAATTTCCAGAAGCTCCGCGAGGTGTTCTCCGAAAGCGGATGGGCGAAGAAGAACATCCTGATCGCGGTGGCTGGCGGTGCGACGGACGGCACGTCGGGCGTGCGGGAAGCTACGGATCAGACGATCCGGCGCGAGATCGAGGGCTTCGCCCATGTGATCTTCGCGGGCAGCCCGGCGCAGCGTGAGTTCTGGTTGGGTCAGAGGGATCTCGGCCCCGACGAAATCCGCACCCGTTGCGGCGGCCTGAAGCCCTGCCTGCACGGGAGCGACGCGCACAAGCTCGACGACGTGGCGTCGCCATTCGGAAATCGCTTCTCGTGGATCAAGGGCGGGCTCGAATTCGATGCGCTCCGCCAAGCGTGCATCGATCCCGAGGGGCGCGCCTATGTCGGCGAGCAGCCGCCACGCTCGGCGATGCCATCGCAGGTCATCTCGCACGTCCGGATCGGCGATGCGGATTGGGCCATCACGCCCGACATCCCCCTCAATCATGGCCTCGTCGCTATCATCGGCGCGCGTGGATCGGGGAAGACAGCCCTGGCCGACGTGATCGCGGCCGGCTGCGACGCGATTTCGCCATCCGGCTGGAATGCCGATGAGAACATCAGCCCGTCGTTCTTAGCCCGGGCGCGCAAGTTGATCGGCAACGCATCGACGACGCTAACCTGGGGCGGGGGCGCGACGGTCACGCGCGCCCTGGATGGCAGCGACGCCAACGGCCATATGACCTTTCCGCGCGCCCGGTATCTCTCCCAGCAATTCGTCGAGGAGCTTTGCTCGGCCAAGGGCGTCTCCGACGGCCTGGTTGACGAGATCGAGCGCGTGATCTTCGAGTCGCATTCCCAGGACGATCGCGAATGGGCGCTCGATTTCGCCGAGCTGCGCGACCAGCAGATTTCGCGGTTCCAGCAGGCGCGCGAGCGCGAATCCGAGGCGATCGCCGACATCTCAGAGCGCGTCGCCACTGAGTTTGAGAATGAAAGCTTTGTCGCTACGCTGACCACCCAAGTCGGGCAGAAGAGGAAGCTGATCGCGGATTACACAGCCGATCGCGCCAAGCTCGTCGTCAAGGGCACCGAGGCGCAGGTCATCCGCCACACGCGGCTCAGCGAGGCGGCCCAGAAGCTCCGCAACAAGATCCAATCCTTCGGCAGTCAGCGCCGTACCTTCGTCGCCCTGCAGGACGAGGTTCGCAGCATGCGCGCCACCAGAGCGCCGGAAATGCTCCGCCAGGCGCAGGCGCGCCACGGCAACAGCGGTCTCGACGCCAAGCAGTGGGACGAGTTCCTGCTTATCTACAAGGGCGACGTCGACAAGAGCCTGACAGCCTACGTCGCATGGGCCGATGGCGAGGTCCGCAAGCTCAACGGCGTTCCGCCGCCGCCCGGCGACCCGAACGTCGCCGTGATCCCGGACACTGCCGATCTTTCCGCGCTTCCGCTCGCGCCGATCGCCGCCGAAATGACGCGTCTTGAGGCGCTGTTCAGCGCCGATAAGGTCGTCCGCGATCAATACGCGGCGCTGACCGGCCGCATCGCGCAGGAGAACTCCGCGCTCCAGACCCTCGAAACCCGGCGCACGGACGCGCAAGGTGCGGCAGTGCGCCGGAAAGACCTTCAGACCGAGCGCGACGACACCTATGGCCGGGTATTCGAGGCGATCATCAACGAACAGAACGCGCTGGCCGGGCTCTACGCCCCGCTGATGGCGCGGCTTGCGGCATCGTCGGGCACGCTCACGAAGCTCAGCTTCTCGGTTCGCAGGATCGCCGACGTTCAAGCATGGGGCTCGGTGGCGGAGGAAGAACTTCTCGATCGACGCAAGACCGGCCCCTTTTACGGCCGGGGCTCCCTGATCGCGGCCGCGACCGAAGCGCTCAAGCCTGCCTGGGAAACGGGCTCGGCGGCCGAGGTTCAGGCCGCCATGACGGCCTTCATGGCGAAATACCTGAAAGACCTGCTGTCGCACGCACCTTATGCGCCGACGCAGCAGGCCGAATTCCGGGCCTGGTCGAAACAGTTCGCGCACTGGCTCTTCGGCACCGATCACATCACCGTCCGCTACGAGGTCTCCTACGACGGTGTCGACATCCGGAAGCTGTCGCCCGGGACACGCGGCATCGTCCTGCTGCTGCTCTATCTCGCTCTCGACGATTCGGACGATCGCCCGCTGATCATCGATCAGCCCGAGGAGAATCTCGATCCCAAGTCGGTTTTCGATGAGCTGGTGGCGCTCTTCGTCGCGGCCAAGGCGAAGCGCCAGGTGATCATGGTCACGCACAACGCCAACCTTGTCATCAACACCGATGCGGACCAGATCATCGTCGCATCGGCGGGTCCGCATCCTTCGGGCGGTCTGCCGCCGATCACCTATGCGTCGGGCGGCCTTGAGAGCGCGGAAATACGCAAGGCAGTGTGCGACATTTTGGAGGGGGGCGAGGCCGCCTTCCGCGAGCGCGCACGGAGACTGCGGGTTCGATTGGAGAGGTGAATGAACCTAGGCTAGGCGGCATGGGGGCGCGGCGTGGAGCTTTATAAGAAGTGGTGCGAGGCCACGAAAGAAGAGAACAAGCGGAAACGCTACTGGACGTATGTCGAAAGGGACGGCGGACGGGAGGAGGTTCGTGACGACCTCGCCGAGACCATGCGCTCCCACTATGATCGGCTTGAGCGTATAGCCGATGACGTCCAGCGCCTCGGCTATAAGGTTGCCGCAGAAATTCTGCGCGCGCAGCTTCCCCAAACTGACAGGGGCCGCTCGGGCGATCTCGGCGAGATATTAGCGACCGAACTGGTCGAGGAGGAAATCGGTCTGCGCGTTCCCGTGCGCCGCCTGCGCTACAAGGACGGGCGCAACATGGCCATGCGGG
The DNA here is from genome assembly GCA_964472095.1 of uncultured Pelagibius sp. Taxonomy (GTDB): domain Bacteria; phylum Pseudomonadota; class Alphaproteobacteria; order Kiloniellales; family Kiloniellaceae; genus Pelagibius. The sequence goes on from CAYYIV010000035.1 coordinate 4,972, forward strand.
GCGACGACTTCATCGGGGCGGGCTATGGAGGCGATGACTCCAAGCTTTGGCTGTTGAAAGGTGAAGCCAAGAGCAACAAGGCTCTAGGCAAAGCCACCGTCACGAGCGCGCGTAAGGTCCTCAACCGCGACAACGGAAGATGCACGCCGGACTCGTTGGCGTTTGTCGCGAACCGTTTGCTTGAGAGCAAAGAAGACGACGATGTGCAACTCGGCCGCGACCTTCGCGACGAAGTCGGCCTGAAGGCTCTGCGTGCTGATCGCATCGACCACATGCTCTTCACGGTGTCGGGCAACGGTCCTCACGCGTCTTTGAAGGACGATCTCGAAGGCGCGGGGACCAACCGGGATCAGTATGTCGTGAATCTCCACATCGAAGACCATCAGGACTTCATCAAGGAGATGTACCAGAAAGCGGAAGACCTTGGAGACGACTGACGAACTGCAAGCATTTTTGACGCGCGCGACGCAGGACGGCGTGCAAGGGCGGCTGCTGTACCGGGGGGCGGCATGGTCGCTAATGCGAAGCGGTGGCGTTCTGCCTGAAAATTCCCCGCCGCTCGGCGCGACCATCGATACCGACCTTGCAGAACATGGGTTTGCGCTGCTCCGTGCGGCAATGGCCCTTCGCACCCAGGCCGGCTCCTCCGAGTTGACGAACAAGGCGTTCGAGCGCGCCGGCAACGCGTTTGAAGCTTTGGTGCGGAATGCTGATCCCGAAGCCGCCGACCGCGGTTTCCGCAGGACGATCGCCGCCACGGCCTACCATCTGGCCGGGTTCTCGGCCGTCGCCTATTCGCTCTTCAACGAGGCAGTGGGCGACCTGAATTTGACGCCGGGCGAAATGGCGGTGATGCGGTTGGTGCTCCGCGACCTTGATGGGCTTCGAGCCTACGTGCGCGGTTGGCTGAACGACGCGGCGCATGGTGACGACCGGATTGCTGCGGGGCTGTCCGGTGAGGATGCCGATGTCGACGAGATCCTGGCGATTGTTCTCAACACCACGATCTGTCGGGCGTTGGCCTTCTTCGATTTCGCGTTGGAGACCGGCGAAGACGAACCGCTCGACGCGGCGCGCTCGCTCCTCACAACGGCCGTCAGCTTGGCCGACAATGCGGAGAACGTACCGCTGTGGTGGATCACCAATCTGTGCCGGCATCTGATCGACGACCTATGGCAACATTCGTTGCACCAGAACCTGCCGACGGAGCCACCTGAGGGCGCCGCCGAGAAGTATCCCGATCTGCGACGATTGTTTATTGGGTCTCTCTACGCTCGGAAGAATTCCGAGGTCGAGCTGTGGCCCTCGCAGCGTGAGGCGGCGCGCCGCTCGACGGATGTCAAGGATGACCTGGTTGTCGCCCTACCCACCAGCGCCGGGAAAACGCGCGTCGCTGAGATCGCCGCGCTCATGACGCTGTCCTCGGCGCGGCGAGTTCTCATCGTGACGCCGCTGCGAGCGCTCTCGGCTCAGACAGAACGATCGTTTCGTAAAACCTTCGCGCCGCTCGGATTCAGTGTGTCGTCGCTCTACGGCGCCAGCGGGCTCTCGGCTGGTGACGAGGACGCGCTCCGATCGCGGGAGATCATCATAGCGACGCCGGAGAAACTCGACTTCGCGTTGAGAAGCGATCCGAGCCTGATCGACGACGTCGGGCTGATCGTGCTCGATGAAGGCCACATGATCGGGCCGAGCGAGCGTGAGATCCGCTACGAGACGCTGGTGCAGCGCTTGTTGCGCCGCGCGGACTCGGCCGATCGCCGTATTGTCTGCCTCTCGGCGATTCTCCCGAGTGGAGATGAGCTCGATGATCTGACTGCGTGGATACGGGCGGACGAGCCAGGCGATGCCGTGCGGTCTGACTGGCGGCCAACACGCCAGCGTTTCGGAATGCTGGCGTGGCGTGCGCGTGATGCGCGCCTAACCCTGGATCTGACCAACAACGGCCCGTTCCTGGATCATTTCGTGGTTCAAAAGCCGCCCCGCGGCCGTGAGAAGAAGCCCTATCCCCGAAAGACGTCACATCTGGCCCTGTTCGCGGCCTGGGAGTTTGCGGCGCAGGGCAAGCGGACACTCATCTTCTCGACGCAAGCGAACTGGGTTGAGGGGTACGGAAAGCAAATCGTCGACCTTTGCAAACGCGGCTATCTGGACTCGCTTCTGGATGACGAAGTATCGATCGCTCGCGCACTCGAGGTCGGCAAAGAATGGCTCGGCGAAGATCATCCAGCGGTGGCAAGCCTTAAGGCCGGCGTCGCCATTCACCACGGCCGCCTGCCGAGCCCGTTCCTCCGCGAGTTGGAAGTCCTGCTGTCGGAGGGCGTCCTCAAGGTCATCGTCGCATCGCCGACGCTGTCGCAGGGGCTCAATCTCAACGCCGCAGTCTTGCTCGTCCCGGCGCTGTACCGAGCAGGCAAACCGATCACCGGCGAGGAGTTCGCCAATGTTGCCGGCCGCGCCGGCCGCGCTTTCGTCGATGTGGAAGGGCTCATCGTCCACGTCATGTTCGATCGAGTCGATTGGCGGAGCGGAGAATGGCGGGGATTGGTGGCCTCTTCCAAGGCCCGGACGCTAAAGAGCGGACTGATCCAGATCGTCGCGGAGATTCTTGATCGCCTGGCTCGAGAGGGCGTGCTGGGACGCGCCGACGCGTGGGAATATCTCGCCAACGCCCGCGAGGCCTGGAAGTCGCCGGCAGAAGAAGCGGCGCTCGCCGCTCAGCTTGCGGCGCCAGACGGAGCTGATCCGGATGACGACGACGAGGATGACGAGGCGGGAGGAGATGAAGAGGAAGGCATCGACGAGGAACCGCTCTCCGAACTCGTCGAGCGCCTTGATGCAACGGTCTTTGGCTTGGTGGAGGCGCTCGATGCCGACCGCGCCGACCTGCCCAAGCTTCTCGACGAAGCGCTCAAGGGATCGCTCTGGGCGCGTCAAATAGCGCGCGAGGGTGAAGGCATGGAGGCGCAACACCGCAAGGTGTTCGAGGCGCGTGCCAATCTCATCTGGTCGGTGACGACGCCTCAGGCCCGCCGCGGGCATTTCGCGATGGGCGTCGGCTTGGAAGCCGGGCTGACGATCGACGCGATGGCGGAAGAGCTGGGTGCCCTCATCGATCGAGCCGACGCCGCGTCCCTGCCAGGAGACGTCGACGAACTGGCCGATGCCTTGGCGGGCCTGGGGGAGCGACTGCTGGTGATGCGGCCGTTCATTCCCGACAAGAAGAATGCGCTGCCTGGCAATTGGAAAGCGATCCTGAAGCAATGGGTGTTGGGCGCGGAGGTCTCGCAGATCGGACCCCAGAACATGCGCATCGTGGAAGAGGCCTTCACCTATCGGCTGGTTTGGGCATTGGAAGCTATCAGAACCCGGCGTCTGACTTTGGGCTGGTCGCCGGACATCATTCCGGGTGGCGCAGCCGCATCTCTGGAAACAGGGGTTCCGCAGTTCATGATGTCGATGTTGATCCGGGCGGGCCTTCCGTCCAGGCGGGCGGCTATCGCGGCGATCCAGACCACCAACCCCGTCTTCGTAACGCCGGCCGAGATGCGTGCATGGCTGGAATCCGATGAAATCACGGCGTTTACCGACGCCGGCGACTGGCCAACGCCTGATACCGCCGCGCTCTGGGCGCGTTTCAGGACCGAGGCCCTCAGCGGCGGAATCCAGAAGTGGTCGATCGAACGCTACAAGAGGTTGGTCGACGTTCCTGCGCACTCGGCGCCGCCGGCTGGGCTTTATCGGGTCATCACGGACCAGGGCGATGGGCGCACATGGCTGGCGACCCCGGACTATCGACGGGTGGTCCCCTTCAAAAAGCCGGCGGTAGATCCGAAGCCCAGCCTGTTCTCGGGAAGGTTGCCCGGGGCGACGACGGTCGTGGATGCGCTGAGGGTAGGACGGGGCAAGTTGCGATGGCCTCGCGCTGACGCTTGAGAGCGCGAGAGCTTTCGCCGCGGCTGAGGGCGGCTGTCTGAAACTTACGCCGCCACCTGCTCCAAAGCTTCTCCTGGCTGCATCGCTTGCGCGAACAGGCGGTTCATTGCTGCTTGGCGCGACTCGCGATCGAGTGCGTAGGAGCTGCGCTTGAATTGCACGCCATCGAGCAGACCCAGGATATAACCAGCGACCGCATCTGCGGCCATGATCAAAGCCGTATCAACCGTGTGGATGTAGCGGCTGGTGACGGTGCCTTGCGCGTGCCCAAGCAACGCCGCGACTGTCGACTCCGTGAAGCCGAGATCGTTCGCCATGCTGGCATAGCTATGGCGCAGGACGTGCGGGGTAATCCCGGCAAGCGGTGTGTCCTCCAGCATCTTGTGCCAGTGCTTCGGAAACCCGACCAGCGGCTTGCCTTCGATCGTGCCGCCAAAGACCGGGCCGGCTGCATGCTCCAGCCGGCGCGCATTGAGAAGGTCGACCACCGAGAGTCCGATCGGTCGAACTGAAGCACCTTCTTTGCTGTCGGTGAGCCGCAGGCAGCTATTGTCGCTGTCCACTTCGGGCCAGATGAGATTGATGATCTCGCCACGCCGGCACCCCGTGAGCGCGATGGCCTTCCCCATCTCCGCAGCGGTCGCGAGCTGATCATCTTGAGACGCCTTCTTGAGAAGCTTTCCTAGCAAGCGATACTCGTCCTCCGAGAGACGCCGCGTGCGCTTCTGGTCGGCAGCCTTACGGACGCCGTGAGCCGGATTAGCGTCGATGATCCCATTCTCGCGGGCGTAGGTCAGGATGGCGCCGAGCAGGCCGACCGTGCGCGTGCCCGTGCCGATGCCGCCACGCACGATCGAGCGGCCGCGCTTCTTGGTCTTCTGATCGGCCTTGGTCTTCCCGGATGCGACGTCGCGCATGAAGCGCGTCACGTCTGCGGCAGTGATGTCTTTCACGCGCCGCGTGCCGAGCAGCGGAATAATGTGACGCCGGATGCGTCCCTCATCGGTGTAGATGGTGGACGCTTTTTTCGGGCGGCGCTTCTTGCCGAGGATCAATCCGTTCTTCGCGTCCTCGAGATAGCGCTCGCACAGCTCCTTGATGGTGACGGCCTTATGATCGAGTTCGCGCTCTTCGGCCGGGTTGTCGCCTTGCGCGATGCGGCCGAGCAAGATGCGCGCCTGCACGCGCGCAGTGTCCGGCGTCCAGACTCCGTGCATGCCGATGGTGAAGCGTCGCGTGCGACCTTTGGCGCGATACTGCACTAGGTAGCTGCGCTTCCCCGATTTGAAGACGCGCAGCCCGAAGCCGGGCAGCTCGTCGTCCCAGATGAAATAGTCTTTCTCGCCGGCTTCGGCTTGATCGACACTACGTTTGCTTAGCTTCGCCATGTGACATACTCCGGCGGCTGCGCCGCTTCCGTTGGACCGCTTCCGCGGAAGCACCGCGGAAGCACCCTGGCGGAAATTCGGGGTCATCACAGGATACTGGCTTCGGAGTTGATCGCCAGAAAAGATCAATTCCTACAGTGGGTTAGCGTGGCATAGCGTACGAATAGAAACTGTGGCGTATATCGTCTTTTCGGGCTCCGAAGGCAGAGGTCACAGGTTCGAATCCTGTCGGGTCCGCCAATCTCCCTCCTCCAAAACTGCCCGCTGCTCCGCACGATCTGATTGAAATCTGAAGTTACTTGGTCAATTCTCCCTTCAATCGTCGGTTTGGAGGGAAGGGGCCGGCCATGCACATCGTCCTTGCGGTGCTCGCTGCCGCCGTCGGCATCGGCTTCTGGATCTGGCGCATCCGCATGGCGGCGCGTGCAGCCAGCGACCTGCTGGAGACCGCCGACGACATCCGCGCCGCCGTGCGCCGCTTCGGCTACCGTCGCAAGGCTAATGTGAGCCCGCTGGACGGCATCGAGGATGTGCGCCTCGCCGCCGCCGGCATCCTTGCCGCCTTCGCCAACATGGACGGCGGGATCGGCCGCGTGGAGATCGCCGCCATCGCCGACGAGTGCCGCCGCGCCTTCCACACCGAGGCCGAGGAGGCCGCACAGATAGGCGCCTACGGCCGCTGGCTGGTGCAGCAGTCGGCAAACATGGACGAGACGGTGCGCCGCCTTGCCCGCAACCTGGAGACCAAGCTGACCGGGGCGGAGAAGGAGCAGCTCTTCGGCATGATCGAGCGGGTCGCCTCCATCGACGGCGGCGGGCTCTCCGATGCCCAGCGCCACACCCTGGACAGCCTGGCCCGCCAGCTGGGTTAGGCCGTCCTCTCCTTCGCCTCGACCAGGATCCAATCGCGGAAGGCCTTGGCCTGCGGGGTCAGCGGCTGGTCGGTCGGGATCAGCAGGTAGAAGGACTGCTCCGAGCGCAGCATGGCCTCGATCGGGCGGATGAGCACGCCGCGCGCCAGGAATTCCTCCGCCAGGCGGCCGCCACCCAGCGCGATGCCCTGGCCGTCGAGCACCGCCTGCGTCAGCACCAGGTAGTTGTCGAACTCCAGGCTCGGCCCGCGCGGCGGCGCGGTAACCCCCATGGCCGCCAGCCAGGCCTCCCAGCTCACCCAGTTGCGGTCGAACTCCACCAGGTGCAGCAGGGTCTCCTCCAGCAGGTCGGTGACCGACTGCAGCGGCCGTCGGCGCGCCATGTAGCTGGGCGCGCAGACCGGGAAGACATGGTTGTCGAGCAGGTGCAGCGCCTCCGCCCCGACCCAGCGCCCGCGGCCGTAGCGCACGGCGAGATCGATGCCGGAGGCGGTGAGGTCGCGCACCGGCGCCGAGGCGACCAGGCGCAGCTGGATGTCCGGATGGGCCGCCCGGAACTTCGCCACCCGCGACATCAGCCAGTAGTTGGCGAAGGTCACGCTGGTCGACACCGTGAGTTCGCCCTCGCGGCGCACCCGGCGCAGGTCAGCCGCGGTGGTGGCGATGTGCCCGAGGCCCATGGTGACCGCCGCGTAGAGCCGCTGGCCGGCCGGCGTCAGGGCGAGGCCGCGCGGCCGGCGCTCGAACAGCAGGGCGCCGAGATTGTCCTCCAGCAGCTGCACCTGCCGGCTCACCGCCGCCTGGGTGACCATGAGTTCCGCAGCCGCCCGTGTGAAGTTGAGGTGCCGGGCGGCGGCCTCAAAGGTCACCAGAGAATTCGCCGGCGGCAGCCGGTTGCGCAGGATCGCCATTACAAAAGCTTATAGCTTGATGAGAATTGGTGCAATTCACGACGGCCCCGCTTCACGCTTTACTAACCCTGGTCAGCAGCGGCAGTACTTGGTTCTATCCGCAGACTGGAGCCTGCTTCCGGACTGAACAGCAGCCCGATTTCGGACCAAACCCCAAGAAAAAGCTATGCAGGACGATCACGAACGAGACCTGGGAATGAAAGCTGGAGGAGGACGCGCGATGAAGCTGTGCATCTACGGGGCCGGGGCGATTGGCGGCTATCTCGGCGCGCAGCTGGCCCGGGTGCCCGGTGTGGAGGTCTCGCTCATCGCCCGCGGCGCCCATCTGGCCGCCATGCGCGACCATGGCCTGAAGCTGCTGATCGACGGCCAGCAGCGCGTCGTCCCGGTGACCGCCACCGACAACCCGGCCGAGCTCGGCCCCCAGGACTACGTCATCGTCGCCCTGAAGGCGCACCAGGCCTGGGAGGCGGCAGAGCAGATGAAGCCCCTGCTCGGTCCCGACACGGCGGTGGTGACCTGCCAGAACGGGGTGCCCTGGTGGTACTTCCATGGACTGCAGGGACGCTACGCCGACTGCCGCCTGGCCAGCGTCGACCCCGGCGACCGCCAGTGGAATGTCGTCGGCCCGCGCCGCGCCATCGGCTGCGTGGTCTACCCGGCGACGGAGATCGTCGCCCCGGGCGTCGTCAAGCACATCTACGGCGACCGCTTCTCCCTCGGCGAGCCGGACGGCAGGCTTTCGCCGCGCTGCCGGGCACTCGGCGAGGCGCTGGAGGCGGGCGGCCTGAAGGCGCCGGTACTGGAGAACATCCGCGACGAGATCTGGCTGAAGCTCTGGGGCAACCTCTGCTTCAACCCGCTTTCCGCGCTGACCCGCGCGACCCTGGACGTGGTGGCGACCGATCCCGGCACCCGCGCCCTGGCCAAGGCAATGATGTCCGAAGCCGAGGCCATCGCCCGTGCCCACGGCGCCGATTTCCGCGTCGACATCGAGCGGCGCATCAACGGCGCCGCGCGCGTCGGCGCGCACCGCACCTCCATGCTGCAGGACCTCGAGCGCGGCCGCCCGCTGGAGATCGACGCCCTGCTGACGGCGGTGCAGGAGATGGGCCGCATGATCGCCGCCAAAACCCCTTACATCGACAGTGTCCTCGCGCTGGTGCAGCAGCTCGGCCGCAGCCAGGGACTCTATCCGGTGTTTCCCGAGCAACCTGCCGCGGCCGCGGCCTGAGCCGACCGGTCACTCACTCCCGGTCGGTCGGCCGCCGATCCCGGCGACAGGCTGCACTTTCCGACCTCACTCCGGCCGGCATCGTCTCGACGATGCCGGCCCTTTTGTCCGTGCTTGCCGCGCCGTCAGTCGCCCCGGCCTTCGCTGCCCTTGCGCCCGCTGTCGTCCCCGTCATCGGCCACCGGCATGTGGGCGCGCATGAAATAGACCTGGGAGGCGACGAAGACGAAGGTGAGGGCCATGATGCCGAATACCTTGAAGGTCACCCAGAAGTCGGTCGACTGGGTGCGCCACACCGCCTCGTTCAGCGCCGCCATGGCAAGGAAGAAGAGGGCGAAGCGCAGCGTCAGCTTGTTCCAGCCTTCGTCGTCGAGCGGCCAGGCGGTGCCGAGCAGCGGTTTCAGCAGAGGACGCTTGAACAGCAGGCCGCCGAGCAGCACCACGGCGAAGATCAGCTGCACGATGGTCGGCTTCATCTTGATGAAGGTGTCGTCGTTCAGCCACAGCGTGAGGCCGCCGAACACGCCGACGATGCCGGCGGTGACCAGCGGCATCGGCGGGATGCGGCGCTCGATCACGAAGGACAGCACCAGGGCCACCGCGGTAGCCGCCATGATCGCCACCGTCGCGGCGATCAGATCGCTCAGCCAGTAGACGGCGAAGAACGCCGCGAGGGGACCGTAGTCCACCAGCGGGCGCAACCAGGACTGCCCCGAGGGACGGCCGTTAGTCGACCCTGTCGACGCCATAGCAGGAAACCTCCGGGATCAAACATTCGTCGGGCAGGGGGAATATAGGACGCTCGACCCCGGATTGCACTCCGCACGAGGCGTGGCGGCCAGTGACGGGCGATAGCGCGAATTCGCGGCAAATCCACTTCACCCCTTTACAGCTTGTTAAAGGCTGCTGTGACAATCTCTGGTCAATCACGGACTTATATTGGCAGGGAAACGGCCTGATGTTCCAGCAGTCTGCAACACCGGAAGACCTCGGCCCAGCACCCATCCCGCCCACCGTCGAGCGCCTCCCGGCCGCGCAGTCCAAGTCCACACTGGACCAGCCCGCCGCCGCGCGCGATCCCTTCATCGACCACTACTTCAAGCGCATCGAGCCCGGCATCGCCGCCTCCTTCACAGCTGAACAACGTGAGGCCATCAAAGCCATGTTCGGTGCGCGCGGCATTGCACAGCATGCGGTGGAGATCCGCCGCTCGCTGCCGATCGGCCGCGGCCGCTACTACCTGGTCCTGCTGTTGGGCCGCGAGCGCCGCACCTTCGGCCGCCTCTACAGTGAAGGCGCCGTCAGCGGCTCCTTCAACATTCTCGGCTATGTGATCACCGCGGCGCTCTGGATCCTGCCGGCGGTGGCCGCTGCCCTGCTGCTGCAGGCCCTGCTTTAGAACACCGCTGCCGCCGCAGCCCCGCGGCAGCCGACATGACATCCGGGCCGCCGCCGGGTTATCCTGGCGGCCATGCCGATCCCACCGAACAGCCACCTGAAAGTCCCGCCGGCGGGCGATCTGCCGGCCATCGACCGTGCCAATGCGGCCGGCCTGCTGGCGCGCGGCCTGACCCGCTTCTTCGCCGCCCACGGACTGGTCGGCCTCGCCGAGTTCACCCTCGGCTGCGGGCGGCGCGCCGACCTGCTCTGCCTCGACGCCAGGAGCCGCATCACCATCGTCGAGATCAAGTCGAGCCTCGAGGACTTCCGTACCGACCGTAAGTGGCCGGAGTACCTGGACTACTGCGATCGCTTCTATTTCGCGGTGCCGGAGGGATTCCCGCGCGAGATCCTGCCGGCCGAGCAGGGCGTCATGGTGGCCGACGGCTACGGCGCCACGGTGATCCGCGATTCGGCCGACTTCGCGCTGAACGGCACGCGCCGGCGCGCCCTGCTGTTGCAGTTCGCCCAGTTGGCCGCCATCCGCCTGCATGCCCTGACTGACCCGGAGGGGGCCGGCGGCCGCGTGGAGAGCTTCTGAAGGCAGCCGGGTCAGCGGCCCGACAGGCGCTCGATGGTGGCGGTGGTGGAGTGCCCCGGGGACAACTCGATCAGTACCACGCGCCCACCGTAGCCCTGCACGATGTCGGCGCCGACCACCTGATCCAGGCTGTAGTCGGCACCCTTTATCAGCACGTCGGGCCGGAGCGCCTCGATGAGGGCGAGCGGGGTGTCCTCGCCGAAGATCACCACCCGGTTCACGCTGGCAAGCGACGCCAGCACCGCCGCCCGCGCCGCCTCGCCCTGCACCGGCCGCGCCGCGCCCTTCAAGCGGCGCACCGAAGCGTCGCTGTTGAGGCCGACCACGAGGCGGTCGCAGGCCGCGCGCGCCTGCTCCAGCAGGGAGACATGGCCGGGGTGCAGCAGGTCGAAGCAGCCGTTGGTGAAGCCAACCTTGAAGCCGGCCTGGTGCCACTGAGCGACCTGCTCGGCGAGGCTTTCCAGGTCGGCCACCTTGGCCTCGGCGGCGAGCAGCTCCGAGGCGTGCAGCGCATGCAGGATCTCGCCGGTCCGCGCCACGGCGGTACCGAGCTTGCCGACCACGATGGCGGCGGCGACGTTGGCGAGCTGTGCCGCGGCGACCGGCGACAAGCCGGCGCCCAGCCCGGCGGCGAAGGCGGCAACAACGGTGTCGCCGGCGCCGGAGACGTCGTAGACCTCCCGCGCCTCGGCCTTCAGGTGGTAGGCCGCGCCGCCGCCGCCGAGGACCAGGGTCATGCCCTGCTCGCTGCGGGTGGCGAGCAGCGCGCCGAGTCCGGCCTCGGCGATCACCTTGCGGGCCGCCGCGGCGACAGCCACGTCGTCGCCGGTGGGCAAGCCGCTCGCCTCCTGCAATTCGCGGCGGTTGGGCGTCACCCAGCTGGCGCCGCGGTAGCGGGCGAAGTCGCGTCCCTTCGGGTCGACCACCACGGGGCAGCCGCGCCGCCTGGCCGCCGCGATCACGGCAGCGACCAAGTGCGCGCCGAGCAGGCCCTTGCCGTAATCGGAGAGGATCACCGCCGAAGCCTTCTCCACCGCCGCCAGCGCTGCAGCCTCGACCCGCTCGGCAGTCACCGCATCGAGGCTACCCTGCGGATCGCGATCGACGCGCAGTAACTGCTGGCCGGCGGCGATGAAGCGGTCCTTGATGGTGGTGGGATGGCCGGCCATGCGCAGCAGCTCGATCTCACCCCCGACCGGCGCCACGCAGGCACGGGCGAGATCCTCGACCTGCGCGCCCGCCGCATCCTCGCCGAGCACCGCGATGCCGTGCGGCCGCACGCCGAGAGCCGCGAGATTGCGCAGCACGTTGCCTGCACCGCCGAGCATCGCCGTCTCCCCGGTGATACGCAGCACCGGGATCGGCGCCTCGGGCGAGATACGCTCCACCACCCCGTAGACGAAGCGATCGAGCATGATGTCGCCCAGCACGAGCACCTGCACACCGACGAGCCGTTCGACGGCACGTGCCAGGTCGGAACGGCCGAGTGCACCGCAATCCGCTTCGGCCTTGTCCGTCGAATCCAGGTTTTCGCTCATGACAGCCTGCCAGCCTGCGCCGGCCCCCAACGTCCCCCCGCCGCGGAAAGACGGATGAAATAAACAATCGGGCAATCACCCGCTGTGCGAGCCCGGCGGCGGCCCCATCCGACTGCCCTACTGGATCGCCGGAAGACAGGCAAGTGAATCCGAAAGATCCAGGCAAAGCGCCTAGGCCGACCGGCTACAAACGAGATGTTAACCAAATCGAAAGCGCTAGGCTCTACTCTGCGCGCGCAGGAGACGACAATCCCATCTGCCCCCAAGGGGAGCCCCTACCGCCGATGAGTGCAGTTAGCAGCCAGCAGCCCAGCATGCAGGAGCAGGCGCTGCTCAATCATATCAAACGGCTGGAGCGGGCCGGCGGCAACCATTTCGCTCTCCAGATTCACCTTTCGAAGCTGATCACCTTCCAGCGGCTGCCTGAATGCTTCGACGTGGTCCGCACCATGCTGGCGCGGGAAGCCAAGAAGGTCGAAGCCAGTCTCTTCGGGATGTTCAACAACGACCTCTTCGTCGTCTACTCGCGCGACGCGCTGGCCCAGATGGACGAGACCCTGGCGCGGGTGTGCCACGTGCTGGGCATCGATCCCTTCTTCGTCACCGGAGAGGAGGCGACGCAAGAGTTCTGCAGCTATTTCGACCTCGACAGTCAGTTCGGCGAGTTGAAGGATCGCGTCGAGTCGCTGATCCAGGCGCGCAACGAGCGCGACCGCCTGGCGCGCGGCTTCAAGAAGGACAGCGGCGAGGGCAAGCCGCTCGACCTCGGCAACCTGGCTCTGCTGGAAAAGACCATTTCCCAGGCCGATCTCTCGGCGATGGTGAGCCGTCAGGCGATCTGCGAGGTCGGCGAAGATGGCCGGCCGGTGCCACTGTTCTATGAGCTCTTCACCTCCATCGGCGCGCTGCGGCAGACGCTGATGCCCGACCAGAATTTCTTCTCGGACCGTTGGCTGTTCCAGTACCTCACCACCAAGCTGGACCTGCGCATGCTGGCCTGGCTGGCGAAGAACGACGACTCTACGCTGAAGCACTCATTCAGCCTGAACATCAACATCGCCAGCGTGCTGTCGCAGCGTTTCCTGGATTTCGATGCGCTGCTCGACAAGACGCGGCGCAGCACAATCGTGATCGAACTGCAGAAGATGGATGTCTTCTCCGACGTCGCGCGTTTCCTCTTTGCGCGGGAATTCCTGCTCGACCGCGGCTACCGTGTCTGCCTCGACGGTCTTACGTCGCACTCGCTGCCTCTCATCGATCGCCAGAATCTGGGTTTCGATCTCATCAAACTCCACTGGACGCCGCAGCTGCGCCAGCAGCTCGAGGGCAAGGGCGGCGATCGACTGAGCGCGGCAATCAAGGCCGCCAATCCGCGCCGCATCATTCTTATGCGCTGCGAATCCGACGACGCCATCGAACTCGGCCACCAGTACGGCATCTCGCTTTTCCAGGGCCACTTCCTGGATCACCTGCTGGCCGAGAAGATCACTCGCGATGAAGCGGCCGAGCGTCTCAGCGCCGCCCTGGCGCGCCATCGCCGCACCGCCGTGCATCCGCAGTCGGCCACCGGCACCTAAGGTCGCAGGTTCTTCCTTTTAGTTGCGCGGTGCATACTTCGCCAGGATGCGCTGCAACGTGCGCCGGTGCATACGCAGGCGGCGTGCGGTCTCCGAAACGTTGCGATCGCACTGCTCGTAGACACGGTGGATGTGTTCCCAGCGCACGCGATCCGCGCTCATCGGGTTACAGGGCGGCGGCGGCAACGCTTCACCGCGCTCCAGCAGCGCCGCCTCCACCTGATCGGCGTCGGCCGGCTTCGGCAGGTAGTCTGTCGCTCCCACTTTCACCGCTGCCACCGCGGTCGCGATATTGCCGTAGCCGGTGAGCACGATGACGCGGGCGTCTTCGCGGGCTTCGCGCAGGGCCTGCACCACCTCGAGGCCGGACCCGTCGTCCAGGCGCAGGTCGACCACGGCGTAACCAGGTGCCAGGCGCCGCGCCAGTGCGAGGCCGTCGGCGACGTTGTAGGCCGTCTGCACGGCGAAGCCGCGGCGTTCCATGGCGCGCGCCAGACGGTCGCAGAAGCGCTGGTCATCGTCCACGATCAGGAGATCGCGCTGCGCAGCCGCCGGCAGCGCAGCGTCTTCGCCTGCGGGATCTGACTGACCTGTCATGCTGCCTTCCTCACCGTCATGCCGTCCTTTTCGTCATCCTCTCGTCCTGCCGCAGGGCGCGCCGTCCCGGCACCGGTGCAGCCGCGACCTCAAGGCTGCCGCGCGGCCAGCGAATCTCCACCACCGCGCCGCCGCCGACGTCGTTGGAGAAATCGAGGCTCGCGCCATGATGAGCCAGCAGGGTCTGGGCGATGAAGATGCCGAGGCCCATGTGGTCGTCCTCGCCGCGCCGGCGCGCCCGCGCGCCGGTCGAATAGTAGGGCTCGCCGAGGCGGCTGAGAACCGTAAGATCGAAGCCCGGGCCGTCGTCGGCGATGCGCAGCATCACCGACTCCTCGTCCCAGGTGAGATCGACCTGGACTCGCCGCCGGGCAAACTGCACTGCGTTCTGGATCAGGGTGCCTACACCGTGCAGCACCTCTGCATTGCGCGTCACCGTCGGCTGCGGCGTCATGCTGTCGACGGCCGGCGCAGCGGTGATCTCCAGTTCCACGCCGTCACGCCGGTGCGGCGCCGCCGCCGCCTCGACCAGGGCGACCATCGGCAGCTGGTGATAGGGCGAGCCGTCGTCGCCGGCGGGCCGCTCGGCGAGCCCGGCAAGGATCGAGCGGCAGCGCAGCGATTCGGCGTGCAGCAACTCGACGTCCTCGCGCAGCGGCGAATCCTCCGGCAGCTCGCGCTGCAGCTCGCGCGCCACCACGGCAATGGTGCCGAGCGGCGTGCCCAGCTCGTGCGCCGCGGCGGCGGCTAGGCCACCGAGGGCCGAGAGTTGCTGCTCGCGTGCCAGGGCCATCTGAGTCGCCGCCAAGGCCCGCGACATGCGCTGGCTCTCCTTGGCGACGGAGGAGACATAGGAGGCGATGAAGACCACGGCGATGACCAGCGCCGCCCAGACGCCGGCGATGTAGATCGGCGACAGCAGGATACCGCTCTGTGGCCAGGGCAGCGGCAGATACCAGAGTCCGAGGAAGGAAGCCAGTGCCACCGCCATGGCAGAGAGAATGAGGGTGCTGCGCCGTGACAGCGCCCAGCCGGAGATCACCACCGGCGCCAGGATGAGGATGGAGAAGGGGTTCTGCAGCCCGCCGGTCAGGCAGAGCAGGGCGGCCAGCAGCAGAAGGTCGAAGCAGAGGTTCCAGAACGCCTCGCGGTCGCTGACCCAGGTTGCCGTCGGCCGCGCGATGGAGATCGCCACGTTGAGGGCACCGGAAGCGGCGATCACTGCCATGGCTGGAATGAAGGGAATCGCGTAGCCCAGCCCGAAGTAAACCACCGCCAGCGTGGTGGCCTGCCCGAACAGGGCGATCCAGCGGATGAGCACCAGGGTCCGCAGCCGCAGCCGGCCATCCTGGGGCGGCGCGGCCGCCGGGGAAAGAGGGTGCGACTGGGCCATGGGGATGAGTTTGGCGGCGGCGGAAGGAAAGGCAAGAGCCCTGAAGTTTCGTCTCTAACGCATTGATTTTCTATTGTTTGTCGCCGGGCCCGGAGATTCCAGCCTCGGCGAAGGTAGCCATCCCGTTGTGGCAGGCCACAGCCGCCTTCAGCAGCAACACGGCGATCATGGCGCCGGAAGCCTCGCCGAGGCGCATGCCGAGGTCGACCAGAGCGCGCTTGCCGATACGCGCCAGCAGGCGCCTGTGGCCGGGCTCGGCCGACCTGTGCGAGACCACGCAGTGGTCCAGCGTGGCGGGATCGATGGCGTAGAGCACCGCCGCCGCTGCGGTGCAGGCATAGCCGTCGAGCACCACGGGGGTGCGGGCCATGCGGGCCGCCAGCACGGCGCCGGCGATGGCCGCCAGCTCTCGCCCGCCGAGCCGGCAAAGCACCAGCAGCGGATCGCCGAGCGCGTCGCGGTGCCGTTCCACAGCCTGCGCGACCAGTGCCACCTTCGCGGCAAGCTGCGCTTCATCGACGCCGGTGCCCGGCCCCACCCAGTCGGCCGCCTCGCCGCCGAAGAGGCCGTGGCAGATCGCCGCCGCCGCCGTGGTGTTGCCGATGCCCATCTCGCCCAGCGACAGCACGTCGATGCCCGGCTCGACTGCCATCATGCCGTAAGCCATGGCGCGCGCGCAGTCGGCCTCGCTCATCGCCGACTCCTCGGAGATGTCGCCGGTCGGCTCCTCCAACGCCATCTCATAAACCCGCAGGTCGGCGTTGGCGAGGCTGCAGAGCTGGTTGACCGCGGCGCCGCCGTCGATGAAGTTCTGCACCATCTGGGCGGTGACCTCGGCCGGATAGGCCGAAACACCCTTGCGGGCGATGCCGTGGTTGCCAGCGAAGACCGCCGTGTAGGGACGCTCGACCGACGGCGGATTGCGGCCCTGCCAGGTCGCCAGCCAGACTGCCAGTTCCTCCAGCCGCCCCAGCGAGCCGGCAGGCTTGGTGAGCTGCCCCTGGCGTGCCGCGGCAACCGCGGCGGCCTCCTCGTCCGCCTGTGGCAGAACCTTCATCAGGTCGCGGATTTCCTCCAGGCTTGCGATGTCCTCGGCGACCGTCATGTCAAAAAACCTCCTGGCAGCCGCTCGGCGGCGGTGGGCCGCGGCGGCGACTTGTCTTATAACCGGCGGCTACAGGAAGGCAAATTGGGCAGGGGGGCGTTTTTTGGGACGCGGCCCCAAAGAGTGGATAGACGACGGATCATGCAATCCTCCCTTAATCCCGGTTTCTGGAGACCCGGCGGCTGGCTCGACGACCTGCTGAACGCCGCCCGGCTGCTCACCCGCCTGCCACTGGGCCACGGCGGCGCGGCGCTGGCGGAACCGACGGCATCCCACCCGGCACGCTGCTATCCGCTGGTCGGCGCCGGCATCGGCCTGCTCGCCGGCTTCGCCTACGCCCTCGCCGCCTGGCTGGCGATGCCGCCGTTTGCCGCCGCCCTGGCCGCCCTGACTGCCGCCATCCTGGCGACCGGCGCCCTGCACGAGGACGGCCTGGCCGACGTCGCCGACGGCTTCGGCGGCGGCCGCGATCCGGCGCGCAAGCTGGCCATCATGCGCGACAGCCGCATCGGCAGCTATGGCGTGGTGGCGCTGGTGCTGGTGCTGGCGGCGCGCGGTGGCAGCCTTGCGGTCCTCGCCGAGCCTGCGGCGGCGATGGCGGCGCTGGTTGCCGCCCACAGCCTGTCACGCGGCGGCCTCGCCACCATCATGTGGGCCTTGCCGCCGGCCCGCAGCGACGGCCTTGCCGCCGCCACCGGCCGGCCGGGCGGCGCCGATGCGCTGGCCGGCCTGGCGATCGGCATCGTCTGCGCGCTGCTGTTGCTCGACCTCACGACCGCGATCGCGGCGATCCTCGCCACGGTGACCCTGCAGGCCCTGCTGGCGCTGCACGCGCGCCGCCAGATCGGCGGCGTCACCGGTGACGTGCTGGGCGCCGCACAGCAACTGGGCGAAGCAGCCGTACTGCTGGTCGCCTGTTCAGGAACCAGCCTATGACCAAGCCCACGACGATGACCCGCTGGTGGTGGATCCGCCATGCGCCGGTGGTCGACCACGACGGCCGCATTTACGGCAATCTCGACGTCGACTGCGACTGCAGCGACGAGCCGCTGTTCCGCGCCTTGGCCGCCAGGCTACCGGTGGAAGCCGTCTGGCTGGTGACGCCACTGTCGCGGACGCAGACGACGGCGCAGGCCATCGCGCGCCACCATGGCGTCAACCCGGCCGACTTCGCGGTCGAACCGCTGCTCGCCGAGCAGAACTTCGGCGCCTGGCAGGGGCTCACCTATGCCGAGCTGGCCGAACAGCGCAGCGGGGCCTGGCACCGCTTCTGGCTGGCCCCCGCCGAAGAAGTGCCGCCGGGCGGCGAGAGCTTCGCCGCCTTGAGCGAGCGCGTCGCCCAGGCCATCGAGGCACAGACGCGCCGCCATGCCGGCCGCGACATCGTCTGCGTCAGCCACGGGGGACCGATTCGCGCCGCCCTGGCGCATGCCCTCGTCATCGCACCGGAGCAGGCCTTGAGCTTCGCCGTCGACAACTGTTCGCTGACTCGCCTCGACCACTTCGCCGAGGAAACGCCGTCGGCGCGGGAGGCTTTACCCCGGGAACGCCTGGGTGGTTCCTGGCGTATTACCCTGGTGAACTCCTTGGGGGTGAACGCGCGTGCCCAGATTCAGGCATAATCTTCAGGCATGATCGCGCCCAGGGAATACACCCGGTGCCGACTCGAGGCCTCATGCTAGGGTCGCGCCGCTCGACAAGTGAGCCGAATGCAACTGGAGGAAGCCTCAACAATGATTCGATCCGCCCTCCCGAACGGCCTGCGGCTGGCAGCCGCCGCCCTCTTTGCCCTCGCTTTTGCGAGCAATGTCGCCCGGGCGGAAACCGAGGCCGAGGCCTTCGTCACCGATGCCCGGCTTACGGTCGACCGGCTGATGGCCGACAAGGATTTCTTCGAGCTGACCAAGTTCATCAAGGGCGCCAAGGGTATCTACATCGTCCCGCAACTGGTGAAGGGCGGCTTCATAATCGGCGCCGAGGGCGGCACCGGCGTGTTCCTCGCCCGCGGCACCGACGGCAGCTGGTCGCCGCCGGCCTTCTACACCCTCGGCGCCGGCTCCATCGGCCTGCAGATCGGCGGCGAGGTGAAGGAGGTGGTCTTCGTGCTGATGAGCGACAAGGCCGTCGACGCCATGCTGTCCAGCGAATTCAAACTCGGGGCCGACCTCTCCGTCACCGTCGGCCCTCTCGGCCGCGGGCTCGAGGCCTCGCGCAGCACCGACCTCACCTCCGACATCTACGCCTTCTCGAAGTCGGTCGGCCTGTTCGGCGGCGGCGCCCTGGAAGGCGCCAAGATCTTCACCCGCACCTCCCTGAATGAGAGCTACTATGCCACCGGCGCCACGCCGAAGGCCATCGTGATCGACCGCCAGTTCACCAACCTGCAGGCCGATGCGCTGCGCGAGGTGCTGCCCTGAGGCTAGCGAGGCGGGGCCGGGAGGCGCGACAGCGGGCCGCATTGCGGGCAGCGGCCGTTGCACCTATCTGGAAGGTGCAACTTCGCGTTTTCCTTCGAAACCTTGAAGCGTTAGGTTCCTGCCATGTCGACGCCCACCCGCATCCTGCTGATCGTCGTGCTCGGCCTTGTGCTGGCCGGCGGCGGATTCGCCGCCTGGTATGTCGTGCAACCGCAGCAGCCCGGCGGCATCGTCAGCAGCGAAACCCGCACCAGCGGCAGCGCGCTGATCGGCGGATCCTTCACCCTGACCGACCAAACCGGGACGCAGCGCAGAGAGATTGACCTGATGGGCCACTATGCCCTGGTCTATTTCGGCTATACCTACTGCCCGGACATCTGCCCGACCTCGCTCAGCACCATGACCCAGGGCCTCGACCTGCTTGAAGAGCAGGCGCCGGACAAGGCCCGGGCGGTGCTGCCGGTTTTCATCACCGTCGACCCCGAGCGCGATACCGTGGAAGCCCTGGCGAGCTATGCCGAACATTTCCATCCGCGCTTCATGGCGCTGACCGGTACGCAGGAGGAGGTGGACACCGCCGCCAAGGCCTATCGAATCTACTACCAGAGGGTCGAGGAGCCCGGCGCCAGCGACTACCTAATGGACCACTCCTCTGTGATCTACCTGATGGCCCCGGACGGCAGCTACCTGACCCACTTCACCCACGCCAGCACGGCTGACGACATCGCAGAGGGGCTCTCCGAAAGGGTCGACCCGGCGCAGGCGACGGCCGCCGCCGCCGGCAGCTGACCGACCGCCGCGCTCACAAATCGGCGAGGCGCCGACCGCCTTCCGGATCGAAGAAGTGCAGTTCACCCGGATCGGCCGCGAAGAACAGGCTCTCGCCTTCGCGCAGCTTCGCGCTGCCCGGCAGCCGCGCGGTGAGGGCCTCGCCGTTGCCCACCAGAGCACCGTGCGCGAGGCTGTCGGCGCCGAGGGTTTCCACCAGCTGCACCTGAACCCGGAAGGTGGCCGCCGCGTCCTCCGCCGGATGCAGATGCTCCGGACGCACGCCGAGCGTCACCCGGCGCCCCGCCAGGCGGGGCAGGCCGCCGGAAGGCAGCTGTAGGCGGCCGCCGCCGTCCAGGGTCGCCGTGGTACCGTCTTCCGCAACCTCTGCCGCCAGGAAATTCATCGCCGGCGAGCCGATGAAGCCGGCGACGAAGAGGCTGGCCGGGCGCCGGTAGACCGCCATCGGCGAATCGATCTGCTCGGCATGGCCGGCATTCATCACGATGAGGCGGTCGGCCATGGTCATGGCCTCCACCTGGTCGTGGGTCACGTAGACCGAGGTGGTGCCGAGGCGGCGCTGCAGCCGCTTGATCTCGAGGCGCATCTGCACGCGCAGCTTGGCGTCGAGGTTGGACAGCGGCTCGTCGAAGAGGAAGGCGGCCGGTTGGCGCACGATGGCACGGCCCATGGCGACGCGCTGGCGCTGGCCGCCGGAGAGCTGGCGCGGCTTGCGCTGCAGCAGGTCCTGCAGCTCGAGGATCGCCGCCGCCTCGCCGACGCGCCGGTCGATCTCCGCCTTCGACTGGCCGGCGATCTTCAGGCCGTAGGCCATGTTGGCGTAGACCGTCATGTGCGGATACAGCGCATAGTTCTGGAACACCATGGCGATATCGCGGTCCTTGGGTTCCAGCCGGTTGACCACGCGTCCGCCGATGGCGATCTCGCCCTCGGTAATGACCTCCAGGCCGGCGATCATGCGCAGCAGCGTCGACTTGCCGCAACCCGAAGGGCCGACGATGACGACGAACTCGCCGTCCTCGATGTCGACCGACACGCCATGGATGACGGCGGTCTCGCCGTAGCTCTTCTTCACCTGGCGCAGGGATATCTCTGCCATCGCAACCGTCCGTTCTAGAAAAGGCTTACTTCTCGGTCTCCACCAGACCCTTTACGAAGAGCCGCTGCATCGTCACCACCACGAAGATCGGCGGGATCATCGCCAGCATGGTGGTCGCCATCACGACGGGCCAGTTGGTCTGGTCCTCGCCCGGCGCGATCATTCGGTTGATTCCCATCACGATGGTGGTCATCGAGGCATCGGTGGTGATCAGCAGCGGCCAGAGATACTGGTTCCAGCCGTAAATGAAGAGGATGACGAAGAGCGCCGCGACGTTGGTGCGTGTCAGCGGCAGCAGAATGTCCTTGAAGAAGCGCAGGGGGCCGGCGCCGTCCATGCGCGCCGCCTCCACCAGCTCGTCGGGAATGGTCAGGAAGAACTGGCGGAACAGGAAAGTCGCCGTTGCCGAGGCGATCAGCGGAATCGCAAGGCCCGCATGCGTGTTCAGCATGCCGAGGTCGGCCACCACCTTGAAGGTCGGCAGTATGCGCACCTCGACGGGAAGCATCAGCGTGATGAAAATGGTCCAGAAACAGAACATGCGCAGGGGAAAGCGGAAATAGACGATGGCGAAGGCCGAAAGCAGCGAGATGACGATCTTGCCGCTTGCGATGGCCAGCGCCATGATCAGCGAGTTCCACAGCATCAACGCCACCGGCGCACCTGAAGCCTGGGCGACGCCACGCGTCAGCGCCTGACTGTAGTTGTCGATGAGGTAGGGACCGGGCACCAGCGGCAGCGGCGGCCGGATGATGTCGCTCATCTCCGCCGTCGAAGCGACGAAGGTCACATAGATCGGGAAGGCGAGGACGGCGACGCCCAGCAAGAGGATCGCGTGGGAGAAAAGGTTCAGCCACCTGCGATTTTCGACCATGTTCCGCCGCCCTTAATAGTGAACCCGCCGCTCGATGAAGCGGAACTGGATGACGGTCAGGCCGACGACGATGACCATCAGCACCACCGATTGCGCGGCCGAGCCTCCGAGGTCGAGGCCGACGAAGCCGTCCGAGTAAACCTTGTAGACCAGGATCTCGGTCGACTTGCCGGGCCCGCCCCTGGTCGCTGCGTGGATGATGCCGAAGGTGTCGAAGAAGGCGTAGACCAGGTTGACGACGATGAGGAAGAAGGTGGTCGGCGACAGCAGCGGGAAGACGATGGTCCAGAAGCGCCGCAGCGGCCCGGCGCCGTCGATGGCTGCGGCCTCGATGAGCGACTTGGGGATCGCCTGCAGGCCGGCAAGGAAGAACAGGAAATTGTAGCTGATCTGCTTCCAGGCGGCGGCGATCACCACCAGCAACATGGCCTCGCCGCCGTTCAGCACGTGATTCCAGTTGTAGCCGAGGAACTTCAGGTAATAGGCGACCAGGCCGATCGAGGGGTTGAAGAGGAACAGCCAAAGCACGCCGGCGATGGCGGGAGCGACCGCATAGGGCCAGATGAGCAGCGTCTTGTAGGCCGTCGCACCCTTGACGATGCGATCGGCCATGACCGCGAACAGCAGCGCGAGGCCGAGCGAAAGAGCGGTGACTGCGGTGCTGAAGTAGGCAGTGGTCCAGAACGAGCCGATGTAGAGCGGATCGGCGAAGAGATCCGCGAAGTTCTCGAACCAGACGAACTCGGTGCTGAGACCGAAAGGATCCTCGATCAACAGCGATTGGTAGAGTGCCTGGGATGCCGGCCAGAGGAAAAAGACGGCCGTGATGACAAGCTGCGGCATCACCAGCAGGTAGGGCAGCGGCGATGCCTTGAAGACGACGCGTTTTTCCATGCTGAAGTCTAGCCTGCCCGGCGCCTCGGATGCCGGTGTACGGCGCCTGGCACTCGGCCCGACGCCGCCACCTTGCCTGATAGGAGCCTAGTTGTTGGCCCGCTCGAAGCGGCGCAGCAGGACGTTACCGCGCTCGACGGCGGAGTCGAGAGCGTCCTGCGCCGACTTGTCGCCGGACCAGACGGCCTCAAGTTCCTCGTCGATGATGCCGCGGATCTGGTCGAAGCTGCCGAGGCGCAGCCCCTTGGAGTTCTCCGTTGGCGCCTTGGCGGTCATCTGGATCAGCGCGGTCTCGGTGCCGGGGTTCTCGTCGTAGAAGCCCTGCTCCTTGGTCAGATCGTAGGCGGCCAGGGTAACCGGCAGGTAGCCGGTCTGCTTGTGCCATTCGGCCTGCACCTCGGGCCGCGAGAGGAAGGAGAAGAACTTCGCGACGCCCTGGTACTCCTCTGCCGGATGGCCGGTGAGCACCCAGAGGCTGGCCCCACCGATGATGGTGTTGCGCGGCGCGCCGTCCACGTCGTCCCAGTAGGGTAGGTTGGAGACACCGAAGTCGAAGGTCGCCTCCGCCTTCACGCCGGCATAGCCGGCGGAGGACTCCGAGAACATCGCGCAGTCGCCACTGCGGAAGCGGGCGCCGCCCTCGTTGCGCCGGCCGGTGTAGACAAATTTGTCTTCCCTGGCCCAGTCGCCGAGCTGCTGGATATGCTTCACCTGCAGCGGGCCGTTGAACACCAGTTCGGTATCGAGGCCCTCGAATCCGTTGGCCTTGGTGGCGAAGGGCTGATCGTGCCAGGCGCTGAAGTTCTCCAGATGCACCCAGGACTGCCAGGCGGTGGTGAAGGGGCAGGCCGAGCCGGATGCCTTAAGGGCGTCGAGCGCCGCGCCGAACTCGCTCCAGGTCTTCGGCGGCGCATCGGGGTCGAGGCCGGCCTTCTGGAAGGCCTCCTTGTTGTAGTAGAGCACCGGGGTGGAGCTGTTGTAGGGCATCGACAGCATGTTACCTGCGGGATCGGTGTAGTAGCCCGTCACCGTCGGCAGGTAGACTGCGGGATCGAAGGTCTCGCCGCCGGCCTCCATCACCTCGTAGACCGGATTGACCGCGCCCTTGGCGGCCATCATCGTCGCCGTGCCGACCTCGAAGACCTGCAGAATGTGCGGCTGCTGCTGGGCCCGGAAGGCTGCCACACCGGCAGTGAGCGTCTCAGAATAATTGCCCTTGTAGACCGCAAGGAGCTGGTAGTCGCTCTGCGAGGCGTTGAAGCCCTCGACCTGCTTGGCGAGGATTTCGCCAAGGGAGCCGGTAAAGGCGTGCCAGAGCTGGATCTCGGTGGCCGCCGACGCCGGCTGGGCGAGGCTGCCGGCAACGGCCGCCGCCGCGGCCAGCGTGATGACTTTGCGGTTCAGGCGCATGGATACTTCTCCCTGTCTGTGCGATCCGGTCTCGCGGTCAGGGGCAAACTAGCCGCGGGGCGCGATGCTCTTTTGATTTATTAATTACAAATATATGACGGGAAAGACCTAGGCATAATAACAAATTCGGGAAACGCCGGGGCAGACGGCCACCTGACGGCGCGCAAGCTTCGGATAGAGGACACTTCCCAAAGCCCGCTACAAGGCGAGGGTGACACGCTATTGTTGGTGCGGGAGGAGAGGAAGCGATGGATATGCAGACAGCCAAGAGCGCCGCTGACAGCCAGGCCAGCGCGACACCGCGACAGGTGGCGCTGGTGCGCAAGGCCTGTGACCTGATCGATGCGCAGGATTGCGAGCGCATGACCCTGGCGGAGATCGCCAAGGCCCTGGATTCCAGCCCTTGGCACCTGCAGCGCCTGTTCAAGCGGGTCATGGGCGTCAGCCCGCGCGACTACGCCGACGCGCGCCGCAACGCCGCCTTCCGGGCCCAGCTGAAGAACGGCGACTCCATCGCCCAGGCCACCTACGGCGCCGGCTACGGCTCCTCCAGCCGGGTTTACGAGCGGGCCGAGCGCATGCTGGGGATGACCCCGGCCTCCTATGCCAAGGGCGGCAAGGGGGCGGTTATCGCCTACGATATCGTTGCTTCTCCGCTCGGCCGGCTGATGGTCGCCGCCACCGCCAAGGGCCTCTGCTTCCTCAGCCTGGGCCGCGACGATGGCCGCCTGATCAAGGAGCTGCGGCGCGAGTTTCCCCAGGCCGAGAGCATCACCCGCGACCAGCACTCCATCGCCCAGTCGGTCTCCGTGGTGATCGACTTCCTCGAGGGCAAGATCCCGCATGCCGAGCTGCCGCTCGACGTGCGTGCCACCGCCTTCCAGCGCCGGGTCTGGAACGAGCTGATCGCGATTCCCTGCGGCGAGACCCGCACTTACTCGGAGATCGCCGAGATCATGGGCGTGCCGCGCGGCCAGCGCGCAGTCGGCCGGGCCTGCGCCACCAATCCGGTCTCCCTCGTCATCCCCTGCCATCGCGCCCTGCGCCAGGATGGCGGACTCGGCGGCTACCGATGGGGCCTCGAGTTCAAGGCCGCCCTGCTGGAAGGCGAGGCCGAGCACCCGGAGTAGCAGGCGCCAACCGTCGGGCCCAGGCGCCTCACAGGTAGCGGCCGCGCTCGAGGATCTCCAGGGTGTACTGCCGATAGGTCATGCCAAGCGCCTGGGCGCGCTTCAGGCGGCGGCGGATCACCTCCAGCGGCGGGTTCTCCCAGGCCTTCCTGTGGGCCTCGCGCCAGGCCACGAGATGCCAGCGGGATTCCACCAACGGCGGTCCCTGGTTGTGGCCCAAGCCGGCCGAGGCCGGCGCCGGCGCAGTGCCCCGCAATAGGCTGTCCACGCGGTTAACGTCCTGAAAGCACGGACACAATCGAGCCCGCGCCGCAGGCTAGCACGGTCCCCGCCGGGGCCGCCAGTCCGTCGCTGCGCCGCACCACAGCGGCATCTTCCGGCGCCCTGAAGACAGCCTCTTGCCCGGCGCGGAGTCGGCGCGATATAGAGATTCATGCCCCTGCGACTGGAAGCGCCGCGCAGCCTGCGGCTCGACACCCGGGAGGTGCCGCTGGAACTCAGCCGCCACCCCCGTGCCAGGCGTATCACCCTGCGCCTTAACGCGACCGGCGACGGCGTGCGGCTGGTGCTGCCGCGGCGCACGCCGATCCACGAAGCCCTCGCCTTCGCCGAGCGCAACAGCGGCTGGATCCTGAAGCACCTTGAAAAGGTGCCGGCACGCGTTCCCTTCGCCGCCGGCGCGGTGGTCCCACTGCTCGGGGTGGACCACGTGATCGCCCATGATGCCTCGGCGCGCTGCGGCGTCTGCCGCGACGGCGGGGTGATCCGCGTCGCCGGACTGGCCGAGCACCTGCCGAGGCGCGTCGGAGACTTCCTGAAGAGCGAGGCGCGGGCCGAGATCGGCACCCGGGCGCGCGACAAAGCGGCGCGCATCGACCGCCGCATCGGCCGCCTCAGCCTCCGCGACACCCGCAGCCGCTGGGGTTCCTGTAACTCCGACGGCAATCTTAACTTCTCCTGGCGGCTCATCCTGGCGCCGGAGGCAGTACTCGACTACGTGGTCGCCCACGAGGTGGCGCACCTCGTCCACCTCAACCACTCCCTGCGCTTCTGGAAGCTGGCCGGCCAGCTTTCCCTCGACATGGCCCAGGCCAAGGCTTGGCTCGAGCGCCACGGCACCCAGCTCTGGCGCTACGGCTGAGGCTTCTCCGCCTTGTGCACCGAGGGCACCCAGACGTAGCCATCCGGGCCGGCGAGAACGGCCTCTCGCAGGCCGTGCGGCTTGTCGGCCGGCGGCTGCAGGACGGTGAAACCGGCCGCTTCGGCGCGCCCCGCAGCAACATCGGGATCGACGCCATAGAGGCGCAGCTCCAGCCCGGCACCGCGGATCGCTCCGTCACCGGTCAGTGCCAGCAGGGGATTGCTGTGGTAGCTGGCATCCGAGTGCAGCATCCACTGGTGGCCCTGGTAACGGCAGACCGCGAAGTCGGCCTCGGCGTAGACCGTCTCCACGCTCAGTACCTCCCGCAGAAAGGCGAGCATCGCGGCGACGTTGCTGACCAGGATGTTGACGCCGAAGCCACCCAGTGAGCGCCCGTAGGCATCGGCGGAAGGAAAGGGGGGCTCGGGGCAGTTGTCCATCGGGATTTTCCTCGCGGCCTGCTTGCGGAAGCGGCTGTTCGGCGACTATAAGCTGAGGCGGGCCCTGCTCGTAAACGTCCACTTCGCCTCATGCTTCCGGTGCCGGTTGCCCTGCCGGCTCTGGTTCCGGAGATTCCATGGCCCGTGCCGAGAGCCTGACCGTCGCCATCCTGCTGACCGCCATGGTGGCGCTGGGGCCGATCTCCACCGACCTTTACCTGCCTTCGCTGCCGACCATCGGCGCGGCTTTCGGCGCCGATACCGTGACGGTGCAGCTGACGCTCTCGGTCTTCCTCGCCGGCTTCGCCGTCAGCCAGCTGATCTATGGGCCGCTGTCAGACCGCTTTGGGCGGCGCCCAATGATCCTCGGCGGCATCGTGCTCTACTTCCTGGCCAGCCTCGCCTGCGCCTATGCGCCTTCCATCGAGGTGCTGGTGCTGGCCCGCTTCGGCCAGGCGCTCGGCGCCTGCGTCGGGCCGGTACTCGGACGCGCGGCGGTGCGCGACATCTACGGACGCGAGCGCGCCGCGCACATGCTGTCGTACATGGGGATGGTAATGGCGCTGGCGCCCGCCGTCGGCCCGATCCTCGGCGGCATCGTGGAGGTCCACTTCGGCTGGCGCGCCAACTTCCTGGTGCTGGCCGCCTTGGCGCTGGTGATGCTGGTCGCGACCCTGATCATCCTGCCGGAGACCAATCAGTGGAAGAGCCGCGACGCCACCCGGCCGGGACACCTGGTCGCCACCTACCTTGGCCTGCTGCGCCACCGCACCTACATCGGCTACGTATTGGTGGTCGCCTGTGCCTATTCCGGCATATTTTCCTTCATCTCCGGCTCGTCCTTCGTGCTCATCGGCCTGCTTGGGCTCAGTCCCGACGTCTACGGATTCTGTTTCGCCGCCATCGTCGTCGGCTACATGATCGGCGCCTTCCTGTCCGGGCGTTTCACCATAGCGGTCGGGCTGGATCGCATGGTGCAGCTCGGCACCGCGGTGCAGTTGGTGGGCGGGTTCGCCGGCGTCGCCATCTATGCCGCCGGCTGGATCACCGTGACCGGCATCGTCGGCCCGGTGGTGGTCTTCATGATCGGTACCGGCCTTGCCATGCCGAACGCCCAGGCCGGCGCCATCGGACCCTTCCCGCGCATGGCAGGCTCCGCCTCGGCACTGCTCGGCTTCTTCCAGATGGGTCTGGCCGCGCTGGTGGGCATCGTCGTCGGCCACGGTAGCGGCAGCTCGGCACTGACCATGATGATGGCCATTGCGCTGGTGTCCCTCGGCGGCGCGCTGTCCTATTGGCTGATCGTTCGGCCGGCCCCACAGCCCGCCACGGCGGAGTGATCGACGCCAACTCTAATCGCGCTGTTCCTCGCGCTCCCAGAACGGGCGGTCGTCCTGTTGGCGGCCGGCCGGGCGGTTCTGCGTTGCGGGGCGCTGCGTCGTCGCCGACGGCTCCGACGACGTCAGGCCCTTGAGGATGCGGCCGATGAATCCGCCGATGCTGTCGTCCTGCTGGGTCTGCGCCACCAGTTCGCCGCCGCCGGGCAACGGACGCTGCGGCAGGCCGTCGAGGCCGCGCTTCATGACGCTGCCCCAGAGGCGCGCCGGCAGCGTGCCGCCGGTCACCTTGTCCATCGGCGTGGAGTCGTCGTTGCCGAACCACACCCCGGTCACCAGTTCGGCCGTAAAGCCGACGAACCAGGCATCGCGGAAGTCCTGGCTGGTGCCGGTCTTCCCGGCAGCCTCGCGGCCGGGCTGCGCCGCCTTGCCGGTGCCCCAGACCACGGTCGCCGACATCATGTTGGCCATCTGCGCCAGGTGCCGCGCCGAAACCACTGCGTCGCCGGGCGCGCGGTCGCGCTGGAACAGCAGGCGACCGGCGGCGTCGCGGATCTCGGTGATGCCATAAGGGGTGACGCGGCGGCCCTGATTGGCGAAGACGGCGTAGGCGCCGGTCAGGTCCATCAGCGTCACTTCTGACGCGCCGAGGGCGATGCCGCCGGTCGGGCTCAGCGTGGTGGAAATGCCGAGGCGCTGGGCGGTGGCGACCACGGTCTTGGGACCGACCTTTTGGGTCAGCCGCACAGCCACCGAGTTCATCGAGCGGGCAAAAGACTCGCGCAGTGTGACGTCGCCGTAGTAGCGGCCGTTGTAGTTGTCCGGCGTCCAGTTGGAGACGCGCACCGGCGCATCCTGCACCATGCTGTCGGGGTTGAGGCCTGCCTCCAACGCGGCGAGATAGACGAACATCTTGAAGGCGGAGCCGGGTTGGCGCAGGGCCTGGGTAACCCGGTTGAACTGGCTGTCGCCGTAGTCGCGACCGCCAACCAGCGCACGCACCGCGCCGTCGGGCGCCAGGCTGACGACCGCCGCCTGACCCGCCTTGCGCGCGGCACCCTCCGCCTTGAGCAGCGCCGCAACCTCCTCGTTGGCGATGCGCTGCAGGCTCGGATCGATGGTGGTGACCACGCGGATGTCGGAGTCGATACCGCCGAGGTAGTCGCGCACCTGCGCCAACACCCAGTCGGCGAAGTAGGGCGCAATATCGTCCGTTGCAACACGGGTCGGCGTCTTCCGCTGCAGCGCCTCGCGGGCCAACGCGTCGGTGGTGAAGCCGGCATCGACCATGGTCTGCAGCACCAGGCTGGCGCGCTGGTCGGCACCGGCCGGATTGCGCGTCGGATCGAGCCGTGACGGCGCCCTCAGGAGGCCGGCGAGCAGCGCCGATTCATACAGAGTCACCCGCGTCGCCGGCTTGCCGAAGTAGTGCCGAGCCGCGGCATCGACACCGTAGGTGCCGGCGCCCAAATAGACCCGATTGAGGTAGATGGTGAGGATCTGATCCTTGGTGAAGCGGTGCTCCAGCCAGAGCGCCAGCATGACCTCCTGGATCTTGCGCCTGAAAGTGCGGTCAGAGGTGAGGAAGAGGTTCTTCGCGAGCTGCTGGGTGAGGGTCGAACCGCCCTGGGAAATGCGTCCCTCGCGAACGTTCACATAGACCGCACGCAACAGGCCACGAAAGTCGATGCCCCCGTGGTCGTAGAAGCGCCGGTCCTCCACCGCGATTACCGCGTGCGGTAGGTGCGGCGGCAGTTCCTGCAGGCCGTAGGTCGCCCCAAAGCGGTCGCCGTAGGAAGCTAGGCGGGTGCCGTCGGCGGCCAGCAGGGTGACATTGGGCCGCCGCGTCATCTTCTCGATCTCGCCGGTTGCCGGCAGATCGTAGGCGTACCAAGCGAGCACGCCGGCGACGACGACACCGCACCAGATGGCAGCGACCATCGACCAGGTCAGCACACGACGCAGCAAGCCGCTGGCGCGCGCTACCTGGGCTCGGCGTCCCGAGCGGCCCTTGCGGCTGCCGCCACGCTTGGCCGGCTGACTGGAAACGGTGGCCTTGCGGCTGCGTCCATTGCCGCCGGAAGATCCCGCCCGGCTCTTCGAGCCGTTCCGACTCTTATCGGGCATGGCCATAGTGATAGAGAATACGACGGCGTTTCACCACAGCTGGCTCCGCCCTCCCGGTGGCATTCTTCGGGCTCCCTCGCGCAGGACGTTGCTAGACGTCGAGGTTCGCAACCTCCAGCGCATGCTGCTGTATGAAATCGCGGCGCGGTTCGACCACATCGCCCATCAGGGTGGAGAACACGTCCTCCGCCTCGTCGGCATGGGCCACGCGGACCTGCAGCAGGGCGCGCATATTGGGATCCAGCGTGGTCTCCCAGAGCTGCTCCGGATTCATCTCGCCGAGACCCTTGTAGCGGGCCACGCTGACACCTTTGCGGCCAAGTTCGAAGATCGCCACGACCAGGGCGATCGGCCCGGCGATGCGATAGGTCTTGTCCTTCGAGGTGAGTTCGCCGTGATGGGCATAGGCATCCTGAAACTCGACGGCCATCTCGTCGAGGCGCCGCGCTTCGCTGCTGCGGATCAGCGGTCCATCGATCAGCCGCTGTTCGGTAACGCCGCGCAGGATGCGGGTGAAGCTGAGGCCGCCTTCGGCCAGCGAGCTGCCCTGCCAGCCCTTCTCATGGTCCGGAGCCAGGGCATCAAGACGCGTGGCGATGTATTGCGCAGCCTGGGCGGCCTGCGCGTCGTCGGTCAGGATGGCGCTGTTCAGCACGCCGGCGATGGCAGCCTGCTCGACCACGTCGGCATTGCCGACCTTGCGGATCAGGGGCTCCATGAAGTGACGGGCACGCACCGCCCGCTCGACCAGATGGCGCAGGTCCTCGCCGGCGATCTGGCCATCCGCATGGTGCGTCAGCACGGCGTCGCGCAGGCCGCTGTCGATGAGGTAGGCCTCCATTTCGCGGTCGCCCTTGAGATAGCGCAGGGAGTCGCCGCGCTTTGCCCGGTAGAGCGGCGGCTGCGCGATGTAGAGGTGGCCGCGTTCCAACAGCTCCGGCATCTGACGGAAGAAGAAGGTCAGCAGGAGCGTACGGATATGGCTGCCGTCCACATCGGCGTCTGTCATGATGATGATCTTGTGGTAGCGCAGCTTGTCGATGTTGAACTCGTCACGCCCGATGCCGGTGCCGAGCGCAGTGATCAGCGTGCCGATTTCCTGCGACGACAGCATTTTGTCGAAGCGCGCGCGCTCAACGTTCAGAATCTTGCCGCGCAGCGGCAGGATCGCCTGGTTCTTGCGGTCGCGGCCCTGCTTGGCGGAGCCGCCGGCCGAATCGCCCTCGACGATGAAGAGCTCCGACTTAGCGGGGTCGCGTTCCTGGCAATCGGCCAGCTTGCCCGGCAGTGAGGAGATGTCGAGGGCACCCTTGCGCCGGGTCAGTTCGCGCGCCTTGCGCGCCGCCTCGCGGGCGGCAGCGGCCTCGACCACCTTGCCGACGATACGCCGGGCCTCCTGCGGATGCTCCTCAAAGAACTGGCCGAGCCGCTCGTTGACCGCCGACTCGACGATCGGGCGAACCTCGGAGGACACCAGCTTGTCCTTGGTCTGGCTGGAAAATTTCGGATCCGGCACCTTCACCGAGAGCACGCAGGTCAGGCCCTCGCGCGCGTCGTCGCCGGTCAGCTGGACCTTCTCTTTCTTCAGCAGGCCGGAAGCCGTGGCGTAGTTGTTGATCTGGCGGGTCAGCGCCGCGCGGAAGCCGGCCAGGTGGGTGCCGCCGTCGCGCTGCGGGATGTTGTTGGTGAAGCAGAGCACCGTCTCGTGATAGCTGTCGGTCCACTGCATGGCGACCTCGATGGTGAGTCCGTCGCGTTCCGCCGACATGGTGATCGGGGGCTCGATCAGCACGGTCTTGGTGCGGTCGAGGTAGTTCACGAAGGCGACCAGGCCGCCCTCGTAGTGCAGCTCGACGGTCTTGGGCTCGGCACTGCGCGCATCGGTCAGTGTCAGGCGCACCCCGGAGTTGAGGAATGCGAGCTCGCGCAGGCGGTGCTCCAGGGTGGCGAAGTCGTACTCGGTGTTGGTGAAGATCTTCGTCGACGGCAGGAAGGTGATCTGCGTGCCGGACTTGTCGCCGACCTCTCCCAGACGGGCCAGCGGTGCTTCGGCATCGCCGCTGAGGAAGCGCATGCCGTGTTCGTGCCCGCCGCGCCAGATGGTCAGCTCCAGCCATTCGCTTAGCGCGTTCACGACCGACACGCCGACGCCGTGCAGGCCGCCAGAGACCTTATAGGAATTCTGGTCGAACTTACCTCCGGCATGCAGCTGGGTCATGATGACCTCGGCCGCCGAGATGCCTTCCTCGGCATGAATGTCGACGGGAATGCCGCGGCCGTTGTCGGCCACGGTCACCGAGCCGTCGCCATTCAGCATCACCGAGATAGTGTCGCAGTAGCCGGCCAGCGCCTCGTCAATGGCGTTGTCGACCACCTCGTAGACCATGTGGTGCAGGCCCGAGCCGTCGTCGGTGTCGCCGATGTACATGCCCGGGCGCTTTCGTACGGCATCCAGGCCGCGCAGCACCTTGATGGACTCCGCGCCGTAATCGGTGTCCGCCGCTCGCTTGCGGGCGGGTCTGGTCGGGCCGGATTCGGTCGGCTTGTCGTCGTTGCTCATTCAGGAACCTGATTTCGCTTCACTAGAGATTGCATCGTCGGATCGCCGCCCTAGGCCGGACCGCTTCCCGCGTGGACGGTCCCGTCATGGACCGCGAAGAACTGCGCCTGGCCGGCCAGGCCATCGAAGTCGGCGGCGTCAGTGCCGGTCAGCCAGGCCTGGGCGCCGAGGCCGAGGATCTCCTCGTAGAGCGCCGCCCGCCGCGCCGCGTCGAGATGGGCCGCCACTTCGTCGAGCAGCAGTAGCGGGGCCGCGCCGCGCTCCAGGGTCAGCAGCCGCGCATGGGCCAGCAGGATGGCGATCAGCAGCGCCTTCTGCTCCCCCGTCGAGCAGAGCTCCGCCGCCACGCCCTTGGCGCGGTGACGCGCCAGCAGGTCGCTGCGGTGCGGCCCGAGACCGGCCCCGCCGCTTTCGGCGTCCTGGCGGCGGCGTTCGGCGAGGCCGGCGCGCAGACGGTCCTCGGCGGCCAGCGCCGGGCCCTGGCGCAGCCAATCCTCCACCGCACCGTCGAGATCCAGTACCGCCTTTGGGAAGGGCCCCTCGGCGCTGTCGCAGGCGCGCTGCAGGCGCTCCACCATGTCGAGCCGCGCCGCCGCGATGGCGACACCGCGCGTTGCCAGGGACTCCTCCAGGGAGGCCAGCCAGGCGGAGTCGCCGCCGCTCTTGAGCAGGCGCGCGCGTTCCCTCAGGGCATGCTCGTAGGCATTGCAGCGCGCCGAGTGCTCCGGATCGAAGCCGTAGACCAGGCGATCGAGGAAACGCCGACGGCCGCCGGCGCCTTCCCGGAACAGGCCGTCCATCTGCGGCGTCAGCCAGACCACAGAGAGCACCTCGGCCAGGGCCTGCTGGCCGCGCGCCACGGCGCCGTCGACCTTCACCAGGCGTCGCTCGCGCCCGCCACGGCCGTTCAGGGTCGCATCACCCTGCGCCGGGTCGCGCCCGCTGCCGAGGTCGCGCGGACCCTCCGGCGTCATGACTGTCGCCGCCACCGCCCAGGGCTGGCTGCCGGCCGCAGCAGCCTCGCCGGGCCGGCGGCGGTCGATCTCACTGAGCCGCGCGCGGCGCAGCCCGCGACCAGGCGACAGAAAGGAGAGCGCTTCCAGGAGGTTGGTCTTGCCGGCCCCGTTCGGCCCGGTCAGCACTACCGGTGCCGCCGCCAGGCGCAGCTCGGCCTGGGCATAGCAGCGAAACTGCGTCACCAGCAGGCGGCGCAGCCAGACGCCGGTCTCGGTCCTCTGCTGCGACACGGCGCCGGGCTCCGCATCGCCCCGGGCGGCGGAGCTCAGCAAGACGACAGAGGGGCGTTGTTGCGGCAGCGTTTCATGGTTTAGCGGGTCCGGTTCTACACGCGCATCGGCATCAGCACATAGAGCGCGCTGCTGTCGGCCACCTCGCGCACGATGGTCGGTGAGGCCGGATCGGCCATGGTGAACTGCGCCGCTTCTCCCTCGATCTGCTGGGTGATGTCGAGGAGGTAGCGCGAATTGAAGCCGATCTCGATCCCGGCGCCGTCGTAGTCGATCTCCAGCTCCTCGACGGCGGTGCCGTTCTCCGGGCTGTTGGCCGACAGCGTCAGCGCACCCTTGTCGACCGCCATCTTCACCGCGCGGCTCTTCTCCGAGGATATGGTGGACACGCGGTCGACCGCCTCGGCGAAGGTCTTGCAGTCGACCTCCAGCACCTTGTCGTTGCCGGCGGGGATCACCCGCTCGTAGTCCGGGAAGGTGCCGTCGATCAGCTTGGACGTCAGCACGGTGGAGCCGAAGGAGAAGCGGATCTTGGTGTCCGAGAGGGCGATCTCCACCGGATCGTCGATGCCGTCGACCAGGCGGCGCAGCTCGCCCACCGTCTTGCGCGGCACGATGACGCCCGGCATGTCCGCGGCGGCCTCGGGCAGCGGCATCTCGACCCGCGCCAGGCGGTGGCCGTCGGTCGCCACCGCGCGCAGCACCGGCAGGCTGTTGCTCTGCGCGGCGTGCAGGAAGATGCCGTTCAGATAATAGCGCGTCTCCTCGGTGGAAATGGCAAAGCGCGTGCGGTCGATCAGAGTGCGCAGTTCACTGGTCTTCAGGGTGAAGGCCTGCGGCAGGTCGTCGCCGGAGGTCAGCGGGAAGTCCTCGCGCGGCAGCGTCGCCAGGGTGAAGGTGGAGCGGCCCGCCTTCAGCTTCAGGCGCGAGTCGTCGCCGCCGGCCTCGATCTCCACCTGTGCGCCCTCCGGCAGCTTGCGCACGATGTCGTAGAGGGTATGGGCCGGGGCCGTGGTCGCGCCGGGCTGGCTGACCGTCGCAGCGATGCGGTCGATCACCGTCAGATCCATGTCCGTGGCGGTCAGCGAGAGCAGCTCGTCGCCCGCCTCGATCAGCACGTTGGAGAGAATGGGAATGGTGTTGCGCCGTTCCACGACGCTTTGCACGTGCGTGAGGGACTTGAGGAGCGCAGCGCGTTCAATGGTCAGCTTCATGGTCGGATGCTTGGCCTTCGGGCAATATTGTTGATCTGTTCTCTTGCGTGCCTTGAGGTGCTTTTCAGCCCTTGCGTCAGCTTGGCCGATGGGGGCCTTGGAACAGGGCCCGCGCGGCCCCTCCCCCGGCTGCGGCGCGCCAGCCGCAGGTGCCGATCGGAGGGTCCATCGGCACCGCGCGCCGAGCCCGCAAATGCGGCTCCGCAGCGCGGCTGGCGAGTATAGCATGGAAGGGGGAAAACGTAAGCTTTAAGCGCACTTGAGGCGCCTCGGCCGGCCGTCTTGCCGGCGGCCCGTGGTGCAGCTGCTAAGCGACTCTATTGGCTGGCTTTTCCCGTTCCGGCGGGGCGCCCAAGCCCAGGGGAAGCGCCGGAAAAGCCAGCTGCAGGCAGGTTTCAGGCCTCCAGCATGCGGCGCAGCAGCTCGACGTCCTCGGCGAAGCTCGCGTCGGTGGCTTTCAGCTCCTCTACCTTGCGCACTGCGTGCATCACGGTGGTATGGTCGCGGCCGCCGAACTTGCGGCCGATTTCCGGTAGCGACCGCGAGGTCAACTGCTTGGAGAGGTACATGGCGACCTGACGCGGCCGGGCCACGGCACGCGCCCGGCGGGCCGAATACATGTCGGCGATGCGCACGTTGAAGTGGGCCGAG
The DNA here is from genome assembly GCA_964472095.1 of uncultured Pelagibius sp. GTDB lineage: Bacteria > Pseudomonadota > Alphaproteobacteria > Kiloniellales > Kiloniellaceae > Pelagibius. The sequence continues at coordinate 40,834 of CAYYIV010000035.1, forward strand.
ACCCTTTTCTGGATTTCCTCAATGGTGACCCGGCGGTCGTTGGCGCGCAGCAGGTCGTGCAGCACCTCCTGGGTGGTCTCCAGGGTGATTGGCCGCCCCACCAGGGTGGCATGGGCGAGGATGCGGTTGAGGGCGCCTTCCAGCTCGCGCACGTTGGAGGTGATCTTGTGGGCGAGGAACTCCAGCACCTTCACCGGAATGTCGCTGCGCGACTGCTCGGCCTTGGCCTGCAGAATACCGAGCCGCAGCTCGTATGTGGTCGGGTGGATGTCGGCGACGAGGCCCCAGCCGAGACGCGAGCGCATGCGCTCCTCGACGCCCTCCAGGTCGCTCGGCGACTTGTCCGCCGAGACGATGACCTGGCGGTTCTGATCGACCAGCGCGTTGAAGGTGTGAAAGAACTCCTCCTGGGTCGCCTCGCGGCCGCCGATGAACTGCACGTCGTCGATCATCAGCACGTCGACCGACCGGAACTGTTCCTTGAAGGCCATGGTGTCCTTCGTGCGCAGCGCGCGCACGAACTGGTACATGAACTTCTCAGCCGAGAGATAGATGATGCGGCGCTCGGGCGCCTGCTTCTTGATGCTCAGGCCAATGGCATGCATGAGGTGCGTCTTGCCGAGTCCGACACCGCCATAGAGGAACAGCGGATTGAACGGCGGAGTCGGCGCCTCTGCAACGCGCCGCGCCGCAGCGTAGGCCAGTTCGTTCGGCTTGCCGACAACGAAGTTGTCGAAGGTGAAGCGTGGATCGAGCGGCGCCGAGATGCTGTTGCCAGATCCCTGCGCCGCGCCGTAAGACGTCGCGCCGCTGACAACTTCCGCCACCGCGCTCGCCGGCCGGCCGGCGGCGAATCGATTGTCGCAATCCGCGGCGCGCGCTGCCGTCATGCCGTTGAGCTGTGTAGCAGCCAGTGTTTCGCCGGCCGCTTCCGTTACACTGCCGAGCAGTGCAGCACCGGCACCAGGTTTCGGCGTCGGACGCGCCGGTGGCTGGACCACGATCTCGATGCCGCCGACATCGGGATCTTCCTCGCTCCACAGAGCAAAGAGTCGTGTGGCATAATTGCTCGCCACCCAGTCGCGCATGAAACGCGTCGGCACTGCAAGACGCAGCCTGCCGTTACGCGATCCCGCCAGCGTCAGAGGTTTCAACCAACTGCGATAGGCAGCTTCACCGACTTCAGTCCGCAGCCGCCCCCGCACCCGGCCCCACTGCTCGATGACCGTCGCCTCACCATCTCCACCAACCATCTCAGGCTATCCCCTCAAGCGCCGTGTGCATTTCGACTGCTATCGCGCACCACTTCTTGCGAGAGGTAAAACTCCGCGAAAGCACAAGCATCGTCCATGACGTGGTCAGCAACCTCGTTCGTCTTTAGTTGTTCGAGCGATCGGCTTGGATGGCGCCCAAAGAGCCAGGCGGGTCGGAAAAAAACAACGATACCCTAGAGGTGCATCTACCTCTCGCCGCGGCGGCTACAATCTGAATAATTCATTTCAGGAATTACTTGATTGGCGCGACTTATTAGTTTGCTTTTTCCTAGAATTTCTTTCTCAGGACCCCCAAGCGCGACACAGTTAATGTACCCAGATAGACTTCGGGTGACAAGCGGATCGAATAGGGAACGGGTTTTTTTTGCCGGCGCGTGACATCGACGCACCCCCGGCGCGACCGCTCCGAAACTTGGCCCCTTCGCCGCTTCCTTTGCAGCAAACACGAAAAACCGCGCCTTCGTCAGGGAAGGCGCGGCATCATCGGATGCTCGGACTTTTGTCCGGATCGCAGAGTGGGACTAAGCGATCCCTTTGACGCGGGCCGAGAGGCGCGACATCTTGCGCGACACGGTGTTCTTGTGCATCACACCGCTGCGCACGCCACGGGCCAGCTCCGGCTGGGCCGCGCGCAGGGCCGCTTCCGCTGCCGTCTTGTCGCCACTCGAGATTGCCAGCTCGACCGCCTTCACGTAGGTGCGGATGCGGCCGACACGCCCACGATTGGTTTCCGCCCGACGGGCGTTGCTGCGGATCCGCTTCTTGGCAGATTGATGGTTTGCCATTTGCCTAAAACGTCGTTCTCAGTACATGAGGAAGGCGGGGTTATAGCCCCCGCCCCGGGCGACGTCAAGCCGCCTTTCTGGCCGGGATGTCTTGGTTAAATGTGCCGGGAATCAGCGGTTTTTCCAGGCCGGTGCGCGCTTGTCGGCGAAGGCCGCCATACCTTCCTTCTGATCCTCAAGTGCAAAGGTGGCATGAAACACCCGGCGCTCGAACTTGATGCCCTCGGCCAGCGTGGTCTCGTAGGCGCGATTCACCGCCTCCTTGGCCATCATCACCACAGGGCGCGACAGGCCGGCGATCTTGCGCGCGGTCTGCTTCGCTTCCTCCAGCAATTCCGCGGCTGGTACGACGCGCGCCACCAGTCCGGCGCGCTCGGCCTCCGCGGCATCCATCATGCGCCCCGTGAGGCAGAGCTCCATGGCCTTCGACTTGCCGACGAAGCGGGTCAGTCGCTGGGTGCCGCCGGAGCCGGGAATGGTGCCGATAGTGATCTCCGGCTGACCGAACTTTGCGGTGTCGGCGGCGAGAATGAAGTCGCACATCATGGCAATCTCGCAGCCGCCGCCCAGCGCGTATCCGGCCACCGCGGCAATCACCGGCTTGCGCGTCTTGGCCAGACGCTCCCAACCCGCCGTGATGAAGTCCTCGGTATAGGCCTCCTGATAGGTCTTGTCCTTCATCTCCTTGATGTCGGCGCCGGCGGCAAAGGCTTTCTCCGAACCGGTGAGCAGGATGCAGCCGATGTCCGCGTCGGTTTCCAGATCGTCCAGCGCCTCTTCCAGCTCGTCGATCAGCGCCTTGCAAAGCGCATTCAGCGCCTTGGGGCGATTGAGCGTGATGATGCCGACACCCGCTTCCTTCTCGACGATGATGTTCTCGTAGCTCATGGCCGTTTCCTTCTCGCTGTTCGTCGCGGCGCGATGCGAGTCGCCTGACCGCTGCGCCGAATCGAGGACTGTTCCCCTATTGCGGGAAGAGTCTGAATTGAACGGTGACGCCGCGCGCGTCCTGGCTCAGGTCGAGTCTCAGCCGCTCGCCCTCGCGCAGGTAGGCGCCGGGCGCTTCGCGTTGCCAGCCGAGTTGCGGCAGCGTCTCGTCGTAGAAGGCGGTGACCGATTGCGGCGTCATGCCGCCTTCCGCGAAGGCCTCGACGATGCGGCCGCCCGGCTTATCGAACACCAGTCCGTTGTCGGGCAATGCCTGCAGGCCCGGCATGAGCGGCAGATCGGGGATGCCCGCGACGTAGCCGCCGCTGTCCGTGTCCTGCGCGGCGGCAAGGCCGGGCAGTGCGGCGAGACAGAGCAGGGCGATGGCGAAACCGTGCAGCAGCGTGCGAAGCATGGCGGTTTCCTACCCCAGCGGCCGGCTCATGGAAACAGAATCCTCCCGCCTCAGCGTTGGCAGGCGGGACAGTAGAATGTCGAGCGGCCGCTCTGCACCAGACGTTTGACCGGTCCGCCGCAATGCCGGCAGGCCTCACCCTCCCGGCCATAGACCGCCCATTCGTGCTGAAAATAGCCGAGTTCGCCGTTGGCTTGCACGTAGTCGCGCAGGGAGGAGCCGCCGGCCTCAATGGCCCTGGCCAGCACTTGGCGCACGGCGGCGGCCAGCTTCTCGGCGCGATTGCCCTGTACCGTATAGGCAAGGCGGCGCGGCGACAGGCCAGCGGAGAACAGCGCCTCGCAGACGTAGATGTTACCGAGCCCGGCGACCACCCGCTGGTCGAGCAGCGCCGCCTTGATGGGCGAGCGCTTGCTCTTCAGGGCGGCGGCGAGCGCCGGGCCGTTGAAGGCGTTGCCCAGCGGCTCCGGCCCCAGGAACCGCAGCAGCGGATGCGCCTCAAGCGCCTCCGCTGCGATGAGGTCCATGATGCCGAAGCGCCGCGCATCGTTGAATCGGATCTCCGTGCCTGCTTCGGTGGTGAAGATCACGTGGTCGTGGCGGTCGAGCGGCAGCCGCAAGCCATCGCCCGCGCGCTCCACGATCACCATGCGCCCGGACATGCCGAGATGGCAGAGCAGCACCTGGCCGTCGTCGAGATGCAGCAACATGTACTTGGCCCGCCTGACGATGCGCTCGACCCGGCGGCCGGTGAGGCGCTCGGCGAAGTTCTCCGGAAAGGGAAAGCGCAGGTCGGGACGGCGCTGCTCGACCTGGCGCAGGCGCTGACCCTCCAGCTGGGGGCGCAGGCCGCGCACCACGGTCTCGACTTCGGGCAACTCCGGCATGGCGGGTCGGGTCCTGGGCAGGAGATCGATGGGGTTGCGGGAACACGGCCCCGGGGAAAGAACGCCGCGCAGAGTAGCGCGGCGGCGCAGCGCGCGCTATGGTCCGCGGCGATGACCGCACGCCGACCTTCCAACTCTCCCGGCCCTTCCGAGGCCGCGGGCGACTCCGCCTCCGCCAAGGGGGGCAGAACCCACTTCGGCTACCGCGAGGTGGAGGAGGCGGAGAAGCCGTCGCTGGTTAAAGGCGTCTTCCAGTCGGTCGCAGGCCGCTACGACGTAATGAACGACCTGATGTCCGGCGGCGTGCACCGGTTGTGGAAGAACGCCATGGTCGACTGGCTGAACCCGCGCCCCGGCCTGAAGCTGCTGGACACTGCCGGTGGCACCGGCGACATCGCCTTTCGCGTGCTCGGCCGCCTGCAGCCCGGCCAAGGTCACGTCATTGTCTGCGACCTCACGGCGGAGATGCTGGCGGTGGGCCGCGACCGCGCCATCGACCGCGGCCTGCTGAAGGGTCTGTCCTGGGTCTGCGGCGATGCCGAGCGGCTGCCGCTGCCGGACCGTTCGGTCACCGTCTACACCATTGCCTTCGGCCTCAGGAACGTCACCCACATCGATCTCGCATTGGCCGAGGCCCGGCGCGTGCTGAAGCCGGGCGGCCGCTTCCTCTGCCTGGAGTTCAGCCGCGTCGTGG
>CAYYIV010000036.1:0-45194 GCA_964472095.1 uncultured Pelagibius sp.
GGGGGAGGCGGGCGGTTTCCGGAGCTCAGAGCCGCATGTAGCGGGCGCGGGCGCCGCGCTCGATGGCGGCGGCGGGCAGGCGGCCCACTTCCAGGCGATAGCGCAGCATCTCCAGCAGGCGCAGCTCCTCCTGGCTGGCGGCGCCGTCGGCGGCGGCGACGTCCAGGGCGACCGCATAGGCGGTCTCCTTCAGCTTCGGCGGCAGGGAGGCGACGATCGTGCCGAGGACCTTTTCCAGTCCGTTGCTTTCCGACAGCAGCTCGGCGCAGGCCTGGGCATCCTTGGGCAGCCGTTTGCGTTCGTAGTCGGCGAAGACCGGCAGGTGCGACACGATCTCGCCGATGGTGTGGAGCTCGGAGTCGGTCATGTTGCTGTCGGCCGCGGAGACCAGGACCATGGTGTAGACGAGGGCCGTATGATGCTCGGACATTGCGTTTCGCTTCTCGCTGTACAGAGGAATCAGAAGCCCCGCGGGCTGCCTGAAGGCGGCAGAGACTAGGCAGGCCGGCCCCTCAAGGTCAAGGCCGCGCGTCGCGCCGGCGGCGCGTTGCCGCAGGCAAGGGTTGCGCTCTTTGCGCTCGACAGGCCGTGGACCCGCGCGCTAGACCCGCGGTCATGGGGCCCATCCTGAACGTCGTCTTCCCGATCTTCGCCATCATGGCCGCCGGCTACGCCGCCGGGCGCTTCGGCATCCTCGGCAAGGAGAGCAGCGAGGCCCTCAACCGCTTCGTCTATTTCGTGGCGCTGCCGGCGCTGTTCTTCGTTTCCATGGCGCGGGTCTCGCTGGCCGAGGTCTTCAATCTGCCCTTCCTCGGCGCCTACGGCGGCGGCGCGGCGGCCACCTTCCTGATCGCCGTCGCGGTCGCCAAGGTCGCCTTCCCCAATCGCCTCGGCGCGCTCGGCCTCGCCGGCCTCTCGGCGATCTTCTCCAACACCGGCTACATGGGCATCCCGCTGCTCATGCTTGCCTTCGGCGAGGCCGGCATGCTGCCGGCGATCATTTCCACCATCCTCAACGGCGCCGTCATCATGGCCTTCGGCATCGTGCTGCTGGAGCTCGACGTGCATCAGGGCAAGAGCGGCATGGTGGTGCTGAAGAACGTGCTGCGCGGTGTCGTGAGCTCGCCGCTGGTGCTTTCCGCTGCCGCCGGCCTGCTGGTCTCCGGCCTCGGCATTCCGCTGCCGCAGGCGCTCGGCACCTTCTGCGACCTCCTCGGCGCTTCCGCGGGCCCTTGCGCGCTCTTCGCCATCGGCCTCTTCATGGTCGGCAAGTCGCCGACCGCCGGCATGACCGAGGTGTCCTGGCTGGTCTTCCTGAAACTCCTGGTGCAGCCGCTGATCACCTGGTGGCTCGCCTTTCACGTCTTCACCATGGAGCCGATCTGGGCGGCCGGCGCCCTGGTGCAGTCGGCGCTGCCCACCGGTGCCCTGGTCTTTGTCCTCGCCCAGCAGTACGGCATCTACGTGCAGCGCTCGACGGCGGTCATCATGGCCTCGACGGTGATCTCGCTCGTCACCCTCTCCGCGCTCTTCGTCTATCTCGGCATCGGCTGATCCCTGCTACCGCGCGGCAGGACAGCGGCAGGACGCTTGGCTGCCGCAGGCGCCGCGCCTACCGCCTCCGCAAGGGCGGCCTCGAGCGTCGGCTGGCGGAACACGAAGCCGGCTGTCTCCGCCTTCACCGGCAGCACGCGCTGGCCACCGAGCAGCAGCTCGCGGGCGAGGTCGCCGGCAACTCTCCGCAGTAGGCCGGCGGGCAGCGCGAGGACGGCGGGCCGCCGTAGCGCACGCGCCAGCGCGCGGGTGAAATCCGCGTTGCGCACCGGGTTCGGCGCGGTCGCGTTCACCGCGCCCTCCAGCCGTTCGTTCTCCAGCGCGTAGAGGATGAGGCGCACGAGATCGTCGCGCACGATCCACGACATCCACTGCGCGCCGTCGCCGAGCTTGCCGCCGAGCCCGAACTCGAAGGGCGTCAGCATGGAGGCCAGCAGACCGCCCTCGCGCCCCAGCACCAGGCCGATGCGCAGGCGCACCACACGCACGCCGAGATGCTCGGCCTTGCGCGCTTCCTGCTCCCAGCGCACACAGACCTCCTGGGTGAAGCAGACGCGGGCGGTGTCCTGCTCGCTCAGGGCCTCGTCGCCGCGCAAGCCGTACCAGCCGACGGCCGAAGCACTCACCAGCACCTGCGGCTTCTGCCTCCGCTCGCCGAGCCAGTCGATCATCCGGCGCGTGGTGGTGACTCGCGATGCGATGATCGTGCTGCGTTTTGCCCTAGTCCAGAGGCCGTCGGCGAGGGGCTCGCCGGCCAGGTTCACGATGGCGTCGACTGGGATGTTCTCCGCGATCTCGGCGAAGTCGGTGACGATCCTCAGCGGCGTCGGCAGGGTCGCCGCCTTCCGCGGGTCGCGGGTCATCACGGTAACGTGGTGGCCGGCGGCGAGCAGGACGGCAACCAGCCGTCGGCCTACGAAGCCGGTGCCGCCGGTGACCAGCACGTGCTTCGGCGCATCCGTAGCAGTGACGAGGTCCTGCGGGTCGGCCGTCGGCAGCCAGCGCAGCCGCAGCGCGGCCGCCGCATCGCGCAGGCCGAAGAGCGCCACGCCGGCGGCGGAGAGGGTGAGGAACCAGCCCCACCATCCGCGGTCCACCAAGCTCACGGTGCTCGGCAGCAGCGACCAGGCAAGAAGCGTCGGCAGCAGCAGCACCAGGATGGCGCCGTAGTTGAGGGCCAGCAGCGCGTGCAACACGCGCTCGCTTTCCGGCAGCTTGCGGGTGCGGTCCTCCTCCACGAAGTCCCAGAGGGTGATCGCTACCTCGATTAGTAGCACGGCGATGAGCGCGGCGGCGAAGAGCCCCTGCGGCCGCAGCCAGGCGAGGCAGAGGAAGAGGACGGCATAGATCAGGTTACGCACGGCGTGCAACTGCAGCTCGCGGCGCTGGGTCGGCCGCCAGGCCAGCCGTTCGGTCGCCTCGTGGTGGAACAGCATGTCGAAGCTGCCGAAGGCGACCTGCAGGCAGATCAGAGCGGCGAGCAGAGGGGCCGAGAGGGCGTCAGGCATGGCAGTGCCTCCATGGTGTCGGCGTCGCTGACGACGGTGTCGTGAAACTGCGCCACCTGGTGCAGCAGCCGGCCGAGCCAGGGATGGGTCAGCTGCAAGGTGAAGGTGAAGCGGCCGCCGCCGAGGTCGTCGTGGCCGATGACCATCTCGCCGGGCGTGACCCAAGCCGGCAGCGGCAGCCGCCGGCCGAGGATGCTGAGGAAGTAGCCGGCGCTGCGAAAGCGCAGGCCGCCGTTCTCCTCGTGCAGTGTGAGCGCGACGCCGACGCCGTAGCCAACGTATTCCTCGAGGCCGGTCGGCCCGGCGAAGCGCTTGGCGGAATGGACGATCTGCGGGAAGCCCTTGCGCCAGGCATAGAGGCGGGTCCAGCACTGCCCCTCGCTGCCGCCGTTGGCTGTGAGGGCGACCACGGCTGCCTCGCCCCGGGCCTCCGGCTCCAGCGGGAAGGGCGAGCCAATCAGGCGCGCCGCCTGCACAAGGAGGCGGCCGGCGCGGTTCATCTGCGTCTCCGCGATGTGGCCGACGTAAACGATGCTCTGGCCGGCGGCCAGCCGCTCCGTAAAGCGCCGCCGCACCGCCGGCTTCAGGGCGGTCCAGGCCCGGGCGCCCATCAGCGCACGAAAGCGCGGGTCGCCGGCCAGGACCGCAGCGCCGCAGGTGGGCTTAAGCTCGTGCTGCCGGCGCTGTGTCGGCCGGGCGATCGGGAGGGCGGTCTCGGCAAAAGTCATCTTTTTATTCCGTTGTTTCTGTTAGAGCAGAAATTGACAACAAAAAAGGGGGGGTCAGGTTTCCTTGGCATCCTTACGGGCGTCGCCGCGTCCCTGCTTCACGGCGGAAATGAAGTTCACGATACGGCTGCCCATCTTCAGCAGGGCGAAGACCTTGGCCTTGGGCAGGCAGACCATCTGCTGGTACCAACGGTCGCCGGTTTCCATGAACTCGAGCATCGCCTGCAGACGCTTGAGGGCGACCGCGCTTACACGGGAATCCTCCTTGCCCTGGCTGACGCAGCGCCGCAGCACCGCGAGCGCCGGGTCGATCTCCCGCTCCTTGCGGCTCTCGGCGATGCGCAGCACCATTTCCCAGATATCGGTTTCGGCGACGAAATGGTCGCGGCGGTCGCCGGGCACCGGCACCCGCTCGATGAGCCGCCAGCCGAGCAGCCACTTCAGCGAGTTCGACACGTTGGAGCGCGCGATGCCGAGGCAGGCCGCGATCTCCTCCGCGTGAAGCGGTCGCTCGCTGAGATAGAGCAGGGCCTGGATCTGCGCTACAGAGCGATTTACTCCCCACTGGCTGCCCAGGTCGCCCCAATGCAGGATGAAATCCCGCAGGGCCACCGGCATTTGATCCATTAATTCGTTAGTTTCTGTCATGACAGAAATATATGGAAAGACAGCTCGGCTGTCAAGCGCCTCAGCGACCGGCGCTTTCGGGCGACGGAAGCTGCGACTTGACCTTGGCGAGCGGGCTGAGGTTCAGCCAGGCGCGCAGTGTCTTGCGGGCGCGCGCCGAGCCGATGGCTTCCAGGCGGCCGCTGTCGAGCGCGCGGGTCAGCGGCAGGTCGCCGCGCACGATGTAGATCATGTCGGCCAGGGTGGCGGCGAGGTAGAGGTCGACCTCGAATCCGGGGTCCTGCAGGCACAGCTCGCAGGCGCCGTCGTGGTTGATGAACCACCACAGGCGGGCGCCCTCCGGCTGGTCGGTGAACTCGATCCGCACCAGGCTCTGTGCCTTATTGAAGGCGGTGGCATCGACCGAGCGCTCCAGCGCCCACACCAAGAGGCCGAGGTCGATCTCGCCCTCCGCCAGCTGGCGGCGCGACCAGCGCTGGCCCCAGGTGCCGAGCGCGATGATCAGCGGGATGAATTCGCGGCCCGAGGCGGTCAAGTGATAGGTCCTGCCGCGCCCCTTTGCCGGAGATCGCGCCTCCACCACGCCCTCGGCTTCGAGCTGCTTCAGGCGCTTCGACAGCAGCGTCGGCGACATCAGCGGCACGCCGCGTTGCAGCTCCGAGAATCGCGTCGCGCCGGCCACCAGGTCGCGCACGATCAGCGGGGTCCAGCGCTCGCAGAACAACTCGGAGGCCTTGGCGACAGGGCAGAACTGACCATAGCTCTTCATGGCTTCCTCCTCCACGGCATCTGCAGTTTAACGCCCTACGGCGGCCTCCTTGAACTACACTTTGTGGACTGTTCATGCGGCGCTTCCTTCTGCCAGCCTGGAGCCTCTGGTGCAGCGAGCTGCAGGGGAGGCCAAGTCAATGGAAGCGATCGAGACCGGACAGCTCTCTTCTTCCGCCGCCGAGGTCTACGAAGAATTCTTCGTGCCCGCTCTCTTCGGCGAGTGGGCGCCGCGGCTCTGCGATGCGGCGAAAGTGGTCGAAGGAGAACGTGTGCTCGATGTCGCCTGCGGCACCGGCAGCTTTGCGCGCGAAGGCGCGCGGCGCGGCGGCGCGGACGCACGAGTGGCGGGCCTCGACCGCAACGCCGGCATGCTGGCGGTGGCCCGGCGTCTGGCGCCCGATGTCGACTGGCGTGAAGGCCTGGCCGAGGAGCTGCCCTTCGGCGACGGCAGCTTCGATGTCGTCGCCAGCCAATTCGGCCTGATGTTCTTCGAGGACCGTGTGAAGGCGCTGGCGGAGATGGGGCGCGTGCTCAGGCCCGGCGGCCGTCTCACGGTGGCGGTGTGGGATTCGCTCGAGCGCACGCCGGGCTACCAGGCCATGGTCGGGTTGCTGCAGCGTCTTTTCGGCGAGGAGATCGCCGGGGCCTTGCGCGCGCCCTTCGTGCTCGGCGATCCCCGCGAGCTGCACAGGCTCTTCGCCGCCGCTGGTCTTCCCGACCCCCGCATCGACACGCCGGTCGGTGCGGCGTGCTTTCCCTCCATCGCGGACTGGGTGCGCACCGACGTGAAGGGCTGGACTCTGGCCAACGCCATCGACGACGCGCAATACGCACAGCTGCAGCAGGAAGCCCAGCGTGAACTGCGGCGCTTCGCCACGGCAGACGGTGCCGTGCGCTTCGACGCGCCGGCGCACATCGCGACGGCGGTGAAGGGTTAGCTGTTTCTCTCCGTCCCGAGAAAACTCTTCACCGTCGCCACCGCTTCGGCGAGGCCGACTCGCTCGGCGGAGACTTCCGGCGGGAAGGCGTCGAGCAGGCGCGAGGGCAGCGGGTCGAGCAGCACGAAGACGCCGCGGTCGTCGGCGCGGCGGATGAGGCGGCCATAGGCCTGGCGCAGCTTCAGGCGGGTCAGGCGCTCGTCGTAGGCGCGTTTGCCGAAGACCTCGCGGCGCGCCTTGTGGATGATGTCGGGCCGCGGCCAGGGCACGCGGTCGAAGGCAATGAGCCGCAGCGCGCGGCCCGGCACGTCGACGCCATCGCGGACGGCATCGGTGCCGAGCAGGCAGGAGTTCTCCTCGGCGCGGAAGATGTCGACCAGGGTGCCGGTGTCGAGGCCGTCGACGTGCTGGCTGTAGAGCGTGATGCCGGCATCGGCGAGCGGCTGGGCGATCTGGCGCTGCACGGCACGCAGGCGGGCGATGGCGGTGAACAGGCCGAGCCCGCCGCCACCGGATGCGAGGAACAGCGCGCGGTAGGCGGCGGCGAGCTGGTTGAGGTCGCCGCGCTTCAGGTCGTGCAGGATGAGGATACGCGTCTGCTTCGCGTAGTCGAAGGGCGAGGGCAGCGACAGCCGCGACACCGCGGCAGTGAGGTGGTTGATGCCGAGGCGCGCCTCCGCCGCTTGCCAGGCGGTTTCGCCATGCACCTCTTCGCCGTGGTCGCGCCGGCCGCTGTCATCGGTCAGCGTGGCGGAGGTGATCAGCATGCCGTGGGCGCTCTGACCGAGGCTGGCGGCGAAGGGCCGGCTGGGATCGATCCAGTGGCGGTAGAGCCCGACGTCGAGGTCGCGACCCTCGATGCGCTCCACGGCAAACCAGTCGCAGAATGCCGGCGGCGTTTCCTCGTCCAGAGCCTTGAGCATGTCGCGCCAGGCGGCCAGCGGCAGAATGGCCCGGCTGTCGAGGCTGCGCGCCGCCGCCTCGATGCGCCGCCGGGTGTCGCTGTCGAGGGTCTCGGCCTGGTCGTCGAGGCGGGCGAGCAGCAGGCGGCGCAGCCTGGTCAGCGGCGCCGAGAGCGCCATCAGGTCCTCGGTGAGGGACGCCGCGGCCGCCAGCAGGCCCTCGACCGGTGGATGCGCTGGCGCCTCCAGGCTGTAGGGCTGGTCCTGGCTGCCTGCGCGCGCGTAGACCTGGCGTCGGGCAAGGGCGAGGAAGCGCTCGGTGGCGCCTTCGGGCCGGTCCTCCTCGACGCGCTGGCGCCAGCCTTCGCCGGCCAGTACACGCGCGGCCTTCAAGGCCTCGTCGAGGGCTTCCAGCGCCTGCGGATCGTCGCCCAGCAGGTCCTCCAGGCGCCGCTGCAGGCCGCGCATGCGGCTCGCGCCGCGCCGCCCGCCCTCGGCGCCGAGCAGCCAGCGGCGCAGCTCGCGCGATTCCAGGCCGCTCAGGTGGGCGGCGAAGGCGCTGTCGGCAGCCTCGAAGAGGTGGTGGCCCTCGTCGAAGACGTAGCGGGTCGGCAGCTGGCCGTCGTCGCCGCCGCCCATCGCCGCCTGGATCATCACCAGGGCGTGGTTGGCGATCACGATCTCGGCCTGGCGGGCGGCGCGCACCGAGCGCTCGATGAAGCACTTCTTGTAGTGCTGGCAGGCGGAATAGATGCACTCGCCGCGGCGGTCGGCCAGGCCCAGGGTGCGCTGCGGGCCGAAGAGATCGGCCAGCCAGCCGGGGAAGTCGCCGCCGACCATGTCGCCGTTGCGCGTGCGCGCGGCCCAGCGTGCCATCAGGCCCAGCGCCACCGCGTCCTGCGCGCGCGCAGGCATCTGCGCCACCGCTTCGGCGAGGTTCAGCAGGCAGAGGTAGTTCTCCCGCCCCTTGCGGATCACTACCTTGCGGGCGCGCTCGCCCGGTTCCGGGAACAGCCGCGCCAGTTCGTCGTCGACCTGGCCCTGCAGATTGCGGGTGTAGGTGGAGATCCAGACGGCGGCATTGTTGTGCTCGGCCCAGAGGCTGGCCGGCGCCAGGTAGCCGAGGGTCTTGCCGGTCCCGGTGCCGGCCTCCGCCAGCACGATGCGCGGCTCGCCCTCCCGGGCGCGCGGCGCGAAGGCCGCGGCGGCGGCGGCGGCGTAGTCCGACTGTTGCGGGCGCGGCTCGGCCTCCTCATCGAGCAGCGCGGCAAGGCGTGCGCGGGCCTCCCCGGCCGGCACCGGCCGGGTCCCGGGGGCGCCGCGCGGCGGGCGCTCCTCCCACTCCGGCAGGCGCTCCCAGACCCTGAGGCCGAGACTGCGTCGCGGCGGTTCGGCACCGCCCGTGCCGAACCCCAGTGCGTGGACCACATAGGGTCCCCAGAGCCAGCCGGCCTGGGCCATCAGCCAGGCGATGCCGGGCGCGTCGCGGTCGCCGCCCAGGGCCGAGGTGCCGCGCGCCGCCAGTTCTGCGAGGAGCAGCTGTGCCAGGCCGGGCAGGGCGATGGCGGCGGCCTCGGCGTCGGCCGGCCCGGAGTGGTGGAAGGGGGGTTGGCCGAGCGCAGTCGCCAGGCCATGGGGCGTCGGCGCGCAGAAGCTGGCGGGGCGCACGAAGGCAAAGAGTTCCAGCAGGTCGAAGGCCGGGAAGGGGTCGGTCCCGAGGCGCCGCGCCGTGGCCCGGGCATGACAGAGTAGCGGCGGCGCCTGGCGCGCGCGCTGGGCCGCCTCGGCGGCCGGCAGCGTCAGCACCTCGCCGGCTTCGGCATCGACCCATACCGCCCGGCCGATGCCGGCCAGGAGGATCGGGGCCGCCGGCAGGCGCAGGGCCGCGGCAGCCGAACGGAGGCTGGCTGTAGCCGGGGGAGCCTGTGGGGATGCCCCCGGGGATACTGGGGCCGGAGGCGACGTAGAACTCATAGCCGGACTATAGTGGGAACGCTGGAGCCGCGTCATGCCGATAAGGCGCCGCCCGGGCAATCGGACCGCAGGAGAGGGCACCTGAGGCCTGCTGTCGGAGGGCCCGGCGCCGCAAGAATCGGGCTATGCTGCCGGACTTGCGGGGACCGGCCGCAGTCAGGCCGGGGCCGGCCGAAGGAGTGGGATGAGTTTTGCCGTTGCGGTGGAAAGCAGTCGCGGGAGTGGGCCGCGCGTGAGGGAGGGGGAGATCGATCTCGAACCCCTCCTGGCGGGCGACAAGGCGGCCTGGGACCGTTTCGTGGCGCGCCATGCCGGGGTGATCTTCGCGGCGGTGCGCCGGCGCCTGGTCCCGGCCGGCCGCGTGGCCGATGCCGAGGACGTGGTGCAGGACGTCTTCGTGAAGATCTGCCAGAACGATTTCCGGCTGCTGCGCAGCTACGACGCCGCGCGCGCCAGGATCACCACCTGGCTGACCGTGGTGGCCAACTCGGCTGCTATCGACCACCTGCGGCGCCTGCGCCGGCGCACCGAGGACATCGAGACGCAGCCGGAATCGGTGCTGGCGGTCGACCCGGTGGTGCGCGAGGAGGTGAAGATTCCGGCGGGCCTGCTGTCGCCGCGCCAGGCCCTGGTGCTGGAACTGCTGTACCAGCGTGACATGACGCCGGGCGAGGCGGCCGAAGTCATCGGCGTCGATCCGCAGACCGTGCGCTCCATGCACCACAAGGCGCTGGTGAAGCTGCGGGCGCATTTCCAGACGGAAATGGGAGAAGAGCAAGGCTGACGCGGGGATGGTTGCGGCCCAGACCGCGTAAGGGAATTCGAGGGGCAAGAGGGTAAGAGAAATGCAGGACGACGATATCAAGACCAAGGAGGATGCGGCCCTCTGGCGCCAGGCGCGCCGGGGCTGGTCCCCGGTCCACGACGACGAGGCGCCGGCGGCGCTGCTGCTCGCCGCTTACCTCGACGGTCGCTTGGCCGAGGACGAGGCGGCGCGGCTCGAGGCGCGCCTGGCCGGCGAGCCGGCCTTGCTCGACGAGCTGCTGGCCCTGCGCGAGAGCCTTGCCGACGGCGCCGAAGCGGCGCCGGCTGCGGTGGTTATGCGGGCGCAGGCGCTGCGCACAAGGAAACCGGCGCCGCGGGCGGTGAGCGTCGGGCGGCCGTCGTGGCGCAACCGCCTCTTCGGCTTCTCGCTGCGCCCGGCGATGCCGGCGCTGGCGGGTCTGGCGTTGCTGCTGGCCTGTGCCGGTGCCTTCGAACTGGGGCGCTACCAGGCCGTGCAGCTGGACTCCACCCAGACGGCCGAGACCGGCGACAGCGACGTGCCGGTCGACCTGTTGATGGCCGGGCTGCTTTAGAGGGCCGATCGTGACGGATCAAGAAGGCGACAACTGATGCGTAGCAAAGTTCTCTGGTTCCTGCTGGCGGCCTCCCTGGCGCTGAACGTCTTCTTCGTGGCCGGCGTGCTCTACCCGCAGCTGATGGGCCACCGGCATCCGCCACAGCGGCCGGACCCGGTCACCGACGCGGCGCGCGAGTTCTCGCTCGACGAGCGCCAGACGGCCGCGCTGGAGGCCCTGCGCAACCGCATCGCCGAACGCCGCAACGAAAGCCGCGGCGAGGGCGACAGCTTCCAGTCGATCATCCTCGATGCTCTCAGCCAGCCGACCTTCGACCGAGCCGCCCTGGCGCTGGCGCTGGAACAGCGCCGCGAAGGCTCCGGCGATACGATTCTGGATATGATCGAGGACCTGCACGGCTTCCTGGCCGGGCTGACGCCCGAGCAGAAGAGCGCCTTCCTGGAGCGCGCCCAGGAGCGCGACTTCCTGCGCCGGCTGCTGTTTCCGCCGCGCGGTGATCGCCAGAAGGGCCCGCCGCCCCGATAGGGCTTCCGACAGGCGAAAAAGCAGCGGCTCCCGTGACTCGGCCGTCGTTGACGCTGGCCGCCCGGCGGCCTAGTGTCCGCGGCACTCGAGGAGGGCGGCGGAAGCTGGCCCTTCACGGCCCTTTTTAGGGGGCCTTGACCCATCCCGTCACACGAGCCGAGCCATGATCAACGAGAGAGACCTGGCCGAGAGCGCACGCGCCTGGCCCTTCGAAGAGGCAAGACGAGTCCTGAAGCGCATCGACGGGAAAGCGCCGAAAAAGGGCTACGTCCTCTTCGAGACCGGCTACGGTCCGTCGGGGCTGCCGCACATCGGCACCTTTGGCGAGGTGGCGCGCACGACCATGGTGCGCCAGGCCTTCCAGCGTCTCTCCGACGTGCCGACGCGGCTGTTCTGCTTCTCCGACGACATGGACGGGCTGCGCAAGGTGCCTGACAACGTCCCCAACCGCGAGATGCTGGCCGAGCATCTCGGCAAGCCGCTGACCCAGATCCCGGACCCCTTCGGTGAGTATGAGAGCTTCGGGCACCACAACAACGCACGTCTGCGCGGCTTCCTCGATACCTTCGGCTTCGAGTACGAATTCCAGTCGTCGACCGACTTGTACAGCTCCGGCCGCTTCGATGCGGGGCTGCTGCAGGTGCTGCGCCACTACGACGCGGTGAAGAACGTGGTGCTGCCGACCCTCGGGCCGGAACGGCGCGAGACCTACAGTCCCTTCCTGCCGCTCTGCCCGAAGACCGGGCGCGTGCTGCAGGTGCCGGTGCTCGAGGTCGATGCCGGGGCCGGCACCATCGTCTACCAGGACGAAGACGGAACCAAGGTCGAGGTGCCGGTGACCGGTGGCCAGTGCAAGCTGCAATGGAAGGCCGACTGGGCGATGCGCTGGTACGCGCTGGACGTCGACTACGAGATGTCCGGCAAGGACCTCATCGACTCGGTGAAGCTCGGCTCGCAGATCTGCCGAATTCTCGGCGGCCGGCCGCCGGAGGGCTTCAACTACGAGCTCTTTCTCGACGAGCACGCAAAGAAGATCTCAAAGTCCAAGGGCAACGGACTCGGCGCCGAGGAATGGCTGACCTACGGCCCGACGGAGAGCCTCGCGCTCTTCATGTTCCAGAAGCCGCGGGCGGCCAAGCGGCTCTACTTCGACGTCATCCCACGCGCGGTCGACGACTATCTCTCGCACCTGGAGGCTTATGACGGCGAGGATGAGCGGCGCCTGGAGAACCCGGTCTGGCACATCCATAACGGCCGGCCGCCTGCTCCGGGCACCAAGCTCAGCTTCGCCATGCTGCTGAACCTGGCTTCCGTGTGCAACACGGAGGACCCGGCGGTGCTCTGGGGCTTCATCTCCCGCTACGCGCATGACGCGACACCGGAGGGCAATCCCTTCCTCGATCGCCTGGTCGGTTTCGCGCTGCGCTATTACCGGGATTTCGTGAAGCCCGCCAAGCGCTACCGCGCGCCCAGCGAGGCCGAGCGCAAGGCGCTCGCCGATCTGGCGGCGCGGCTGCGCGCGCTGCCCGCGGACGTGGACGGCGAGACCATCCAAAACGAGGTCTATGCCGTCGGCAAGGCGCACGGCTACGAGAACCTGCGCGACTGGTTCAAGGCGCTCTACGAGATCCTGCTGGGCCAGGACCAGGGGCCCCGCATCGGCTCCTTCATGGCCCTCTACGGCCTCGAGGAGAGCCTCGCCCTCATCGACTCAGTTCTGCAGGGCGAGAGCTTGAAAGCGTCGTCGTAAGAGCTCGTCGCACTATCGTTCACTGCTACGCCACCGTCGCCCTCGGGCTTGGCCCGAGAGCCCATGGTGCTGCCTGCACCAGCCTCGCCTCAGCCGCCGTGGGCCCATGTCCAGTAGGCCTCGCGGGCGGTGGCGTAGACGGGGCCGGGCTGCAGGCTGCGATCCTCGACTTGGGTGATCGGCAGCACCTTGCCGTAGTTGCCGGTCGAGAAGACCTCGTCGGCCTCCATCACGTCCTGCCAGGTGACGCGCGCTTCGCGCACTTCGATGCCGGCCCCTTGCAGCAGGCCCATGACGCGCTGGCGGGTGATGCCGTTGAGGAAAGTGCCGTTGGGCGCCGGGGTGATGGCGGCGCCGTCCTTGGCGATCCAGAGATTGGCGGTGGCCAGTTCGGCCACGTTGCCGAGGGCATCCAGGACCACGGCATTGCCGAAGCCGCGCTTGGTTGCTTCGCTGAGCGCGCGCGCCGAGTTGGGGTAGAGGCAGGACGCCTTGGCGTCGGTCGGCGCCATGTTGGGGGCCGGGCGCCGGAAGCTCGACAGGCAGACGGTGAAGCCGTCGGCCGCCGGCATCGGTGCCTCGTAGAGCGTGAAGCAGAAGCGCGTGGACTCCGGATCGGGCGAGACGAAGCCGCTCTCGGCCCACAGCATGGGGCGCAGGTAGAGCGCGGCGTCCTTGGCGAAGTGCTGCAGGCCGTCCTCGGCGATCTCAATCATCTCTCCTGCCGGGTGCACGGCCCTCAGCCCGAAGCTGCCGGCCGAGTTGACCAAGCGCTGGCAGTGCCGGTCGAGGTCCGGCGTGACACCCTCGAAGGCGCGCGCGCCGTCGAAGACGACCGAGGCCATCCAGGCGGCGTGAGTCATCGGCCCCATGATCGGCGGGTTGCCCTCGATCCACTTGCCATCCAGGAAATGCACGGCCTTCGGCGCTGTCATGTCGGGAACTTTCTTCGTTGCATCGGGCGACCGGAGAGAGCCTAGCCGCTGGGCCCGGTCAGGAAAAGCAGTGCCGGCGGGCAAGGCAGCTATGCACCGTCGGAGCGCATTTCGTCTTGGCGATCCTTGCGCGGCGATTCTGGTGGGGCGATTTGCGCGGGACCAGGGGGCTCAGTGGCCGGACCAGGCGATGCGCGAGAACCACTGCACTTGCGAGGCGGGCAGTTCGCGCACGGCATGCTCGCGACTCAGCGACTTGATGCGCAGACGGTCGCCGGCTCTCTCGAGCAGTTCGGCGATCAGCAGTTCGCCCTGCAGGCTGCGCAGCAGCACGCGGTCGCCTGGATGCGCCTCGGTGCTCGGCGACACCACCACGATGTCGCCGTTGCGATAGACCGGCAGCAGGCCGTCACCGGAGATTTCCAGCGCAAAGGCATGCGGATCCGGCACCTCGGGGAAGGTGGTCTCGTCCCACTGGCCGCGCAGCGGCCTACCCTCGGCATCGAAGTAGCCCGGCTGCGCCGCCATGGCGAAGCGCAGCTTGGGCAGCCGGCGCAAGCTCGCCGTTTCCTCCTGTTCCTCCACCAGGCTGACGAATTCACCGAACGAGGCGCCAGTGGCGTTCAACACCTTGGCCAGCGATTCGGTGCTCGGCCAGCGCTGCTTGCCCTCCTTGGTGATGCGCTTGCTTTTGTTGAAGGTTGTCGGGTCCAAGCCCGCCTGCCGGGCGAGCCCGGAAGGCGAGAGGTTATACTGGGCGGCGAGGCGGTCGAGGGCTCGCCAAACGCTCTGATGTTCCAACATGGGAACATTGTCTTATAAACTGCACGTACATGCAGCAAGAACATAGTCTCAAGAGTTTTCCCCAAATTAGCACAAGATTTCCGTGTTATTTCAGAGAGACGCTGTTCAGCCCTATCCCGCTCGATTACTTTGGCGGCCATGAATCGCGATCTGATCTATCACGTCTGCCGCCGGGAAGAATGGGCGGCGGCCGAGGCCGCGGGGCCCTATGAGGGCTCGTCCCAGGACCGCGCCGACGGCTTCATCCACTTCTCTGATGCCGGTCAGGTGGCGGCCAGCGTCGCCAGGCACCGCGCCGGGCAGACCGGTCTGGTGCTGTTGACGGTGGAGGCGGCGGCGCTGGGGTCCGCTCTGAAGTGGGAGCCTTCGCGCGGCGGCGCCCTTTTCCCGCACCTCTACGGGGCCTTGCCCCTGACAGCGGTGTGCCGGGTCGACGACCTGCCGCTGGGGCCAGACGGCCGCCATCGCTTTCCGCCGCTCGGGTAGCTGGGTGGCGCCTCCCTTGAACGCCTTCTCCCTCTTCGGCCCGCTGCTCAGGCGGCTCGATCCGGAGAGCGCGCACAGGCTGACGCTTTGGGCGTTGCAGCGCGGCCTCGCACCGCGCGACAAGGCGCCCGACGATCCCATCCTGGCGAGCGCGCTATGGGGTCGATCCTTCCGCAATCCCCTCGGTCTCGCCGCCGGTTTCGACAAGGACGCGCGCGCAATGGCGACCATGCTGGGCCTCGGCCTCGGCTTTGTCGAGATCGGCTCGGTGACACCGCGCCCCCAGCCGGGCAACGCCCGCCCGCGCATCTTCCGGCTGCCCGAAGACGCTGCGGTGATCAACCGCCTGGGCTTCAACAACGCCGGCATGGAGGCGGCGCGGGCCCGGCTTGCGGCCTTCCGCAGGGCCGGTCTCGCACCGGGAGCCGTGGGCGTCAACCTCGGCAAGAACAAGGAAACCGCTGATGCCGCCAGCGACTACGTGCTGGGGGCCGCGGCGCTCGCTCCGCTGGCCGACTACCTGGTGATCAACGTCTCCTCGCCGAACACGCCGGGGCTGCGCGCCCTGCAGGGCCGCGGCGAGCTGGAGGAACTGCTCGGCCGGGTGATGGCTGCGCTGGCGCCGCCGGCGCCGCCGCTGCTGGTGAAGATCGCGCCGGACCTGACCGCCGAGGACAAGGCCGATATCGCCGCGGTCAGCCTCTCCATGGGGGTATCGGGGCTGATTGCCACCAACACCACCATCGCCCGGCCCGCCGACCTCAAGAGCGCCGCCCGCGGCGAGACGGGCGGCTTGTCGGGGCGGCCGCTCTTTGCGCCGTCGACGGCGGTGCTCGGCGACCTCTACCGGCTCACCGAGGGTAGGATTCCCCTGATCGGCGTCGGCGGCGTCGCCTCCGGCGCCGATGCCTACCGCAAGATCCGCGCCGGTGCCTCGCTGGTACAGCTATACACCGGCCTGATCTACGGCGGTCCCGCCCTGGTGCCGCGTATCAAGGCCGAGCTGGCGCGCCTGCTGCGCGAGGACGGCTTCGACAGCCTCTCCGCCGCCGTCGGCGCCGACCACCGCTACAGCGGTTAGGGACGGGACTACAGAATTTCCAGGACAGCTTCAGGCGGGCGGCCGAGGGCGGCCTTGGCGCCCTT
Source organism: uncultured Pelagibius sp. (assembly GCA_964472095.1). Classification (GTDB taxonomy): domain Bacteria; phylum Pseudomonadota; class Alphaproteobacteria; order Kiloniellales; family Kiloniellaceae; genus Pelagibius. Next base: position 16,010 of record CAYYIV010000036.1, read on the forward strand.
CACCACGATCGGCCGCTCAATGAGGATAGGGTGCTCGACCATGGCGGCGATCAGCGCGTCGCGGCTGAGGCCCGGGTCGTCCAGCCCGAGGTCTTTGTAGAGTGCCTCCTTGCGACGCATGAGATCGCGCGGCTCCAGCTTCAGCTTCTTCAGGAGGGAGGCCAGGGTGACGGCGTCGGGCGTCTCGCTCAGGTACTCGACAACCTTGGGCTCTATCCCCCGATCCTGCAGCAGCGCCAGGGTCTGGCGCGATTTGCTGCAGCGCGGGTTGTGGTAGATGGTGACGGCCATCGTCCGCTCCTCCTGTCGCCTGTTGTCGATGCCGGCAGAAGAACGCTGCCGGCCGCGCGTCGTCAAGGGCTCCGCAAGACTCCATTAACCAACTTTCAAGCCTCTCGGGGGCAAAGTGCCCCTATGCTTACACATCTCGCGATCTTCCTCTGCTATGCGGGCGGCGCCGCCGTGTTGGCGTTCTTCGGCCCGCAATGGACGCCGGCGGGGCTGCCGCCGGTCGGCCGCGAGGCCGCCATCGGCCTCGGCCTGGCGGTGCTCCTCGGCGGCGGCCTGCTGCACGAGGTCTACGCCCGCCTCGGACGCGAGGGTTTTCTGGCGGAGAAGCTGTTGGGCCTGCGGCTTGCCCAGGGCGAGGCCCTGGAGGAGCTCAACTGGACCCGCCGCGAGCTGGCCATCCTGCGCGAGGCGCTGGAGTCGGCCGGCGGCGTCAGCCGCTCGGGCAAGAGCGTCGACGAAGTGATCTCCGAGGTGAAGGTGCTGCAGTCGCTGATCGCCCGCCTCGCCAAGTCGTCGAAAGCCCCGATGTCGGCCGATCCCGGCCGGCCCGCCGGCCCGGCCATGGCCGATCCGCAGCGCCGTCCCGCCGAAGCGAAGGCGGTTCGGGGTACAGCGTCGTCCGCGGAAGAGGGTGGCCGCATCGCCGTCATGTCGGCCGACGCCAACCGCCCGCCCGGAGTGCTGCCGCCGGTCGCCGAAGGGCTCGACGAGTCCGCCGTGCTGGAGATCGCGCGCCAGGCTCTGCGCGACGACCGCATCGACCTGGTGCTGCAGCCTATCGTGCTGTTGCCGCAGCGCAAGCGGCGCTACTACGAGTGCTTCTCGCGTCTGCGCACCAGCGACGGCTACATGATCCTGCCGGAGCAGTACATCGACCTCGCCGAGCGCGAGGGCCTGATCGCCGCCATCGACAACATGCTGCTCATCCGCTGCATCCAGCTGGTGCGCAAGATGCAGTACCGCAGCGAGAAGCTCGACTTCTTCTGCAACATCTCCAGCCATACCCTCGGAGACGACGCATTCTTCGGCGACTTCGTGGCCTTCCTGGAGAGCAACCGCGACCTCTCCAAGCACCTCATCTTCGAGTTCTCCCAGAGTGACTACGAAGCCTGGGACAGCGGCGCCTCGCTCTATCTCAGGCGCCTGGCCGACCTCGGCTGCCGCTTCTCCCTCGACGGCCTGCACCACCTCAATATCGACGCCGACGTCCTGGCCGCCCGCAACTTCCGCTTCGTAAAGGTGCGGGCCGACCTGCTGCTGAGTGCCCCGGCGGCCGGCGAGGCCCTGGTCAACAGCCTGAAGGAGCGCGGCCTGCGCCTGGTGGCCGAGAAGGTGGAGGACGAGGACGCCCTCATCGAGGTGATGGAACTTGGCATCGACTGCGCTCAGGGCTACCTGCTGGGCGAACCGCGCCTGGCCAAGCCGGCGGCCTGAGTCGCCCTCCGCCCCTGTCGCCCCAGGGAACGGTCCTCCGCATCCCCCCTTTGCATAGGTCGCCGGGCTGTGGCAGAAGAAGCGCGCAGTTGCGTCCCTTTGCCTTCCAACGGCCCGGAGACCCCGGAAATCCATGAAATCGGAGATCCTCTCGACCGAGGTGCCGTTCTACCCGGGGCTCTCAGCCCTGGCCGGGCGCTACGACGCCTTCATCATCGACCTCTGGGGCGTCATGCACGACGGCCTCAAGGCCTATCCGGCGGCGGTCGCGGCGCTCGGCGAACTGCGCCGCGCAGGCAAGCGCACGGTGATCCTCTCCAATGCGCCGCGCCGCGCGGCGGTGATCGCCAAGCGCAACGCGGAGATCGGCATCCCCGAGGACCTCGCCGACCACCTGCTGTCCTCCGGCGAGGATGCCTGGCAGCACCTGAAGACCCGCCCGGATGCCTGGTACCGGTCGCTGGGACGGCGCTGCTATCACCTCGGCCCGGCCCGCGACCACGGCATGCGCGAGGGCCTCGACATCGATTTCGTCGACGGCCTTGCCGGGGCGGATTTCATCCTTAATACCGGCACCTTCAGCGACACCGACCAGGTCGCGACCTACCGCGACTTCCTCGACGAGGGCCTGGCGCGCCGCCTGCCGATGATCTGCGCCAATCCCGACCTCATCGTCATGCGCGGCGAGGCGATGGAGATCTGCGCCGGGGCCCTCGCCCTCGACTACGAGCAGAAGGGCGGCGAGGTGCGCTGGCACGGCAAGCCGCATCCTGAGGTCTACCGCAGCTGCTTTGCCCTGCTCGAGGGCATCGCGCCGTCGCGCATCGCCGCTATCGGCGACTCCCTGCGCACCGACGTGGCCGGGGCCGAGGCATCGGGCATCGCCAGCATTTTTATCGCCGGCGGTATTCACGGCGAGGAATTGAACGTAGAGAGTAACGGCCGGATCGATCCCGAGGCCTATCGGGCCTTCATCGAGGCGGCAGAGTGGAAGCCCACCGCGGCCCTGCCCTTCATGCGCTGGTAGGGGGCCGAAGGGCCGCAGGCAGTCGCACAAAGGCTCTAGACCCATGGCTGCGCCTCGGAGCCGCCGCTTTCGTTGGCAGTTCAACCACACTCCGGAGGCCATCTGGCCGTTGCTGGCCGACACCGTGCGGTTCAACGAGGCGGCCGGGCTGCCCCGCTACGAGGTCGTCGAGACCCTGCAGGACGACGGCACGGTGCGCTTCGAAGGCCGGCTGGAGCGCGGGCTGCTGAAGCTGCACTGGCGCGAGATCCCGGTGAACTGGGTCGCCAACCGCTGGTTCGAGCACCGCCGCGAGTTCTACAACGGCCCGCTGAAGGACCTGACCGCGCGCTTTGACCTGGAGGCGACCGCGGACGGTCGCGGCTGCACCGCCGACTACACCCTGACCGCCACGCCGGCCAACCTGCTCGGCCGGCTGCTGCTGGCGACTGGCTTCTTCGAGCGCACGGGCAGGACCTTTTCCAATCTCGCGGCCGACGCCGAGCGCTATGCCGCCGGCGCGACGGCCATGCCCTTCCGCTTCGAGGCGCCGAATCCGGACCCCGAACGGCGGCGGCGCGTCGATGCGCAGGTTGCTGCGATCGAGGACAGCGGCCATGGCCACGGCCTCGCCGCAAAGCTGGCCCATTACCTCCTGAATGCCCAGGAGGTCGACCTCAACCACATCCGGCCCCTGCGCCTCGCCCGCGACTGGGCGGCGCAACCGCGCGCAGTCATCGAGCTCTGCCTGCAGGCGGTACGCGCCGGCCTGCTGACCATGCGCTGGGACCTGCTCTGCCCGCGTTGCCGCGTGCCCAAGGCGGCGGTGCAGGCGCTCGACCAGCTGCCCAAGGGCGCCCACTGCGCCACCTGCAACATCGACTACAACCGCGATTTCTCGCGCAACGTCGAACTCAGCTTCGCGCCGGCGCCGGCCGTGCGCCCGCTCGGCAGCGGTGAGCACTGCCTCTTCGGTCCGATGTCGACGCCGCACATCTGGCTGCAGCGGACCCTGGGGCCGGGCGAGCGCCTGAGCGAGACCTGTGACCTGCCGGCCGGTAGCTACCGGCTGCGCAGTCTGGAGGCCGGGCCGGAGGCAGAGTTGACGCTGGCGCCCGGCGAGGCTTTGCCCGAGGTGGTTCTGAGCGGCGATGCGCTGCATCTCGGTGCCGCCGGAGCAGCGGGCCGGGTGACGCTGCGCAACACCGCGCCGCGCCCGCTCACCGTCATCGTCGAGGAGCGGCGCTGGGCGCGCGATGCGCTGACCGCCGACCGGGTAACCGCACTGCAGGCCTTTCGCGATCTCTTTTCCGAGCAGGTGCTGCGGCCGGGCGACGAGGTGTCGGTGGCCCGCATCACCCTGTTGTTCACCGACCTGCGCCGCTCCACCGATCTCTACGGCCGCATCGGCGACGCCGCCGCCTACCAGCTGGTGCGCGACCACTTCGCCTATCTCGGCGCCATTGTGCGGCGCCACGACGGCGCCCTGGTGAAGACCATCGGCGATGCCATCATGGCCGCCTTCACCGCGCCGGCTGACGCGCTGGGCGCCGCGCTCGATATCCAGCGCGAGCTGGCCGGCTTCAATGCTGCCGGCACGCGCCCACTCACCATCAAGCTGGGTCTGCACGAGGGGCCCTGCATCGCCGTCACCCTGAACGGCCGCCTCGACTACTTCGGTACCACGGTGAACCTGGCGGCGCGCCTGCAGGGCCAGAGCGAAGGCGGTGACATCGTGCTCTCCGAGGCGGTGGCCGGCGACCCGGCGGTGGTCACCCTTCTGGAGGGCTTCGACTGCATCCCAGAGACCACCGCGCTGAAAGGCTTCGATACGCCGGTCGACTATCGCCGTATTCGCCTTTAGCCAGGTTCCGGCTGCGCTATCATGGCGGCGTCGTCGAATCCGATCCGGGGGAAACCGTGCCACTTCGCGCGCCGTCACATCGCCTGCTGCTGTTGGCGGTCTGCCTGCTTGCAGCGGCGGCCATGGCCGCTTCGGCGCGGGCGGGCGACTTCGAGCTCGCGAAGCTGAACGAGGGCGGCTACGTCCTGCTGCTGCGCCACGTGAAGGCGGGCGGCGCCGATGCCGACGACTTCGACCTGCGGGACTGCCGCAGCCAGCGCCAGGTCGGCACACCGGGCCGCGCCCAGGCGGCGATCCTGGCCCGGCGCTTCCAGGACGCCGGCATCGCCTCGGCACGCGTGCTGACCAGCCAATGGTGCCGCGCGAAGCAGACGGCCGAACTGCTTGGCCTTGGTGCGCCGACCGAGGAGCCGGCGCTCAACTACTACCATTGGAAGCTCGGCGGCGAGGGCGCGATGAACGCGGCGCTGCGGCGCTTCTTCGCCGGCCTGGAGGCCCCGGCACCGGGGGCGCCTCTGGTGCTGGTCAGCCACACCACCGCGTTCAACGCCATGGGTCTGGAGGCTCCGAAGGACGGCGGCGGCCTGGTGCTGAAGCCGAACGGCACGGCGCGGCCCGAGGTGGTCGGGACGATCTCCGCGCCGGAGTAGGGGCGCGGCCTGACTCCGGCATGAACGGGACCCTGCCAATCGGGATTTGCAATTCTGCCCGCCGGGCCGCGTGCTAACTTCAGGGCATGACTTGCGAATCCGAGGCGGCGGACCGCCAGAGCCTGTCCGCGGAGGGCGTGGTGGCGGTGGCACTGGGCGGCTGCATCGCGCTGGCCGCCGCCATGGGCATCGGCCGCTTCGTCTATACGCCGATCCTGCCTTTCATGGTCGAGAGCCTCGGCCTCAGCCAGGCGCAGGCCGGCATCATCGCCTCGGCCAACTTCCTCGGCTACCTGCTGGGCGCGCTCGCCGCCGCCAAGGCCAGCCTGCCGGGCGGGCGGCGCCGCTGGTTCCTCATCGCTCTGGCGATCTCCGCCTTCACCACCGCGGCCATGGCTGCCGAGGCGGCCATTCCGCTGTTCCTGCTGCTGCGCTTCGCCTCGGGCGTCGCCAGCGCCTTTGTGCTGGTGTTCTCCTCCGCCCTCGTGCTCGACCGCCTGGCGGCGGCCGGCCGGCCCGGCCTCACGGCGCTGCACTTCGCGGGGGTGGGCATCGGCATCGCGGGCTCCGCCGTACTGGTTGCCCTGCTGGCCGCCGGCGGCGTCGGCTGGCGCGGCCTGTGGCTGGCCAGCGGCGGCCTCGCGCTGCTGGCGCTGCTCGCCGTGCTGCGCCTCGTCCCGGCGGAGCAAGAGCCGCCGCCTCTGCAGCCTCGCGACGGCAAGGCGCCGCCCAACCCGCGCCTCGTCGCCCTGATTGTCGCCTACGGCCTCTTCGGCTTCGGCTACGTGATCACCGCCACCTTCATCTCCACCCTGGTGCGGCTGACACCGGAGCTGCAGTGGCTGGAGCCCTATGTCTGGCTTACAGTCGGCCTCGCCGGCATTCCCTCGGTGGCCGTCTGGGCCTGGATCGCGCGGCGCCTCGGCAACGGCCGCGCCTTCGCCATCGCCTGCCTGGTGGAAGGCGTCGGCGTGGCGCTCTCGGTGCTCGGCAGCGGCGCGGCGGCGGTGCTCTTCGCCGCCGCCCTGCTCGGTGGCACCATCATGGGAATCACGGCGCTCGGCCTGGTGCACGCGCGCAGCCTCTCCACCGGTGATCCGCGCCGCTCGATCGCGCTGATGACGGCGGCTTTCGGTCTCGGGCAGATGGTGGGCCCCAGCTTTGCCGGCTTCGCCTATGAGGCCTCGGGCGCCTTCACCCTGCCGACCCTGGCAGCCGCCGGCGCCCTGATCCTCGCTTTCGCGCTCACTATGGAATGGCGGCACGGTCGCTGGCGCTAGCGGGTTAGGAGACCGCCGCGGCGCTCCTGCCGAGCGCGGCGCTCTGTGGCAGCGGCAGGCGGATGCGAAAGAGGGTGCCGCGCGGCTGGACCGGTTTCAGCTCGATGCGGCCGTTCTGCGCCTCGATGTAGGACTTGGCGATGCTGAGGCCGAGGCCGACGCCGGCATTCTCGGCGACGAAGGAATTACCTTCCTGCCAGAAGGGCTCGAACACCTTGGCGAGGCGCATCTCGTCGATGCCGACGCCGTTGTCCTCCACCGTGGCCACGGCGTGATTGCCGTCGATGCCGGTGTCGCAGATGACCCGGCCGCCGCGCTGGGTGTACTTGATGGCGTTGGAGACGCCGCTGACCAGCGCCTGGTGGGTCAGCTGGCGGTCGCAGTAGGCGAGGCAGGGCGCAGCGCTGCGCAGCTCGAGGGTAACATCCTTCTGGTCGGCCAGCGGCTGCAGCAGGCGGCGGATATCGGCGAGGATCTCGGCCAGGTCGCAGGTCTCCTGCTGCAGCTCCAGGGCCCCGGCCTCGATGCGGGCGAGGTTGAGGATGTCGCTGATGATGGTCTGGAGGCCGCCGGCCGCGTCGTGGATGTTGCGGGCATAGGATGCGACCTTGTCGCGCACCTGTTCGGCCGGCAGCACCATGAGCACCTCGGAAAAGCCGAGGATGGCGTTCAGCGGCGTGCGCAGCTCGTGGCTCATGTTGGCGAGGAACTGGGTCTTGGCGGCGTTGGCGGCCTCGGCCTCGTGCCGGGCATGGAGGTATTCCTCATTGCGGCGCTCGAGGCGCAGCATCAGCTCTTCGCTCTGGTTATAGGCGGATATCAGCTCCTGCTCGCGGTGCTGCAGCTGGCCGTAGGCCTTGGCGAAGCCGGCCATCAGCAGGCCGACTCCGGCCATCATGGCGAGGATCTGACCGGCCGCGAAGACCACATAGAGCATGTCCAGCTCCGCCCACAGCGGATAGACCAGGGCATTGACCGTGCGGCCGACGAAGACCGCCGCGACGAAGGTGTTGAGGCGGCCGCCTTCCATGATGAAGAGCGTGGCGGCGGCCAGGTTCGCCATCGCGATGGCCGAGGTCAGGTAGACCCTGGCGTAGGTGCCGTCGAAGATCTCGGCCAGCGCGAAGGCTGGCAGCACGATGGCCAGGAACATCAGGATGAAGGCGGAGCGCGTCGGCGGGCGCTTGTTGCGGTAGTGCAGGGTGCCGAGCAGCAGCAGCGGCGTGGCGACGCCGACCGTGATGTAGGAATAGGGCGGATGGCCGGTCGCGAAGATGGTCGCCGCCAGGGCGAACTCGTAGAGGCTCCAGTGCAGCAGGAAGGGGTTCTGGCGGTCTGAGTAGCGCCAGAACGTGTAAAGGGCGGCGCCGATGACGATCAGCACGGCGATGTGCAGCGTCTTGATGATGACGAAGGGATCCATGGTGCCCGGGCTCTCTCCCGCCTGGCCCGCGCGCAGCGGCGGGGCCCACCGCAAGCGGCGAAATCTTTGACGTATTGTATAGTCAATCTGCTTTAAGGACCCCTTAATCGCGGTAGCGGGATGGCGGAAAATCAACGCGGAAGTTGCACGGATGGGCTGCCCCCGGGCGCCGCGCGCCGCGGCGGGCGGCGACCTCCCCCTTTCCCCCTTATCGTTTGAGCGCTTATACTGCACCTGCGAAAAGACGGCAGGCAGAGGGCAGAGCATGACCGATTGGCCGGAAAAGACCCTGGAGGACTGGCGCGCGCTGGCGGCGAAGGAGCTGAAGGGCGAGGACGCCGACAGCCTCGCCTGGGACACGGCCGAGGGCATCAGGGTCAAGCCGCTCTACACCGCCGCGGACCTCGAGGGCCTGGAAATCGTCGGCTCGCTGCCGGGCTTCGCGCCCTTCACCCGCGGCCCCAAGGCGACGATGTACGCCGGCCGGCCCTGGACGCTGCGCCAATATGCCGGCTTCTCCACCGCCGAGGAATCCAACGCCTTTTACCGCGCGAACCTCGCCGGCGGGCAGAAGGGGCTCTCGGTCGCCTTCGACCTGGCGACCCACCGCGGCTATGACTCCGACCACCCGCGCGTCGTCGGCGACGTCGGCAAGGCGGGCGTCGCCATCGATTCCGTCGAGGACATGAAGATCCTCTTCGACGGCATTCCCCTGGACGAGATGTCGGTCTCCATGACCATGAACGGCGCCGTGCTGCCGGTGCTGGCCGGCTACATCGTCGCCGCCGAGGAACAGGGTGTCGGGCCGGAGAAGCTCTCCGGCACCATCCAGAACGACATCCTGAAGGAGTTCATGGTCCGCAACACCTACATCTATCCGCCCGGGCCCTCGATGCGCATCGTCGCCGACATCATCGGCTACACCTCCGAGCACATGCCGCGCTTCAACTCCATCTCGATCTCCGGCTACCACATGCAGGAGGCCGGGGCGACCTGCGTGCAGGAGCTCGCATTCACCCTGGCCGACGGCATCGAGTACGTGCGCGCGGCGCAGTCCAAGGGCCTCGACGTCGACGCCTTCGCGCCGCGCCTGTCGTTCTTCTTCGCCATCGGCATGAACTTCTTCATGGAGATCGCCAAGCTGCGCGCCGCCCGCTTCCTCTGGGCCGACCTGATGCAGCAGCACTTCCAGCCGAAGAACCCGGCCTCTCTGATGCTGCGCACCCATTGCCAGACATCCGGGGTCTCGCTCACCGAACAGTCGCCCTACAACAACGTGGTGCGCACGGCAGTCGAAGCTCTGGCCGCCGCGCTCGGCGGTACCCAGTCGCTGCACACCAATGCGCTCGACGAGGCCGTCGCCCTGCCCACGCCCTCCTCCGCACGCATCGCCCGCAACACCCAGCTGATCCTGCAGGAGGAGACCGGCATCACCAAGGTGGTCGATCCGCTCGCCGGCAGCTACTACGTGGAGAGCCTGACCGCTTCCCTGGTGGCGGAGGCGCGCAAGCTGATCGGCGAGGTGGAGGAACTGGGCGGCATGACGAAGGCGGTCGGCTCGGGCATGCCGAAGCTGCGGATCGAGGAGTCGGCGGCAAGGCGCCAGGCGCGCATCGACCGCGGCGAGGAGGTCATCGTCGGCGTGAACAAGTACCGCGCCAGCCAGGACGATGCGGTGGAGATCCTCGACATCGACAACACCGCCGTGCGCGAGCAGCAGGTGAAGCGCCTGGAGAAGATCCGCAAGACGCGCGACGGCAAGGCGGTCGAGGCGGCGCTGGCGGCGCTGACCGCGGCGGCACAGGACGGCAGCGGCAACCTGCTCGACCTCGCGGTGAAGGCGAGCCGCGTGCGCGCCACGGTGGGCGAGATCTCCGATGCCCTGGAGAAGGTCTACACCCGCCACCGCGCCGTCATCCGCTCGGTGACCGGCATCTACGGCTCGGCCTACGAGGGCGACGAGGGCTTCCAGCGCATCCAGGCCGAGGTGAAGGCCTTCGAGGCGGAGGACGGCCGCCGCCCGCGCATGCTGGTGGTGAAGCTGGGCCAGGACGGCCACGACCGCGGCGCCAAGGTGATCGCCACCGCCTTCGCCGACATCGGCTTCGACGTCGACGTCGGTCCGCTGTTCCAGACCCCGGAGGAGGCGGCGCGCCAGGCGATCGAGAACGACGTTCACATCGTCGGCGTGTCCAGCCAGGCGGCCGGTCACAAGACCCTGGTGCCGCAGCTGCTCGACGCCCTGAAGACCCAGGGCGCCGACGACATCATCGTGGTCTGCGGCGGCGTCATCCCGCCGCAGGATTACGACATGCTGCGGAAATCCGGCGTCTCGGCGATCTACGGGCCGGGCTCCAACATCCCCCATGCCGCCAGCGAGATCCTCGGGTTGGTGAAGCAACGCCGCAAGGCGGCGTGAGGGGGCCGCTCCCGCAAGGCTGCCCTGCAAAGAGAATGTTTGGCCCGACCCGGCTGCCCGCCTATATCTTGCGGTAGATGCGACCAACCACCTCCGACTCCCCAGAGCAGGTTCGCCTTGGCCAGTTCAAGGTGCTGGCCGGGCTGCTGCCTTATCTCTGGCCGGCCGGCCGCGGCGACCTGAAGCTCCGCGTCGCCGTCGCCGTGGTCTTCCTGGTGTTCGCCAAGCTGGCGACGGTGATCGTGCCGCTGGTGCTGAAGCAGGCCGTCGACGCCCTCACGGGCGAGGGCGCCGCGAGCAACGCGCTGCTGGTGCTGCCGCTCGGCCTGCTGCTGGCCTACGGCGCGGTCAGGGTCACCGCCCTTGCCTTCGGCGAGCTGCGCGACAGCCTGTTCTCCAGTGTCGAGCAGAACGCGGTCCGGCGGGCGGCGCTGGCGACCTTCCGCCACCTCCACGCGCTCTCCCTGCGCTTCCATATGGAGTGTCAGACCGGCGGCCTGAGCCGCGCCATCGACCGCGGCACCAAGGGCATCGAGTTCCTGCTGCACTTCGCCACCTTCAACGTTATCCCGACGTTGCTCGAGATCGCGCTGGCCTGCGGCATCCTCTGGGTGATGTTCGACTGGCGATTCGCCGCCGTCCCCTTCTTCACCATTGCCGGCTACGTGGTCTTCACTTTCAAGGTGACGGAGTGGCGCATCGAAATCCGCAAGCGGATGAACGATGCCGACAACGACGCCAACACCAAGGCGATCGACAGCCTGCTGAACTTCGAGACGGTGAAGTACTTCGGCAACGAGGACCACGAGGCGCGCCGTTTCGATTCCGCGCTGAAGACCTACGAGGCCGCCTCGGTGAAGAGCCGCAACAGCCTGTCGGTGCTCAACACCGGGCAGTCGCTGATCATCGCCGTCGGCATCACCCTGCTGATGATCCTGGCTGCCCAGGGCGTGGTCGCCGGCACTATGACCGTCGGCGACTTCGTGATGGTGAACGCCTATCTGCTGCAGCTAGCCATGCCGCTGAACTTCCTCGGCACGGTCTACCGCGAGATCAAGCAGTCGCTCATCGACCTGGAGACCATGTTCCGGCTGTTGCATTCGGATGCCGAGGTGCGCGACGCGGCCGGAGCGCCTGAGCTGCAGCTCAGCAAGGGCGAGATCGCGTTCGAGAACGTCTCCTTCGGCTATGACCCGCGCCGGCCGATCCTGAAGGACGTCAGCTTCACGGTCAAAGCGGGCAACACCGTTGCGATCGTCGGTCCGTCAGGCGCCGGCAAGTCGACCATTTCGCGCATCCTCTTTCGCTTCTACGACGTGCTCGACGGCGCCGTGCGCATCGACGGGCAGGACATCCGCGCGGTGACGCAGGCCTCGCTGCGCGCCGCCATCGGTATCGTTCCGCAGGACACCGTGCTGTTCAACGACACCATCGGGTACAACATCCGCTACGGCCGCCCGGAGGCGAGCGACGAGGAGATGCGGGAGGCCGCGCACCTGGCGCGCATCGACGACTTCGTGCGCGGCCTGCCGGATGGCTACGACACCACGGTGGGGGAGCGCGGCCTCAAGCTCTCCGGCGGCGAGAAGCAGCGCGTCGCCATCGCCCGCACCATCCTGAAAGGACCCAGGATCCTGCTGTTCGATGAGGCGACCTCCGCCCTGGACACCAAGACCGAGCGCGAGATCCAGAAGTCCCTGCGCGAGGTCTCGCGCGACCGCACCACCCTGGTCATCGCCCACCGCCTCTCCACCGTGGTGGAGGCCGACGAGATCCTGGTGCTGGAGCAGGGGCGGGTGGTCGAGCGCGGCCGCCACGAGGCCCTGCTCGGCCGCGGCGGCATCTACGCCCAGATGTGGGCCCGCCAGCAGGCCGCGGTGGACGAACTCGCCGACAAGATCGCCGCCGCCGGCGGCGCGGCGGAGTAAGCAACCGGTGCTGCCGCTGGACAGTCCACGCTGGTCCGAACTCACTCACGCCTATGGGACCGCTGAAGATGTTCCCGGTATGCTGAAAGCAGCGGCACCTTTGCCGCCGTACAGGTCCTACAAGGACGAGCCCTACTTCAGCCTCTGGTCAGCGCTCTGCCATCAAGGCGACATCTACAGTGCTTCATACGCGGCCTTGCCGCATCTTGTTGAGATTGTCCGCACCAACACAGACCGGCTTTCCGTCTCGCTGCTGAGCTTGATCGCGGCCGTTGAGTCGGCGCGGGTGCAGGGCAAAGGACCGGCAATTCCGGACTACCTTTCCGACGGCTATCAGGCTGTGCTCACGTCCTTGCCTTCGTTTGCAGCCCAGTTGGTCAACGCTGCGCAGGACGAGGAGGCGTGTAGAGCGGTGCTAGCTGTTCTAGCGGCTGCCAAGGGATACGGCCGAATTTCTGCAGCAATCGGTGAACTCTCGCCGAAAGTTGTCGATAAGCTCCTTGATCGCTGGATCTTCGAGTAGGGCAGAGCGCCGACTGTCACAGCACAGCTGGGGGAGCGCGCCGACCGCCAGCGGGAACTGCCGGAGGTGGAGGCGGCGTCCGAGGCTTGCCAAGCGGGACCGCTTCGGCCCATAAGCGGGGCATGACGAAGGCGGGAGCCCAGGGTCCGGCCGGCCTGGCCGACAAGCTGCGCGCGGGCGACCGCCGCGCCCTGGCGCGCGCCATCACCCTCATCGAATCGACCAAGCCCGGCCATGCCGGCGAGGCGGAGGCCCTGCTGGAGGCGCTGCTGCCGTTCAGCGGCGACTCCGCGCGCATCGGCATCACCGGCGTGCCCGGCGTCGGCAAGTCCACCTTCATAGAGCGCTTCGGCCTGCAGTTGGTGGGCGCCGGCCACAAGGTTGCGGTGCTGGCGGTCGACCCTTCCTCCAAGGTCAGCGGCGGCTCGATCCTCGGCGACAAGACCCGCATGGAGGAGCTGTCGCGCCATCCGCAGGCCTTCATCCGCCCTTCGCCCACCGGCGGCACCCTCGGCGGCGTGGCGCGGCGCACCCGCGAGGCCATGCTGGCCTGCGAGGCCGCCGGCTTCGACGTGGTGATCGTCGAGACTGTCGGCGTCGGCCAGTCTGAGACGGCGGTGGCGGAGATGGTCGACATCTTCCTGCTGCTGCTGCCGCCGGGCGGCGGCGACGAGCTGCAGGGCATCAAGAAGGGCATCGTCGAGCTGGCCGACGCGGTGATCGTGAACAAGGCCGACGGCGACCTGAAGCCGGCGGCCGAGCGGGCGGTGGCCGAGTACTACGCCGCCCTCGGTCTCTTGCGCTCGCCCAACCCGGATTGGCGCCCGCCGGTACTGCGCTGCTCGGCCCTGCTGGGGGAGGGCATCGAGGCGGTCTGGGAGACCGTGCAGAAGCACCGGGAGGTCATGGAGGCCAGCGGCGCGCGTGCCGCCAAGCGGGCGGCCCAGGCCGGCGCCTGGATGTGGAGCGAAGTCTCCGACGGCCTGATGCGCCGCTTCAAGGCCCATCCCGAGGTGGCGCGGGAGCTTGAAGGTCTGGAGCGCGAGGTCCGCGCCGGCCGCATCGCGCCGACCGCCGCGGCCCGCCGCCTGATCGGGCTGTTCACGCGGGATTGAGGAGCTTCCCCCTCATCCAGCTTCGCCTAAGCTCGGCTGCGCCTCGCTAAGGCGCCGCAACCCACTCCCCCGAGGGGAGAGGGTTAAGTTGTTGAGGAAGCACCGAATTTGCCTTCTCCCCTCGTGGGAGAGGGCGGGGCCCGCAGAGCGGAAGGGTGAGGGGGCGGGGCCGCCCCGCGATGCCGGCCCAATTCGCCTTGACCTGCCGGTCCGCCTGCCTTAGAAACCAGCCCGCACCGGGTGGCTGCGCCGCCCGGTAAATTTTTTCTAATGGACGCCCGGAGCCGTTCCGGCCGGGCCCCTCAGACCTAGGACGAGTGACCATGGCACGACGTTGCGACTTCACCGGCAAGGCCGTTCAGAGCGGCAACAACGTGAGCCACGCCAATAACAAGACCCGCCGGCGCTTCCTGCCCAACCTGCAGGAGGTCAGCCTGATGAGCGACGCGCTGGGCACCACCGTGCAGATGCGCCTGTCGACCCGGGCGATCCGCACCGTCGAGAAGCGCGGCGGCATCGACGCCTACCTGCTGTCGACCCCGGCGGCCAAGCTCGGGACCAAGGCCCGCGAGATGCGCAGCCGCATCAAGAAGGCGACCGAGAAGCAGCAGGCGGCCACCGCCTGAGCCTCCCCGGCTCACGAGAGTTTCCGAAAGGCCCGCCCCGGCGGGCCTTTTGCTTTTGCGATGCTTATTTCTCCAGCAGCTCGAACTGCACGACGAGATTGCGCTGCCAGGGGTTGAAGTTGTCGTCGGAGATGAGGGTGAGGCGCGTGCTGCCGTCGGCGGCCCGGTGCACCGCCACGCCCTCGAAGTTGTCGACGGTGAGCGGCGGGCGGAGCTCGGCGATCTCTTCGCCCACCAGCATGGCGCCGGGGCGGATGTCGGCCAGAGCGATGCGGCTGATGCGCGCGCCGAGGCCGCCCAGCAGGGTGAAGCGCCGCTCCAGCAACAGGATATCGCCGGAAGGCAGCAGTGCTGCCCCAGTCGGCCGGAACAGGCCGCTCGGCTGCAGCGCGAGGTCTCGCCAGGCGCCGTCCGCTTCGCGCAGGTAGACGGCAATGGCCTCGCCGACCTTCTGACCTTCGGTGAAGGCCAGAAGCCGGCCGTCGGCCAGGGTTACGAGCGCCTCGATGCCGGCGTTGTCAGGGGCCGCGGCGAGCCCCGGCGGTGCCGGGAAAGCTTCGGGTATTGCGTCGAGACCGCCGACGAAGCGCTCGATCCGGTGCTGGCGCTCGAAGGCGATCAGCAGGCTGCCGTCGGGCAAGCTGGTCAGCGCCTCGGCATCCCGGCGGCGCTTGATTGAGACCGGCAGCTGGCGGCCGGCGGTGTCGTGCAGCGGGCTCAGCCGTGCCTGCGCCATGCCGGCGAGGTTGCCGGCGGCATCGTAGGTCAGCAGCGCGCTCAGCCAGTGGCCCTCGTCGGTGACGGCGATCAGGCTGCGGCCGTCGGCAGCCAGCTCCAGGTCGGAGAGGCCGCCGAAGCCCGCCGCCTCGGAGGTGAGCGCGAAGCCTCCGCGCCAGCTTAGGCGGCCGATCGTGGTCTGGGACCTGTCTTCCGGATTGAGCGTCAGCGGCGTGCTGCGCAGAGCAATGGCGTCCTGTGCGACTGCCGCGAACGGCGCCAGCAGCAGCAAGGCGGCGAGGAGGACTGCCCGCAAAGCGGCGGCTTCAGTGCAGGCGTGCGGCGCGGCGGGAGGGGCGGGGGCCCATGGGCACGGCGCGCTCTTCCTCGAAGAGCTCGGCCAGCTTCTCCATCACCGTGCCGCCGAGCTGCTCGGCATCGACGATGGTGACCGCGCGGCGGTAATAGCGGGTCACGTCGTGGCCGATGCCGATGGCCAGCAGCTCGACCGGCGAGCGGTTCTCGATGAAGCCGATGACCTCGCGCAGGTGGCGCTCCAGATAGTTGCCCGGGTTCACCGAGAGGGTGGAGTCGTCGACCGGCGCGCCGTCGGAGATCACCATGAGGATGCGGCGCTGCTCGGGACGCGCGATGAGGCGGCTGTGCGCCCACAGCAGCGCCTCGCCGTCGATGTTCTCTTTCAGGATACCCTCGCGCAGCATCAGGCCGAGATTCTTGCGGGCGCGCCGCCAGGGCGAGTCGGCGGCCTTGTAGACGATGTGGCGGAGGTCGTTGAGGCGGCCGGGGCTCGGCGGCTTGCCGGCGCCGATCCAGCGCTCGCGCGCCTGGCCGCCCTTCCACATGCGGGTGGTGAAGCCGAGGATCTCCACCTTCACACCGCAGCGCTCCAGGGTGCGCGCGAGGATGTCGGCGCTCATTGCCGCCACGCTGATCGGCCGGCCGCGCATCGAGCCGGAGTTGTCGATCAGCAGCGACACCACGGTGTCGCGAAACTCGGTATCCCGCTCCATCTTGTAGGACAGCGAGTGCATCGGGTTCACGATGACCTGGGCGAGGCGCGCGGTATCCAGCATGCCCTCTTCCAGATTGAAGTCCCAGGCGCGGGTCTGCATGGCGAGCAGGCGGCGCTGCAGTCGGTTGGCCAGGCGCGCGATGACCCCCTGCAGATGGGCGAGCTGCTGGTCGAGCAGCTGGCGCAGGCGGGTCAGCTCGTCGGGATCGCAGAGCTCCTCTGCGTCGATGGTCTCGTCGAACTCGGTGGTGAAGGCACGGTAGGGCGCGTTGGCCTGGTTGTGGTGGCCGAACAGTTCGGGCAGCTGACCGGGGCGGCCGGGATCGTCCTCGCCCTCGCCCTCCATCATGTCGCTGTCGGCCTCGGAGGTCTGCGGGTCGGCGCCGTCAGACTGGTCGCCTTCGCTGTCCTCGCCGTCCAGGGCGGTCGGCGTCTCGGCGCTCTCGTCGCCGTCGGTCTGGGTGCCGGTGCTGTCCTGGTCGGCCTCGTCCTTCTGCTGCTGGTCCTGGTCGTCGTCCTGCTCCAGCTCGTCTTCCAGGCCGATGTCGATATCCAGGTGCTGCAGCATGTCGCGCACCTTCTCGGCGAAGAGCGTCTGGTTGCCGGCCCGGCGGCCGAGTTCCTTGATGTCCTGGAAGACGTCCGCGCCGAGCACGGGGCGCCAGAGGTCGACCGCGGTGCGGGTGCCGGGCGGCAGCGGAGTGCCCGACATGGCCTCGCGCGCCATCAGGCGCAGGGCCTCGCTGAGCGGCACGTCCTCGCGGCTCTGCGCCCGGCTGAGGCCGCGCAGGCGGTACTGCTCCTGCAGGGCGGCGTCGAGGTTCTGCGCCACGCCTGCCATCAGTCGCATGCCGAGCGCCTCGCAGCGCGCCTGCTCGACGGCGTCGAAGATCTCCCGCGCCTCCTGGGAGCGCGGCCGCAGAGAGGCGTCGAGGCCGCCGTCGTGGTGGCGCAGGCGCAGCGCCGCCGCGTCGGCCTCGCCGCGCACCAGGGCGGCGTCGGCGGCGGGCAGCGAGCGGGCCGGCAGCGTGACCTTCACTTCCTTGCCGACCAGCCCCTGGCCGCGCGGCGCGTAGGTCACGTTGATGTCGTCGCGCTCACTGATGGCCCGCACCGTGGCGGCGGTGGTCCGCCTGAAGACGTCGAGCGGGTTTTCCGGCTGGCTCATCGCGCGGGTCTCAGTTCCTCGGGCTTCAGGTGAGGTTCGCCTTCACTCCGGATTCCGGCAGCTCGCTGCCGAAGCAGCGCTGGTAGTACTCCGCCACGATGGGCCGCTCGATCTCGTCGCACTTGTTGAGGAAGGTGACACGGAAGGCGAAACCGACGTCGCTGAAGATGCGTGCGTTCTCAGCCCAGGAGATCACCGTGCGCGGGCTCATCACGGTCGAGATGTCGCCGTTGATGAAGCCGCTGCGCGTCAGGTCGGCCAGCGCCACCATGGCCGAGATGGAGGCACGGCCCTCGGCGTTGTCGTAGTCCGGCGACTTGGCGAGCACGATTTCGGTCTCCTCGTCGTGCGGCAGGTAGTTCAGCGTGGCGACGATGTTCCAGCGGTCCATCTGGCCCTGGTTGATCTGCTGGGTGCCGTGGTAGAGGCCGGTGGTGTCGCCCAGGCCGATGGTGTTGGTGGTGGAGAACAGGCGGAAGGCGGGGTGCGGGCGAATGACGCGGTTCTGGTCGAGCAGCGTCAGCTTGCCCTCGACCTCCAGCACGCGCTGGATGACGAACATCACGTCCGGCCGGCCGGCGTCGTACTCGTCG
The DNA here is from genome assembly GCA_964472095.1 of uncultured Pelagibius sp. Classification (GTDB taxonomy): domain Bacteria; phylum Pseudomonadota; class Alphaproteobacteria; order Kiloniellales; family Kiloniellaceae; genus Pelagibius. Next base: position 34,080 of record CAYYIV010000036.1, read on the forward strand.
AACACCAGGGCGGTCGGCCGCTGCAGCGCCCAGGGCAGCAGGCCCTCGCGGAACTCGGTCACCTGCTTGCCGTCCTTCAGCACGATGGCGTCCTTGCCGACCAGGTCGATGCGGCTGATGTGGCTGTCCAGGTTGACCCGGATGCAGGGCCAGTTGAGGCGCGCCGAGACCTGCTCGATGTGGGTCGACTTGCCAGTCCCGTGGTAGCCCTGGATCATGACCCGCCGGTTATGGGCGAAGCCGGCCAGGATCGCGAGGGTGGTGTCGCGGTCGAAGCGGTAGGTCTCGTCGATCTCCGGCACGTAGTCACTGGACTGGCTGAAGGCCGGCACCTGCAGATCGCAGTCGAGGCCGAAGGTCTGGCGCACCGAAACTTCGATGTCGGGTCCGCCCGTCGGCATCTCGCCGCCGTTTGTCGTGGGGTCTGCTGAAGCCATGGGGTAGGAATTCCGTCTTTCAAGTTAGGAGCGTGCAGGTTCGGAGGCTAGCCAGCGCCAAGTCTTTTTGAACATCACTAGAAGGCCGTCTTCAAGTCCGAATACGCCAAGTTGATGATTTTCAGCCTTTCCTCGGCCCTGCCGTCGCCGCCGGTGACATCCGGATGCAGTTCCTTGACCAGCGCCTTGTAGCGCGCCTTTACCTCGGCGAGCCCGGCGTTGGGGCCAAGATCGAGAACCCTGAGCGCCTGGGCCTGGCGGGACAGGGGAGGAAACCGCCCCGTCTGGCGCTGCTGGTCCGCCGCTTCCTCGGCGAAGAAGCCGAAGCCGTCGCGGAAGGGCCGGCGCTGCGCACCGGCAACGTTGCCGTTGGCCGCCTTGCCGGCATTCAGTGGCCAGGTCGGGCGTTGCCAGACGGCGTCGCGCCGGCGGGACTGCTCGATGGCTTCCTCGTCCATCCCCTTGAAGTAGTCCCAGGCCAGGTTGTACTCGCGCACATGCTCCAGGCAGAACCAGAAGTAGCTGTTCAACGACTCGCGCGAGCGCGGCGCCCGGTGCAGGCCCTCTTCGCTGCAGCCCGGCCGGTCGCAGCGGCGTGCAGCCGGTTCCGACGCCCCGCCGGCGCGGCGCGGGCCTTCCTCGAAGGGATCGCGGGGGGAGCCAGACATCTGCCGATTATGTGGGAAGCTGCCGGGCGCGCGCAAGGGAGCGCCGCCGCCTGGCAGCGCGCTTTCCCGGGCTAATCCGTCGCCGCTTCCGGCCGCACGGGGCGGTCCCGCCGCAGGTCGCTCAGGTTCACCAGCACGGTGCCGCCCAAGATCAGGACCAGTCCTGCAAGAAGCGTCGGCGTCAGCGGCTCGCCCAGGAACAGCGCCGAGGCGGCGACGCCGGTGACCGGTACAGCCAGCAGGCTGAGCGAGGTGGTGATGGCCGGCAGGGCGCGGGTCACGCTCACCACCGCCCAGAAGCAGAAGGCGGTGGCCAGGGGGCCGTTGTAGGCCAGCACTAGGCCGAGCCCGCCGCTCCACCGGATCTGCGACCAGTCTTCGGTCAGCCAGGACAGCAGCGCCAGCGGCGGCACCGCCAGCACCATCTGCCAGGGTGCCAGCTGTAGCGGCGAGGAATCCCACTTGTGGACGCGTACGTGCAGGATGGCGATGGACCAGGAAAAAGCGGCGACGAGCAGCAACGCGTTGCCGGTCAGCACCGCCGGGTCGGACCAGTCGAAGCCGAAGGGGTTGAACAGCACGGCGACCCCGGCGAAGCCGAGCCCGAGGCCGAGCAGCTTGCCGGCGTTCGGCCGCTCGCCGAGCAAGGCGATCGCGGCCGGCGTCACCCACAGCGGCGTGGTGTAGGCGAGCACCGCCGAGCGGCCGGCGTCGACCTGCTGCAGGGCGATGTTCACCAGCGCCAGGAAGGCACCCATCTGCAGGGCGCCGACGGTGAGGACAACCGGCAGGTCGCGGCGCGTCGGCAGACTGAGGCGGCCGAGCACGGCGAGCAGCGCGAAGAGGCTGATGGCCCCCAGCACCATGCGCGCGGTGGCGAACCAAACCGGCGGCATGGCCTCCACCCCGACTTTCATGACCGGCCAGTTGGCACCCCAGAGGATCACCACGGCAATCAGCAGCAGGCGGGCGACGGCGGGGCTGAAGGCGCCGGTGGAGACGGCCTTATGGGACATCGGGGGCGGGCATGCGGGCGGGCAGGGTCCAGGCGTTGACAGGCTGCGGCAGGCGGCACACTTTCACGGGCGGCCCGCCGCGCGGGCAGGGCCGCGGAAGCAGTAATGCGCGTCGATGAAGGAGCGGGACCTTGGCTGTTGCAGAGACTATCGAGCAGAAACTCACCCAGGCCCTCGCGCCGCAACGTCTTAAGATCGTGGATGATTCGGAAAAGCACAAGGGCCATGCCGGCTACCGCGAGGGCGGCCAGACCCATTTCCGCGTGGAAGTGGTCTCCACCGCCTTCGCCGGGCAGAGCCGGGTCGCCCGCCAGCGACGGGTCTACGAGATCCTTGCCGCCGAGCTGGCCGCCGGGGTGCACGCCCTGCAGCTGAAGACCCTGACCCCGGAAGAGGACCGCCAAGCCGGATAGCCTGCCGCCGGAGCGGCAGGGTGACGACTTTTCTGTTGGCCATTGCCGTGTTTATCGTCGCCCACGTGGTACCGGCGGCGACCGGCCTGCGCGCCTGGCTGATCGGCCGCTTCGGGCGCCGCGCCTACCTCGTCGGCTATTCGCTGGTGTCGTTGGCGGCGCTCGCCTGGGTCATCCCGCCGCGCTGCTGCATCTCCACGGGCCGGTCATCGCCCTCGATCCCCTTGCCTGGCTTTGAGGGGGCCTGGTTCGCCTGCAGCCTCAATCCTCACCGGTGTAGAACTCGGGCCAGGAGCGCTTGACGATGGGGCTGTCGGTGGCGAAGGCGTGGCACGTCTCCAGCAGGGCCGGGCGCTGGCCCGGCGGGCGCTCGGCAGCCTTGGCCGCGCGCACCGGATAGAGCGTCTGGAAGGCGACCGTCGCCATGGCGACGAGCAGCTCGACCAGATGGGTGCAGCCCTCGACGCCGCCCACCTCGCGGCGCACCTGCTGGCGCCAGCCGGACTTGATCTCGGCGCCGATCATGCGCTTGAAGTTCGGCGTCACCTGGGGACAGAGGGTGAAGGGGCTGAAGTCGGTCACCGCTTCGATGTCGCGGACCTTGAAGTCCTCGTCGATGGTGAGGCGGATCGACATGTCGTGCAGCGCCTCGCCGGCAGCGATCTCGCCGCGGTCCTCGTTGGCGAAGGGATAGGTCTTGGTATCGACGATGCGCCCCTCGATGTCCCACAACCCGTCGGCCCGCCGATAGCCTTGGAAGTCGTAGGTACGCTTGTGCAGGCAGCTTCGCTCGACGGGGGGCGACAGGGGCATGGCAGAATACCGCGCGGAAATGTCAGAGAGAGTCCGCGACTATAGGACGCCGCACCCCTGCGTCAACCGAGGGACGTCAAGCAGGGCCCGGCCCAAGAAGGCCCCCGGCGGCTCAGCCGGTGCCGTAGCCGGTGTCGAAGATGAAGGCCTCGCGCTGCTGAAGGTCTTCCTCCAGCTCCCGCTTGGCCGCCGCGTAGAGATCGCGGATCGACACGATGCCGACCACCTGGCCGTCGTCGACGACCGGCAGGTGGCGGTAGCCGGAGGCGCGCAGGCGCTCCAGCACTTCCAGGGCCATGTCATCCGGGTTCACGGTGTCGGGGTCCGGCGTCATCACCTTGCCGAGCGTGGTCGCGTCGGGATCGAGTCCCCGGGCGACCACCCGGGTCAGCACGTCGCGCTCGGTGAAGATCCCTTCCAGCCGGCGTCCCTGGCCGACGAGGATGGCGCCGATGTGGCGTTCGGCCATGTTGCGTGCGGCGTCGCGAACGGTGGTCGAGGTAGGCAGAAGCTCGATCTTCTGCTTATTGACGATATCGGGCACAACCTTCCGGTGCATGGTTTCCTCCCGCTCGCAACGGCATCCCTTCGGGCGTGATCCCAGGAATCGCCGGGCGAAGCGTTGTTTTTCGCAAGGAGACTCTAGTGGTCTCTTGTTGCGACCAATTGTGCAGGGGTTCCGATTCGGGGTCAAGCCGGGCGGCAGCCCTGGACATCAACCCAGGCGCGAGCGTCGCTCAGCCCTGCGTGCCGCTGCGCTGTGCCGAGCGGTCGCCGTCATCGTCGGCGTCGTCGCTGGCGCAGATGCGGATCGAGGTGATCTGATTGCGCTTGCGCCCGAGGATCTCGAACTTGAACCCGTGGAAGGTGAAGACCTGGCCGACTTCCGGAATGCAGCGCGTTTCGTGCAGGATGAGGCCGGCGATGGTCGAGGCCTCCTCGTCCGGCAGGCGCCACTCGAAGCGCCGGTTGAGATCGCGCAGCGTGACCTTGCCCTCGACGATCAGCGAGCCGTCGCGCTGCAGCTGCGCACCCTCGATGTCCTCGTCGTGCTCGTCGGAGATGTCGCCGACGATCTCCTCCAGAATGTCTTCCAGAGTGACGATGCCGAGCATCTCGCCATATTCGTCGACCACGATGGCGAAGTGCTCGTGACGCCTGCGGAAGGCCTGCAACTGCGACAGCAGGTCGGTGGTGTCCGGGATGAACCAGGGCGCCGAGGCGATGGCGCGCACGTCGAGCTTGTCGAGATCCTTTCCACCGGCCGCCTGCACCGCGCGCAGCAGCGCCTTGACGTGCAGCACGCCGACGATGTTGTCCGGGTCCTCCTGCCACAGCGGCAGGCGGGTGAAGGGGCTGGCCAGCACCTCCTCGACGATCTTGGCCGCCGGCTGGTCGACGTCGATGGCCACCACGTCCTTGCGGTGGATCATGATCTCCTCCACCCAGACGTCGCCGAGATCGAGGATCGAGCGCAGCATGGCGCGCTCGTGGCGCTCCTCCTCGCCCTCGCCCTGGTGCAGGTCGATGGCGCCGCGCAGCTGCTCCTCGGATGCTTCGGCGGTCAGCGCCGTGCGGACCTCGATGCCGAAGATCGACAGCGTCGCGCGCACCACCATCTGGATGACCTGCGAGATGGGCTTCAGCACCAGCACCACGAAGCGCAGCGCGGGCGCCACGGTGAGGGCCGCGCGGTCGGCATCCTGCAGCGCGTAGGTCTTCGGCATCACTTCGGCGAAGATCAGCACCAGCACGGTCATCGCCAGGGTGGCGTAGACCACGCCGGCATCGCCGAAGATGGCGATCAGCGCGCTGGTGGCCAGCGCCGAGGCGAGGATGTTGACCAGGTTGTTGCCCAGCAGAATTGCCCCGATCAGGTGCTCCCGCTCGTGCCAGAGCTGGTTGACCATGGCGGCGCGGTGGTTGCCCGACTGGGCGAGGTTGTGCATGCGCGGGCGTGAGGCCGCGGTCAGTGCCGTCTCCGAGCCGGAGAAGAAGGCCGAAAAGACCATCAGCCCTAGGATGGCGCCGATGGTGAGGGCTATGTCGATGTCCATTGTCGTCTATGCAGGTTGCGGAAAGGGCATTGGGCTGTCGCCAGCCCGGCGGTGGTACAGGGCAGCCGCGTCAAAGGGTGGCTGCGTGGTGCTCAGCCACCCAGCGTGGCACGGCTGATCATCGCGGCGGCGTCGTTCTCCCGCGCCAACTGGTCGGCGTCGTTGAGGGCGCTGGTCAGCAGGGCGCGAACGTCGTCGAGATCGACGGCGGCATCGAGATAGGCTTCGCCGATGCCGCGCAGCAGCACAAAGGTGATGCGACCGGCGCTGACCTTCTTGTCGCGGCTCATATGGTCGATCAGGCGCTCCACGTCCCAGTGCCGCGGCGCCAGGTCGGCGAAGCCGGTCGGCAGGCCGACGGCGGCGAGATGGCGGCGCACCCGGTCGGCATCCTCCGGCGCGCAGCGACCGCGCTGCACCGACAGGTCGAAGGCCATGACCAGCCCGACGGCAACGGCCTCGCCGTGCAGCAGCTCGTCGCCGTATCCGGTTTCCGCCTCTAAGGCATGGCCGAAGGTGTGGCCGAGATTGAGCAGCGCGCGCAGGCCGTTTTCGCGCTCGTCGGCGGCGACCACAGCGGCCTTGGCGCGGCAGCTCTCAAGCACCGCATGCTCCAGCGCGGCGCGGTTGCCCTCGACGAGGTCGGCGCCGTGCGCCTCCAGCCAGCGGAAGAAGCCGGGGTCGCGGATAAGGCCGTACTTCACCACCTCGGCGTAGCCGGCCAGCATCTCGCGGCGCGGCAGGGTGGTGAGGATCGAGGTGTCGGCCAGCACCATGCGCGGCTGGTGGAAGGCGCCGATCAGGTTCTTGCCCTGCGGCGCATTGATGCCGGTCTTGCCGCCCACCGAGCTGTCGACCTGGGCCAGCAGGCTGGTTGGGATCTGCACGAAGTCGAGGCCGCGCAGGGTGACCGCCGCGGCGAAGCCGGCGAGGTCGCCGATCACGCCGCCGCCAAGCGCCACCAGGGTGGTCGAGCGCTCCACCTTGCGGTCGAGCAGTTCCCCGATCAGCCTGCCGAGCCGGTCGAGGCTCTTGGAGCCGTCGCCGGGCGGCACCACGACGCTGTCGTGGCTGAGGCCGGCGTCGTCGAGGGCGCGCTGTAGGCGGGCCAGGTGGAGATCGGCCAGGTTGCTGTCGGTGATGACGATGACGCGATCGCTCTTCAGCACCGGGCGCATCAGCCGGCCGGCTTCCGCCAGCACGGTGGTGCCGATGAGGATGTCGTAGCTGCGCTCGCCGAGGGCGACGCTGAGCGATTGCGGGGCCGTCATTGTGCCGCGCTCCGCACGCGCTTCGCGGGCGCGGCTGCATCGTAGAAGCGGCGCAGCGCCTCCATCACGCGGGCGAGAGTCATCTCCGGCGGGCCGTCGACCGAATCCACGGCAACGTCGGCCTCGGCGTAGATTGGATGGCGTTCCTCGATGAGCCGGGCGAGGATCTCGCGCGGATCGCCGCGCTTCAACAGGGGCCGGTTGTTACGCCTGGCGGTGCGGCGCAGCAGCAGGTCGACGTCGGCCCGCAGCCAGACGGAGGTGGCTTGCGAGCGGATCAGAGCGCGGGTTTCCGGATCCATGAAGGCGCCGCCGCCGGTCGCCAGCACCATCTTGGGCTGGGTAAGGAGACGGGCGATCACGCGCCGCTCCCCGTTTCGGAAGGCGGCCTCGCCGTGGGCGGCGAAGATATCCTCGACGGAGCAGCCGGCTGCCGCTTCGATCTCCTTGTCGGCGTCGACGAAGGGCAGGTCCAGCGCTGCAGCGAGCAGGCGGCCGATGCACGACTTCCCCGCGCCCATCAGCCCCACCAGGGCAACAGTCTGCGGGACGGCCAGGGGCCTGTCCCCGGCGTCCGTCGCCTCTCCGTTCGACTCAACCACTAACGCTTGCCTGCTGATCGTTGCAACGATGTAAGACGCTAGGTAAACTGCCGTATTCACGCCAGATTCGGACCTTACCATAAAATCATCTTGACCACGCAAGCAGACAGTATTGCCAGGCCGCGCGCCACCTTCGGGGCGGCAGAGCATGGCAGTGCTGCGGACCCAGTTCACGCGGTTTTCGGCCGCAAGCGATAGTTTTGATGAAAAAAACCACACTCGTCGCCCTGATCGTCGTCGTCGGCCTGATCGTTTCCGGCGGTTTCTTCCTGCTGACCTGGGACATTCCACCGCCGTCGGCACCGGTCGAAAAGGTGCTGCCAGATGAACGTTTCGCGCGCTAGATCCGCCTTGCGGTCGACGGCCCCCCGGCGGCTCTTCGCCATGCTTGTGCTGGCCGGTGGCCTGCTGCTGGCGCCGCTGCCGGGCACAAGGGCCCAGGACGGGGGCGCTGAACCTGGCGGACCGATCTCGCTGTTTCCGCCCACCGTGAGCCCCGGCGTCACGCCAGACACGGCCCCGGCTGCGCCCGCCCCCGACGCGGTCCCGGAAACCCCCAGCTACGGCGACATCGAAATCAACCGGCTGGGCGAGCTCGATCCGCAGTCCCTCGGCATTCTCGGGCCCGAGCACGGCGGCCTCGGCGCCGACGCCTGGGCTGGCAGCGACCGCCTCGCGGTCGAGGCGCTGCTGCGCGAGCTGCCCGGCGACCTCGCCTCGCCGACGCTGCGCCGCCTGGCCACGCGGCTCCTGCTGTCCAGCGCGAAGGCGCCGGGGCAGGCCCTCGCGCAAGGCGGTTCGCCGACCATCGCCGACGCCCTGGCCTCCGCCGAAGAGAGCGATTTCCTGCGCCTGCGCGCCGAGCGGCTCCATGCTCTCGGCGAACTCGCCGGCCTCAACCGCCTGCTCGGCCTGGTGCCGCAGTGGGTCGAGGATCCCTGGCTGGCCCAGGCGCAGGTCGACGGCCTGCTGCTGGCCGGCCGCGACGACGACGCTTGCAGTCAGGTACCGGACGGCCTCGGCCGCCATCCCCAGGACCTCTACTGGGCCAAGGCTCAGATCTTCTGTCAGTTCGTCGCTGGGCAGACCGACCAGGCGCTGCTCGGGCTCGACTTGCTGCGCGAGCAGGCGCCGGACAGCGATGCGGCGTTCTTCCGCCTTGCCGACAACTTCTTGGGCGCCGACCCGGGTGCGACCGCCGGCGAGGCGCTGACGCCCCTGACCCTGGCGATGCTGCGCCACACCGGCGGCGCCCTGCCGGTCGCGGCGGTGGACGGCGCCAGCCCCCTGCTGCTGCACGGCATCGCCGGGCTGACCGGCGGCGATCACGCGGTAAGCGCGGCCGCCGTGGAGCGCCTGACGGAGATCGGCGCGCTGCCCGGCGAGCGCCTTGCCGGGGCCTATGGCGCCTTCGAGTTCACTGCGGCGGAACTGGCCGATGCCCTGGCGAACGCCGAGCGGATCCCCGAAAGCGAGGGTGGTGGCGTGCGCGGCCGCGCTCTGCTGTACCAAGCGGCAAACCGCGAGAGCCTCGCCGCCACGCGGGCGGAAATCCTGCGCGCGGCTTTCCTCTCCGCCGAGGACGCCGGCCGCGCCGTCGCCATGGCGCGCGCAGCCCTGCCGGTGATGTCCGAGCTGGCGCCGACCGCCGACTTGGCGTGGTTCGCGCCGCTGGCGGCCCGCACGCTCTACCGCGCCGGCCAGTTCGAGCGGGCAGGCGCCTGGCTGGCGGTGCTGCGCCTTGACGGCCAGCGCCATCCGGAATCCCTGGAGGCCTATGCCGGCCTGCGTCCCTTGATGCGGCTCGCCGGCGGCGGCGAGCCCTTCGCGGACGGTGCCGACGGGGATGCCAGGCACCGCCTGCTGCTCTACGTGCTGTCGCGCTCCCTCGGCCAGCAGGAGGACCTTGCCTGGGTCGGGGCGGATGTCGGCGGCGATGCTCAATTCCTGGAACGCCTGCCGCGGCTGCTGGCCCTCGGCGATGCCGCCGCCGCCGGGCGGCGCGGCGAGACCGTGCTGCTGAGCGTCGTGTCGCTGGATCCGGCGGCGCCGGCCGGCAGCCATCCCCTGGCGCTCGGCTACGTGGTCTCCGCGCTGACCGCCGTCGGACTCGGCGGCGATGCCCGTGCCCTGGCCATCGAGGCGGCCCTGGCGGCCGGCCTCTAGAGACCCGGCAGATGCCCGCCGGGCCGCGCAGTCCCCAGACCGAACCCTTCCTGGAGATGCTGGCGGCCGAACGCGGTGCCGCGCAGAACACGCTCGAGGCCTACAAGCGCGACCTCAAGGCCTTCGCCGGCTTCCTGGCCAAGCGCGGCGGCAGCCCCGAAAGCGCCGGCGTGACTGACATCCGCGCCTTCCTCGGTCAGCTCGCCCGGGCCGGCATGGCGCCGCGCACCGCGGCGCGCCGCCTCTCGGCGCTGCGCCAGTTCTACCGCTTCCTGCTGGCCGAGGGATTGCGCGGCGACGATCCCACCGCCGAGGTGGACAGCCCGCGCCAGGGCCGCAGGCTGCCGAAGATCCTCAGCGAGGCAGAGGTTGGCCTGCTGCTGGAGCGGGCGCAGGCGGGCGAGGGGCCGGAGGCCTTGCGGCTCGCCGCCCTGGTCGAACTGCTCTACGCCAGCGGCCTGCGCATCTCGGAGCTGGTCGGCCTGCGCCTGGCCGCCGCCCAGCGCGATCAGCGCCTGCTCATCGTCGAGGGCAAGGGCGGCAAGGAGCGCATGGTGCCGCTGAGCCCGGCGGCACGGCAGAGCCTTTCGGCCTACCTCGCGGTGCGCGACCACTTCCTGCCGGCGCAGGCCGCAGGGAAGGGACGGGGAGCGAAGGGTGTGAAGGGTGTGAAGGCTGGCTCGCCGTGGCTGTTCCCCTCGCGCGCCGAGGGGGGGCACATCACCCGCCAGCGGGTGGCCCAGCTGCTGAAGGATCTGGCGCGGCAAGCCGGCCTCGACGCCGCCAAGGTCTCGCCGCACGTGCTGCGCCACGCCTTCGCCAGCCACCTGCTGGATCACGGCGCCGATCTGCGCTCCCTGCAGAAGATGCTCGGCCACGCCGACATCTCGACCACGCAGATCTATACCCACGTGCTCGGCGAGCGCCTGAAGTCCCTGGTGCAGGAGCGCCATCCCCTGGCCGCGGGTTTCACGGCGCGTCGCCGCGCGGACTGAGGCCTTCTACGATCTTCCGGTTGACAAGACCAATTGGTATGACCAGTTTCCGCTTCTGAAACGGCAGGGCGGTTCAGCCCCGGGCAGGCCGGCATTCACCCAACGCAATCTCTGACAAAGCAGGGGGAAATCCATGAGCTTTACCATCGTCGAGCCGGCGCCGGCGCGCTTGAACCGCAGCGAGCTGGCCGTGCCCGGCAGCAACCCCAAACTCTTCAAGAAGGCCGCTGAATCGGCGGCGGACGTCGTGTTTCTCGACCTCGAGGATGCGGTGGCGCCCGATGACAAGGAGCAGGCGCGCAAGAACATCATCAAGGCGCTGAACGAGGTCGACTGGGGCAACAAGACCATGTCGGTGCGCATCAACGGCCTCGACACCCACTACATGTACCGCGACGTCATCGACATCATCGAGCAGGGCGGCGAGCGTCTCGACCTCATCATGATCCCCAAGGCCGGCACAGCGGCGGACATCTACGCCGTCGACATGCTGGTGACCCAGGCCGAGGACGCGGTCGGCCGCAAGAAGCGCCTCGGCTTCGAGATGATCATCGAAACCGCGCTCGGCATGGCCAACGTCGACGCGATCGCCAAGGCCTCGCCGCGCAACGAGAGCCTGCACTTCGGCGTCGCCGACTACGCCGCCTCGACCAAGGCCCGCACCACGGTGATCGGCG
>CAYYIV010000037.1:0-44360 GCA_964472095.1 uncultured Pelagibius sp.
GGCATTGCATTCCTGCAGCGGCAGGACAGCGCACCGAATTCCCTCTTAGCTCCCGATCTTGCGACTCGGGAGACCGTGACGCCGAACAGGCTGGAGAAAATTGGATCGTGCGTCAAGCTGCCGGCGTGCCGGGTAGTGGGTCAGTTTGAAATTTGTTCCGCTCAATAGCCTCGGCAGTTCCGGAGGCGGCCTTTGAGGTTAAGGGCAATGCTGCCCAGTTCGCGGCAAACATCGTACTGACCTTTGTTGTAACCCTCTTCGTAGGCGCGGTTGTAGATGTCGTCGTCGCTCTCTCCGCATCCTGCAAGAAAGAGGAGGCCAGCCAGCCATAGTGAGTGCTTCATGCCGTTACCCTTTTCTTGTACGGCCCGCGCTTCTTCGGGGCGGGCTCGGCATCCTCTACCAGCTTAACGATATCCCCAATCTCCCACAGGCGGTCAGAGACGCCAGCGGCCATAGCCGGGGTCATCCGCAGCTTCGAGTGCATCCGCACGAAGTTGTAGTACATCATGTGGAGCGCGACCGCGTAGGCGTGGTTTTCGACCTTCTTTGAGAAGGCGTTGGTCAGGCGGGTAAACCGGCGCATGTGCATCCGCATGGTCAAGTTATGCCGCTCAACGTAGGACGTGCTGACGTGCTTGGGATCGGGGTTGCCTTCGACCTTATCCTTGCGGGCGCCGATGCACTTGGCGGGGCTGTAGCGGCCCTTCACGGCCTCCGGGGCGGTGCCGTAGAGCTTCACCAGCACGGCATAGTCCACGTCGCCGCCGGACGCGCCCTCAACGGCCTCCAGATAGGCGTAGTGGCCGTCTGAGGTAAGCTGCACTCGGTTAGCCAGACGCGCCCGCAGATCGTCCATGAACCACATGGCGCACTCGCCATCACGGCCCCCGACGAAGTAGGAGACGATCAGCTTGCTATCGGCATCAATGGCCGTCCAAGTCCAGGTGTCCCCGGCGCCGTAGGGCGCGGCCCTGGCCGTCGCAACGTTCTTCTGCTTGGCGTAGGTGAAGGACCAGATTTCATCGACCTGCACTCGCTCCGCCTTCACGTCCCGAACGTGCTGGTCGTGATAGGCCATACAAGCCTTGCCAGCACCCGCCAGAAGCTTGGTGATCGTGTTCTTGCTGGCGCCAGTCACCCGGCTCACAGAGCGGATGGACTGGCCTTCGCAGAGAAGGTGGAGGATTTGGGCGCGAGTCTTGGGGTCGAGCTTTCTCATGCCCCAAAAGATAGTGACCCATATGCTTAGCGTCAAGGATAAAGGGTCAATTCATAGCAACTTTACTCAGTCTGGCTCTTAGTGATAACATTAGGCCATCTACTTAAAGGATTCGGCCATGAAACGCCTTACCCCAGACGACCAACCTTCGCTGCTGTTTGAGATCGGCCAGCTTTTTACCCCTTCCACTCCGATCAAGCTGGCTGAGCTTTTTGCCGGCCGTCAGGGGCAGATGAGTCAGCTTGTAGAGGCGGTTGCGGAACCCGGCCGGCATGCCGTGCTCTATGGTGAGCGCGGCGTTGGGAAAACTTCCCTCTCTCAGATACTGGAGTTTGTGGTGCCCGCTGGCGTTCAGTCGGTCGCCCACAGCCGTAAGGCGTGCTCTCCAAACGACAACTTCGCCAAGATATGGCGGAAATTCTTTCGGGACCTGCAGTTTACCTACGCCATCGACGGAGAGCGCGGCAAAGCTACAGTGGATGAACTGTACCCGGATGAGGTGACGCCGGACGACGTCTTGCGAGAAGTCAACCGGTTCCCAATCAACAGCATCCCCATATTCGTCATTGATGAATTTAACGAAATCGAAGACGGGGGAAGGACAGCCCAGTTGATGGCGAACACCATCAAGGCGCTATCCGATGACGGCGCCCGCGCAACAATCGTGGTGGTTGGTGTGGGCGATAATGTCACCGAGCTTTTTCAGGAGCACGAATCAATTGCCCGCTGCACCGAAGAGATTCTAATGCCTCGCATGTCTCATGCTGAGCTACGCGAGATCATCGACAAACGCCTGCCGCAGCTGGGCATGACCATTGAAGAGGATGCGCGCTGGAAGATTGTAATCTTGTCGCGCGGCCTACCCACCTATGTGCATCGCCTCGGCAAACACGCTGCGACACGCGCGGTGCGCGATCTGCGGCGGCATATCACAGAGGCTGACGTAGATGTCTCGATTGACGAAATACTGACAGGCTCCTTGCAATCCCTTCGAGACAGCTACGAAAAAGCAACCTCTAGCAACCAACCCGGCAATCTATTCCGCGAAGTGCTGCTTGCATGTGCGCTGGCGCGGTCAGATGACGCCGGGTATTTTGCCCCCGCCGCTGTGCGCGACCCGCTGGAAAAGATCCTCGGGCGGCAGATGACTATCGCACAGTACCAAAATCATCTGACAGACTGGCACACTGACAAGCGAGGGAAAGTCCTGCAGAGAACAGGCGAGGCCCGCTCCTACAAGTTTCGCTTTGCGGAGCCGGCGATGCAGCCGTACGTTTTGATGAGGGGGGTTGCAGACGGCATGGTCGGTGAAGAAGCCAAAACTATTTTGAAGTTTCCCGCTCAGCGCGGGCTTTTCCCCAACGCGCCTTAGCGGCCTTCTTGGCTATGCGCTTCCTCTCTGCGGCTGACAACTCCCTGGCTCTGGCTTGCCCGCCCTTCCGGCCCATGGCCTGAGCCGCCTGGTCCTTCTCCTCGCCCTTATCCTCGACCTCGCCAGTGGCAATATCGGTGATCAGCTTGGCGAGCTGGTTCGGGTCGCGGGGGCGCTTCTTTCCTTTGGAGCCGTTAGGCATTGATGATTCCCGGTTGTGCTTTACGCTAAGCATATAAATTCCCGTACACGTTGGGGCAACCTGTGGACACCTTACTGTCTGGGCTGGCGTTGGCAGCCATAAGCGCTCTTACCTACGTGGCATATAAACATCCACGCGCATACTCAAATATCTTCTATCTTCTCGTAGCCTGTATACTCGCTATTCTCGCGGCACTGGCCGTGTGGAACTTCGCCCTAAGCCGTGCTTATGTAGCTCTACTTCCACATATTTCGTCTGATGAGCATTCAGCCGCATCTGAAGTTATGGACAAAATACACCTTTCGTTCTGGTACTTCGTCATCCCAATCGGTCTTGCTACCTACCTCAGTATCCTCTGCGCATTGCCGGACCTCCTAGGCAACCAAGAACCACCAAAGCCAAAGAACGACGAAGAAAACCAATAGGAAATCTCTGACAACCTCTCTAGTCATCTGTCAACCTTCCCTATTTTCAAACTGACCCACTACCGCGTGCCGGGCAGCCTGACCTTTCGGCCTGCCCCCTCGGCCGTCAGCTCGCGCAGGGCGCGGGAATTGACCCGCCTCAGTGCCGCACGCTTTCAGAGAACAGGTTCACGACGACCACGCCGGCGACAATCATGCCGAGGCCGATGATCGCCGGCAGGTCCAGCGACTGCTTGAACACGAAGAAGCCGACCAGCGAGATGAGCACGATGCCGAGGCCGCTCCAGATCGCATAGGCGATACCGACCGGCATGGTCGTCAGCGTGATCGACAGCAGGTAGAAGGCGACGGCGTAGCTCGCGCCCATGCAGAGGGTGGGCACCAGACGGGTCCACTGGTTGGTCTGCTGCAGGAACGAGGTTCCGACGACTTCGAAGACGATGGCCCCGACGAGGGCGCCGTAGGTGACGAGGAGGGGGTTCATACGGGTCAAGGCTTTCTGCTCGCTGGGCCGAAGGGCTGGTCAGAGGCGCTGGCAGCTGCGGTCCATGACGAGCTGCCAGCCGTCGCCGCTGTCGGCTTCCCAGACGGCGTGGAATTCTTCCGTGCCCGTGAAGCGGATCTCCTCGCGGACCCTGGCGGTGGAGCCGAGGACGTGGCGCATCTCGCCTTCCAGCTTCACCCAGGTTGGGGCCTCCTCGACCACGTCCATCTCGATGGTGGCGTCGTAGGAGAGGATGCGGCGCAGCACCAGGTCCTGGGTGCCGCCGTCGAGCCAGACGTCGAGCAGGGCGGCGCCGTTGTTCTCCTTGATTTCACCGACCAGCCAGTCGTCGCTGCGCCGGTAGGTCAGCGTCATGGCGATGTCGCTCTCGCCTTCTTTCGCCTGGCAGATCCAGGTGCCGACCAGGGTTTCGGCCAGCGGCGCGGCCTGCGCGGCAGCCGCGCCGAGGCAGAGGGCCGCGAGGATCGCGACGGACAGAGGTGGTGAACGCATGGCAATGCCCTCCCTCGGGAAAATGCGATGGGGCGGCGGCGATGGTTTCCGGAGTGCGGTCTATCCTCTCGGGCCCTGCGCCGTGAAGCGGCCGCCGAGGCGGTAGCGCTCGCCCGGGTGCAGCAGGCGCGCCCAGGTGACCGGCACGCCGTCCGACCAGGTCTGACGGCGCAGCAGCAGGCAGGGCTCGCCCGGCTTCATGGCCAGCAGCTTGCGCTCCTCGGCCGTCGGCATCACCGCCATCACCACGTGCTCGGCCTCGCTGAGCGGCGCGGTGTCCTGCAGGTACTGGTGCGGCGTGATTGCGGTGAAGTCCTGGGTCAGGTAGTCGGGCGCGGCCGCCGGGTTCACGTAGCGGTCCTCCAGCTGGATCGGCAGGCCGTTCTCGCGGTGCACGATCAGCGAGTGGAAAAGCGGGCCGCCCCGTTCGATCGCCAGCAGCCTGGCCTCCAGCGCGCGGGCCCTTTCGCGTCGCACGAACAGCACGTCGGCGCTGTGCGCGTGGCCGCGGGCGCGGATCTCCTCGGCGATGTTGCGGATCGCGAGCACTTCCGACTGCGGCTTGGGCGGGGCGACATAGGTGCCGGCACCCTGCACCCGCTCCAGCCAGCCCTCGGCGGTCAGCTCGCGCAGCGCCCGATGCACCGTCATGCGGCTGACCTCCTGCTCGCGGGTCAGCTCGTTCTCCGAGGGCACGCGGCAGCCTTCCGGCCAGTCGCCGGCGAGGATGCGGCCGACGATGTAGTCCTTGACCTGCTGGTAGAGCGGCGGATCGGCGGCAGCGGTGTCGGCCATGGGCGCGGAAGGATCTGTCCGTTGACGGGCTCTGCTGGGCGCGTTGCCGCCTGGAAGGTTGGCCGCGGCCGCGCCGTCGTCTATACCGGCTTGTATATACAACACGGTGGCCCCTGGCCAGCACCCCTGGCCGGCATTCGAGGAACACGTCATGGAGCTCTACCGCTTCAAGCAAGGCAGCCTGCCGCTGCTGGTGTCGATGCCGCATCCCGGCACCTACCTGCCGCCGGCGATCGCGGCGCGGCTGACCGAGGCGGCGAAGACCGTGCCGGACACCGACTGGCACATGCCGCAGCTCTACGACTTTTTGGAGGACCTCGACGTTTCGCTGCTGCAGGCGACCCACTCGCGCTACGTCATCGACCTCAACCGGGCGCCCGATAACCGCGCGCTCTATGCCGGCGCCAGCAACACCGAGCTCTGTCCGCTGCAGACCTTCGACATGGAGGAGATCTACCGGGAGGGCCAGCGCCCGGACGACGACGAGGTGGCAGCAAGGCGGGAGACCTACTGGCAGCCCTACCACGACCGCCTGGCCGAGGAGCTGGCGGGGATCAGGGCGCGGCACGGCTTCGCGCTGCTGTGGGACGCCCACTCGATCCGCAGCACGCTGCCGCGCTTCTTCGAGGGCCGCCTGCCGGACCTCAACCTCGGCACCGCCGACGGCCAGGCCGCCGCGCCCGGCCTGCTCGATCTTCTGGTCGCGGTCGCGAAGGACGCCGGCCAGCTTGGCTACAGCCACGCCGCCAACGGGCGCTTCAAGGGCGGCTACATCACGCGCAGCCATGGCAATCCGGAAGCGGGCATCCACGCCGTGCAGCTGGAGCTCACCCAGAGCACCTACATGGACGAGGCCCCGCCCTTCAGCTTCCGCGAGGATCTCGCCGAGCGCATCCGCCCGGTGCTCTCCGGCCTCGTCCAAGCCACGCTCGCCTGGGCCGAGGTGGAGCTGTAGCGCCGGCCTTATCCGCCACGGACGACCTTGCCGTCCTTCACCACCTGGCGGCAGGGGTTGTGGCCGATGCGGTAGGCCAGCTCGGCGGGGTACTTGATGTCCCAGAGCACGAAGTCGGCGACCTTGCCGGACTCCAGGGTGCCGTGGGTCTCCTGCAGGCCGAGCGCCCGGGCGCCGTTGCGGGTGATGCCGGCCAGCGCCTCCTCCGGGGTCAGGCGGAACAGGGTGCAGCCCATGTTCAGCATCAGCAGGATCGAGGTGACCGGCGAGGAGCCGGGGTTGCTGTCGGTCGCGAGCGCGATCGGCACGCCGTGCCGGCGGATCGCCTCGATGGGCGGCAGGCGGGTCTCGCGCAGGAAGTAGAAGGCGCCGGGCAGCAGCACCGCGACCGAACCCTTGAGGGCCATGGCCCTGATGCCCTCCTCGCAGGTGTATTCCAGGTGGTCGGCCGAGAGGCCGCCGAAGCGGGCCACCAGGTTGGCGCCCTTGGAGTCCGAGAGCTGGTCGGCGTGCAGCTTCACCGGCAGGCCGGCGGCGGTCGCCGCCTCGAAGACCCGGGCGACCTGCTCGGGGTAGAAGGCGATGCGCTCGCAGAAGGCGTCGACGGCGTCGGCGAGGCCGGAGGCCGCCACCTCCGGTAGGGCGGCGACCACGCTGTCGATGTAGTCCTCCGGCCGGCGGTCGAACTCCGGCGGGATGGCGTGGGCGCCGAGGTAGGTGGTCTTCACCGTCACCGGCTCGTCGGTGCCGAGGCGGCGGGCGACCCGCAGCATCTTCAGCTCGTCCTCGAGAGTGAGGCCGTAACCGGATTTGATCTCGATAGTGGTTACGCCCTCGGCCAGCAGATCGCGCAGGCGGGGCAGGGCGTCGGCGTAGAGTTCTTCCTCGCTGGCGGCGCGGGTCTGCTCGACGGTGTAGCGGATGCCGCCGCCGGCGCGCGCGATCTGCTCGTAGGAGGCACCGGTCAGGCGCAGCTCGAACTCGCGGGCGCGGTCGCCGCCGTAGACCAGGTGGGTGTGGCAGTCGATCAGGCCCGGCGTGATCCAGGCCCCGGCGGCGTCGTGCAGCCGCCGCGCAAGGCTCGCCGGCGCGCCCGGCAGTTCCGCCGCCGGCCCGGCCCAGGCGATGCGGCCGTCCTGCACGGCCAGGGCACCCTTCTCGACGGTGCCATAAGGCGCGTCCCCAGCCGCCATCGTGGCCAGGTGCGCGCCCGTCCAAAGATCGTCCCACATGCGAACTGACTCACCCAAACGGTGGCCCGAGTTGTATATACAACCCGCTTGCCTTAACCTCGCGGTTCCTTTGTGACAAGACCGCTCTCCCGTCCTTCTCATAGCAGGACTCGATGACGATCCATAAGCTTTTTGCCGCGCAGGCTTTTCTTTCCGAGGGCTGGGCGGAGTCCGTGCTGTTCGAGCTGGACGGCACCGGCAACATCGTAAGCGTCGCAACGAACGCGGTGGCGGGCGATGCCGAGCGGGCCGCGGGGCCCGTGCTGCCGGGCATGCCGAACCTGCACAGCCACGCCTTCCAGCGCGCCATGGCGGGCCTCGCCGAGCACGCCCGGCCGGGCGCCAACCGCGACGACTCCTTCTGGACCTGGCGCGAGGTGATGTACCGCTTCGTCGCCGCCCTGACGCCGGAGCAGGTCGAGGCCATCGCCGCCCAGCTCTACGTCGAGATGCTGCGCGGCGGCTATACGGCGGTCGGCGAATTCCACTATCTGCATCATGGGCCTGACGGGCGCCCCTACGACGACGTCGCGGAGATGTCCCGGCGGACCATCGCCGCCGCCGCCGCCACCGGCATCGGCATCACCCAGCTGCCGGTGCTCTACGGCTACGGCGGCTTCGGGGCTCAGAAGGCGGGCGAGAGTCAGCGTCGTTTCCTCAATGATCCCAGTCAGTTACTAAAGATTGTTGAGACTCTTAAAGCGACGTATGAAGGCGATCCGCAGGTGCGGGTCGGCATCGCGCCGCACTCCCTGCGCGCGGTCACGCCTGAGACTCTGGATGAAGTGGTGCAAGGCCTCGACGCCCTCGACGCCGCGGCCCCGATCCACATCCACATCGCCGAGCAGGTGAAGGAGGTGATGGACTGCCTCGCCTGGTGCGGCCGCCGTCCGGTCGAGCACCTGCTGGAGACCATGGCCCCGGACGCGCGCTGGTGCCTGGTCCACGCCACCCACATGAGCGAGGCGGAGACGGTGGCCCTGGCGGCTTCCGGCGTGGTGGCCGGGCTCTGCCCGACGACCGAGGCCAACCTCGGCGACGGGCTTTTCCCGGCGGAGCAGTACCTCACCGGCGGCGGGCGCTGGGGCATCGGCTCCGACAGCCACATTTCCGTGAGCGCGATCGAGGAACTGCGCTGGTTCGAGTACGGCCAGCGTCTCGCCTGGCAGCGGCGCAACGTCCTTGCGGGCGAGGGCGCCGAGGCCTCTGTAGGCGAGCGCCTCTACCGCCAGGCCCTGGCCGGCGGCGCGCAGGCCCTCGGCCGCCCCATCGGCGCGCTGGAGCCCGGCCGCCGCGCCGACCTGCTGGTGCTCGACCCGGCGCATCCCGAGGTCGCGGCGATGCCGACCGGGCGCCTGCTCGACGCCGTCGTCTTCGCCGGCAACCGCAACCCGGTGCGCGACGTCATGGTCGGCGGCCGCTGGGTGGTGCAGGAGGGCCGGCACCGGGACGAGGAGCGGGTGCAGGCGGCCTACGTCGCGGCGGTCAAAGCGCTGCTGAAACATTCATGAGCCGCTCAACTGCTGGATTAGTGGCGCCGGAGGCTGTATCTGTGCTTGGACACTGTCCTTGGGAGCAGCCGACTGTGTGTTATGTCGCCAAAGGGTTCCTTGTCGCATTTCTGTGCGCTGCCGCCCTGCAGGCACTGGCTTGCGACGGGCCCCCTCCGGAGTTGAGCAAGCACCACCGCGATCTGGTGGACGACACCACCCAGATTGTGCTGGCACGTGCGCGGATACCGAAACTCGTGGCCGGCGAACTGCGTCCTGCCTTCGACTCCATCGAAGTTCTGAAAGGCGAAGTTCCCGAGCATTTCGTGCTGGAGAGCCGCGACGGTTTGGACGTGTCTCCCTGGGGGGCCTTGACCTTCGCTGGCGAAGACAGCGACTTCGACGGTCACAAGCACATTGCCTTTTGGGACCAGGGGCTCACCCGGCAATGGAACGACACTGACTGCGTGATGCGACCGCGTTTCGAACCGGGCGAGACCTATCTGCTTTTCGTCGACCATCCGCATTGGGCCGCGTACGAGCTGATCCGGCGCGAGGACGACTTGTGGCTGCAGGCGGTCCGCAATCTGGTCGCAGATCCTTCGCGGGTCTCCGGGATTTCGCTTACCGTGCCTGAATGGTTGTCGCTGGCGCCCCGTGCCTTTGTCATTCGGTTCAACAGCTGCGAGACGCTGGATACCGAGAAGGTCGAGGTTCTGCTGGGAGACGAGAACGCGCCCTTCCCAGACTTCAGGCACCAAAGGCCGACGAGGTACTATGGCTCGCGGCAGGGCTGCGAGCCCGGTATGAGCTTGCTGACGCTGGTGTACTACCAGAGCGAAGCGGACCCGGACTGGGTGCTCTCAGCGAACTTCGATGTGATAGATGGCAAGGTCGATTTCAGCAAGGCCATCGATGGTGAAATGATCGACGGCACCCGTGTTGACACCACCGAGCTGGAAGTGATCGGTTCCAGAACCTGGGGACTTGAAGAGCTGAAAATGGAACTGGCAAGGCTTCGGCAGCCGTGACCACCATCTCCTTCACCTATCTCTCCGGCCCCGACATCGCCGCACTGGCGCTGACCGACGACGAGATCCTGACGGCGGTGGAGCGCGGCCTCACCGCCCAGGGGCTCGGCCAGAGCGTCATCGAGCCGCGCGTCCACCTGGAGCCGGACCCCGCCTTCAAGGGGCACTTCAACGTACTGCGCGGCTACATCGGCAAGGCGGCCGGCTTCTCGATGGGCGGCCTCGCGGGGGTGAAGATCGTCGGCGACTATGTGGACAACTACAAGAAGGGCCTGCCCTCGGAGATGGCCCTCCTGAACCTCTTCGATCCCGAGACCGGCATGCCCGTGGCGCTGCTCGACGCCACGGCGATCACCGAGATGCGCACAGGCGCCGTCACAGCTCTCGGCGCCAAGTACCTGGCGCGCAAGGATAGTCGCGTGCTTGGCCACATCGGCGCGCGGGGCACCGCCTACTGGAATGTCCGGCTGCTGAACCACCTCTTTCCGCTGGAGGAGATCCGCGTCCACTCGCGCCGGCCGGAGAGCCGCGAGCCCTTCGCCGCGCGCCTCTCGCAGGATCTCGGCCGCGAGGTGCGGGCAGTGGAGACCTGGCAGGCCTGCCTGGAGGGCGCCGACATCCAGGTCGAGGCCTCGCGCCTCATGGCGCCGACGCCGCACTTCAGGACCGCCTGGGTGAAGCCGGGCAACTTCGTGGTGCCCTACGGCACCATGAGCGCGGTCGAGCTCTCGCTCACCGACGTCATGGACAAGCTGGTGGTGGACGACTGGGGCCAGTGCAAGGGCGGCAAGCTCGGCTCGCTGCGCGCCCATGTGGAGGCAGGCAAGCTCTCGGAGGCGACCCTGCACGGCGAGCTCTGCGAGATCGTGACGGGGAAGAAGCCGGGCCGCGAGCGCGACGCCGAGACCATCCTGTTCTGGCACCGCGGCCTGTCGCTCTCCGACATCGCGCTGGGCGCCGCCATGCTGGAGAAGGCCGCCGCGCTGGGGCTGGGGCAGACGCTGCGCTACGCCTGAAGGGGTTGCATCAGCAGCCTGCGTCCTTCGAGACGCGCACCCGGACTGCCGCCCGGCTGCGCTCCTGAAAGTCTGACTCGAAATGAATTGAGTTGTTTCAAGATCTTGCGAGTCTGCGCGAGAGGAGGCGGATGTGGGCGAGGAAGAGCCATGCGCTTTCGGCAGCGATGGTGGCCTCGAAGTCTTTGGTGAGGCGCCGGCATCTTCCGAGCCAGGCGAAGGTGCGTTCGACGACCCATCGTCGGGGCAGCAACTGGAAGCCTTTGACGCCCTCTGGGCGCTTGACGATCTCAATGGTCCAGGGCCCGCAATCGTCGAGGGCCTTGGGCAGTTGGTCGCCGCGGTAGACGCGGTCGGCGAAGATATGGCGCAGCCCTGGCAGGCGTTGGCGCAGCCCGCGCAGCAGGGGCACGGCGCCATGGCAGTCCTGCACGTTGGCGGTGTGCACGAGCACGGCGAGCAGGAAGCCCTCGGTATCGGTGACGATATGGCGCTTGCGCCCCTTGACCCGCTTGGCGGCGTCGAGGCCGCGCGGGCCGCCGCTTTCCGTCGTCGCTGCGCTCTGGCTGTCGATAATGGCGGCCGAAGGTGTGTCATTGCGCCCGAGCGCGTGGCGGATCTGGCGGGTCAGCTCAGCGGCGATCGCTTGCCAGGTGCGGGTCTGGATCTCCGGCCAGATGCGCCGGGTCACCAAGACCATTCGCCGCGAGATGAAACGCCGCGACGCCGTCGAGCCCGTCATCGGCCACGTCAAGGCCGAGCACCACATGGAGCGCAACTACCTCAAGGGCCGCCACGGCGACCGCACCAACGCAGTTCCCGCCGCCGCCGGCTACAACTTCCGCCTCCTCATCCGCTGACTGGAGGAGCTCTTGCGTGCCCTGCTCATGGCACTCCTCAGAGCCCCACTCGCAGCTCAAGCCGCCTGAAAACTCACCGGGTTGGATTCTTCACAGACGACTGTCTAAGGTGCCGGCCTTTCGCGCAGTTCGGAGATGGGCTCTCAAACTTGGCACGTCAACCGGATGGTTCTCATTCGCTTTTAAGAAACAGGAACTACTAGTTGGACGATTCCATCACTTTGCTCCCAAACAATTCTTGATCTCCTGACGGTTATATTGCCCAACATTGAGGTGTCTTTCGGTCATACACCTGCTGAATTCCTCTCCGAAGGTCCGAAACGAACCAATTGCCTCCTCTTTAAGAGGAGGCATAGCAGGAGCCATCAGTTTCTTACAATCCTCAACAATACTCTCTGATTCGCTGAAACATTGAACGGAATCGATCCGGAAACAACCTAGGTACTTCTCATGATTGCAGCGGGTTTCTATCACACGTCTGGAGACAATCTCCAATACTTCGGCCTTCTCCGAATCCAGTACTTGGCCAATCACATCTCGGCTTACAACAAAGTTTCCAACAATCGAGATGCACAGGAAACAAGCTATAATGGTCGGCTTAATCATACTTTTCACCCATGCAACAGGGACAATCATCACTCAAGCCCCGGGACGACGGCGGTGCGTGTAGAGACGTCGCGGGGACACCACACAAGATGTGTGAACATCGTAGCCCATCAAAAGGGGGAGGAATTTTGATGTGCCGCTTCAATACGCTATGCCCTCCTGCGGGTCACGCCGTGGTCAGCAGGCCCGGCAGCAGCAGGGCGGCATAGGGTGCGGCCGCTTCCAGGTCCACCTCGTCGTAGTGGTTCTCGCCCTCCTGCAGCAGGCTGAGTACGCCGAGCACCCGGCCGTTCCAGGCGATCGGCCGGTTCAGGATACAGCCCAGCCCGAGGCTGGCGATCAAAGCGTGGTCGGGAAAGGCCCAACGCAGGTCCTCGGCGGTACGGCCCAGATAGGGCTCGCCGCGATGCAGTACCTGCGCGCCCCAGGGCGTCGGGCCCATCAGCTTGCGGCCGGCCAGGGGGTAGGCGTCGGGCCGGCTGCTGTAGAGCCGCTCCACCTCGCCGCTCTCGGGATGGTAGGCGAGAAGGGTAAAGAGCCGGTGGCCGAAGCGGGCTTGCAGCGCCACGTCGGCGGCGCGGTAAAGCGTCTGCGGTTGACCGGGCAGCGCGAGGGCGAGGGACAGGTCGAGCAGCGGGTCGCTCATCCGAACAGCACTCCTGGAAGCCACAGCGCGATGCCCGGGAAGATCGTGATCGCCGCCACGGCCAGGCACATCAGCAGGAAGAAGGGCAGGGCTGCCCAGGCGATCCGCCCGATGGTCTCGCCGGTCAGCGCCTGGATGACGAAGAGATTGAAGCCGACCGGCGGGGTGACCTGACCGAGCTCGATCATCAGCACCAGGTAGACGCCGAACCAGATCGGGTCGAAGCCCGCCAGCGTCGCCAGCGGCAGGGTGATCGGCAGGCTCATCACGATGATCGAGATGCCGTCCAGGAACAGCCCGAGCAGGATATAGAAGAGCGACAAGATGAGAATCAGCGCCACCGGCGAGAGGTTCAACTCGGCGATCCCTCGGGCAAGGTTGGCAGGCACGTGCAGGTAGCCCATGGCGGTAGCCAGGAAGGCAGCGGCGATCAGGATGATGCAGACCATGCACGAGGTACGGATCGCCCCCATCAGCGATTCGCGGAAGATCTCGAAGGTCAGCTGGCGCAGCACCAGCGCGACCAGGATCGCAGCGGCGACGCCCACCGCCGCCGCTTCCGAGGGCGTCGCGAGGCCGGAATAGATCGATCCCAATACGATCGCCATCAGGAACAGCACCGGCAGCAGGTTCAGGGTGCCGAGGAGGCGCTCCCGAAGACTGTACTGTTCGGCCTCACGGGGCGCCTTACTCGGTGTCGCGAAGCAGCGGATCATGATGTAGGTGGAATAGATGCCGCTGACTAGCAGCCCGGGGAGGATGCCGGCGGCGAAAAGCCGGGAGATCGAGACCTCGGCCAGGATGCCGTAGATGATCATGACGATGGACGGCGGGATCAGCAGCCCCAGGCTGCCGGCGCCGGCCAGCGAGCCGATCGAGAGGTCGAGATCGTAGTTGCGCCGGCGCAGCTCGCCGGTTGTGATCTTGCCGACCGTAGCCGTGGTCGCCGCGCTGGATCCGCTGACCGCCGCGAAGAGGGTACAGCCCAAGACGTTGGTGTGCAGCAGGCGCCCCGGCACGAAGTCCACCAGTGGCGACAGGCCCTTGAACAAACGGTTGGAGATGTCGGTGCGAAAGATGATCTCGCCCATCCAGATGAACATTGGAATGGCGGCCAGTTCCCAGGCGGTAGCATAGCGGAAGACGATGCTGGTGCCGATGGTGGCGATGCGCGTGAGGTTCATGTCGTGCAGCAGCCACAGGCCGCTGACGCCGACCAGGAACAGCCCGGCGAAGACCCAGAGGCCCAGCCCCAGGAAGAAGAGGACCAGCGCCAGAATCACCAGGCCGGCAGTGAGTGCTTCCATCTCTTCCGGGTCCTCACTCGGGCGTGCGCTCGGAGCGCGTGGCGTCGATCTTGGCGTAGGGCACGGCCTGCTCGTGCGAGCCGAGCAGCATGCGCAGCAGGTAGGCCAGCAACTGCAGCCAGAAGAGTGCCAGCCCAAGCAGCACCAGGCCTTCCGGGATCCACATCGGCACCTCGGCAATCGAGCTGCTGACCGAGCCGCGGGTCCAGTGGCGGACGACGCGGATCCAGAAGAACCAGCCGAAGTAGGTGAGCAGGGCCAAGGTCAGTGAGGCGGCGAGAAGCTCGAGCAGGCGCCGCGTCCAGCCCTCCAGGCGTCCGAGCAGCAGGTTGACCCGGATCAAGGCCCCATGCTCCAGGGTGTAACCGAGCGACAGGAAGGTGACCGCAGCCACGCCGTAGCCGACAAACTCATCGAGCACGTAAGTGGAGGAGGAGAAGAAGGCGCGCAGCACGATCTCGAAGAGAATGTGCAGCACCATGGCGATCAGCAGCATGCCGGCAATGGCGCCGGCCGTGCGCGACAACCCGAAGATCAATGCTTGCAGGAAGCGCATGCGCTCTCCCCGGCCGCGCGAAAGAGGACGCGGCACCAGCGCGCCGCCCCGGTCGAGGAAAACTCAGCGGCCGACGCGAGCGGCCTCGTAGGCGTCCAGGATGACCTGGCCCCGCTCGCCGAGGCGGGACTTCAACTCGGTCACCGCCTCTTTCCCGGCTTCGCCCAGCGCCGCCATGTAGTCTGCGTCGATCTTCTCGACGATGGTCATGCCGTTGTCGCGCATCTGCGCGTAGTTCTGAGTCACGCGCTCCGGCAGCACTTTCCATCCGTAGGCCTCGCCGACTTCGGCCGCCTCTCGCACCCAAGCGCGCTGCTCGTCGGTCAGCGAATCGTAGGTGTCGCGGTTCATGTGCAGGATCTGCAGCGGACTGGCATAGGTCACCTCGGTGAAGTGCGACTGATGCTCCCACATGCTGGCGGTGGCGCCGCCTTCGGCGGAGGTGAGCACCGCGTCGATGCCGCCGGTGGTGAGCTGCGGTATCACATCGGCCCAGCTGAGCTGGATCGGCGCCGCTCCGGCCGCGCGCAGGGTGATAGTGCCGTTGGCGTCGTAGGTGCGAATCTTCAGGTTGCGCAGCTCGTCCATGGAGTCGACCGGCTTGTTCGCCCAGATGCCGCTCGGCGGCCAGGGGGTGGCGAACAGCATGACCTGGTTGTTCTCTTCCAGCACCATCTCGTACTCCGGCTTGGCCGCCTGGTAGAGATCCCAAACGTCGTCCGACGTCGGGGTGACGAAAGGCAGGGAGGAGAGCAGGAACAGCGGATCGATACCGCCCCAGGAGCCGACGTAGCTGCTCGCCAACTGGAGCGCGCCGTCACCGACCGCGTCGAAGTGGTCGACCGACTTGTAGCCGAGCGCCGAGCCGTGGTGCAGAGTAATGCGAATCTCGCCGCCGGACAGTTCCGCCAGCTTCTCGGCGAAGATCTCGGCCGACTGCCCGTGCACGGAAGTGGCCGGGTATTCGTTCGCCAGATCCCAACTCAAGCTCTGGGCCACGGCGGTCTGCGCACCGAGCGCCAGCGCGCCGGCGATCAGCAGGTTGGTGGTGAGGTGTTTCATCGTTTCTCGAAGCTCCCTCGTTCAAGCGGCGAGGCTCTGCGGCCTCGCATCTCGCCTCATTGTTACCGGTCGCGGGCCAATCCGCTTCCGAAAAGTGAAGTGGCGCCTCGCTCCCCGGAAAAGACGAGCCGTGCCGGCATCCGGCGCCGCCGGAGTCCTCGAGGACGCCGCCGCCCAGAGTCTCGATGAACTCCTGCCGTGGCGCTACGCTGCACAGCAGCGTAGCTGGGCTGCATAACCGCGCGCCAGAGGGACTTTGCCGGATGCTCTCCCTGAAGAGGACATTCTCCTCCTGGATCAACGCCATGCCTCGCACACCAAAAAAGGGGTCGCTTCCTGCGAAGGAGCCTGCCTTATCGGTTCTGCGCTGAACAATCGCGATTAGCGTCAATCGCATACAATCTTCCCGATAGTGGGCTGAAAGGCAAATTTGTTGCGTCAACAGCAATTCAAAGCCAGTGTGATGTCCTCAATCCTCTCGCATCGTCTAGCGACATGTCGAAGCCAACTGGAATTGGGTCTGACAACAAGCTGCGTTTCGTACGATCGCGAGGTTTGAACAAGCCCCCTGCCTTCGTCCCGCGCGCGGTCGAAGACCTCAATTCTGAACGCATCAAGGAAGCCCTGGCGATCTGGCATGGCAAATGCTCAGTTCCAGGCCAACTCCCGCACGCTGAAGAATTCGACATCCTGGACTACCGCCCGGCGATGGGAAACATCAACCTGCTGGACGTGCATCACGATCCGTTGGATTTCATCTTTCGTGTCCACAGCGCCAAAGGTGCCGAATATATCAGGCGGGACATGACAGCACGCTCCGTCGACGACTATCCCGAACCCGAATACGGTGAGTTCATCCGATCAGTTCTCACCGAGGCGGTGACCACGCGGCGCCCTCAGGTCATGATCGAGGAGATGTTCAGGACCGAAAATCGCCTGATGCGCTGGGAAGCGGTCGCCATGCCGCTGCAGGACGGCGCGGGGCAGATATCCAGGCTGATTGTCGCTTTTGAAATCCTGCACTGACGGAGCTCCCTCACGGTGCTGTTGCGCGATGGACCCTCGGGACAAGCCCCGGGGCGACAGTGATGTGTGTGGGCCTCGCAAGACAGCCGGGCTAGCCGGCCGCCAGCGCCGGCACGCCGGCGCGGGTGAGCAGGGCGCCATTTTTCAGCAGCACTTCATCCAGCCGCTCCAGCTCGACACCGAAGGGGCGGTCCTCGTCGAGGGTCGCCACCACCTCGCGCAGGGCCGCGAAGGCCGCCGCCACGACCGGCGCCGCTTCGCCGCCGCGCAGGTCCATGGCCTGGGCAGCGACGATCAGCTCGATCCCCAGCACCAGGCGCAGCCGCCACAGGGCTTCCATGAGTTTCTTGGCTGCCTGGGGCGCGGCGGTGATCTCGTCCTCGACGCCGTCGCCGGCCGGGCGCAGGTCTGACGGTGCCGGCTGCGCCAGCTGACGGATCTCCTGCAGCAGCGATTGCGCCGTCTTCAGGAAAGGCGCGACGCCGGAGTTGCCGGGCCCGCGCGGCGACAGCCCGAGCGGCAGGTCGCTGATCCCCGGCGTCAGCAGCTTGCCGGTCCGCGCCACCGAGCCGCTGGCCGCCTGGGCGAGGGACTGGGCCAGGGTCTCCAGGGCCAGCGCCAGGGCGGGGGTGTGGAAGTTGGCGGTGGAGATCAGCCGGCCGTCCTCGATCATCACCAGCGGATTGTCGCCGGCGCCGTTCACCTCCGCCAGCACCGCCGGCGCAAGGAAGCGGATCGAGGCCAGCAGGCTGCCGTGCAGCGGCCCGACGGTGCGGATCGACAGCGGGTCCTGCAGGCGCCGCGCCTGGGCGGTGTCGGCGAGGGCGCTGCCGGCGAGGATGGTCAGCAGATGGGCCGAGGCCTCCTGCTGGCCGGGGGCCGGCCGCGCCGCCGTGGCGCGCGGGTCGTGCGGCGTCAGGTTGCCGCGGAAGGCCTCCAGCGTGGCGGCGGCGGCGAGCTGGGCGAGGCGCCAGAGCTCGCCGGCGTCGTGCAGCGCCAGGCCGCCGAGGCCGGCGGAGAGCGAGGAGGCGCTGCAGAGGGCGATGCCGTCCTTCGGGCCGAGCACCGCCGGCGCCAGGCCGGCGGCGGCCAGCGCCTCGCCGGCCGGCAGGATGCGCCCGCCGGTCTCGATCTCGCCCTCGCCGACCAGCGCCAGGCCGAGGTGCGCGAGGACGCAGAGATCGCTGGCGCCGACCGAGCCGATGGAGGGGATCTGCGGATGCAGGCCGCGGTTCAGCAGCTGGGCCAGCAGCGCGGCGGTCGCCGGGGTGATGCCGGCGCCGCCCTTCAGGAGGCCGTTGAGGCGCACCGCCATTACCGCGCGGACCTGGTCGCGCGGCAGGCGCGGCCCGACGGCGTGGGCGCGGCCGCGCAGGGTGCGCAGGGAGAAGGCGGCCATATCCTCACGGCTCAAGGCATGGGTGACCTGCGGGCCGAGGCCGCGCGTCAGACCGTAGACCGGCTCGTTGCGCGCGATGACCGCCTCCACCACCCGGCGGCCGGCGGCCAGCCGCGCTTCGGCTTCGGGGGCGATCGCCACCGCGCGGCCGCCGCGCGCAATGGCGGCGAGCTCGGCGGCGCCGAGCGTCTCGCCGGTGAGCGGGAGAGGAGGTGAGGTGTCGTGCAAGGAATTGCCTGGTCGGAGAAGGATGGGGCCTGGGGGCAGGAAGTGCCTGAACCGCCATCCTATTCTATCCGCCGCGGGCGTGGCTACGGGCGGCGCGGAAATTGTCCCTTGACGGCCCGGCGGGCCTCCTGTATTTAACCGATCAGTTATTTAACGAGATGGTTCAATACAGATGTCAGCAGACCCTCTGAGCCAGACTTTTGCCGCACTCGCGGACCCGACCCGCAGGGCTATCCTTGCCCGGCTGTGCACGGGCGAGGCGACGGTGTCGGAGCTGGCCGAGCCCTTCGAGATGAGCCTGCCGGCCGTTTCCAAGCACCTGAAGGTGCTGGAGCGCGCGGGGCTGGTCAGCCGCAGCCGCGAAGCGCAGTGGCGCCCTTGCCGGCTGGAGGCCGGGCCGCTGAAGGGCGCCAACGACTGGCTGGAGCGTTACCGGCAGTTCTGGGAGCAGAGCCTCGACCGCCTGGGGAGCTATCTCGAACAGCTGCAGAAGAGCACGAAGGGAGGAGACGAGAATGGCCGCAAGTCCTGAACCGGTCCGCGCGCCGGAAGACCGCGTCCTGGTGATCACGCGCCTGCTCGATGCACCGCGCGCGCTGGTGTTCAAGGTCTGGAGCCAGCCCGAGCACCTGGTGCGCTGGTGGGGGCCGAAGGGCTTCACGCTGCCGTCCTGCAAAGTGGAGTTCCATCCCGGCGGCGCCTTCCGCTGCCTGATGCGCTCGCCGGAGGGTACGGAGCACCGCATGCACGGTGTCTACCGCGAGATCGTGGAGCCCGAGAAGATCTCCTTCACCTGGACCTGGATCGACGCAGAAGGCCATCCCGGCCACGAGACCCTGGTGACGGTGACGCTGGACGAAGCCGGCAAGGGCGGCGCCCGCACGAAACTCACCCTGCACCAAGCCGTCTTCGAGTCCGTCACCGCGCGCGATGCGCACAACGGCGGCTGGACCGAGACTTTCGACCGCCTCGCCGCCTATGTGGCGAGCCTCTAGGAGGAAATCATGCAGCCTGCAAAGAAAACAGAGCCGGGCGTCGGTTTCACCGTCACCTTCACCCGCCACCTCGCCGCGCCGCGCGAGACGGTGTTCCGGCTGTGGACCGACCCGGCGCACCTCGCCCGCTGGTGGGGCCCGGCCGGCTTCACCAATCCTGTCTGCGAGTTCGAGGCGCGCGCCGGCGGGCGCATCCACATCGACATGCGGGCGCCCGACGGCACGGTCTATCCGATGGACGGCACGGTCGAGGAGATCCTGCCGCCCGAGCGCCTGGTCCTGCGCTGCACCTGCTGCGGCGATGACTCCGGCGTTCCCGGCATCGAGAGCATCTCCACGGTCACTTTCGAGTCCGAGCCCGGCGGCACGCGTCTGGTCGTCGAATCACGGGTGACGAAGGCGGAGGGCTTCGCGCGCGACGCGCTGGCCGGCATGGAGCAGGGCTGGAGCGAGAGCCTGGATCGCCTCGCCGAGCTGACCGACAGATAAACCCCGAACGGAGAACCGGAATATGACGAAGCAAGTGACGGCGGTGATCCCGCATATCGTGGTCGACGACGCGAACGCGGCGCTCGAGTTCTACAAGAAGGCGCTGGGCGCCGAGGAGGTCATGCGGCTGCCGGCCGAAGACGGCAAGCGGCTCATGCATTCCGAGATCAAGGTCGGCGACGCGCGCATCTACGTGCGCGACGCTTTTCCGGAGTACTGCGAGGCGGGCGGCAAGGACGGCTCGCCCAAGACCTTCGGCGGCACCGCCATCACGCTGCACCTGGAGGTCGAGAACTGCGATGCCGCGGTGAAGCAGGCGGCCGGCGCCGGCGCGACCGTGGTAATGCCGCCGGCGGACCAGTTCTGGGGCGACCGCTACGGCGTGGTGGTCGATCCCTACGGCCACGCCTGGAGCTTCGCCCATACGCTGGAGAAGGTTCCCGCCTGAGTCCGAAGCTTCCCCCGGCAGAGGAGACGGAAGTGCCAAGAGAGAGCGCAGGGGCGTTGATGCTGGCGACCCCAACGGAATTTGAGATCGTGATCACCCGCAGCTTTGCGGCACCGCGCGAGCTGCTCTTCGCCGCCTGGACCGAGCCGCGCCATGTGATGGCGTGGTGGGGCCCCGACGGCTTCACCACGCCGCTCTGCGAGATCGACCTGCGACCCGGCGGCGGATTCCGCATCCACATGCAGGGTCCCGACGGGACGATCTATCCGACCACGGGAACCTACCGGGAAGTCTCGCCGCCGGAGCGGCTGGTCTACACGGAGGTGTTCGGATGCCTTGGCCAGCCCGACAAGTCGTCATTGGTCACGGTGTCGTTCACCGAGGCGGCCGGGATCACGACGGTCGTGCTCCATACGCTTTGCAAGTCGCTCGAAGACCGCGACGAGCTCATCAAGATCGGCGTGCAGAAAGGCTGGACGGAGTGCTTCGTGCACCTGGCCGCCTACCTGCCGACGATGAACGACAACCACTGACAATGGGAGAACGAAAGATGGACCATCAAGTGGTATCCCGCGACGAGTGGCTGGCTGCGCACATTGCGCACCTGGAGGCCGAGAAGGCGCTGACGCACCAGCGCGACAAACTGTTCGAGGCCCGCCGCGCGCTGCCCTGGGTCAAGGTGGAGAAGGACTACGTCTTCGAAGGTCCCGAGGGCCCGGTCTCGCTCGGCGACCTCTTCGCCGGGCGCAGCCAGCTCTTCGTGCAGCACTTCATGCTGGGCCCGGACTGGAAGGAAGGCTGCGCCGGCTGCTCCTTCCAGGCCGACCACGTCGA
This sequence comes from uncultured Pelagibius sp., assembly GCA_964472095.1. Taxonomy (GTDB): domain Bacteria; phylum Pseudomonadota; class Alphaproteobacteria; order Kiloniellales; family Kiloniellaceae; genus Pelagibius. The sequence goes on from CAYYIV010000037.1 coordinate 21,194, forward strand.
CGCCGCGCGCCAGCATTTCGAGCACGCCGACCTTTCCTTCGCCGCAGTGTCGCGCGCGCCCTACGACAAGATTGCCGCCTTCAAGCGGCGCATGGGCTGGACCTTCCCCTGGGTGTCGTCCTTCGGCACCGACTTCAACTACGACTACCACGTGTCGTTCCGCGAGGAGGAGCTGAAGCGCGGCCAGGGCTTCTACAACTACAGCACCATCGATCCCGGCATCGACGAGCTGCCGGGCCAGAGCGTGTTCTACAGGGACGATGACGGCGCGATCTATCATACCTACTCGTCCTACGCCCGCGGCGGTGAGGAGCTGATCGGCGCCTTCAACTTCCTCGACATGGTGCCGAAGGGGCGCAACGAGCCCGACTCGATCATGCAGTGGGTGCGCCACCACGACCGCTACGATGATGCCGAATCGAAGGCATGCCATTCGGCGGCGTAGCCGCCGGTTTCAGCACGACTTCGGGCGACAGTTCAAATCATCCATCCATGACGATCAGGCGGGCGGACGGTGGATCACCTTCCGCCCCCTGACCAGGAGTTCAACAATGACCGCTTCGGCCAAAGCCGCATCCTCATCCTCATCCGAGCGCGAGCTCGTGCTCACCCGCCTCATCGACGCGCCGCGCGAGAAGCTCTTCCGCTGCTGGACCGAGCCGGAGCTCCTGAAGCAGTGGTTCGCGCCGCTGCCCTATACGGTGCCGCATGCCGAGCTCGACCCGCGCACGGGCGGCGCCAACTTCATTGTCATGAAGAGCCCGGAAGGCGAGGAGATGCCGATGCGCGGCGTCTACCTCGAGGTGGTAAAGAACGAGCGCATCGTCTTCACCGACGCCTATACCACGCCTTGGGAGCCGTCCGACAAGCCCTTCTTCACCGGCATTGTCACTTTCGAAGATGAAGGCGGCAAGACGCGCTATACCGCTCGCGCACGTCACTGGACGGCCGAGGATTGCGAGGCGCACGCGAAGATGGGCTTCCACGAGGGCTGGGGCCAGTGCGCCGAGCAGATGGCGGCCCTGGCGAAGAAACTCTGAGGCGAAGGGAGGCTGCGGTGAAGAATACCGGAACCCTGAAGGTCACGCCGTCCGGCGAGCGGGACGTCCTCTTCGAGCGGATCTTCGACGCGCCGCGCGAGGCCGTGTTCGACGGGCTGACGCAGGCCGGGCAGGTCAAGGCCTGGATGGGACCGCACGGCTACAACCTTGCGGTCTGCGACATCGACCTGAGGGTCGGCGGCGCCTATCGCTACGTGATGCGCGGGCCCGACGGCGGCGAGATGGGCTGGGGCGGTGTCTTCCGCGAGATCGAGGCGCCGAAGCGCCTTGTCCACACGGAAACTTTCGACGACTGGCCGATGATGGAGTCCCTGGTCACCTCGGAGCTGACGGAGAAGGGCGGCCGGACCACCTTCTTCGCGACCATCCGCTACGCAACCCCCGAGGCGCGCGATGCGGTGCTCGCCTCCGGCATGGAGCACGGCGCGGCCGAGAGCTACGACCGCCTGGCGGCCCTCCTGGCGAGCCGGCACGCGGACGCGAAATAACGCTCTCCCGTCATTGCACAGGGGGAGCAAGCGGAAGGGCGGGGTCGCACGCGGCCCCGCCCTCTGCTACTGCTGCTGGAAGGCAGGAGGACGCAGGATGCAGGTGCAGCGCCTCGAAAGCTCTTGCCACACCCACAGGCAATATCGGCCTGGCCGAAGCCCCCCTCACGAACCCTGTTTGACCGCTCACCGCGCTGCGCTATCGTTTCGCCCTTCGCAGGTGGCCGAGGCGTGCGTCCCCGCGCGACGCCGGCCGCAGCGCAACAATGATGGAACAGGGAGAATTGCACGATGTTGGGAACGACACGCCGGAGCGCGGTGCTGCTCGCAGTCCTCGCGGCTCCTATTGCCCTGACTCTGAACGCTTTCCCGGCAAGCGCCGAAATCAAGACCAAGGCGATTGAGTACAAGGACGGCGACACCGTCCTGACCGGCCTGCTTGCCTGGGACGACGCGGCCACCGGTGGACGCCCGGGCGTCCTGGTGGTGCACGAGTGGTGGGGCCTCAACGACTATGCCAAGAGCCGTGCAGAGCAGCTGGCGGCCGAGGGCTACGTCGCTTTCGCGCTCGACATGTACGGTGATGGCAAGGTAACCGACCATCCGGAGCAAGCGGGCGCCTGGATGGGGGAGATCACCGGGAATATCGAGACCTGGACCCGGCGGGCGCAGCTGGGCCTCGGCGTTCTCGAGTCACAGGAGCAGGTCGCGGGCAGCTCGCTGGCCGCCATCGGCTACTGCTTCGGGGGTGCGACGGTCATGCAGATGGCCTACGCCGGGGCTGACCTGAACGCAGTGGCAAGCTTCCACGGCTCGCTGCCGCCGCCGCCGGAAAGCGTCACCACGATCGCACCGCGGGTCTTCGTGGCGCATGGTCGCGACGACTCCTTCATTCCAAAGGAGCGCGTGCTCGCATTTCAGGACGGACTCGACCGCGTCAAGGCGACCTGGGACATGACGATCTATTCCGGCGCCCGCCACGGCTTCACCAACCCCGGCGCGGGCGTCTACGGCATCGAGAACATCCAGTACAACGAGCGTGCCGACGAGAACTCCTGGGCCGCGATGCTCACGATGTTCGAGGACGTGTTCGCCGGGAACTGACCCGCGGGGTCATCTCCCGCGAAGAGAAAGGGCGGGGCCAATGAAGCCCCGCCCTTTCCATCACTGTTGCCGTTTACGCTCCTGCGACGCTCAAACTCAAACCGTCACCCTCGCGCTTGACGCGAGGATCCATCGCGCCGTCTGCACCAGTCGGTCTGAGGCAGCCATGGATTGCCGGGTCAAGCCCGGCAATGACAGTACAGTTGAGTTTTGGCACCGGCGCAGTCTCTTTTCCGGGCATCACACCCAGGGGCAGTGGCTGTTGGAGGCCCCGAAGGTGCGCCCGCCGGCGAAGCGCGAGATGGCGAAGGGCTCCAGCTCGGCGACCCGGTTGTCGCCGGCCAGGATCTTCGCCACCAGCTTGCCGACGCCGGTCATCTTGAAGCCGTGGTTGGAGTCCGCGATCATGTAGGCGTTGGGCATGATCCAGTCGAAGATCGGCACGTTGTCCGGCGTGAAGGCGCCGATGCCGCCGTTCGGCCGCTCCTTGAAGTTCTTGCGGTGACCCTTGAAGCGCTTCATCAGGTAGCCCATGGAAGCGGTCAGGTAGTCGGCGAACCAGTCGTCGGCCTGGTACTCGTCGTTGTCCCAGCCGTAGGGCTCGACGGCAGCCCTGTTGCCGATCCTGATGGGGATGGTGCCGCCCTGTACGCCGGCGCGCTCCATGCGCTCGGCGCCGTTCTTCCAGTAGACGTAGAGGTGGTCGGAGATCTCCTCACCGGTCTCCTCGTTGATCACCGGCGTGTTCATCAGCTCGACGTGCAGCACCGGCGGATCGAGGTCGCGGCGGTCGCGGTAGGGCTGGTCGATGTAGACCTCGCCCTCGAGCAGGCGCCAGTACGTCCACATGTCCAGGGTGTTGCTGCCGCCGTCGGGATACCTGGCCTCCAGGGTGTCCGGCTTGCCGAGCATCTCCCAGTGCTTGCCGATCCAGGCGCCGTAGCACAGCACGGCAACGTCGCAGGCGATCTCGCCCTGGTTGGTGCGCAGCTTGGAGATCCGCCCGTTGGTCACGTCGTAGCCGGTGACCTCGACGCCGGAGAGGATCTGCACACCGTACTGGGCGCACTTCTCGGCGAGGCCGGCGACGGCCTGGCGGGTGCCGGCATATCCGGACGGCCGCTCGTGCAGCACGACGCCGACCTTCTCGATGTTGAAGTCGGGCCAGTAGCCCTTCAGGAAGCTGTGCGCGTCCTTGCCGGTGTAGACGTCGGAGTGGTAGCCGCAGGCGTTCTGGCTCTTGGTGATCTTCTCGTAGTCGGCGGCCTGGTTCTCCTCGCCGACGGAGATGTAGCCGACCTGCTGGAAGCCGAAGCGCACCGGGTCCGACATCCAGACGTCGACGGAATGACGCAGGATGGGGTGCAGCGCCTCGGTCATGTAGAAGTTGCGCACGCAGCCGCAGGCGATGCCGCTGGCGCCGGCGCCTGGCGCCGTCTTGTCGAGGACGACAATGTCCTTGCCGGAGCCCTTGCCGCGGGCCTCCAGCTCCATCGCCAGATGCCAGGCGGTGGACAGCCCGTGGATGCCGGCGCCGGCGATGACATAGGTTTTCGAATCCGGAAGTACGGTCATGGTGGTGGTTTCCCTGTTACGCTGACTGGGGGTCAGTTGATCGCGACGGTCTGCGTCGCCCGGCGCCCACCTTGACCGTATGGTCCGCTAGGGGGATCGCGCTTCCCCCCACCTGCGCCGGCCGGCGACATCCCGACCTATTCCCGATTGCCGCCGGGGCGTTTTCTGAGCGCCTGAACCCTTGCGCGTTCTTGGGCCGGAGCGACAATCCGCTGTCGTATATACAAGAGACGGTCTCAGCTTGTATATACAATTTGGAAGCGGAAACGGGCGGTCGGCCGGATCGCCAAGGAGACAGCATGACCCAGGAAACGACATGACCCCGGAGGCGACATGACCCCGGAGGCGACATGACCCGGGACATCGGGCGTCGGCGGGCGCGCCAGGGCGCCGGAGCGAGGGCGGGCGCCGGCGACAGCCGCGGCACCGCGGGCCTGCAGCAGCCGCCCTGGCGGGTCCCCGAATCCCCCTACCGGCCGCTCGAGGTGCTGGCGCCAGAGCAGGTCGAGATGATCTGCGAAACCGCCTTCCGCATCCTGGAAGAGATCGGCATGGACTTCCTCCACCCGGAGGCCCTCGACATCTGGGCCAAGGCCGGGGCGGAAGTCACCCCGGGCAGCCAGCGGGTGCGCCTCGACCGCGGCCTGCTGCGCGAGGCGCTGGCCAGCGCGCCGGCGCAGTTCACCCTGCACGCCCGCAATCCGGCTCACAACCTGCCCATCGGCGGGCGCCACGTCACTTTCGGTTCGGTCGCCTCGGCGCCCAACGCCTCCGACCTCGACGGCGGCCGGCGGCCGGGCAGCTACCGCGACTACCAGAACCTGCTCCGGCTCTCGCAGGCCTTCAACGTCGTCCACTTCGTCGCCGGCTATCCGGTCGAGCCGGTCGACCTGCACCCGGCGACCCGCCACCTGGATTGCCTGCGCGACTGCCTGACCCTGACCGACAAGGTGTTCCACGCCTATTCCCTGGGACGCACGCGCATCCTCGACGCGCTGGAGCTGGTGCGCCTCGGCCATGGCCTGACGGAAGCCGAGCTGACGGCGGCGCCGCGGCTCTTCACCATCGTCAACACCTCCTCGCCGCTGCGCCTCGACGGGCCGATGATCGAGGGTGTCATCGAGATGGCGCGCCACAAGCAGGTGGTCGCCATCACGCCCTTCACGCTGTCCGGCGCCATGAGCCCGGCGACCCTGGCGGGTGCGCTCGCCCAGCAGCATGCCGAAGCCATGGCGGGCCTCGCGCTGGCGCAGCTGGTCAACCCCGGCACGCCGGTGGTCTACGGCGGCTTCACCTCCAACGTGGACATGAAGTCGGGCGCGCCGGCCTTCGGCACGCCGGAGTACACCCGCGCCGCCATCGCCGGCGGCCAGCTGGCGCGCCACCTCGGGCTGCCCTACCGCTCGTCGAACGCCAACGCCGCCAACTGCGTCGACGTGCAGGCGGCCTACGAGTCGCAGATGTCGCTCTGGGGTGCGGTGATGGGGCAGGCGAACTTCATCATGCACGGCGCCGGCTGGCTGGAGGGCGGGCTCTGCGCCTCCTTCGAGAAGTTCGTGCTGGACGTCGAGATGCTGCAGATGATGAGCGAGGTGCTGACGCCGCTGGAGGTCAGCGAGGACTCGCTCGGCCTGGACGCCATCCGCGAGGTCGGCCCCGGCGGCCACTTCTTCGGTGCCGCCCACACCCTGGCGCGCTACGAGACCGCCTTCTACAGCCCGCTGCTCTCCGACTGGCGCAACTTCGAGACCTGGGAGGAGGCCGGCAGCGAGACGGCGACCCAGCGCGCCAACCGGCTCTACAAGTCGGTGCTGGCGGACTTCACCCCGCCGCCGCTCGACCCGGCGATCCGCGAGGCCCTCGACGACTTCGTCGCCCGCCGGACGAGGGAGGGGGGTGCCGAGGCTGCATAACTCCCCGCGGCGGAATTCGGATATGTTCGCGCAGCAATGAACGGACTATCCGACAATTCCCGCGGCGCCCTTTTCATGGCGATCTGTATGGCCGGCTTCGTGCTCAACGACGCCATGGTCAAGCTGGTGACCCAAGAGATCAGCCTTTTCCAGGCGATCTTCCTGCGCGGGATCCTGGCCAGCCTGCTGATCGGTTCCCTGGCGTGGGGGCGCCGCCAGCTGTTCTACCGGGTCTCCCGCGGCGACGGAAAGATGCTCGCCCTGCGCATCTTCGGCGAGATGGGCGGCACCGTCTGCTACCTGACCGCCCTGATGCACATCCCCATCGCCAACGCCACGGCGATCCTCCAGGCACTGCCGCTGGCCGTCACCCTGGGGGCCGCGGTCTTCCTGAAGGAGCCGGTCGGCTGGAAGCGCTACACCGCGATCGCCATCGGCTTCGCCGGGGTCATGATCATCGTGCGGCCGGGTGCCGAGGGTTTCGATGCCTTCGCCCTGCTGGCCGTCGTCGCGGTCGGCTTCGTGACGCTGCGGGATCTTGCGACGCGCCGGCTCTCCGGTCCGGTGCCGTCGCTTTTCGTCGCCTTCGGCACGGCGGTCGCCATCATGCTCCTCGGCGCGGTCATGCTGCCCTTCACGGAGTGGAAGCCTGTGGGCTCCGCGGAGCTGCTCTACCTCGCGGTCGCTGCGGGCTCGCTGTTCTTCGGCTACGTCTTCAGCGTTTCCTCGATGCGGGTCGGCGAGGTCGCATTCGTCGCCCCCTTCCGCTACACCATCCTGATCTGGGCGATCCTTCTGGGGGTGGTGATCTTCGGCGACATTCCCGATTTCTGGACCCTGCTCGGGGCCAGCATTATCGTCGCCACCGGCGTCTTCACCTTCTACCGTGAGCGCCGGCTGTCACGCCGCCTGTTCGCCGCGGCGGCGGCAGAGACCGCTGAATAGCAGGACTGCGCCGTCAGGCGCGAACTTGGAGCCCAGGCTTGCTGTCCACCGATAACGTCCGCGGTGCCTTCTTCATGGCCGTCGCCATGGCCGGCTTCGTGCTCAACGACACCATGATGAAGCTGGTCTTCGGCGACCTGGAGCTGTTCCAGGCGATCTTCATGCGCGGCCTGCTGCTGTCGCTGCTCATCGGTGCCGTGGCGCTGGCGCGCCGCGAGCTCGTCTACCGGCCGTCGCGCGCCGACGCCCGCACGCTCGGCCTGCGCGTGGCCGGGGAGATCGGCAGCGCCGTCTGCTTCCTGACGGCGCTCTATCACATGCCGATCGCCAACGCGATGGCGATCATCCAGGCGATCCCGCTGGCCATTACCCTGGCCGCCGCCCTGGTGTTCGGCGAAAAGGTCGGCTGGCGGCGCTACAGCGCCATCGCCGCCGGCTTTGCCGGCGTCATGATCATCGTGCGGCCGGGCGCCGAGGGCTTCAACGTCTACGCCTTCTGGGCGCTGGCCTCGGTGGGTTTCATGGTGCTGCGCGATCTCTCGACGCGCAGCTTTTCGCACGCCATACCGTCGCTCTTCGTCGCCTTCGTGACAGCCGTCCTGACGGCGGCCTTTGCCGGGGCGGTGGCGCTCACCCGCGCGTGGCAGCCGCTGGGCCTGGAGCAATTCGCCCTGCTGTCGGCCTCTGCGGGCTTCCTCTTCTTCGGCTACCTCTTCTCCATCAAGGCCATGCGGGTGGGGGAGGTCGCCGTCGTCTCACCCTTCCGCTACACCATCATGATCTGGGCCATCCTGCTCGGCATCTTCGTGTTCGGCGAGTTCCCCGACGAATGGACCCTGGTCGGCGCGGCCATCGTCGTGGTGACGGGCATCTACACCTTCTACCGCGAGCGCCGGCTGCTGCAGCGCGCGGCCATCGATACGGCGGTGGCCGCAGCGGCCAAGACGACGGCGGAGTGAGCTCAGCCGGCGCTGCCGGCGCAAAGTGCCTCGTAGGTGGGGTCGGCGTGCTCCCACTGCACGGCCTCCTCGGTGAGGAAGCGGCAGACGCGCTCCAAGTCCACCTCGGGACCGATGTTGACCGCCATGTACTTGCGGCTGGCGCCCTCATAGCTGGCGCCCAGGGCCACGAGTTCGTCCAACATCCCGGCCGAGCTGTTGCCTGCTTCGGCTGGCGGATCGAGGATGACCCTGACGGTGCGGTTGCCCGACTTCTTCACGACCGCTTCGAATACCGGCAGGCCGTTGGCCGCAGACCTGGCGCGAACGGTATCCAGGAGGGAGACTCCGTAAGCGAAGCACGGGCTGTTTTCCAGGCGGTAGAGATCGTCGCCGAGCGGCGTGGCCCAGAGCGTTTCGACTTCGGCTTCGCCCGTTTCGCCGGTCCCCCGGAATTCGATCTTCACCAGGTCGTCATAGTCGCCGGGCACAGCACGCGATCCTCGTTGATCGAGCCGTCGAGGAACTGTACGCGCCGCTGAAGCCGAGCGCTATCCCTGCGGTTCGAGGACGATGGGGCGTGGAGGACGATGGGGCGTGACTGATCGGGGGTGCGCGGCCCTTAGACCGCCGCGCTCGGGTGCAGCGGCTGTTCCTTGGGGCGCAGGAAGTGGCGGCGGAAGACTTCGCGGTAGCCCTTGAAGTAGTAGCCGTTGTTGGAGGCGAGGAAGAGGGCGCGCCGCTGGCGGTAGAAGGCCGGCAGGCGGTACCACGGCAGGCCCGGCTTGTCGTGGTGCACGAGGTGGAGGTTGTTGTTGAGGAACAGCAGGGCCATCAGCGGCCCGGCCTCGACGATCACCGAGCGCTCGCTGACCTCCGGGCGCGCCTGGTGCTCGAGGAAGGAGCGCACCAGGGTGAGCGCGATCCCCGGATAGACGAAGAGCAGCAGAAACTGCCAGAGCGGCAGGCCGCAGACCGCCAAAACCCAGGTAAGCACGACAGCCACGCCAAGAGCGTGGATCGCCCAGGCGGCGAGGTGGCTGCGGTCGCCCTGCAGCGTGCGGCGGATCTCGGCCCGGTAGAACAGGAAGAGGCAGCGCAGCGGCCCGAGGACCATGCGCCCGGCCAGGGTGTTGTGCGCGTACAGGAAGGCGCGGGCCAGCGGCCCCGCCTTGGCCCAGCCGGCGGCATCGACGTAGTAGGACTCGGGATCTTCGAGCGGATCGGTCAGCTGCGCGTCGTTGTGGTGGGCCAGATGGAGCTCCCGGTAGTGCCGGAAGGGGATCCACAGCCAGAGGCTCGGCAGCACCAGCAGCTCGTTGGCCAGGGGGCTGGGCGTCGGGTGGCCGTGCACCACCTCGTGCTGCAGCGAGCCGTGCCAGGCGACGAGATAGGCGCCGAGCGGCAGCAGGACCCACCAGGGCAGGGCGGCGTGGAACCAGGTGAGGGCGCCGAAGCCGCCGTAGATCACCGCGGCCACCAGCAGGGTCGGCCATTCGATGCGCCGCGCCAGCGCGCCGTGCGGCGGCGCCACGGGGTGCCGGCCGGGCCGGTCGTCGGCCGGCAGCTGGAACGCCGTGGTTCCCTCGGTCGAAGCGGACGAAAGTTTATTCTGGCTAGGCAAGTGAACCTCAAATTCCGAAGACCCAGCCTGCAGCATCCTGCTGTCAGGCAACTGTCATCTGGCAGGAGCATGTCAGAAGACGGCACGGGCGAACAACGAGGGACTGCGCACAATCCGCAGTTTCTTGTCACCATGGTTTACAATTGCGGCAGAAATCTACTAATATGTGATTAATAACAGCAACTGATGCGAATTATCACCAGGACTCTCCATGGATCGCCGCCGCACCGTCGAGACCTTCCGCGAACGCTTGGCCGAGGTGATCGACCGGTCGGGGCTCAGCCGTTCGCGCTTCGCCGTCAAGGTGGGGCTCGATCGCTCGACCCTCTCGCAGCTGCTCTCGGGCAACACCGACCGCCTGCCGCGCGCCGAGACCATCGCCGCCATCGCCGAGCAGGAACAGGTCTCGACCGACTGGCTGCTCGGCATGGTCCAGGAAGAAAAGATCGGCACCAACATCCTCAGCGAGGCCCCGGAGATCGCCCGCGGCGCCTCCTCCTATTCCGACGAGCGGCTGGCGCGCTGGCGGGCCGAGGCGGTCGGCTACAAGATCCGCTACGTGCCCGCCTCCCTGCCGGACCTGCTGAAGAGCGAGGAGATCATCAGCTACGAGTACCAGCAGCAGGGCAGCGCCATGCCCGCCATCCGCCTGGAGCAGGCCGAAGCAAGGCTCGCCTACAGCCGCCGGCCGGAGACCGACCTGGAGGTCTGCTCGTCGCTACAGTCGCTCGAGGGTTTCGCCCGCGGCCAGGGCATCTGGGAGAAGCTGCCGGTGGCAAGCCGCAAGCTGCAGCTCAGCTGGATGATCGCGCTGGTCGACGAGCTCTATCCGACCTACCGCTGGTTTCTCTACGACGGGCTGGCGCGCTACTCGGCGCCGGTCACCATCTTCGGGCCGACCCGGGCGGCGGTCTACATCGGCAACATGTATTTCGTGTTCAATTCCACCGAGCACATCCGCGCCCTGACACAGCACTTCGACAATCTGATCCGCGGCGCTATCGTGCAGCCGCCGGACATGCCGCAACTGTTGAAGCGGCTGTTGAAGGAACTGGAGGAGTCGGAGATGGAAAGCGTCCTGCCCGGAAAGGGCCGCCGATGAGCGACAGCCAGCAGACCCATGGTGGCTGCGCCTGCGATGCCGTGCGCTACCGCGTGAGCGGTGCGCTGCGCCCGGTGATCGCCTGTCACTGCAGCCAGTGCCGCAAATCGCTGACCAACTATGGCGCCTTCACCGCCATCGCCCGCGACGGTCTCGAGATCGAGAATGAGGACGGCATCACCTGGTTCGATTCCTCGCCCGGCGTGCGGCGCGGCTTCTGCCGGCGCTGCGGTTCCGCCCTGTTCTGGGACAATGCCGCCAACGCCTACATCTCCATCGCGGCAGGCACCCTCGACCAGCCGTCGGGGCTGCGGCAGCTGCGCCATATCTACCTGGCCGACAAGGCGGACTTCTACGAGCTCGGCGACGACGGCGCAGAGCAGCTGTCCCAGGGGCAGGCCAGCGCCCCCTGGCCGCGCGCCGGCGGGCGCTGAGGGTGCGCGCCAGCCTGGCGATGTACGACCTGCCGGGGCTGGCGGCGGCCACCGATGCCTGGTGGGCCGGGCTCGCCGCCGCCTTGCGCGCCGAAGGCCTGGAGGACGTGCCGGACCGGTTGACGCGGAACGGCGACCATGCCGCCCTCTGGACCGCCCCTGACCTGCTGTTCAGCCAGACCTGCGGCTACCCGCTGACCCACGCACTGGCCGGGCGGGTCACCCTGGTGGCGACTCCCGTCTACGCCTGCCCGGGCTGCGCCGACGGCACCTATCACAGCGACATCGTGGTGCGCGCCGACGATGGCGCGGCCAGCCTCGACGAGTTGCGCGGGCGCCGCGCCGCGGCGAACGCAGAGGATTCGCAGAGCGGCTACTCGGCGCTGCGCCATGCGGTCGCCGGCCGCGCCGAGCGTGGCCGCTTCTTCGGCGCGGTCAGGATGAGCGGCGGCCATCGCAACTCGATGCAGATGGTAGCGGCGGGCGAGGCCGACGTCTGCGCCGTCGACACGGTCACCCGTCACCTGCTGCAGAGGGTGGAGCCCGGCCTGGCGGGTGCGCTTCGCGTGCTGGCCACCAGCGCCGCGGCGCCGGCGCTGCCCTACATCAGCCGACGCGACCTGCCGGACAGCGACCTGCAACGCCTGCGCGCCGGACTGCGCCGCGCGATCGAGGACCCGGCGCTGGTCGAGGTTCGCGCCGAACTGCTGCTGGCCGATGTTGTGGTGAAGCCGCTTTCGGCCTATGACCGCATCCTAGAGCTGGAGTCCGCTGCGGCGACCGCCGGCTATCCCCGCCTCGCCTGAACCTCCGGATCAGACCATGAGCCAAGCCGACAGCCTCTGCGACCTCTCCGCCGTCGAGCTGCGCCGGCGTATCGCCAAAAAGGAGATCTCGCCGGTCGAACTGCTGGCCGACTGCCAGCGGCGCATCGACGCGGTGAACCCGGCCGTCAACGCCGTGGTGGCCGAGGACCGCGATGCCGCGCTGGCCGCCGCCCGCACGGCCGAGCAGGCGGTCGTCCGCGGCGACGACCTGGGCCCGCTGCACGGCCTGCCGATCGGCATCAAGGACCTCAACGAGACGGCGGGGCTGCGCACCACCTTCGGCTCACCGCTCTATGCCGACTACGTTCCGCAGCAGGACGACGCCTTTGTCGCCACTGTCCGCGCAGCCGGCGGCGTGATCGCCGCCAAGACCAACACGCCGGAGTTCGGCGCCGGCGCCAACACCACCAACAAGGTCTACGGCACCACCGCGAACCCCTTCCTGCCGGCGCGCACCTGCGGCGGCTCCTCCGGCGGCTCGGCGGTGGCGCTGGCCACCGGCATGCTGCCGCTGGCTGCCGGCTCCGACCTCGGCGGCTCGCTGCGCACGCCGGCGGCCTACTGCGGTGTGGTCGGCCTGCGTTCGACGCCCGGCCTGGTGCCGACGGCGCGCAAGGAGATGGCGTGGTCGCCGCTGTGGACCGAGGGGCCGATGGCGCGCAGCGTCGCCGACATCGCGCTCTTCCTGGAAGCCATCGCCGGCAGCGATCCGCGCGACCCGCTGTCCGGCTTCGCCAAGGGGGCGGACTTCGCCGGGCTGCGCCCGGCGAGCCTCAAGGGCCTGCGCCTTGCCGCCTCCGAAGATCTCGGCTTCGCGCCGGTGAGCGCCCAGGTGCGCCGCCTGTTCAGAGACCGGGTCGCGCGCCTCGGCGGCCTGGTGGCCTGCGAGGAAGCCGACCCGCCGATCGACGGCGCCGACCGCTGCTTCGAGGTGCTGCGCGCCGTGGGCTTTCTCGGCGAGACGAAGGAACTGGTCGAGAAGCACCCCGATGCGGTCGGCCCCAACGTCACCGCCAACGTGAAGCTGGGCCTGACCTTCAGTGCCGCCGACGTGGCCGAGGCGGAAGCCGCGCAGACGCGGCTCTATCACGCCTTCCTGGATTTCATGGGCGGCTTCGACGCACTGGTCTGCCCGGTCGCCTCGGTGCAGCCCTTCGACAAGACCGAACTCTTCCCGCGGGAGATCAACGGCCGTCCGCTGCCGACCTACATCTCCTGGATCGCCATCACCTACGGCCTCACCCTGGTGGGCCATCCGGTGCTGGTGCTGCCCTGCGGCCTCGACGAAGAGGGGCTGCCCTTCGGCCTGCAGATCGTCGGCCGGCGCGGGCGCGATGCCGAACTGCTCAGCCTTGGCCTGGCCCTGGAAGCGGCCTTCGCCGGCGACGACAGACTGCGCCGCCCCTTGCCGGATCTCGCCGCGCTGTCCGCGGGCACCTGAACGACCTCGGTTCCCGACAAAAGAAGCGGCCCCGGAGGGATGCTCCGGGGCCGTGAGGGGTATTCGTGGCTTTAGGATAGGTCGCAACAGTGTTGTCGCAATTCACCGTATGGAACCTAGTACTGGTATAGCAGCAATAGGATGATAGCTCGCCGAAGCGAGAAAATCAACAAAAAGACAAATAATTAACCATGATTTGTAATACTATATACAATTATCGTTTCTAATTTTACTTAATTTTTAGAATTAATAGTTAATACGCGCAGAATTCCTCGCCCGTGACTGCGGAGGAACTCTGCGGCATAGAGTTAATACACGACAGGGTTAACCGGGTGCTGCGGCGCCTGTCCCTCACGACGCCGTGGGGCAGCGGGCGTAGACCGGGTTTCCTTCGGGATCGGCGATGCCGGCGCCGTAGCCCGGCGGGCCGCCGTCGCGGCAGTCGGCTGGCGCCGCGAGGTCGCCGCCGCCGAGGCGCAGCCCTTCGCGATGGAAGGCTTCCACCGCCTGCCGGCTCGGCGCCAGCAGGACGGCGTGGCTGCCGTGGCCGGGGGTTGCGGGGCGGCCGTCGAAAGTCTTCTGCGGGAACACGACCGGCAGCGAGCAGCCGGCATGACCGTAGGCGTAGTCCTCCTCGTCGGTTTCTTCCGCCGGCAGGCGGGCGAGGCCGAGCGTCTTCAGCAGAGGCTCGTAGAAGGCGCCGGAGCGGATGAGATCGTTGCTGCCGAGGGTGATGTGGGAGACGACGTCGCCGCCGGGGCCGGCTTTGCGCCCCTCGGGATAGGTCACCGCCTGCAGCTTGTTGCCGTCGCGGTCGCGCACATAGGCGCTGAAGTAGTCGGGCGCATAGGCGAGGCGCAGCCCCGGGCCGCCCTCGTCGCTGCCGCCGGCGGCCAGGGCGGCGGCGTGGAAGCGCTGCACGGTTGCTTCGTCGGCGGCGTGGAAGGCGACGTGGTAGCCGTTGGCGCGCTCGAAGCCGCGGCCGTCAGCCGGGCGCGCGACGACGACCCGGGGCAGGCCGCCGGCGTGGGCGTAGGCGAAGCCCTGCGCGTCGCCGCCGAGGCGCGTGAAGCCGAGCAGCGGCAGGACGGCAGCATAGAACGTCTCCGCACTTGCCGGATCGTTGCTGCCGAAGACGAAGTGGCTGAACATCTTCTGGCTGCCTCAGTTCTGATGGAAGGGGATCACTGGCCGCGCCACAGGCCGCGGCCGGCGGCACGCGCAGCGGCTTCGGCGGCGACATAGTCTTCGGCGTAGTCGTCGGCCGCCTCGGCCCAGCCCTGCTCGACCAGCCAGGCGTTCAGCTCCGGCCCGCCGACGCCGCCGAGGTAGCAGACGGCAAAGAGTTCGCCGCCCGGTCCGCGGGCGCGCTCCACACAGTCGACCCAGTGGTTGGCGATGCGGTTGCGCGCCGCCCAGCCCGCCTCCTGTCCGCAGGCCCAGGTCTGCTGGCTGCCGAGGGTGCAGGTCTGTCCGGGCGGCAGGCCGCGCAGGCCATAGAGGTAGACCGCCCGTCCGGCGAAATCGAGCAAGCCGGAGTCGATGACCTGCGGCGCGCGCCCGCGGATCTCGCCGCTGCCGAGCTGGGCGAAGGCGGGCAACGCCGCGAGGATCCCCCAGAGAACGCAGAACAGGAGGCAGAAAGCGGGGGCGGCGGAGGATCGGATGGAATTCAGCATCGGGAGCGAATCTGCCACAGCTTCCGGATTAAGGTAAGGCGTCGCAGGATCGCTTTGCGTGGAGGGGTCCGCTCTCTTATCATCGGGGCGCCACTCCGCCCTCCTGGGGCCGTATTATCGGGCGAGTCGAGAGATGCCGGAAGAAGACGACAAGAAGGCCGCGAAGCCAGCCGAGGCCGCTGAGGCCGAGGCCGCAGAGAAGGAGCCGGCGGAAGCCGAAGGGGGCGATGACGCCGACCAGGAAGCCATGATGGCCGAGTGGGCGGCGATGGCGGCCGAAGGCGAGGAAGAGGCGTCAGAAGGGGCCGCCGCGCCTGCCGCCGTCGGAAAGCCGGCGGTTAGCGTCCGCATGCCCGCCATCCATGAGGTGTCGCTCGAGGCCTACGCCATTCTCGGGACCGCCTCCATGCCGGTGAGCCAGCTGCTGCGCATGGGCCGCGGTGCGGTCGTCGAGCTGGACACCGGGCTCGGCGACGAAATCGAAGTGCGCATCAACGACCAACTCGTCGCCAAGGGCGAGGTGGTGGTGGTGGAGGACCGCATCGCCATCGAGATCACCGAGATCGTGAAGCGCGAGAGCAGCTAGCCGCCAGCGGCAGGGTATTTTCGGATATTCAGGAAATAGAGAGGGCAGGCGGGCCGGACGCCGCTGCGCCGCGGCCAGGCCGCGCGGTCAGGCTGCGAAGTTGCGGCCGGGCACGCCCTGCCGCAGGCAGAGGGAGATCAGGTGCAGCGCCGGGTCGCTGAGTTCGAAGGAGATTCCGATCACCTCGCCGGCGTGCCACTGGCAGACGCCGTCAATGGTGCCGGCGGTTTCATGTGCCAGGCGCAGTTCGGAGGCTGCCGGGACGGGCCCGGCCATGCGCAGCTTCGCGCCGCCGATGGAGACGTCCTCGAGCTTGCCCTGGTAGGCCTGGCCGGCGACGAAGAGCGTGATGTCTTCCTGGCGCGGCAGGACGAAGCGCAGGGAACGCCGGCGCTCGAAATCTCCCAAGTGCTCAAGTCCAACTTTGGAACTCATCGAATTCTCCAAACCGGGCTGCGTATGCCCAGTGCAAAGCTAGCCGGCACAAGTTAATGAATCGCTAAGTTACAAGCGGTTACGCCCGAACAACCAAGTCATAAAAATATCACGGCCAGTCAGGAAGAAGATCCGCCGTGTAGTCGGAGGCTTTTCTCTTGCCGATCACTTGAGCAGCGGAAAGTGAGGGTCCTTTCGGGGTCGGTGGCTGGAGAACGGCGGGTTTCTGCGGAAGAGCGGCCCATGCCGCGCTGCGATTCCTTGGCCCTTGCGCCGCCCGGCAGTCGCCATCCAGGAGGCGATATTTGGCGAATACTTGATTCTACCCTGCCGGGAGGGGCGGGACGGACGCGATCGGTCACAGGAACGTGAAGAGAGCCGCCGGCCTTCACCCCGAGCCCGATTGGCGTAGAATCGCCGCCTTGCGAATCGGGCCGGGGAATCGGCCCGGGAGTCTTGTGCCTTAGCCGTTGTGCCTTAGCCATTGGGGGAAGCCGATCATGCCGTCCTTTGACATCGTCTCGGAAACCGATCTCAACGAAGTCGACAACGCGATCGCCGGGATGGTGCGGGAGATCGGCACGCGCTACGACTTCAAGGGCTCGCAGTGTTCGATCGAGCGCAAGGAGGCGGTGCTCACCCTCATCGCCGACGACGACCTGAAGCTGCGGCAGATGCATGAGCTGCTCAGCACCTACCTCACCCGGCGCAAGATCGACTCCGGCGCCTGCGATCTCGGCAAGCCTGAAAAGGCCGCCGGCAACACCGTCCGCCAGCTGATCACCATCAAGCAGGGGATCGGCCAGGACCTCGCCAAGCAGATCGTCAAGGAGTTGAAGAACAGCAAGCTGAAGGTCCAGGCCTCCATTCAGGGCGACAGCCTGCGCGTGACGGGAAAGAAGCGCGACGATCTGCAGGAGGCCATCGACCTGGTCAAGAGCCTCAAGATCGAACAGCCGCTGCAGTACCAGAACTTCCGCGACTAGCGTCCAGGAGAGCCCGAAAACGGCGCCGGACGGTGCCAAATAACCTATTGTTAACCAAAATATTTTCAGCTTTTGAGCCGAGCCGCTCAAGGGCTGCGCATCTTTACCACATCGTCACGTTTAGGCTTGATTGTAGCCGGCAATGCCCTGAAACGTGGAGACATCCATGTCGGTATTGCCGATTGGTCACCTTGAGTTCACCCGCGCGGACATTCATGTCCTGCTGAACCGCGGGTGTGAGCTGGTCGACCGTGGTCTGGCCGGTGCCTGCGTGCCGGTCGAGACCGAAGCGGGTGAACTGGTGATCGCCCTGCTCGACTACGATCACCAATGCCTGATTTGCGCCATCGGCAAGGCCCAGGGCTGGTACTACGCGCTCGATGCCGCGTGGCAGCCGCTGGCCCAGGGACAGTTCATCGACGACGTCCTCGCAGTCCTGCCGGGTGCCCTGGAAGCCCATCGTCCCGCCGCGGCGAACGCCTGCTGAGGCAAGGCGGCCGCCGCCGGCCGATGCAGGTGACCTGTCCATGCGAGGCCTTTTCCTTCTGCTTTCTCTGCTGATCCTCGGGAGCCTGAGTCTGCTCCCGACCGCTGCGCCTGCGCTGGCCGGTGACAGCGACGTCACCGCTGCGGCGGATGACGCCGCGTCGCCCGCCGCGCCGGAAGACGTGCCGTCGCCGTGGGAACACCAGCTCTGGCACGACGCCACGACGACGATGCGGCTCTATGTCTGCGACCATGCCCGCCGCCGGCCGAGCTGGTGCGCGGCGCCGCGCGACCTGCCGGCCAAGGCGGCACTGCCCGAGCCGCAGGGGCCGCCGCTGGTCGAGGAGGATGCCCAGTGGCTCGAATTCCTCGAGGTGGCCGAGCCGGCAAACCTCTCGCCAGAGCAGATCCTCATGGTGCGCCGCCGTGCGGCCGAAAGACGCGATCCGCAAGCCATGGAGATCCTCGGGTACATCCATGCCCAGGGCCTGTCGGTCGCGCGCGACTACGCCGAAGCCTATCGCTGGTACGGCCTGGCGTTCCTGGCCGGTGAGACGAGCGTGCGTCCCAACCTGGATGTCATCTGGCAGCGGCTGCAGAGCACCGACCTGGAAGCGGCGCTGGCGCTGACCCGCGAATTCGACGCGCTGGCCCGGGGCGAAGTCCCGGCCAGCCTGGTGCCGCCGCCGGCCGAGCCTCCGCCCGAGGACGGCGCCGCGGCCCGCGAATCTTCATCCGGCAGCGACTCCGCCGCGGCCCTGCCGTAGCCCGGGCTGTCCGTTCAGCGGCGGCTGTTCCGCCGGTTTCCGAAGCCCGGCAAGTGTTTAGCGGGGAATTCTCTGGGTTCCGCCGCCCGTTGCTGTTGCAGATAAGCCGCAGCTGATTGCCCAATCTCACGCCATTTGCTTAATTGATAATCATTCTCAGAATCCTCTTTCATTTATGCCAAAGAAATGATCATATGTCTTTGGGCCGACGCGCTGCGTTGGCCTGACGTCCATAGGGCGTTTCCTCCCTAAACTTGGGCCACCGCTTGCGGTGGCCTTTCTTTTTTCGGGGAAGGCTCAGGCCAGGGCCTTGGCGAGGAAGGGCAGGCTGCGATCCATGCGGTAGTCGACGGAGGAGTGGTTGTCCGGGAACTCTTCGTAGACGTGGTCGAGGCCCTGGGCCGCAAGAGCGCGGTGCAGGCGCCGGGCGCCATAAACCAGGTTGTACTGGTCCTGGCTGCCGCAGTCGATCCACAGCGCCTTCAGCCGCCGCAGCTCGGCGCCCGCCGTTTCGGCCAGCGTCAGCGGGTCCCACTTCAGCCAGTTGGCCCAGCGCGCCGGGATTACCTCGCAGGTCTCCGGGTCGACCGGCAGGCGCACGCCGCAGAAGGCATCCGGGTCGGGGTCGTAGCTGGCGCACATGGCGAGCGACATCAGGATGTGCAGGTCGCTGCCGGACCACTTCGGCCCGGCCTCGAAGTCGGTGATGAACTTCTCGATCGAGCCTTCCTTCTTATCGAGGGCCCTGAGCGTGCCGGGCATGTCCGGCAGGTAGCAGAGCTCGAAGCCCATGTCGCCGGAATGGCAGGCGGCGGCGGCCCAGAAGTCGGCGTGGCGAAAGGCGTGGGCCAGGGCGCCGTAGCCGCCGGAGGACTTGCCGAAGACTCCACGCCGGCCGACGCCGCCGCAGCCGAAGCGGCCCTCGACAAGCGGCACCACCTCCTGGATCAGGATGTCTTCCCAAGGCCCGAGGGCGGCGGAGTTGACGTACTGGTTGCCGCCCAGGCGGGTGAAGCAGTCGGGAAAGGCGACGGCGACCGGCGGCAGCGTGCCGGCGGCGATCAGGCGGTCGAGGCGCTCGGGCAGGTTCTCGCCGAAGTTCTTCCAGTTGAGGTGGGCCGGGCCGCCGGCGGTGAAGCCGACCAGATCGACCAGCAGCGGCAGGCCCTGGCCGTCCCCCTTTTCTCCTGCAGGGCCGGCCGGCAGGTAGACCGGCACGTCGCGTGTGGTCGGATCGCCCAGCAGGTTGCCGCGCAGCAGCTTGGACTCGAGGACGAGGCTGTGGATGCTGCCTTTCGGGGCGTTGCGGTCGCTGCGCATGGCGTTCCTTCCTGTGGTGGCGTTTCGCGGCTGGCCCCTGATCTATTGCCATTGCCGCTTTTGCACAACCGGGCGTCGCCGGCGCCATCCCTGAGGTCTCCCAAGGCGGCCAAACTCTCCGCTTTCCCCCGAGGGTCCACTTGCTAGACTGGGCTGCCGTGGGGGCGGTGGCGAAAACAGGGGAGGAGCGCCGCAAATGCCGAGAATCGCCGAGGCCGAAGGACAGGACGAGGGACTGGTGCTGCGCTGGGACAGCGGTGGGGAGAGCCGTTTTCCGTGGTTCTGGCTGCGCGACCACGGGCAGGATCCGGCCAGCCTCGATCCCGCCACCCTGCAGCGCCGTGTCGATACCTTCGCTCTCGACGAGGAGGTCCGCGGCACCGCAGCCACGATCCTGGAGCAGGGGCAGGCACTCGCCGTGGCCTGGCCCGACGCTGACGAGGCCAGCCGCTATTCGGCCGACTTCCTGGCCAGCATGGCCGGCCTGCTGCCGGAGGAGATCGCCGAGCGGCCGGGCCGCGCGCCGCGGCTGTGGTCCGCCGGCCGGTCGCTACCCGCGATCCAGCCCGTCGCCTATGCGGAGATCGAGCGCGAGAGCGACGGCGGCAGCGCCGGCCTGCGCCGCTGTCTCGAACAGCTGCAGCGCGACGGCTTCGTGGTGATCGAGGGGGTGCCGACCGACGCGGAAACGGCGCGCCGCCTGTTCAGCCGCTTCGGCTACATCCGCGAGACCATCTTCGGCGGCCTGTGGTCGCTCTCGGCCGAGCTGAAGGACCACGACGACACGGCTTACTCGACGCAGTATCTCGAGCCGCACACCGACGCCACCTACAGCCACGACGCCCCGGGCCTGCAATGCTTCCTCTGCCTGGAGTTCGACGGCCGCGGCGGCGAGTCGATCCTGGTCGACGGCTTCGCCCTGGCCGAGGAGATGCGCGCGGAGCGGCCGGCGTTCTTCGAGGTGCTGAGCGAGGTGTCGGTGCCGGGTCGCTACATCGAGCCGGGCGTGCACCTGCGCACCGAACGTCCGGCCTTCAGGCTCGACCCGCAGGGCCGGCTGCAGCAGGTGAGCTTCAACAACTACGACCGCGCGCCCTTCCTGCTGTCGCCGGAGCGCATGCGTGCCTTCTACCGCGCCTACAAGGACTTCCATCAGCGCATCATCACCCGCGAGAACTGGCTGACGGTTCCGCTGCGGCCCGGCATGGCCCTGGTCTTCGACAACTGGCGCCTGCTGCACGGCCGCCTGGGCTATGCCGGCAAGCGTGTCTTCTGTGGCTGCTATCACAATCACGAGGACTATGAATCCGCCCTGCGCACTCTCGCCTGAGGGAGCACAAGAACGCAGGGTCGATAAGAGGCTCAACAACAGGGAGAACAAGAAAATGAACTTCATCGTGAAACTCGGAACCGCCGCGCTGCTGGCGTCGGCGGTGGCGGTGCCAGCGGCACAGGCCGGTGCGACGCTGGACCGCGTGATGAGTACCAAGACGCTGACCATGTCCTCGGACCCCGAATACCCGCCGCAGTCGTTCCTCAACGACGCCAACGAGATGGACGGCTTCGACATCGACGTCGGCAAGGAGATCGCCAAGCGCCTGGGCGTCGAGCTGAAGATCGTCACGCCCTCCTGGGACATCATCACAAGTGGCAACTGGGGCGGCCGCTGGGACATGTCCGTCGGCTCGATGACGCCGACCAAGGCGCGCGCCGAGGTGCTGAACTTCCCGGCAGTCTATTACTACACCCCGGCCGCCTTTGCCGTGCACAAGGACTCGGCGATCGATTCGCTCGACGATCTCAACGGCAAGACCATCGGCTCCTGCGGCGGTTGCACCTACGATGCCTACCTGATGAAGGACCTGGTCATCGACGCCGAGGGCGCGCCGCCCTTCGAGTACGAAGTCACCGCCGGCGAGATCAAGACCTACGATACCGACACCAACGCCTTCGACGACCTGCGCCTGGGCGACGGCACCCGCCTGGATGCCGCCTTCTCTGCGCTGCCGACCATCGAGGAGGCCATCAAGAGCGGCTATCCGATCAAGGTCGTCGGCAAGCCTGCCTTCTATGAGCCGCTGTCGGTGGCGACCGACAAAGGCGACCCGGAGTTCGATGCGAAGATCACCGAGATCGTCGCCGAGATGCGGGCCGACGGCACGTTGAAGCAGCTTTCGGAGAAGTGGTACGACGTCGACCTGACCTCGGTCGAGTAGGCGGAGGCAGCGATGTTCGAACTCGCCCGCGAGAACCCCTGGCTCTCGCGGGCGGCCCTCTTCCTCCTGGCCGCTGCGGCGATGACGGCGCTAGGGCTGGGTGGGACCGCCGCCGGGGACCTCTTCGCGCCGCTCTTCGGCGCGCGCGACCCGGAGATCGAGACCGGCTTCGGGCGCAACCTGCTGGTCGGCGTCATGCTGGCCGGCGCTTTCGTCGCGAACCTGGAATTCATCCGCCTGCTGCCGTTCCGCGTCCAGGTCCTGGTGGTCTGGGTCGAGCTGCTGGCGCTGTTCTATGGCTTCGTGCTGAGCTTCGATCGCGACTTCAGCGTGATCTTCGCGGTCGGCCAGAGCGGCGTCTCCAACCTCTACTTCCTCATCACGACCGGCGCCTTCACGACGATCTACGTCTCGCTGATCGCCATCGCCATCGCCTGCGTGCTGGCACTGCTGGGCGCGCTCGGCAAGCTGTCGTCGAACGGCGCGGCCTATGCCATTGCCACCTTCTACATCTCGTTCTTCCGCGGCACGCCGCTGCTGCTGCAGGTGGTGCTCATCTACACCGGCTTTGCGCAACTCGGTTTCGTGATGGACGCGGTGCCGGCCGGCATCACCGCGCTCTCGCTGTGCTACGGCGCCTACATGGCGGAGATCTTCCGGGCCGGCATTGTCGGCGTGCCGGGCGGCCAGCACGAGGCGGCCAAGGCGCTCGGTGTGCCGGAAGGTCTGATCTTCCGCAAGATCGTCTTCCCGCAGGCCATGCGCCTCATCGTGCCGCCGACCGGCAACCAGTTCATCGCCATGCTGAAGGACTCCTCGCTGGTCTCGGTGGTCGGCGTCTGGGAGCTCACCAGGACCGCTCAGATACTCGGCAAGCGCGACTTCCAGGTCTTCGAGTTCCTCATCGCGGCGGCGGTGATCTACTGGATCATGTCGGTAGTCTTCGAGGTGCTGCAGTCCCGCCTCGAGGCGCACTATGGTAAGGGTCACAGGCGCTAGCCCGATTTCCGTCCCCGCCGCACAGTCAAGAGTCCCATGCGCGATCCCCGTTACGACATTCTCTTCGAGCCGGTCCGCATCGGGCCGGTGACCGCCCGCAACCGCTTCTACCAGGTGCCGCACTGCTGCGGCATGGGCTACCGCTACCCGTCCTCCAGCGCCGCCATGCGCGGGGTGAAGGCGGAAGGCGGCTGGGCGGTGGTCTGCACCGAGGAGGCGGAGATCCATCCCTCCGCCGAGA
>CAYYIV010000038.1:0-43420 GCA_964472095.1 uncultured Pelagibius sp.
GCCTGGCCGAAGAACCTGCCGGGGCCGGGCGTCGCCGCGCAGCTGCTGGCCGACCGCATCACGGCGCTGTCCGGCGGCCGCATCGAGGTGAAACTCCACGCCGCCGGCGAGCTGGTGCCGGGACCGGGCGTGTTCGACGCGGTCTCCGAAGGCACCGCCGAGCTCTACCACGCGGTGCCGGCCTACTGGGGCTCCAAGTCCAAGGGCATCCTGCTGTTCGGCTCGCAGCCCTTCGGCCTGCGCGCCGACGAGCAGGTCGGCTGGCTGGCGCACGGCGGCGGCCAGGCGCTCTACGACGAAATCTACGCCCGCTTCGGCCTGAAACCCTTCCTCTGCGGCAACTCCGGCCCGCAGTGGGCGGGCTGGTTCCGCAACGAGATCAACTCGGCCGACGACCTGAAGGGGCTGCGCTTCCGCACCACCGGCCTGGCGTCGGAGATGTGCGCCAAGCTGGGCATGGCGGTGCAGGCCCTGAGCGGGCGTGACATGTTCCAGGCGCTGCAGTCCGGCGCACTGGATGCCGGCGAGTTCATCGGCCCCTGGTCGGACTCCGCCCTCGGCTACTACCAGGTCGCCAAGAACTACTACTGGCCCGGCGTCGGCGAGCCCTCCTCCGCCGAGGAATGCGCCGTCAACATGCGGGCCTACGAGGCGCTGCCCGACGACCTCAAGCAGGCCGTCAGCTATGCCTGCTCCTCGCTCTACAACGACGTCTGGACCGAGTACTCCACCAAGCACGCCCAGGCGCTGCAGCAGCTGGTCGCCGAGCAGGGTGTCATGGTGAAGAAGCTGCCCGACGACGTCATGGTCGCCATGGGCAACGCCGCCGGCGAGGTGATCGCCGACCTGCGCGACGACAGCGACGAGCTGGTCAAGCGCATCACGGAGAGCTTCCTCACCTACCGCGCGTCGATCGCCGAGTACATGGTCTATGCCGACAACGGGCAGATGAACGCCCGCGCGCTGGACTACAAGTACGGTCAAGGCTGAAGGGCAGCGGCGCGGCCTCGCCACCTCTCTACTGTCATGCGCGGGCTTGACCCGCGCATCCATGGTTCAGCCGTTGGAGTGGCGGCCCAATGGACCCTCGGCTCGAGGCCGAGGGTGACAGTGGGGTGGTTGCGAGGGTAGTGCGCCACCGCCCCGCCATTTCGGGGGCTAACGCATGCAGGTCTGGATTTCCCGGCTCGAGGCCGTGAACGCCGCCGTCGGGGCGGCGGTGCGCTGGCTGACGCTGGGCATGGTGCTGCTGCAGTTCGCCGTCGTGGTGCTGCGCTACGTCTTCGGCATCAGCTACATCTTCCTCAATGAGGGCGTGCTCTACATGCACGCGATGCTCTTCATGCTGGGCGCCGGCTACACCCTGCTGGTGGACGCCCACGTGCGGGTCGACATCTTCTACAGCAACCTCGGGGCGCGCGGCCGCGCGGTGGTGGACCTGGTGGGCTCGCTCGGCTTCCTGCTGCCCTCCATGCTGATGGTCGCCTGGTTCACCTGGCCTTCGGTGCGCAACTCCTGGAACGTGCTGGAAGGTCCCATCTCGGTCGGCGGCATTCCCGCCTCCTTCCTGCTGAAGTCGCTGATCCCCGCGTTCTGCGGCCTGCTCATCCTCCAGGGCCTCGCCGGCAGCCTCGCCGACCTGCTGCGCCTCAGGCAGCGCCAGGGTGCGGCATGACCGAGTACCTCGACCTCCTGATGTTTGCGGCGCTGATCGGCGTCATCCTGCTCGGCTACCCGGTCTCCTTCACGCTGACCGGCGTGGCCGTGATCTTCGCGGGCCTCGGCTGGGCCCTCGGCGTGTTCGACGTCTCGCTGCTCGGCGCGCTCGGCCAGCGCATCTTCGGCATCATGACCAACGACGTGCTGATCGCCATCCCGCTCTTCGTCTTCATGGGCGTGGTGCTGCAGCAGAGCCGCATCGCCGAGGAGTTGCTGGAGACCATGGGCCGCCTCTTCGGCAGCCTGCGCGGCGGACTCGGCGTCTCCGTCATCCTGGTCGGCGCGCTGCTGGCCGCCTCCACCGGTATCGTCGGCGCCACCGTCGTCGCCATGGGGATGATCGCCCTGCCCACCATGCTGCGCAACGGCTACAACCCGCGGCTCGCTTCCGGCCTGGTCTGCACCGCCGGCACCCTGGGCCAGATCATCCCGCCCTCGACGCTGCTGATCATCCTTTCCGACGTCATGTCGAATGCCTACCAGCAGGCGCAGTTCCGCAAGGGCCTCTTCACCATCGACACCATATCGGTCGGCCAGACCTTCGCCGCCGCGCTGGTGCCCGGCCTCATGCTGGTGGCGATCTACATCGCCTACATGCTGGTGAAGGCCTGGACCTCGCCCAAGTCCGCCCCGGCCCTGGCAGTGCCGGCGGAACGTCCGAGCAGCGCCGTCGTCCTCCACGCCCTGCTGCCGCCGCTGCTGCTCATCGTCGCCGTGCTGGGATCCATCCTCGGCGGCGTCGCCACGCCCACCGAAGCCGCCGCGGTCGGCGCCATCGGCGCGCTGCTGCTGGCCGCCACGCGCCAGGGCAGCGCGGGAGGCCGCTCGTCGAAGCTGATCTACCTGGGCGGCGGCGCACTGCTCGCGCTCGCCATCCTCGCAAATGTCGCGCCGATACGCCTGCAGCGCGGCGACACCGGCACCGCCGACTGGCTGCTCGGCGGCCTCGCCGTGGCCCTCATCGCGCTTGCAGCCGGCGCCATCGGCCTGGCGCTGAAGCGCGCCTGGCAGGCCGATCTGCTGAAGCCGGTGATGACCTCGACCCTCACCATCACCGCCATGATCTTCGCCACCATCATCACCGCCAGCGTGTTCTCCCTGGTGTTCCGCGGGCTCGGCGGCGACGAGCACGTCGAGGCGATCATCGCCGCCATGCCGGGCGGTGCCGACGGCGCCCTGTTCTTCGTCATGGCGCTGATCTTCGTGCTCGGCTTCTTCCTCGACTTCGTCGAGATCTCGGTGATCCTGCTGCCGCTGGTGGCGCCGGTGCTGATCTTCATGGGCCACGACCCGGTCTGGCTGTCGATCCTCATCGCCATCAACCTGCAGACCAGCTTCCTGACGCCACCCTTCGGCTTCTCGCTGTTCTACCTGCGCGGTGCCGCGCCAAAGGAGATCACCACCGGCCAGATCTATGCCGGCGTGGTGCCTTTCATCGGCCTGCAGATCCTCGGCATGGCGGTGCTGTGGCTGTGGCAGCCGCTGGCGACCGCCGTGCCGTCCTGGCTTTTCTGACCGCCGCCGAAATCACAGGTTTGGCACCGCTGCCGGGCGGGAACCATTTCATGCTGCCGGCGTTACACTGTTCGATTCCCGTCCATTGCTTTCCATGGTGGCGGGATCGGCAGTCTGCTCAAGGGGATTGAGTATGCCTCGTAGCTACGCCGCCTTCTTCATCTTCGGCCTGCTGACCTTGGTGCTCGTCATCGGGGTGTACAGCAGGACCACCGTTTCGGGCCAGCCCCCCGGCAGCGAAAGTTTCGAGCCGATGGTGCATGCGAAGAACGGCCAGCTTCTGACGCTGGAGTTGGTGCAAAAGGACGTCGTCTGGCATCGAGAAACCCTGCGCAAGCTGCGCGAGCTCGACTAGGTTCCCGGGCTCCCCCCAAGCCCCAAGACCGACTGAAGCTCCTACCGAGACCCCCCGAAAACCGCCCCCCTCCCCCGCGGTTTTTCGGGGGGTTCTCATTCTTGCAAACCGCCAACGGAGATGGGCGACTGCTGCCCCGTCCCGGTCACAGAAATGACTCAGCCGACTGTTTGCCTCCCTCCTATTTTGCCCTTGGGCTCCGCGGCACCGAGTCGCCGGAGCAGATCACGGGGGAATAGGGCTTGCGCCTCAAGGGAGCGATGGCCGCCGGTGCCGTCTACGCGCTGGCAATAGTCTTTTCAGTGCAGCAGGGCGAGCACGGCCCGCTCGTCGTCTACAAGCTGCAGGCGCCCAAGCCGGCGGCGCCTGCGGCAGCGACCACTCCGGCACCGGCCTACGCGGATCCCTCGCGGGCACCGCGCGTGCTCGGCACCGTGCTCCTGCCGCTCGATACAGCCCCCCCGCCGACGCAAAGCTTCAGCGGCGTCGTGCTGCGCGTGCCCGAGCCCGGCCTCGACTTCCGGGTGGTCGAGGACGGCGTTGCCGGCCAGGCAATGATCAATGAGGAAACCGGCACTCCCCTGACTCTCGAGCAGATAAGCGACGCCATCGCCTGGCGGCGCGACACCGCCGAGAAGCTGCGCCGGATTCCCATCGCGCCCCGCTTCTGACCGACCCTGCCGGCGGCTATCGGCCATCGGCAAAGCCAGCTAGACTTCCTCCATGGCAGGTCTCGGCAGGCTCTTTCTTCCCAGCTTCAGGGCGCTCTCGGCCGGCGCCGCCCTGTGGTGCGCAGCCGGAGAGGCCGCGGCGATCGAAATCGTGCGTCTCGAACTGGTGATGGCGGTCGACTGCTCGTCCAGCGTCAACAAGGATGAGTTCACCCTGCAGATGGAAGGCATCGCCGCCGCTTTCGAAGATCCCTCGGTGCTCGCCGCCCTGGAGCAGACCGGCGAGCAGGGCATCGCCGTCAGCCTGCTGCAGTGGTCCTCGGCCAGCGCCCAGGTGAAGGCGGTTCCCTGGACGCGGATCGTGACCCAGGCCGAGGCGCTCGCCTTCTCCGCGCGCGTCCGCAGCGTCGGCCGCCTGGTGTCAGGCGGCGCCACGGCCCTCGGCAATGCGATCGACGTGGCGGTGCAGTGGACACAGGAAAATTCCTACCTGGGCGAACGCGTGGTGATCGACGTGTCCGGGGACGGACGCTCCAACGAGGGGGGCTCGCCGGCCTTCGCGCGCGCAGCCGCCAACCGTGCCGGCATCACCATCAACGGCCTGGCGATCCTCAACGAGGAGCCCGACCTCGCGCGCTACTACGTCGCCGGCGTGGTCGGCGGCCCCGGCTCCTTCCTGATCACCGCCGACGACTTCCAGGACTTCGCCGTGGCCATGCGCCGCAAACTCTATTTCGAGATCGTCGGGCCGCCGATCGTCGAGGCGCCCCCGGAATCAGATGGGCCCGTAACGCCGGCGGCCTCCAGCGTCACCCAGCTGTGGCCGGGGCAATGACCGCGCCGCGCTGACGCTCAGGCGGTTTCGCAGTTGATCTCCTCCATGACGAAGTCGCGGAACACCCGCACCTTCTCCCGCTCCAGGGCCGTCGGCAGGTAGACCAGGTGGTAGCCGAGATCGGTCAGCACGGTGATGTCGAAGGGCTTCACCAGGGTGCCGGCGGCGATCTCCCGCTCCACCATCGTCAGCTTGCCGAGGGCAACGCCGCCACCCTCCACCGCCAACTGCATCAGCACGGTCGCATCGTCGGTGATCGGTCCGCGGCGCGGATCGACGTCGCTGACGCCGGCCACGGCCAGCCACTGGATCCAGCCGTCGTAGTCGTCCTCGTGCAGCAGCGTGTGATGGCGCAGGTCGCCGGGGCACTTCAAGGGGTGCTTGCCCGTCAGCAGCGCCGGGCTGCACACCGGCGTGTAGTCGACGCGCAGCATGAACTCGCTGGCGAGGCCGTCCCACGCGCCCTGGCCGAAGCGGATCGCCACGTCGACGTCGTCGTAGCGCAGGTCGGCACAGAGGATGGAGTGGTGCACCTTGAGGTCGAACTCCGGGTGCTTGCGCCAGAAGCGCGGCAGGCGGTAGCCCAGCCACTTGGCGCCGAAGGCCGGGGTCACGGACACCGTCAGGGTGCGCGAATCGCCGGCGCTGCGCAGGCCTTCCGCGGTCTCGGCGATGCGCATGAAGGCCTCGCTCACCACCGGAAACAGCACCCGCCCCTGCTCGGTCAGGCCGAGCTTGCGGGTCATGCGCTTGAACAGGGGATAGCCGAGGTGCTCTTCCAGGGCCTTCACCTGATGGCTGACGGCCGCCTGGGTGACGTGCAGCTCCTCGGCCGCCTTGGTGAAGCTGAGATGGCGGGCGCCGGCTTCGAAGGCCCGCAAGGCGTTCAGGGGCGGGAGCTTTTTCTGCATCGATTATGCCTTATCTGAACTTATCCATACGATGAGAAAGCATCGTTTGTGCGGATCCTGGAAATCCATATCTTGTCCATAACAGAGCCATTTTCAAGCAATGGCAAGCCTTTCACTCTCTCAGCGAGGATCAATAGAACTATGTCATATATCCTCCACGCCTCGATCGCCCGGGCCGGCGGCATCGACCTCCTGCTCGGCATGGAATCCTTCTCCCATCCGCCCTACCATCCGCTGCGGCGGCGCTCCAAAGGCTTCGGAAGCGTGGGCCGGTTGCGCCGGCACGGCGGCCGGGCGCTCATCGGCCTCGGCGGCGCACTGACCAGCTGGGGCAGGCGCTGGGCGCAGCCAGCCGGCGCGGCCTCTGCCGGCCAGTCCCTGCAGCTGGCGGCCGAATGACCCGCAGGTCCGCGGCTGGCCGGGGCGTGGCCCGACTCGCAGCCGGGCCGGGCTCTAGGCCAGCCAGCGGACGAGGAACCGGCGCAGCCATGCGGCCATCTCGGCATCGAAGCGGGCGCAGCCGGCAAGCTGCTCCTCGCGCGACTGCGCCCCCGGCTCCGCCAGCATATGTCCCGCCTCCTGCATCCACCGCTGCATGACCTCGCGGCCGACTTCCGGATGGAACTGGATGCCGTAGGCCTTGTCGCCGTAGCGGAAGGCCTGGTTCGGGAACACCGGCCCGGAGGCCAGCAACTCGGCCGAGGCCGGCACCTCGAAGCCCTCGTTGTGCCAGTGGTAGACGTGCATCGACTGGCCGAGGAAACCGTTCGAGGCGGCTGTCGGCTCGATCTTCACGTAGCCGATCTCGTGCAGTCCCTCTTCGTGCGGCGCGACCCTGCCGCCGAGCGCCCTGGCCAGCAATTGGCTGCCGAGGCAGATTCCGAAGTAGCGGCCGCCGTCCTCAGCCCAGCGCCCGATCCAGTCGATCTCCTCGCGGATGTAGGCCTTGCTCTCGGCCTCGTTGACGCTCTCGGCACCGCCGAAGCAGACCACCGCCGCGAAATCGCCGTCGACCGGCGGCAGCTTGTCGCCGCGCCCCGGCGAGCACCACTCGAGAGCGTAGCCCATCTCCTGCAGCTGAGCCGAGGCGCGGTCGTCGCGCCGGCCCACGGGGTGATCGATCAGCAGAATTCTCGGCTTCATAAGCACTCCAACGAAGGCAAGCGAACCGGTCTCAACTCTAACCTAAGATCTGCGCGCGGCGAGAAAGGCCGACATGTGAAAGCGGGCCTGGGCTGGCGGATAGTGCTGCGCCCGCCCGAGCGGACAGGCGCGCCGGGCGCGACAGCCGAGGCCCAGGCAGTCGCTGCCCGGCGGCGAAGCGACATGGCCCGCGCAAGCCGTAACGTCATAGCCCGCCGCTGTAAAGGCAGAGACGGGGCAGGCCGTGAGGCAGGGCTTGTCGGCACAGTCGTCGCAAGGACTGTGCCTTGCCGCGGTCGGCAGCAGCGGAAGCGCCTCGGCCAGTGCGATGGCTCCGCGGTAGGCGTGCCAGAGACCGAAGTCCGGATGGATAAGCATGCCGAGCGGCGAAGCGGCCAGCGCCGCGCCGCGCTTCGCCCAGCGCTGGAACGGCAGGTAGGGCGGCCCGCCGAAGGGGAACAGCGCGCAGCCGCCGGCTGATTCGGCGAGCTCGCCGATCACCCGGGCGCTCCAGCGGTCGAGCGGGTCCGGACGGCCGTCGCTCGCTTCCGGCGCCGCCGAGAAGCGCGGCCACAGGCTGCCGCCGATGTTGCCGGCGAGGATCAGGGTGCCGCAGGCGCGGCCGTCGGGCTGCGCCGGTACGCCATCCTCCGCCGTCGGATGGAAGGCGCCCAGCGGCTCCAGTCCCAGCGCCTGCAGCGCGGCCCCGATCTCCACCAGCAAAGGCCCCGCGGCAGCGCTCAAGCGTCGACCTCGTTGTCGGCTTCGGCATCGACCCCGCCGTCCCAGCAGACTTCCTCGGAGGTCGGCCAGTCGACAATGTGGTCTTCGAGGTCTTCGTCCGCCACGCCGGCTTCCGACACGGCGCGCCCGCGCACCGAGATGCCGGCGCGGTGGACGCTTTGGGGATCGCCGGAGACCAGCGGGTGCCACCAAGCGAGGCCGCGCCCCTCGGCGAGCCGCCGGTAGGCGCAGCTCGCCGGCATGAAGTTGAGGCTGCCGATGTTCTCCGGCGACAGCTGTACGCAGTCCGGCACGAACTCGCAGCGCCGGGCGTAGTCGCCGCAGCGGCAGCTGTCGAGGTTGAGCAGGTGGCATGCCACGTCGGTGTGAGCCATCTCGCCGTCGTCGGGGTCTTCGAGCTTGATGAGGCAGCAGCGCGCGCAGCCGTCGCAGAGGGATTCCCACTCCGCCGGCGACATTTCCGCCAGGGTTTTGGTTTGCCAGAAGGGGCGCTCGATCATGACACAGGCTAGCCTTTTCGCACGGCGAAGAGAACCGTTGCGAAGGGCCGGGCCGCGGCGCCGGACCGGGCGGCCGTCAAGCGCAGCGGGCGGCCGGCAGCAGCACGCGTTCCGGCGGCAGCCAGGCGGTTGCGGAGGTCCCCTCCCCGGGCCGGCTGGAGATCTCGATCTCGCCGCCGTGCGCCTTCAGAATCTCGCTGGACAGCGCCAGGCCGAGGCCGACGCCTTCGGAGGCACGAACGAAGGGGTCGGTGCCCCTTTCAAACGCCTTGAAAGCCGATTTCACCTGCGAGGGCGACATCCCGATGCCGTTGTCGGCGATGGTGATGCCCGCGCGACCGCCCTTGTCGGCCCCCTGGCTGACCACGACCCGGCCCCCCGCCGGGGTAAACTTGATGGCATTGTCGATCAGGTTGATGATGACCTGCCGGAACCGGCGTTCGTCGGCGTGGATCCGGATCCCCTCCGCAGCGGCCAGTCGAACCAACTCGATCCCGGCATCCTTGGCGCGCCGCTCCAGCATCGGCATGACTTCGTCCAGCAGCGACGTGAGGGTGAAGGTCTCCTCGTTGAGCGCCATATGGCCGGCCTCCACCGCGGAGAGATCGAGTGTGTCGTTCACCAGGTTCAGCAGGTGCCGGCCGGCGCTGTGGATATGCCCGGCGTACTCGACGCGGCGCTTCTCTGCGTAGGTCGCAAGATCTCCATGGTGGAGCATATCGGAGAAACCGATGATTGCGTTCAACGGTGTGCGCAGTTCGTGGCTCATATTGGCCAACAGGCGGCTTTTCGACTGGGTGGCGCTCAAGGCCTCCTCTTCTGCCCGGCGGCGCACAGCCACCTCTATCTCCAGCTCTTCGTTCTTGCGGCGGAGCTCCGCGCTCTGGGTCGACGTCTTGCGCTGCAGATACCAGTTCCACGCCAGGAAGAGGAGCAGCACCAGAGTGCCGATCGCCGCCCAGCGCCATACCATCTCGTAGTCGGCCGCACGGCCGATCTGCAGGCCCATCCAGCGATCGTTGATGGCGTTGCGCTCCTGCTCGGCAATGGCCTTCAGCGCCTTGATGAGGATCGAGTGCAGTTCCGGCCAGTCGCTGCGCGCCGCCATCGCAACGTCGATCTGGAACGGGATCTCGCCCACCACCATGATATGGGGCAAGGCTTCCCGGCGCATGTAGTAGCCGGTAACGAGAATGCTGCCGACGTAGACGTCGACTTCTCCGGCAGCCAGAGCCCTCAGGCCCGCCCCGGCATCCGCCACCTCGACGAGATCGAAGTTCTTTGCCTCGCCGCGCAGGTACTCCGTCACCGCGTATCCCTCGACCGAAGCGACGCGGCGGCCCCCAAGGCCGGACAGGCCGTTGACGAAGCTTTCGCTGTCGCGCGCAAAGATCATCGCCGGCAGGGTCAGGTACGACTGGGTGAAGCGGGCGAATTCGAGCCGCTCCGGCGTCTCCGCCGCGGCCGAGAACATGTCGAGCTCGCGGTTGCGCAGCTTGGCGACCGCCTCGGCCCAGGTCGCCTGCAGATCGAACTCGAAGCGCAGGCCGACAAGCGCCTCGATCCGCCGCAGATAGTCGACCGCCAGGCCCTCGAACTGATCCTTCTCGTTCACGAATTCGATCGGCGGCCAGGCCCGATCGCCGGCAACGCGGATGACCGGATGCGTGGCGATCCAATCCTTTTCCGCCTGACTCAGTTCCACGACGGCAGGCGCCGAGCCAGCCTGCCGGTCCAGAATGCTGGTCGGCAGCCAGCGCTCCATGATTTGCCGGTGTTCCTCGCGGGTGATATCGGCGATCGCCTTGTCGAGGATCGAGCGCAGGTCCGGCGCATCATTGCGCACCGCGATATGCAGGTTGTCGATCTCGTCGGACTGGAAGACGCCGGAGATCCGCAGCCCGGCGATCAGGTTCTCCGACATGAAGTGATGCACAACCGGCAAAGCCGCGATCAAGAGGTCGGCCTCGCCCGACAGGACTGCCGACATCAGGGAGAGCATCGTCTCCGCCTCGATCACCTGCACGTTGGGATAATTCCGCTGCAGATAGCCAACCTGGGCGGTTCCCGCCATCACCGCGACCGTCTGCGTCGCCAGCCCGGCCGGCGTGGCGATGGCGGCGGCGTCGTCGCGGACGACGATGGCCTGCGGCACCTGGTAGTAGGGGCGGGTATAGATCAACCTGGTCTGCCGCTTCGCCGTCTTGTCGGCATTGATCACGGCATCGACCCGGTGGTTCATCGCCTGGTCGATCGCCACCGGCCAGCGTTCGGCCACCCAGTCGATCCTGAGGCCGCTCTTGGCCTCGATCAGGCGCAACAGGTCGACGGCGATGCCGGCCGGCTGCCCCCGTTCCAGGTAGGTGATCGGTGCGTAGTCGCTGTCCATGGCGAGGCTGATCGAGGGGTGGTCCTGCCGCCACGCCGCCTCATCGTCGGTGAGCGATACCTCGGATCGCGCCTGGCCCGCCCCCAGCACCAGAAGCACGGCGAAGCCGATGGAAGTGATTTGAGTCTGAGACAAGCTGAGAGCCACACCTGGCCTTAGGTTAAGCGAACTGCTTAATCTAAGGCCGCAGCACTGATCGAAGCGTTAATGCGACCCAAATAACCGGCGGCAAGTCTGCGGTCGTATTGCCCCGGTCCAACCGCTCAGGCGGCCGGGCGCATGGCCCGACGCGGCAGCAGGATGTCGAAGCGCCGGCGGATCTCCGCATCGAGGTCGTCGGGGATGACCTCCGGCCAGTGCTCGGCCAGGACCTTGCGCGCCCGGTCGCGGGCCGCCTCGCGGATATCCTGGGCGCCCTTGCGCTCCCAGTCGTCGCGGCTGCTGCGGTCGAGCAGGCTGGGATAGAGGTATTCGCTGTTCATCAGGGCAAGGGTCTGGGCATGGCCGAGGAAGTGCCCGGGCCCCTTGCAGACCTCGTCGATCACGTCGAGCGACAGCGACTCCTCGGTCACCTCGACGCCCTTCAGCATGCGCATGATCTCGCCGTTCACGTCGTTGTCGATGACGTACTGCTCGTAGGCGACGGTGAGAAGGCTCTCCAGGAAACCCGCCGAGTGGTGAATGTAGTTGGAGCCGGCCAGGGCGGCCGCCAGCCCGGTGATGCCCTTCTCGGCGCCGGCCTGGGCGTCCGGGACCTTGGAATCGGAAATGCCGGAAGAATTGTAGAGCGGCACCTCCAGGTACTGGGCGATCTGGGCACAGGCGGCGTTCAGCAGGGCGAACTCCGCCGAGCCGCCGACGAAGGCGCCGCTGCGCAGGTCCGCCTGTGCCGGAACGCAGCCCATGATCAGCGGATGCCCGGGGTTCAGCAGGTTCACGTAGACGAAGCCGGAGAGCTGCTCGGCGGTGATCTGCACCAGGGTGCCGGCCAGCGCTGCCGGCGCAGTCGCCCCGGCCTGCGGGGCCGAGGAAATCACCACCGGCATCCGCTGGGCGACGATCCGGTCGAGGATCTCCACCGTCTCGGTCGCATAGCGCAGCGGGCTGACCGTCCAGCAGGCGGTGTAGGAGATCAGCGGTCGGCGGTCGAGAGACTCGGCGCCGCCGGCGAGCATCTCCGCCAGGGCGCGCTGCTCGGCGACCATCTCCGGCAGGTAGGCGTTGGCCATGACGTGCTTTTCGGTGGCCGCCAGGCAGGCATAGAACTGGTTGACGTCGATCTGCTCGTTGGCGAGATCGCGCGGCACCACCGGGCGCATGTAGAAGTGGATGTGCTCCAGGGTGTCGCAGAGACGGCCGATGTCGTAATTGTCGGCAAGCCGCGTCTCGCGCACCTTGCCATCGAGATCGAGGACCTTCACCGCCTGGCCGCCGGTACCCATGTAGACCCGCCGGCCACCCAGGTTGAGGTCGTGCTGCGGGCTGCGCCCGGCGAGCAGGACTTCGCGGGCTGCCGTCCGCAGCGAGGCTTCCACCAACTTGGCCCCGATATAGACGCGGTTGTGGTCCTCGTCGACGCGGCAGCCGGCAGCCCTGAAGACCTCGCGGCAGGGACTGGCCGCCACTTCGATGCCGGTGCGCTCCAGCACCTCCATGGCGGCACCGACGATGCGCGGCAGGTCGCTTTCTTTCAAGGGCCGGTAGCTGCCGCCGGAGAGCCCCCCGGGGGCCACGGCCGTCGTCGGGGGCTGGGCGGCGCGGAGGTCGCGCCCCCGCCGGATGCGTGTCATCGGAAAAGCCTTCTTTCGCTTGCCGGGCGGCGCGCCCCTCGCGGGCGGGCGGCAGAACTTCAAGCTGGCCCGGCTGTCCCTTGCGGGCTGTCCAGCATCCGACGAAAACTGTCGCCCGGTCAGCACCCTACAAGTCTGGACGGCGATGTTGCGTGCTTCGAGACGCCGCGTGCGCGGGCGCCTCAGGATGAGGTTTCTTGTTCCATCAAAGGTTTATCTCATCCTGAGGGGCCCGTCCGGGCGCAGTCCGGACGGGCGTCTCGAAGGACGCAGGATGGTCCTGCAGCGCCTCAGGCGGCGCGGATCTGGGCGATGAACCGGTCGACCTCGCTGCGCAGGCTGTCGGACTGCTGCGCCAGCTGGCCAGCAGCCGCCAGCACCTCGTTGGCCGAAGCGCCGGTCTCGGCGGCCGTCTTCGACACGGCAGTGACATTGCCCGCCACCTGCTTGGTGCCGGCGGAGGCCTGCTGGACGTTGCGCGCGATCTCCTGCGTCGCGGCGCCCTGCTCCTCGACGGCGGCGGAGATGTTGCCGGCGATCTCATTAATCTGCTCGACCGTCTCGCCGATCGAGCGGATCGCCGCCGCGGACTCGGTGGTCGCCCCCTGGATCTCGCTGATCTGCTGCGAGATCTCCTCCGTCGCCTTGGCCGTCTGGGTGGCCAGCGATTTAACCTCGCCTGCCACCACGGCAAATCCCTTGCCGGCTTCGCCCGCGCGGGCCGCCTCGATGGTGGCATTCAGCGCCAGCAGGTTGGTCTGCTCGGCGATGTCCTGGATCAGCTTCACCACGGCACCGATCTTGCGCGCAGATTCGACCAGACCCTCGACCTTGACGTTGGTGTCGTGCGCGTTGCTGACAGCCTTGGTCGCGGTATCGAGCGAGCGGCTCACCTGGCGGCCGATCTCCTCGATGGAGGAAGACAGCTCTTCGGTCGCCGCGGCCACGGTCTGCACGTTGGACGACGCCTCTTCCGAGGCACTGGCGGCAGAGGTGGCCTGCTGTTCGGTCTCGCCGGCAGCGAGGGTCATCGACCGCGCCGTCGTCTGCATCTGCGATGCCGTCTGGGAAACCGTTTCGACCACCGACTTCACCCGGGCTTCGAAGTCGTCGGCCACCTTCTGCATGGTCTGGCGCTTCTCCTCCTCGGCGCGCTTGGCGGAGAGGCGGTTGTCCTCCTCCAGGCGCTTCTGCTCGATACCGTTGGCACGGAACACCTCGACTGCCTCGGCCATCTCGCCGATCTCGTCGCCGCGCCCGACGCCGGGCACCGCGACCTGCAGGTTGCCCTTGGCGAGCTCGCCCATGGCGCGGCTCATGCCGTGGATAGGCTTGGTGATGCTGCGGGCCACCAGCAGCGAGATGCCGCCGATGATCAACAGGAACACCGAGATCATGCCCGACTCGACCATCGCCCTGTCCCAGAAAACCGCGTCGAGGTCGTCGATGTAGACGCCGGTACCGACGACCCAGCCCCAGGGTGCAAAGCCCTGCACGAAAGACTCCTTGGGGATCGGCTGATCCGCACCGGGCTTCGGCCAGAGGTAGCTGACGTAACCCGCGTTCTGCGCCCGCACCACCTTCACGAATTCGTTGAAGAGATGGAGCCCGGCGGGGTCCTTGAAGTCCGAGAGGTTCTGGCCGTCGAGTTCCGGCCGGATAGGATGCATCACCATCACCGGCTGCATGTCGTTGACCCAGAAGTACTCTGACCCGTTGTAGCGCATGTCGCCGATGGCGGTGAGCGCTGCCCGCTGGGCTTCCTCCATGGTCATCTCGCCGGCTTCCGCACGCTTGTGGTAGCTGTCGGCGATCGCCACGGCGCTTTCTCCGAGCTGGCGCAGCTCGTTGCGCTTCTGCTCGACCAGATCGACGTCCAGCTCGTAGAGCCTGATCCCGGTCAGGACGACCATGCTCAAGGTCATGAGCACAATGAGAGACAGGACGCGGTGCGCGATCCCGAAAGACAGCTTCTTACTCAGCGACATACCGACCCCGCGGATAAACTCAACTGTTGATTCCTGACGGGATCCTAGTCAAAACAGCTTAAGTAAGAGTTTAATAATGATTAGTCGTGTTCAGACAGATTCATCGACGGGTCGCGTAGCGGGTCAGCGCCGGCCGGCTCTCCGACCGGCCAGGGACGTCAGGAGGCCCTTTCGAGGTGCCGGAAAGGGTGCTACACAGTCGTTCAAAGTTGTATATACAACTTTGAACGGGAGGCGCGTGTGACGGAAGACCCCTTCATCCTGGAAGCCGGGCGGCTGACCTTGCCGGACCTGCAGCGCTTCTGGCGCCGCCCGTCGCGGATCGCCCTCGACCCGGCCGGCTACGACGCGCTGGAGCGCTCCGCCCGTACCGTGGCCGAGGTGGTGGCCGAGGGCCGCCGGGTCTACGGCATCAACACCGGCTTCGGCAGCCTGGCGCGTCAGACCATCTCGCCCGACCA
The DNA here is from genome assembly GCA_964472095.1 of uncultured Pelagibius sp. Lineage (GTDB taxonomy): Bacteria > Pseudomonadota > Alphaproteobacteria > Kiloniellales > Kiloniellaceae > Pelagibius. The sequence goes on from CAYYIV010000038.1 coordinate 15,022, forward strand.
GGTGGCCGAACTGCAGACCCGCCTCGTGCTGTCGCACAGTGTCGGCGTCGGCGCACCGCTCGACGATCGCGTGGTGCGCCTGGTCCTGCTGCTGAAGATCAACGCCCTGTCGCGCGGCCATTCCGGAATCCGCGGCATGGTGATCGACCGCCTCATCCGGCTGTTCAACGAAGAGCTCTACCCGGTGATCCCGGCCAAGGGATCGGTCGGTGCCTCCGGCGACCTCGCGCCGCTGGCGCACATGTCGGCCGTGCTGCTCGGGCACGGCGAGATCAGCCACCGGGGCCGCCGCCGTCCCGCCGCCGAGGTGCTGGCCGAACACGGCATCGCGCCCATCGAGCTGGCCGCCAAGGAAGGCCTCGCCCTGCTGAACGGAACCCAGGTCTCCACTGCCCTCGCCCTGCACGGCCTGTTCGGCGCGGCCGACTGCTTCACGGCGGCGGTCACCGCCGGCGCGCTGTCCGTCGATGCCGCGCTCGGCAGCGACACGCCCTTCGACCCGCGCATCCAGGAACTGCGCGGCCAGCCCGGACAGATCACCGTCGCCGCCTGGCTGCGCGACCTGCTGGCCGACAGCGGCATCCGCCGCTCGCACCTCGACTGCGACCGCGTGCAGGACCCCTACTCGCTGCGCTGCCAGCCGCAGGTCATGGGCGCGGTGCTCGACGTCTTCCGCAACGTCGCCGCCACGCTGGTGCGCGAGGCCAATGCCGTCTCCGACAACCCGCTGGTGTTCCCGGACACTGGCGAGGTGCTCTCCGGCGGCAACTTCCACGCCGAGCCGGTGGCCTTCGCCGCCGACATGACCGCCATCGCCTTGTCCGAGATCGGCGCCCTGTCGGAGCGCCGCATCGCCCTCCTCACCGACGCCACCATGAGCACCTTGCCGGCCTTCCTGGTGGCCGAGCCGGGGCTCAACTCGGGCTTCATGATCGCCCACGTGACCGCGGCGGCGCTGGCCTGCGAGAACAAACTGCTGAGCCACCCGGCCAGCGTCGACAGCCTGCCGACCTCGGCCAACCAGGAAGACCATGTCTCCATGGCCACGCACGGGGCTCGCCGGCTCTCCGACATGGTCGAGAACACCGCCCACATCGTCGCCATCGAACTGATGGCGGCGGCCCAGGGCATCGACCTGCGCCGCCCGCTGGCCACGTCGCCCCGCCTGCGGCGCGCCCAGGCCGCAATCCGCGAGCGGGTTGCCTTCCTCCACAATGACAGGTTGCTGTCGGGCGACATCGCCGCCCTCGCCGCGCTGGTCCTGGAAGGCTGGTTCTCGGCGGATTTCCTGGGTTCGGACTGGCTCAGCGAAAATTTGTGAGCAGATGCAGCATGGGACCGCTGGACGCCCCGATCACGGCTGCTATATAGTTTGCCTTGGCAGAGGACTGGTTGGCCCTCATACGAACCGCACAAGACGGTCGGAGGGTTGATTCATTGAGCTTTTTGAACACCTTGAGGTGACCAACTTGTCCAGCACTCCAGAGAAGATATCGACCCTTCCGCCTGCCGGCATGACGCCGGAAGCCGAGGGCTTCGTCCTTGACGAGCAGGTTTCCCACCTGCTGCGCCGGGCCCACCAGCGCGCCTCCGCTCTGTTCCTGACGGTGCTGACGGATGCCCAGCTGACGCCGACCCAGTTCTTCGCCATGGCCCGCCTGCACGAGATGGGCAAACTGTCGCAGAACCGCCTGGGCCGCCTCGCCGCCATGGACCCCGCCACCATCCAGGGGGTGATCCGCCGCCTGCACGAACGCGGCTTCATCGAGCGCCTGGCCGACCCGACCGACCGCCGGCGCATGGTGCTGAGCCTGTCGCCGCTCGGCCAGGAGACCGTCGTGCGGCTGCTGAAGGACGCCAACCGGATGGGTGACGAGATCCTGTCGCCGCTCAGCCCCGCCGAGCAGGACCTGTTCCTGGGCCTGTTGAAGCGGCTGGTCTGACGCGACGGCGGTTCGCCGCTCCGCATCCGGTAGATTGCAGAGGGTCGGTCCTGGCGGGCCGGCCCCTGCTCGTACGCGCCGCCCGGCGCCTGAGCCTCAGAATCCCACGGCCCGGCCCGGCTCGACGAGATGGGACGGCAGGACCAGGGAGGCGACGGTGCCGCGACCTACCACAGAGCGGATCTTGAGGCGGCCGCCGATGGCCTTGGCGGTGCGCCGGCTGAGCGCCAGCCCGAAGCCGGTAGTGGACTCGCTGGTCACATAGGCATCCCGCACTATACGGCCGCCGTTGATGGCATAGAGCTGGTCCTTGGGGATACCAGGACCGTCGTCCTTCACTTGAATGGCCAGGGCGTGCCCCTTGCGCCATTCGACGCTGATCTCGATATGCCCGCCCGTGGCTGCATACTTCGCAGCATTGCCGAGCAGGTTCATCAGGATTTGATTTAGCAGCAGCCGATCTGCGCGCAGCTTCGGCAGCGAAACGTTCTCCGGCACCAAGATGTGCAGCCCGCGCAGCTTGGCGATGGGCTCAACCACCCTGCAGCAGTTCTCGACGCACTCGCTGAGATCGACCAGCGCCTCGGTGGTCGCTTCGCGGCCCTGCGCATCGACCCATGCCAGATGCAGGACCTGGTCGACGAGCTGAAGCAGCATGCTGCCGCTGGCGTGAATATCGTCGACGTACTCCGAATACTTCTCGCCCAGCGCGCCGAAGGGCTCCGTGCGCATGAACTCGGACATGCCGAGAATGGCGTTGAGCGGCGTGCGCAGGTCGTGGCTCACCTGGGCCAGCATATGGTCCCTGATGTCGTTGACGTCTTGCAACTGTGCCAGAGCCGACCGCAACCGGCTCTCCGAATGCCGGCGCACCTTGCACTCCTGGTTCAGCTGGTCGACCAGGCGACTCAGTTCGCTGAAGCGGGATGTAATTTCGGGTTCGTCGAAAATACGCAGCATGGAAGCGGCGTCGCCGGCAAGCTGACAGCGCCATCCTTCGCAGCGCAGGTCGATCGGGCGCGCCCCCGCCGGAAAGAACGTCAGCCGCAGCGGCACCGGCGACGTCGTCGCCAGACAGGTGCGGAGCAGGTCATCGAGCTGCGCAGCAGTGAGGTCGGCGACCTCGCGCAGAGTGATCTCCGGCCTGCCGCCGCGCGGCAAGCGAAGAAGGTCCGCCGCCGACCGGTTGGCGGCCGCGAGGCGGCCCCCGGCGCTCACCACCAGCAGCGGCTCCGGAAAGACCTCGAGGCAGTCCGGCGAGATGTTCGCGCTCATCTTTCCGGCACATCCTCTTCAGCAGGCGGGTCCTGGACGTGGTCGCCGACGCGAAAGTATTCGCGACCAGACGTGTCTTCGAGGCGCTTCGACCCTTGCAGCATCACGCGGACGAGACAGCGGCTGTCTCCCGAGGCGAAAGCCTCTTCCACGGAGACCTTCGCATAGCCGAGATTCTCGGCCGCAATGCGCCCGAACACGTTGGAGGTCATCATGCAGAGGGCCGGTCGCCCGCGCACTGCGCTGCCGAAAGGGCAGCAGCTGTTGCCGAGCAGGATCTCCTCGTCATCCTGCTCGATCACGTAAAAGCCGCCGCCGATGCGCCGCTTCAGGTCCACCATTGCCTCGGCGGTCTCCTGACGCGCCAGCGGCCGGTTGCCCACCGCCCGGCGGTAGGCTGCATCGAAGGTGTCGCCGATACGGGCGCCCACCACCGCAATGAAACCGCGCGCCTCCTGGTGGCCGATGACCTCCTGCAGGACATCGGTCAACTCAAACAGCAGACGACGTACGAAGGAGGACTCGTCGAAAGGGATTGCGGCATCCTGGAAACGGTTCTCGTCCATAGCGCGTGACTGACCTCATCCGCCATTGACCCCCGCCGCCACAGCAACAGCCATGTCGGTTCGCACCGTCCTCAACTCAGCTATTCGAAGTCACTTGGCCAGCATCGGCGGCCGGGTCGCGCCCGACTTCTCCCGCTTGCTCGCGAAATCAGGCCGCATGGACACATTGGCCGAAATTGACTGCCACTGCTGGGCAGCATGTCCTAACTCGGCGCAGGAGCGCAACCCCTTAGTACACCAAGGAGGCAAGCACCGGGCATCCGATTCGCCCACTGCGTGCCGTTTCGGGCATCCCAGGGGCAGGTTTTCTCAGGAAACCGTCCAGGTGTGGCCCTTGTGGAGCAGCTCGGCAAGGTTCGCCGGATGGGCGCGCTTGGCGGCATCCACCTCCCCGACCACGCTGGCTTCGTAGCTGGGAGCCGGGTCGCAGTACAGCACGCCGAGGGCCACCGGCATCTGCGGCGGCTGCAGGGCAGCGAGCAGGCCGGCCATGGCGCGGTCGGTTTCGTCGTGCACCAGGAGATCGGCCGCGGTGACGCCGTCCTCGCCGAGCTTGACCACCTCCAGCGCCAGCTTGCCTTTGGCCAGGCGCAGACCCTTGTCGGCATCCTTGCCGAAAATCATCGGCTTGCCGTGCTCGAGCAGGATCTGCCGGTCGGCGGCGATGCTGCGCTCGGTGAAGGCGTCGAAGGCGCCGTCGTTGTAGACGATGCAGTTCTGGAAGATCTCGACCAGCGAGGTGCCGCGGTGCTCGCGGGCGCGCTTCAGCACCTCCGGCAGATGCTTCTGCTGGGTGTCGACCGAACGCGCGAAGAAACGCGCGCCGGCGCCCAGCGCGAAGTTGCCGGCGGAGACCGGCGTGTCGAGCGAGCCGCCCGGCGTCGAGGGCGAGCGGGTGCCGACCCGCGAGGTCGGCGAATACTGCCCCTTGGTGAGGCCGTAGATCTCGTTGTTGAACAGCAGCAGCTGCAAGTCGACGTTGCGGCGCAGGAGGTGGAGCAGGTGATTGCCGCCGATCGACAGCGCGTCGCCGTCGCCGGAGACCACCCAGACGTCGAGCTCCGGATTGGTCAGCTTCACACCGGTCGCAAAAGCCGGCGCGCGGCCGTGGATGGTGTGAAAGCCGTAGGTCGCCATATAATAGGGAAAGCGCGCGGCGCAGCCGATGCCGGAGATGAACACCGTCTTCGCCGTGTCGGCCTGCAGGTCGGCCAGGGTCTTCTGCACCGCCTTCAGGATGGCGTAGTCGCCGCAGCCCGGGCACCAGCGCACCTCCTGGTCCGAAGCGTAGTCCTTGGCGGTCTTCAGCGCTGGCGTCGCAACGTTCATCTCAGGCCTCCCAATCAGGCCTCGAGGCGGGCGCGCACGGCCGCCTCGATCTCGGATATCTTGAAGGGCTTGCCGGTGACCTTGCTGAGGCCCTCGGCCGGCACCAGGAACTCGCCGCGCAGCAGGGTGACCAGCTGGCCGTCGTTCATCTCCGGCACCAGGATCTTGTCGAAGCCGGCGAGCAGCTCGCCGAGGTTGCGCGCCAGCGGCCAGATGTGCCGCAGGTGCAGGTGGGCGACGGCGTGGCCCTCGTTGCGCAGATTGTCGACCGCGCGGCTGATCGGCCCGTAGGTCGAGCCCCAGCCGACCACCACCAGGCGGTCGCCCGGCCCGCCGGCCTCGAAGGCCTGTGGCGGCACGTCCCTGGCGACGCCCAGCACCTTGTCGCGGCGCAGGTTGGTCATCTTCTGGTGGTTCGCCGGATCGTAGGAGATGTTGCCGCTGTCGCTGGCCTTCTCGATACCGCCGATGCGGTGCTCCAGGCCCGGCGTGCCGGGTACCGCCCAGACCCGCGCCAGAGTCTCCGGATCGCGATTGAAGGGCTGGAAGCCCTCCGGGTCGGTCGCGAAGGTGACCGGAAAGCGCGGCAGGCTGTCGGCATCGGGCAGCAGCCAGGGCTCCGAGGCGTTGGCGATGTAGCCGTCGCTCAGCAGGATCACCGGCGTCATGAACCTGGTGGCGATGCGCACCGCCTCGATGGCCACGTCGAAGCAGTCGGCCGGCGAGCGCGCCGCCAGCACCACCAGCGGACTGTCGCCGTTGCGCCCGAAGACGGACTGGTAGAGGTCGGACTGCTCGGTCTTGGTCGGCATGCCGGTCGACGGGCCGGCGCGCTGCGAGTTGACGATGACCAGCGGCAGCTCGGCCGAGATGGCGAGGCCCATGGCCTCGGTCTTCAGCGCCACCCCGGGGCCGGAGCTGGAAGTCACGCCGACGCCGCCGGCGTAGGAGGCGCCGATGGCGGCGCAGACCGCCGCGATCTCGTCTTCGGCCTGGAAGGTCACCACGCCCTGGTCCTTGAGGCTCGCCAGCGAGTGCAGGATCGACGACGCCGGGGTGATCGGGTAGGAGCAGAACACCAGCTTCAGCTCGGCGCCCTTGGCCCCGGCCACCAGGCCCCAGGACAACGCCTCGGCGCCGGTGACGTTGCGGTAGAGGCCGGGCGCGATCTCGGCCGGCGGCACGGAGAAGGCGGCCGCATCGGCGCCCAGCTCGGCCGTCTCACCGAAGGCATGGCCCGCGTTCATCGCCGCGATGTTGGCGGCGGCAATGTCCGGGCGCGTGATGAATTTGCCGTTCAGCCAGTCCACCGTCGACTGGCGCGGGCGCCCGAACATCCAGTAGACCAGACCCAGCGCCCAAAGATTCTTGCAGCGCAGCGCCTCTTTCTTGGAGAGGCCGGAATCCTTCAGCGCGTCCTGGGTCAGCTGCGACATGTCGACCTCGATGACGCGGTAGCCCTCAAGGCCGCCCTCGGCACGCGGGTCCTGCCGGTAGCCGGCCTTGGCGAAGTTGCGCTCGTTGAAGGAGCCGGAATCGAGGATCAGCAGACCGCCCGGCTTCACGTCGACGAGGTTCACTTTCAGGGCCGCCGGGTTCATCGCCACCAGCACGTCGAGCTCGTCGCCGGAGGTCTTGATGACGCGGGCGCCGAAATTGATCTGAAAGGCGGAGACGCCGAAGGTGGTGCCGACCGGCGCGCGGATCTCCGCCGGGAAGTCCGGGAAGGTCGCCAGGTCGTTGCCCGCAAGGGCGGTGGAGAGCGTGAACTGGCTGCCGGTCAGCTGCATGCCGTCGCCGGAATCCCCGGCAAAACGCACTACCGCAGATTCGATGATCCGGCGGCCGGAGGGGTCGGCCACTAGCGCCGTCGAACCTTCCATACCTCAAGAACCTTTCGCTGAATGATGGCCAATCCGGCCCTGCGCCCGGCCAAGGCCAAGCCGGGGAACCCGCCGCACTCGGCGTGAATATGGCCCCCTTGGTCCGCCTTGCCAATGCGACATTTCGAAATCCAACATAGCGACGAGTAAAATATTCCCCAATCACAAAAACAATGTGTGTTTTTGAGCCGGGAGACCGGCGGCACCCTGCCCCGCCACCGGAGCGTTAACCGGACGCGAAGGCCTGGGCGCGCAAGCTTGCCCGGGTGGCCCGGCGCCGGCCCCGGAACGGTCGGAAAGCGACCATCCGGGGGCCGCCGCCGACACCGGAAATAGGCGCGCAAACGCTTGAGTTTCAGGGCCTTTCGGCTTTGTCGCGATTCAGACACGATCAGTCGCCGCAGGTGAAGCCGCCAAGCCCCCTCTCAAGAGAAATGATCGCCGGGGCCCATAGTGCCCGGGCCCTAGAAATAGGTTGAAAATCCCGGGCCGTTCTTGCCGTGAGGAATGACGATGGCGGAAGACGACGATCTCGATCTCAACAGCCTTGACGACGACGAACTCGTCAAGCAGATGCACGACGATCTGTACGACGGCCTCAAGGAAGAGATCGAGGAATCAGTCCACATCCTGCTGAACCGCGGCTGGACGCCCTACAGGGTCCTGACCGAGGCGCTGGTCGAGGGCATGCGGATCGTCGGCATCGACTTCCGCGACGGCATCCTCTTCGTGCCGGAGGTGCTGCTGGCCGCCAACGCCATGAAGGGCGGCATGTTCATCCTGCGTCCGCTGCTGGTCGAAACCGGCGCGCCGAAGCTCGGCACCATGGTGATCGGTACCGTGAAGGGCGACATCCACGACATCGGCAAGAATCTGGTCTCCATGATGATGGAAGGTGCCGGCTTCGACGTCATCGACCTGGGCATCAACAACCCGGTCGAGAAGTATCTGGCGGCGCTGGAACAGCACAAGCCCGACATCCTCGGCATGTCGGCGCTGCTCACCACCACCATGCCCTACATGAAGGTGGTGATCGATACCATGAAGGAAAAAGGCATCCGCGACGACTTCGTGGTGCTGGTCGGCGGTGCGCCGCTGAACGAGGCCTTCGCCGAAGCGGTCGGCGCCGATGCCTACTGCCGCGATGCCGCCGTGGCGGTGGAAACCGCCAAGGACTTCATGGCCCGCCGCCACAACCAGAAAGGCGCCGCCTAGCGGCGCCGGCAGGCAACAGGAGCACGAGACAGCCATGGCGGCTCTTCCGACAGCCGTCGACGCGCGCCCTTCCTGCGAGCCGGGGCGCACGCTGCTCATCGCTTGCGGTGCGCTGGCGCGGGAGATCGTCGAGCTGATCCGCGTGAACGACTGGCGCCACCTGACGGTGAGCTGCCTGCCGGCCGCCTGGCACAACACCCCGGACAGGATTCCCGACGGCGTGCGCCAGCGCATCCGCGCCGCGCGCGGGCGCTACGAGCGCATCCTCGTGCTCTACGGCGACTGCGGCACCGGCGGCCTGCTCGACCAGGTGCTGGCCGAGGAAGGCGTCGAGCGCATCGAGGGGCCGCACTGCTATGCCTTCTTCGCCGGCAACGAGGTTTTCGACGCCTTGACCGAAGCGGAGATCGGCAGCTTCTACCTGACCGACTATCTGGTGCGGCACTTCGACCGGCTGATCGTCCAGGGCCTCGGCCTCGACCGCCATCCGGAGCTGCTGGAGATCTACTTCGGCAACTACCGCAAGCTGGTCTACCTGGCGCAGACCGCGGACGCAGACCTCGATGCGCGCGCCGCCGCGGCGGCCGCGCGCCTCGGCCTTGCCTTCGAGAGACACTTCACCGGCTACGGCGGCCTCGGAGACTTTCTCGCCGCCCGTGGCCAGGAGGCCGCCGCATGGCGCAGCTGACCATCGTCTACTGGCGCGACATCCCGGCCCAGGTGATCGTCAAGGCCGGCCGCAAGAATGCCAAGGTGCAGCTCACCGAGCGCTTCGAGAAGGCCATCGACCGCGCCGCCATGCGCGCCAAGTTGACCGGCACCGACGCCTACCTGGAGCACTGGCGCCGCGGCGAAGCCGCCGACTGCGGCGACGACCTGGAAGCCGAGGCCGGCGCCGCCGCGCGCCGCCTGGAGAGCGACTACGACGATGCCCGACTGGCCGAGCTGGTGGCCACCGGCGGGCTGGAATCTGCCTGACACCCCGCGTCATGACACGCGCAGAAGGAACCCTGGGATGTATGCCGTGAGCAAGGCCCTGCCGCTCGACCAGACCGCCGAGCAGACCAAGCAGCAGATCCTCGATCTGGTGCGGGACTTCACCGTGGAGACCACGCCCGGCTCGGCCGCCAAGATCCCGGACTACCGCGAGCATCTGCGCCCCGGCGCCCGCGTCGCCGTGACCTTCCTGCCCGGCTCCGACTTCGCCGACACGGTGGCGACCGCCAAGCGCCTGCAGGAGGAAGGTTTTGAGCCGATGCCGCACTTCGCGGCGCGCTCGATCCCGAGCCGCCAGGCACTGGAGGACTACCTGAAGGCCCTGGCGGACGTCACCGAACTGCGCCACGTGGTGGCGCTGGCCGGCGCCGTCGACAAGCCGCTCGGCCCCTTCGAGAGCTCCATGGCGATCCTCGAGACCGGCCTCTTCGACAAGTATGGCGTCACCACCATCGGCGTCGCCGGCCATCCGGAAGGCAGCCCCGACATCGCACCGGCGGTGCTGCAGGAGGCGCTGGCCTGGAAGAACGCCTTCGCCGAGCGCAGCGACGCGACCTTCTACATCGCCACCCAGTTCTGCTTCGAGGCGGCACCGATCATCGCCTGGGACAAGGCCATGCAGTCCGCCGGCAACCGCCTGCCGATCCACATCGGCGTCCCCGGCCTCGCCACCATCAAAACCCTGATCAATCACGCCAAGGCCTGCGGCGTCGGTCCCTCCATGCGCTTCCTGACGCGCCAGGCCCGCAACGTGGCCAAGCTGATGACGGTGAACGCGCCCGACCGCCTGCTGCTCGACCTCGCCCGCTACAAGGCCTACGACCCGGACTGCGGCATCGCGCGCATCCACATCTATCCGCTCGGCGGCCTCAAGCGCTCGGCGGCCTGGACCTACGCTGTGGCCGATGGCGACTTTGCGCTCAACGCCAAGGGTGGCGGCTTCAAGGTGACCCGCGAGATCGAGTAGCGCGAACAGGCCACAGCGGGTCGTCCCTGCGTCAGCCCGGCGCGGTGGAAAGAGGACAAATGCCGCCCAACGTCTTGGGCGCCCCGGCGGCGCGGAAATTCGCGCGCCGCAGGGCTGGAAAGGAGTAACGGGAACATGTCACGCACCGTCGTCAGCTCGCATTCGAAGGAACTGATCATCGGCTTCGATCAGCCCTTCTGCATTATCGGCGAGCGCATCAACCCGACGGGGCGCAAGCTGCTGGCCGCCGAGATGGCCGCCGGCGACTTCAGCCGCGTCGAGGCCGACTGCCTGGCGCAGGTCGCCGCCGGCGCCCACATGCTGGACGTCAACGCCGGCATCCCGCTGGCCGACGAGCCGACGATCCTCGCCCAGACCATCAAGCTGGTGCAGTCGCTGACCAACCTGCCGCTGTCCATCGACTCCTCCATCGTCGATGCGCTGGAAGCCGGCCTCTCCGTCTACCAGGGCAAGGCGCTGGTGAACTCGGTGACCGGCGAGGACGAGCAGATGGAGCGCGTGCTGCCGCTGGTGAAGAAGTACGGCGCCGCCGTGGTCGCCATCTCCAATGACGAGACCGGGATCTCCGAGGACCCGGAAGTGCGCTACGCCGTCGCCAAGAAGATCGTCGAGCGCGCCGCCGACTACGGCATCCCCAAGGAAGACATCGTCGTCGACCCCCTGGTCATGCCGATCGGCGCCATGGGCACCGCCGGCCGCCAGGCCTTCTCGATCATCCGCAAGCTGCGCGAGGAGCTCGGCGTCAACACCACCTGCGGCGCCTCCAACATCTCCTTCGGCCTGCCCAACCGCCATGCCATGAACTCCTATTTCCTGGCCATGGCCGCCGGCGCCGGCATGACGTCGGCGATCATGAACCCGCTGCACCAGGAGGAGCTGACCGGCATCATGGCCGCCGACGTGCTGCTGAGCCACGACCGCGACTGCCGCGCCTGGATCCGCAAGTTCCGCGAGCCGGCCCCGGCCGGCGCCGAGGGCGAGGAAGGTGGCCGCCGCGAGCGCCGCCGGCGCCGGGGATAAAGCACAGGAGACAGCCTACCCTTGCCCGACGAAGCCCCCAGGTCTGCCCCCAAAGACGCGCTGATCGTCTTCACGCCGTCGGGCCGGCGCGGCCGTTTTCCGGTCGGCACACCGATCCTCAAGGCGGCACGCAGCCTGGGCGTGGACATCGATTCCGTCTGCGGCGGACGCGGGCTCTGCGGGCGCTGTCAGGTCGAGATCGGCGTCGGCGAATTCGCCAAGCACGGCATCACCAGCCGCGAGACCCATGTCTCCCCCTGGAACCAGACCGAAGCGCGCTACGAGGAAAAGCGTGGCATGGCCAGCGGCCGCCGCCTTTCCTGCCAGGCCCTGCTGCAGCAAGACGTGGTGGTCGACGTACCGGCCGAAAGCCAGGTCCACAAGCAGGTCGTGCGCAAGCGCGCCGAGGCGCGGGCGATCGAGCTCGATCCGGCGATCCGGCTGCACTACGTCGTGGTGCAGGAACCGGACATGCACAATCCCAGCGGCGACCTGGAGCGCCTGCTGGCGGCGCTGGAGGACCAATGGGGCCTCACCGAACTGGAGGCCGACCTGCGCATCCTGCAGAGCCTGCAGAAGACGCTGCGCGCCGGCAACTGGCAGGTCACCGTGGCGGTACACCGCGGCCAGGTCATCACAGCCCTCTGGCCCGGTTTCCGCGACCGCAGCTACGGCCTGGCCGTCGACGTCGGCTCGACCACCATCGCCGCCCACCTCTGCAATCTCTCGAGCGGCGAGGTGATCGCCTCCTCCGGCGTGATGAACCCGCAGATCCGCTTCGGCGAGGACCTCATGAGCCGGGTGTCCTATGTGATGATGAACCCGGGCGGCGAACGCGAGATGACCGATGCGGTGCGCCGCGCCATCAACGAGCTGACTGCGGAGGTCTGCAAGGAAGGCGGAATCGAGCGCGAGGAGATCCTCAACGCCACCTTCGTCGGCAATCCGGTGATGCACCATCTGCTGCTCGGCATCGATCCGACCGAGCTCGGCGGCGCGCCCTTCGCGCTGGCCGCCAACTCCGGCATGACCCTCTGGGCGAGCCAGCTCGACCTGCGCTTCCACCCCAACGCCCGCGTCTACGTGCTGCCCTGCATCGCCGGCCACGTCGGCGCCGACACCGCCGGTGTGATCCTCTCTGAATCACCGCACAAGACCGACAAGATGACCCTGGTGGTCGACGTCGGCACCAATGCGGAGATCGTGCTCGGCAACCAGGACCGCCTGCTGGCCTGTTCCTCGCCGACCGGCCCGGCCTTCGAGGGCGCGCAGATCTCCTGCGGCCAGCGCGCCGCGCCCGGCGCCATCGAGCGGGTGCGCATCGATCCGGTGACTCTGGAGCCGCGCTTCAAGGTGATCGGCAGCGACCTCTGGTCCGACGAGGCGGGCTTCGCCGAGGAGACCCGCAAGATCGGCGTCACCGGCATCTGCGGCTCCGGCATCATCGAGGTGCTGGCGGAGATGTACCTCGCCGGCGTCCTGGCCCAGGACGGCACCATCGACGGCGCGGCGGCGGCGCGCAGCCCGCGCGTGCAGGCCGACGGGCGTACCTTCTCCTACCTGCTGCACCAGGGCGAGCAGGAGCTCCGCATCGTGCAGAACGACGTGCGCGCGATCCAGCTCGCCAAGGCGGCGCTCTATGCCGGCATCCGCCTGCTGATGGACCGCCTGGGCGTCGAGCAGCTCGACCAGATCATGCTGGCCGGCGCCTTCGGCAGCCACATCGACACCAAGTACGCCATGGTGCTGGGGATGATCCCCGACTGCCCGCTCGAGCATGTCTATTCGGCCGGCAACGCCGCCGGCACCGGCGCCCGCATCGCCCTCCTGAACCAGGTGGCGCGCGACGAGATCGAGCAGGTCATCCGCAAGGTCGAGAAGATCGAGACGGCGGTGGAGCCGAAATTCCAGGCGCACTTCGTCGAGGCCATGGGCATTCCCCACACCACCGCCAGCTTCCCCAGCCTGGCCAAGGTGGTAACCCTGCCCGCCCCGCGTCCGCGCAGCGGTGCCGACGACGGCGGCGACAGCGGCGGCCGGCGCCGGAGGCGGCGGGGCTGACGAGACTTTCCCCGCCACAGCGAGCGGCGGCGCCCCCTCATTCAGCTCCGTCTAAGCTCGCTGGCACTCGCTAAGCCTGCGCAACCTTCTCCCGCCAGGGGAGAAGGTCTTTTTCATCTCCCCCTCAAATCCCCTGCCCTTGCGGGAAGCGGTCAATGGTGAGCCCGTCGAGCGGGATCTCCGTCGGCCTGTCCGACAGCAGGTCGGCGAGGAGGCGCCCGGAGCCGGGCCCCATGGTCCAGCCGAGCGTGCCGTGCCCGGTGTTGAGATGGAGGTTGGCGAGGCGGGTCGGGCCAATCAGCGGACCGCCGTCGGGGATCATCGGGCGCAGGCCGGTCCAGAACTTCACGTCGGTCAGGTCGCCGCCCGTGGGGAAGAGATCCCGCACCACGTGGAACAGCATCGCGCAACGGCCGTGCGAGAGTTGCAGGTTGTAGCCGGTCAGCTCCGCCGTCCCCGCCGCGCGGATGCGGTCGCCGAGGCGGGTGATCGCGACCTTGGACTTCTCGTCCATCATGGTCGAGACCGGGGCGCCATCCTCGTCGACGATGGGCACGGTCACCGAGTAGCCCTTCACCGGATAGACCTGGGTGCGAATGCCGTGCGGGCGCACCAGCAGCGGCGTATAGCTGCCCAGCGCCGCGACGTAGGCGTCGGCGGTCTCGACGCCGCGGCTGGTCTCGACGTGCTTGACCTTGCCGCCCTCGACGACCAGGCGCCTGATGGTGGTGTCGTATCGGAAGGTGACGCCCAGGCCGGCGGCAAGCTCGGCCAGGCGGGTGGTGAAGAGGAAGCAGTCGCCGGTCTCGTCGCCGGGCAGCAGCAGGCCGCCGGCGACTTTCTCCGCCACGTGCTTCAGCGCCGGCTCTCTGCCGATGCAGCCGGCGCGGTCCAACACCGCGTGGTCGATGCCGAACTCCTGCAGGATCTCGACGTCCTTGGCGGCATCGTCCAGCCCCTTCTGGTCGCGGAACATCTGCAGCGTGCCGCGGCTGCGCTCGTCGTAGGCGATGCCGGTCTCGCGCCGCAGCTCCTCCAGGCAATCGCGGCTGTAGGTGGCGATGCGCAGCATGCGCCCCTTGTTGACCCGGTAGGCCTGGAGGTTGCAGTTCTTCAGCATCCGGTAGAGCCAGCGGAACATGTAGATGTCGATGCGCGGGCGGATCACCAGGGGCGAGTGCCTGTGCAGCATCCACTTGATCGCCTTCACCGGCATGCCGGGCCCGGCCCAGGGCGAGGAGTAGCCGGGCGAGACCTCGCCGGCGTTGGCGAAGCTGGTTTCCATCGCGGCCGCGGACTGGCGGTCGATGACCACCACCTCGTGGCCGGCCTTGGCGAGGTAGTACGCGGTGGAGACCCCGACGACCCCGCTGCCGAGAACGATGACCTTCATGATCGGAAAACTGCCCTTCCCCTGCCCCACGCCGTCATCGGCGGTCCCCGGGCGATCTAACGCAGAGCGGCGATCTCCTCTTCCTCCGCCTCGCCCTTCAGCGGCAGGCCGCGCTCCTTGCGCGGGGTGCGGCCGAAGAAGTCACGATAACACTTGGAGAAGTGGGAGGCCGAGACGAAGCCGCAGGCCAGCGCCACGTCGATCACCGACATGTTGGTCTGCAGCAGCAGCAGGCGCGCCTTGTTGAGGCGCAGCTCCAGATAGTAGCGCGCCGGCGAGCGGTTCAGGTACTTGCGGAACAGGCGTTCCAGCTGCCGCGTGGAAAGATCGGCGCCGCGCGCCAGCTCGCTGCGGCTGAGCGGCTCCTCGAGATTCTGCTCCATGGTGCCGATCACCGCCAGCAGCTTCGGATGGCGCACGCCGAGGCGGGCCGGCAGGGAAATGCGCTGGCGGTCGTGCTGGTCGCGGATGCGCTCGTGCATGAACTGGTCGGCAACGCTGGCGGCGAGCTCGTGGCCGTGCTGGCGGGCGATGACGTTCAGCATCATGTCGATGGCCGCCGTACCGCCCGAGCAGGTGAAGCGGTTGCGGTCGATCTCGAAGAGCTCGCTGGTCACCTCGATGTCCGGGAAATCCTCGCAGAAGCCGGCCAGGTTCTCCCAGTGAATGGTGCAGCGGTAGCCGTCGAGCAGCCCGGCCTTGGCCAGGATGTAGCTGCCGGTGCAGATGGCGCCGATGTCCGACCCGCGACGGTCGGTCTTGCGCAGCCAGCCGGTGAGGCCGCGGGCATTGATCGTATGCACATCGATGCCGCTGCAGATCACCACGGTGTCGCAGGCTTCCGCCACCGAGAGATTGCCGCCGACGTTGAGCTCCACGCCGTTGGAGGCCGCCACCGGCTGGCCGTCCGTGGAGGCCAGCTTCCAGCGGTAGAGTTCCCGCCCGCTCATGCGGTTGGCCAGGCGGAAAGATTCCACCAGGCCGGAGAACGGCAGAAAGGAGAACCGGGGCAGGAGGATGAGAGCAATGCGCTGGGGCAGCTCTCTGGGGACGTTTCCGAACATGGGGCGACAATGGCTCACAAGCGCCGGGGTGAAATACCGATTTCGCGACTCTGGCATAACTGCCGGTGTCGCGAACAGATAAATTTCCGCCGGGAAACCGCGAGCCCCAAGGCCGCCGATCGAGTGCCCTGGCGCCTGTCGGGATGGGGCTGCGCGCGGCGGGAGTCCGGGCGCCGTTGCCAAGCCTCGGTGCGGGTGTCAGCATGGTTAACGGGGGGCCGCCGGCCGTGCCGGACCGCGGCCCGCAGAACAGGTCGTCCAGGGGAAACGCTTCGCGCATGATGCCGCGCTATTCAATCTTCAGTCTGCTGCGCAACGCCTTCAGCTACCACGAGAACTGGCAGCAGGCCTGGCAGAGCGTCGAGCCCAAGCCGCGCTACGACGTGGTCATCGTCGGTGGCGGCGGCCACGGCCTCGCCACCGCCTACTACCTGGCCAAGCTGCACGGCATCAAGTCGATCGCCGTGGTGGAGCGCGGCTGGCTGGGCGGCGGCAACACCGGGCGCAATACCACCATCGTGCGCTCCAACTACCTCTGGGACCAGTCGGCCGCGCTCTACGAGCATGCGTTGAAGCTCTGGGAGGGCCTCTCCCAGGACCTCAACTACAACGTCATGTTCTCGCAGCGCGGCGTGCTCAACCTGGCACACAACCAGCACGATCTGCGGGAAACCTGGCGGCGGATCAACGCCAACCGCCTGAACGGCATCGACTCGGAATTCATCAATGCCCAGCAGGTGAAGGAGATGGTGCCGGTCATCGACCTGCGCGCCGGTGGGCGCTACCCGGTGCTCGGCGCCAGCCTGCAGCGCCGCGGCGGCACCGCGCGCCACGACGCGGTCGCCTGGGGCTATGCCCGCGCCGCCAACGCGCTGGGCGTCGACATCATCCAGGAGTGCCCGGTCAACGGCTTTCGCATCGAGGACGGCAGGATCAAGGGCGTCGAGACCGCCAAGGGCTATATCGAGGCCGGCAAGGTCGGCCTGGTCACCGCCGGCCACTCCAGCGTGATGGCCAACATGGCCGGCTTCCGCCTGCCGGTGCAATCGGTGCCGTTGCAGGCCCTGGTGTCGGAGCCGGTGAAGCCGGTGCTCGACACCGTGGTGATGTCCGGCGCCGTGCACGCCTACATCAGCCAGTCCGACAAGGGCGAACTGGTGATCGGCGCCGGCGTCGACGGCTACATCGGCTACGGCCAGCGCGGCTCCATGCAGGTGACCGAGGAGACCCTCGCGGCCATCTGCGAGCTCTTCCCGCTGTTCCGCCGCATGCGCATGCTGCGCCAGTGGGGCGGCATCGTCGACGTCTGCCCCGACGCCAGCCCGATCCTCTCCAAGACGCCGGTGCAGAACCTCTACCTGAACTGCGGCTGGGGCACCGGCGGCTTCAAGGCGACACCCGGGTCCGGCTGGGCCTTCGCCCACACCATCGCCAAGGACGCACCGCACGACCTCAACGCGGCCTTCTCGCTCGACCGCTTCCGCACCGGCTTCCTGATCGACGAACACGGCGCGGCGGCCGTGGCGCACTAGGGGTTTCCAGACGAGATGCTTTTGATTGCCTGTCCCCACTGCGGCCCGCGCGCCGAGAGCGAGTTCCATTGCGGCGGCGAAGCCCATATCGAGCGCCCGAAGGATCCCGCCAGCCTCACCGATGCCGAGTGGGCGGAGTTCGTCTTCCTGCGCGACAACATCAAGGGCCTGGTGTTCGAGCGCTGGCACCACACGCAGGGCTGCCGGCGCTGGTTCAACGCGGCGCGCGATTCGGTGACCTACGAAATCCTTGCCATCTATCCGATGGGGTCGCCGCCGCCGGCGCTCGATCCGCGTCGCTACGTCTGAGGAGGAGGCGGACGTGGCCGGACGCATGCGTTTACCCCAGGGCGGTCATGTCGACCACGACCAGCCCCTGACCTTTACCTTCAACGGCAAGAGCTACCGGGGACTGGCCGGCGACACGCTGGCCTCGGCCCTGCTCGCCAACGGCGTCCACCTGGTCGGCCGCAGCTTCAAGTACCACCGCCCGCGCGGCATCGTCAGCGCCGGCGCGGAGGAGCCCAACGCGCTCATGCAGCTCGGCGAGGGACCGCGCAGTGAACCGAACCTCAAGGCCACCCAGGTCGAGCTGGTCGACGGTCTGAAGGCCCGCTCGCAGAACGCCTGGCCTTCGCTGGCCTTCGACGTCGGCGCCTTGAACGGCCTCGCTTCCCGCTTCCTGCCGGCCGGCTTCTACTACAAGACCTTCATGTGGCCAGCCAGCGCCTGGATGACCTACGAGCACTTCATCCGACGCGCCGCCGGCCTTGGCGTATCGCCGCGCGAGCGCGACCCCGACCGCTACGACAAAACCTTTGCACACTGCGACGTCCTGGTGGTCGGCGGCGGTCCTGCCGGCCTCGCCGCGGCACTGGCCGCCGGGCGCACCGGTGCGCGGGTCATCCTGGTCGAGCAGGACCACCTGCTGGGCGGCGCCCTGATGAACACCTCTGGTGAGGTGATCGACGGCCGACCGGCCCGCGACTGGGTCGCCGCCGCCGAGGCGGAGCTGGCCGCGATGCCGGAGGTGCGCATCCTCAAGCGCACGATCTGCTACGCCGCCTTTGACCATAACTTCTTCGGCCTGGTGGAGAGCGTCACCGACCACCTGCCGACGCCGCCCGAGACGCTGCCGCGCAAGCGCCTGTGGAAGCTGCGTACCAAGCAGGTGGTCTACTGTGCCGGCGCCATCGAGCGCCCGCTGGTCTTCGCCGACAACGACCGCCCCGGCGTGATGACCGCGTCCGCCGTGCAAGCCTATGTGAACCGCTATGCCGTGCGGCCGGGACGCCGTGCGGTGGTCTTCACCAACAACGACAGCGGCTACGGCGCGGCGCTCGATATGGCCGCCGCCGGCATCGAGGTGGCCGCCATCGTCGACGCCCGCGCGGTACCGGCCGGTCCGCTGACCGAGCGCGCCGAGGCGCAGGGCCTGCGCATCCTCGCCGAGTCCGCCATCGTGGGCGTCGAGGGCGCGAAGCGGGTCAGGCGCGTGCGCGTCGCCGAGCTCACCATCGACGGCAAGGCGGTCACCGGAACACCCGAAGTCATCGATTGCGACCTGGTCGCCAACTCCGGCGGCTGGAACCCGACGGTACACCTCTTCTGCCAAGCCAAGGGCAAGCTGCGCTGGAACGACGAGCACGCCTGCTTCGTGCCGAACGAGGCGATGCAGTCCGGCCAGCGTTCGGCCGGCGCCGCCAACGGGAGCTTCGGCTTGAGCGCCTGTCTGAGCGAAGGCGCCTGGGCCGGTGCGGCGGCCGCCAGCGACTTTGGCCACGGCAGCGGTACTGCGGAGGAGACCTCGAGCGGTCCGCTCGACGATGACCGGGACTTCCTGGTCGGCCGCTGGCTCTGGCTGATACCCGGCGAGCGGCCGCTCGGCCACAAGGCCAAGCACTTCGTCGACCAGCAGAACGACGTCACCGCCGCCGACCTGAAGCTGGCGCTGCGCGAGGGCTACACCTCCATCGAGCACGTCAAGCGCTACACCACCACCGGCATGGCGACCGACCAGGGCAAGATGGGCAACGTGAACGCCATCGGCATCGTCGCCGACGAGATCGGCCGGCACCTGCCGGAAGTCGGCGTCACCACCTTCCGCCCGCCCTACACGCCGGTCACCTTCGGCGCCTTCGCCGGGCGCGACGTCGACGACCTGCTCGACCCGCTGCGCCGCACGCCGATGTACGCCTGGCACGAGCGCAACGGCGCCCTCTTCGAGGACGTCGGCCAGTGGCGCCGCGCCTGGTACTACCCGCAGCACGGCGAGGACATCCACGCCGCCGTGAACCGCGAGGTGAAGGCGGTACGCGACTCCCTCGGTATCCTCGACGCCACCACCCTCGGCAAGATCGACATCCAGGGGCCCGACGCCGCCGAGTTCCTCAACCGCGTCTACACCAACGCCTGGCTGAAGCTTGACGTCGGGCGCTGCCGCTACGGCCTGATGCTGAAGGAAGACGGCATGGTGATGGACGACGGCGTCACCACGCGGCTCGGCGAGCGGCACTACCTGATGACCACCACGACCGGCAATGCCGCCGCGGTGCTCGGCCACCTCGATGACTACCTGCAGACCGAGTGGCCGGACCTTAAGGTCTACCTCACCTCGGTCACCGAGCAGTTCGCCACCATGACGCTCTCCGGCCCCAACGCCCGGCGCCTGCTGGCGGAGGTGAGTGACGCCGACCTCTCCGCGGAGGCGCTGCCGCACATGGCCTACACGCCGGCCAAGGTGGCAGGCGTGCCGGCGCGCATCTTCCGCATCTCCTTCACCGGCGAGCTGTCCTACGAGATCAACGTGCCGGCCTCTTTCGGCATGGCGGTGTGGCAGACCCTGATGACAGCCGGCGAGCGCTACGGCATCACGCCCTACGGCACCGAGGCCATGCACGTGCTGCGGGCCGAGAAGGGCTACATCATCGTCGGCCAGGAAACCGACGGCTCGGTGACGCCCTACGACCTCGGCATGGACTGGATCGTGTCCAAGACCAAGGATTTCGTCGGCAAGCGCTCGCTCAGCCGCGCAGACATGGCCAAGCCCGACCGCAAGCAGCTCGTCGGCCTGCTCACCGAGGACCCGCAGGAGGTGCTTCCGGAAGGCGCCCAGCTGGTCGAGAAAGTGCTGCCCAAGCCGCCGATGCCGATGCTGGGCCACGTGACGTCGAGCTACTATTCGCCGAACTGCGGGCGATCCATCGCCATGGCCCTGGTGAAGGGCGGCCTGGCGCGCAAAGGCGAGACGCTTTACGCGCCGCTCGGCGACGGTAGAACCATCGCCTGCGTTATCGCCGAAACTTGCGTCTTCTTCGATCCGGAAGGGGAGCGCCTCAAGTGATTGAACCCTACATGAGACAGAGCGCCCTCGACCACCTGGCCCTGGCCACCCGGGCCACCGACCGCCCCGGCGAGGTCGGCGTGAAGCTCTGCGAAAAGACCTTGCCGGCCGCTGTGAACCTGCGCGGCGACAGCGCCGACGCGGCATTCGTCGAGGCGATCCGCCAGGCCCTCGGCCTGGAGCTGCCGACGGTCCCCAACACGGCGGCGACCGGCGACGGCCGCGCCCTGCTGTGGCTGGGCCCGGACGAGTGGCTGGTCGTGCAGCACGCCGCCGCACCCTTTGCCGAGGCGCAGCTCGCGGCAAGACTCCGCGCGGCGATCGGCGGCCTGCACGCCGCGGTGACCGACGTGGGCGAGAGCCTCTGCTGCATCGCCGTCGCCGGGCCGCAGGCCCGCGCCGTGATCGCCAAGGGCTGCCCGCTCGACCTGCATCCGCGGGTCTTCGGCGGCAGCGGCCACTGCGCCCAGAGCCACCTCTCCAAGGCGGCCGTCACCCTGCATCAGCTGAGCGATGCCGAAAGCGGCGGCCCCTCCTTCGCGCTCTACGTCAGGCGCTCCTTCGCCGACTATCTCTGGCGCTGGCTGGAAGACGCCGGGCGGGAATACGGGGTCGCGGTGGTGAAGGCCTGACGGGCAACCTCTGTTCCGCGCCGACCGCCCGCTCAGTGAATCGGCGGTGCCAGGCGCCGGATCTTGCGGTTGTCGACGATCTGCCAGACCAGATAGGCAAGGATCGCCGCCAGCACGATGGCGCCACCGATCACGGTCCGCGGCGTCGGCGTCTCTCCCAGAAACAGCCATACCCAGAACGGCCCGAGAATGGTCTCGCCGGTCCCGAGGAGGGCTGCAAAGGCGGAGGGAATCAGCCGGGCGCCCTGCGTGAAGAGGGCCAAGCCCAACCCCAGGCTGATACCAAACACGGCGAGGATCGGCAATTGCCAGCTCTCCACCGCTACGCTTCCAGCGGTGACGAGGCTCAGGACAAAGGCCACTGCACAGCCAAGGGCCGCTCCGGTGCACACAGCAGGCGTCATTCTGATGCCGGAGTAGCGCCGCGTGATCACCGTGGCACTGGCGAAAGCCGAGGCGATGAGAAGCGAAAGGCCATCACCGATGGGCGAGACCCTGCCGGTCAGCGAGTCGGAGACCATGACCGCCACGCCGCATATCACCGCCGCAACGGCAAGCCAGGTCATGAAACGGAGCTGCTCGCCGAAAAGGATCCTGGAGATGAGGGCGGCAATGAGCGGTACGCCGGCCTGCATCAGGAGGACATTGGCCACGGTCGTGAATTGCAGCGCCACCACGAAGGAAGTCGATGCAATGGCAAAGCAGACAGCGACCGCCAAGCCTGCAAACCCCATTCGGGCAAAGAGGGCGACCGTCCCCGCCCTGCCGTCGCGCAGCAGCATGAAGGCGAGGAGGAACAGCATCGCCGTTCCGGAGCGCCAGAAAACGGCCGTCCAGGGATTCTCGATCTCTGCCAGGCGGGCAATGATGCCGCCCAGGCTCCAGACCAGGGCCGAGCCAAAGACAAGCCAGGCGCCGAGAGGCTGGCTCTCAGGATGCGGGCTTTCGGACGGGGCAGGAAGAGTTGGGTGACTGATCGAATGTGACATGCATTGGGGCTGCGCTGCTGATACCGGCCACTATGGTGCGATCGCCGCCGCCGTCGCAGGCCCGTTTGCGACGGAAACGGCGGCTTTCGGGCTTTGAAGCTAATCTGCCGCACCGCCGTGAAGAAGGATAGCCCTTCCCGTCGAGGCGGGCGTCCGGCCCTGCGTGAAGGTTCCTGCGGCGGCCGTTGCAAACGTTTTGCCGGAACCGGAAGGACGGCTACACTTGCGGCAACCTCGGAACAGCGGGGAAAACGAACTTGCGGGAGGGCGCTTTGATTCCGACAACCGTGGCAGGCAGCCTGCCGAAACCCGACTGGCTGGCCGAGCCGGAAAAACTCTGGGCCCCGTGGCGCCTGCAGGACGACGATCTCGTCGAGGGCCAGCAGAAGGCGGCGCTCGCCTGGATCCGCTTCGAGGAAGAGGCGGGCATCGACATCGTCAGCGATGGCGAGCAGTTCCGAAAGCATTTCGTGCACGGCTTCCTCGAGCAGATCGAGGGTATCGACTGGCAACGCATGACCACCATGGGCATCCGCAACGACCGCTACGACGCCAAGGTGCCGACGGTGACGGCGGCGGTGCGGCGGCTCAAACCGGTGCATGTTGAGAGCGCGCGCTTCTGCCGCGCCAACACGAAGAACCGCCTGAAGTTCACGCTGCCCGGGCCGATGACGATCTGCGACACCATCGCCGACGCGCACTACGGCAGCCGGCCCGAGATGGCGATGGCCTTCGCCGAGCTGCTGAACGCCGAGGCGCGGGAGCTGGAGGCCGTCGGCGTCGACGTCATCCAGTTCGACGAGCCGGCCTTCAACGCCTTCACCAGGGAGGCGGCGACCTGGGGCGTCGAGACGCTGAACCGCGCCATCGAGGGCCTCAAGTGCACGACGGCCGTGCACATCTGCTACGGTTACGGCATCCAGGAGAACATCGACTGGAAGAAGACCCTGGGCGAGGAGTGGCGCCAGTACGAGGACTTCTTCCCGGCGCTCAACAACAGTAACATCGACCAGGTGTCGCTGGAGTGCGCACACTCTCACGTGCCGCTGTCGCTCATCGCTCTTCTGAAGGACAAGGACGTGCTGGTGGGCGCCATCGACGTCGCCAGCACGGAAATAGAAACACCGGAGGAAGTGGCGGCGACACTGCGCGCCGCCACCGAGTTCGTGGACCCCGAACGGATCGTCGCCTGCACCAACTGCGGCCTTGCACCCCTGCCGACCGCGGTGGCCGAAGGCAAGCTCAGGGCACTCGGCGCCGGCGCCGCCCTGCTCCGCAAGGAACTGGGCAGCGCCTGAGGCAAGCGATCAGGAGAAGGCGTCGGGCATCGCGCCCTTGCGTTCGGCGATGAAGGCCTTCAGGGCCTCGTCGATACCGGGGTCGAGGGCCGGGGCCTCGTAGCTGGCCAGGGTCTTCTTCCACATGCCGTTGGCGCGCACATAGGCGTCGCGCCCGCCCTCCGCTTCCCACTGCTCGAAGGAGTTGTTGTCGGCGATGGAGGAGCGGTAGAAGGCCGTCTCGAAGTTGGCGCGGGTGTGGGCGCAGCCGAGGAAGTGGCTGCCCGGGCCGACCTCGTGCAGGGCATCCATGGCCTGGCCGTTCTCGCTGAGGTCGTAGCCGCCGCAGAAAGTCTGCATCATGCCGAGCTGGTCGGCGTCGATCACGAACTTCTCGTAGGACGACACCAGGCCGCCCTCCAGCCAGCCGGCCGCATGCAGCACGAAGTTGACGCCGCCGAGCACCGTCGGCAGCAGGGTCTGGGTGCTCTCGTGCGCCGCCTGGGCGTCCGGCAGCTTCGAGCCGCAGAGCGAGCCGCCGGAGCGGAAGGGCACCTTGAGGCGCCGCGCCAGCGCCGCCATGCCGTAGAGCACCAGCGCCGGCTCCGGCGTGCCGAAGGTCGGCGCCCCCGACTGCATCGACATCGAGGAGGCAAAGCTGCCGAGCACCGCCGGCGCGCCCGGCCGGATCAGCTGGGTCAAGGCGAGGCCGGCCAGCGCCTCGGCCAGGGTCTGGGTCATCACGCCGACCGGCGTCACCGGCGACATGGCGCCGGCCAGGATGAAGGGCGTCACGATGCAGGCCTGGTTGTGCCGCGCGTAGACCTTCAAGGCGCCCAGCATGGTGGCGTCGAAGGTCATCGGCGAGTTGGCGTTGATCAGGTTGATCATCACCGTGTTGTTCTCGACGAAGTCGTCGCCGAACACCAGCTTGGCCATGGCGACGGAATCCTCCGCCCGCTCCGGCGCCGTCACCGAGCCCATGAAGGGCATGTCGGAAAAGCGCAGGTGGGCGTAGACCATGTCGAGGTGGCGCTTGTTCACCGGGATGTCGACCGGCTCGCAGACCGTGCCGCCGGAGTGGTGCAAGGCCGGTGACATGTAGGCGAGCTTCACGAAGTTCTGGAAGTCGGCGATGGTGGCATAGCGCCGGCCGCCCTCCAGGTCGCGCACGAAGGGCGGCCCGTAGACCGGCGCGAAGACCGTGGTATTGCCGCCGATGACTACCGAGCGCTCCGGGTTGCGGGCGTGCTGGGTGAAGGTCGGCGGGATGGTCTCGCAGAGCTTGCGGCAGAGCCCGCGCGGAAAGCGCACGCGCTCCCCGTCCACCTCGGCGCCGGCCTCCTTGAAGAGGGCCAGCGACTCGGGGTCCTCGCGGAACTCGATGCCGATCTCCTCCAGCACCGTTTCGGCATTGCGCTCGACCAGTGCGAGCCCCTCCTCCGAAAGCAGCTCGTAGGGCGGGATCTGGCGCTCGATGTAGCGGTTCTTGACCACCGTGCCGCTGCCGCGCAGGGCGCGCCGCGCCTCGGCGCCGCCACCACCCCGGCCGCGCCGTCCGCTGCGGCCCTCACCGCCGGAGGTGGCGCCGTCGGCTTCTGCTGTCGTGGGCATATCCTGGTCCCCAAAAATACGTGCATTTATGCAGAGCGGAATTATCGGCGTCGGCGCCGGGGGCCCTCTGTCGCAACGGCGACGGCCACCCGTGAATTTGCGGCGCTGGGGCGGGCCCGAGAGACCCTCCACAAGGCAAGGTTTTCCGCCGCTTTGCGGCCGGCGGCCCGGCGTCCTCGCGGGGTGTCGGAGATTCGACAAATGCCGTCGCGGAGACTGGGATCGCCGCGGCCCGCTTCGGGAAAGAATAGGCGCCTTGCCGGGGCGGCCCGCCGCCCCGGTTCCAGCTTGTGAGTGAGGCCGGCCCGAGAGGGGCCCGAGGGCGGCCACAGCAGCCGACCGCGGGCGCGAGAGCGCTCAATCATAAGAAGATGTCGTAACCCGGGCAGTCTTGCGGCGGCGGGCAGGACAGGATCGCCGGTCACATGACGCAACGTATCGCTGCGGCATGCGGGGTTTTCCCTGCGCCGGACGGGAACGCCGAGGTCAATCGTGGCGGCATAGTGTTTTTAGACGGAGACGGTATTAATGGCGCAGTTCCACAAGAGCGCGAACGTCGTGATCATCGGACAGGGCGGCATCGTCGGGGCATCCGTTGCCCATCACCTGATCGAGCGGGGCTGGGACAACATCATCGGGATCGACAAATCGGGCATCCCGACCGACATCGGCTCGACCGGTCATGCGTCGGACTTCTGTTTCAACACGATGCACGACCAGATAACGATCTTCACGACCAGATACAGCATCGACTTCTTCGAAAAGCGCGGCCGCTACTCGCGCATCGGCGGCATCGAGGTCGCCCGCAAGGGTGACGACGAACGGATGCGCGAACTCGAGCGCCGGGTCAGCTCCGGCCGCGCCTTCGGCAACCGGGTCGAAATGATCACGCCGAAGAAGGTGAAGGAACTGATGCCGCTGGTCGATGAGAGCGTGATCCAGGGAGCGCTTTGGGACCCGGACGCGGGTCTGGTGATCCCGCGCTCCCAGGTCGTCGCCGGGGAAATGATCCGCGACGCCGAGGCAACCGGCAAGCTGCAGGTTATGCCGAACACACCCTGTACGGGTCTGGACATCGAGAACGGCCGCATCAAGGGCGTCCACACCACGCGCGGCTATATCGAGACGCCGTACGTCGTCGTTTGCGCCGGCCTCTGGGGTCGCCTGATCGCGGAGATGGCGGGCGAGGATCTGCCGGTCATGCCGGTCGACCATCCGCTGACCTTCTTCGGCCCCTACACGGAATTCGCGGGCACCGGCAAGGAGATCGGCTATCCGCTGCTGCGCGACCAGGGCAATTCCGCCTACCTGCGCGATACCGGCGATCCGAAGACCTCCGAGGGCGGTCAGATCGAATGGGGCTATTACGAGGAGAAGGACCCCCGCCTCGTCCATCCGCGCGATCTGCAGGAGAAGGAGGAGGCCCGCCTCTCCCCCTCCCAGCGCGATCTCGAGATGGAGCAGATCATCGAGCCCCTGGAGCGCGCGATGGAGCTGACCCCGATCCTCGGGGAGCTCGGCTACAATGAACGGCATTCCTTCAACGGGCTGCTTCAGGTGACCGCCGACGGCGGCCCCTCCATCGGCGAGTCGCCGGACGTACGCGGCCTGTGGTACGGCGTGTCCGTCTGGATCAAGGACGGCCCGGGCACGGGCAAGCTCATCGCGGACTGGATGACCGACGGCCGGACCGAGATCGACCATCACAGCATCGACTACGCCCGCTACTATCCGATTCAGAAGACGGAGAGCTATATCTACGACCGCTGCTATGAGACGGCGTTCAAGATCTACAATCCGCCCGTCCACAACCGCGAGCCCTACTCCAAGGGCCGGAACCTGCGGTGCAGCCCCTTCTATCTGCGGGAGAAGGAGCTGGGCGGCTATTTCATGGAGATCGCCGGCTGGGAACGGGCGCACGGCTACGCCTCCAACGAGGAGACGCTGCTGGCCAAATACGCCGACCGCGTACCGGAGCGCCTGAACGAGTGGGACAACCGCCACTTCTGGCGGGTTTCCAATGCCGAGCATCTGGAGCTCTCCGAGAACGTCGGCATGGTCAACCTGTCCCACTTCGCGATCTACGACGTCTCGGGCCGCGACGCGGAACGGCTGATGGAGTACGTCTCCTCTTCGAAAGTCGCGGGCGACACGCCGGTCGGCAAGGGCGTCTACACCAACTTCCTCGACGCCGCCGGCGGCGTGCAGGCGGACCTGACTGTCCTGCGTCTGACCGAGGATCGCTTCCGCGTCATCGACGGCGGCGACGCCGGCAACCGGGATGCCACCTACCTCCGCCGCATGACGCAGGACAAGGAATGGTCGGTCTTCGTCGAGGACCGGACCGATCATTATGGCTGCATCGGAGTCTGGGGGCCGAACGCCCGCGAGAGTCTGAAGAAGCTGGCCGACGATCCGGCCGGACTCGATCCGGAGAACTTCCCCTTCGCGGCCAGCCAGGACTTCACCCTGCGCGGCGTGCCGGTGAAGGGTTTCCGCATCTCTTATGTCGGTGAGCAGGGCTGGGAGCTCCACTTCCCGCTCAGCTACGGCCTGGCGCTGTGGGACATGTTCCGCGAAGTCGGCATCACCCCGATCGGGATCGAGACCTACGCCAACAGCCGCCGGCTGGAGAAGAGCCTGCGTCTTCAGAACGCGGACCTTCTGACCGAGTACAATCTGCTCGAGGCCGGTCTCGCCCGTCCGAAGGTCAAGGCCGCCGATTTCCACGGCAAGGCCGCCTATCTCGAGCAGCGCGAGCGCGCGCACCAGCCGGCGATGCTCTGCACGCTCACGGTAACGGACAATATCGACAAGGACGGCGTCGTGCGCTTCCCGATGGGCAACTGCCCGATCGTCGATCCCAAGACCGACGAAGTGCTGATCGACTCGCTCGGCCGGCGCTCCTACACGACCAGCTTGGCCTATGGTCCGTCGATCGGAAAGAACATCGCGCTCGGCTACCTCCCGCACAACTACTGCGAGGAGGGCCGCCAGCTCGAGATCGAGTATTTCAATCAGAAGTTCCCGGTAGAGGTCGCCGCCGTCGGCATGAAGGCCCTCTACGACCCGACGAACGAGCGGATGAGGTCGTAGGGCCCCCTCACCCAGCTTCGTCTAAGCTCGCTGCGCTCGCCAAGACTTCGCAACCCTCTCCCGCGAGGGGAGAGGGTTAAAGGATTGAGACGACGACAAAATCCCCTCTCCCCTCGCGGGAGAGGGAGGGGCCCGCGAAGCGGGAGGGTGAGGGGTTCTTGCCGCTATTCCGCGCAGGCTCTA
>CAYYIV010000039.1:0-43236 GCA_964472095.1 uncultured Pelagibius sp.
TCGAAAAGCTGCAGGGCAAGGTCGAGCGGCTGCTGCGCCAGACCTACGGCAAGCTCTCCGCTTGGCAGAAGACCCAGGTCGCCCGCCACCCCGACCGGCCGCACTTCCAGCACTACATCGCCGCGCTGATCGAGGACTTCACGCCGCTCTCCGGCGACCGCCTGTTCTCCGAGGACAAGGCCATCGTCGGCGGCCTCGGGCGCTTCCGCGGCCATTCGGTCATGGTGATCGGCCACGAGAAAGGCGCCGACATCAATTCCCGCGTGAAGCACAACTTCGGCATGGCCCGCCCCGAAGGCTACCGCAAGGCGCAGCGCCTGATGCGCCTGGCCGCGCGCTTCGGCCTGCCGATCATCACCCTGGTGGACACCGCCGGCGCCTATCCGGGCATCGGCGCCGAGGAGCGCGGCCAGGCCGAGGCCATCGCCCGCTCTATCGAGGTCTGCCTGAATGTCCAGGTGCCGCTGATGTCCGTGATCATCGGCGAGGGCGGCTCCGGCGGCGCCATCGCGCTGGCGGCAGCCAACCGGGTTTACATGCTGGAACACTCGATCTACTCGGTGATCTCGCCGGAAGGCTGCGCCTCGATCCTCTGGCGCTCGGGCGAGCAGGCGCAGGAAGCCGCCGAGGCCCTGCGCCTCACAGCTCAGGACCTGCTGCGCCTTGGCGTCATCGACGACATCATTCCGGAGCCGCTGGGCGGCGCCCACCGCGGCGGCAAGCTGACCATTGCCGCGGTCGGCGACAAGCTGGAGGAAGGCCTGCGCGAGCTGCTGCGCGACAGCGGCCCGATCCTCAAGCAGAACCGCCGCCAGAAGTTCCTCGACATGGGCCAGAAGGGCCTCGGCTGAGCCGCTGCGCGGCGGACCGTTTCCCCGATCAGGAATCTTCCCCCGTCGGTTGAGCGCTGGCCGGCCGGACGTGGTCATATTCTTCCAATTCGCTTGCCGACAACGCAACCCATCGCTGCGAAATGCCTCAGCATGGGTCTTGTGCCGAGCACCCATTGCGGCGCTATTATGACAGCAACAACCGGCGCCAATGACGCCGGCCTGCCGGCCAACCGGCGGGCAGGGACAGACTTCTCCAACAGCAGGGAGAGTGGACAAATGCTTCTCAAGAAATTCAAACGCGCCGCCTTCGGCGCCGGCTTGGCGGTCGCGATGACCGGCGGCCTTTCCGCAACGCTGCAGGCGCAGGACGTCCTGCGGGTCGGCAACATGGGTGAGCCCGCCACCCTCGATCCCCATCACGTCGCGGGGGTCTGGGAAAACCGCATCATCGGCGACCTCTTCATGGGCCTGACGACGGAAAGCAAGGACGGCAGCGTGGTGCCCGGCGCCGCCGAGAGCTGGAGTGTCAGCGACGACGGCCTCACCTATACCTTCAAGCTGCGCGACCACACGTGGTCGGACGGTACGCCGGTCAGCGCCGACGACTTCGTCTTTGCCCTGCGCCGCATCCTGATGCCGGAGACTGCCGCCAAGTATGCCTCCCTGCTGTATCCCATCAAGAACGCCGAGGAATTGAACAGTGCCAAGATGGAAGGCATGGAGAATCTTGGCGTGCGGGCGGTCGACGCCAAGACGCTGGAGGTCACGCTGAAGGCGCCGACGCCCTATTTCGTCGAGCAACTGACCCACTACACCGCCTTCCCGGTGCCCAAGCATCTGGTCGAGAAGTTCGGCGACGACTGGATCAAGAAGGAGAACATTGCCAGCAACGGCGCCTATGTGCTTGAGGAGTGGGTGCCCAACACCCATGTGCGTCTGGTCAAGAACCCGGATTTCTACGACGCCACGAACGTCGCCATCGAGCAGGTCGAGTTCTACCCGACCGAAGACCGCGGCGCGGTGCAGAAGCGCTTCCGCGCCGGCGAGATCGACATCGCCAAGGACTTCGCCTCCGAGCAGTTTGATTTCCTGAAGAAGGAGCTGCCGGAGGAGACCCGCGTGGCCCCCTACCTCGGCATCTACTACTATCCGATCAACTCCAACAAGCCGCCCTTCGACGACGCACGGGTACGTCAGGCGCTGTCCATGGTGATCGACCGCGAGGCGATCACCGACAAGGTGTTGAAGACGGGTGAAGTGCCGGCCTACAGCTTCGTGCCGCCCGGTACCGGCAATTACGGCGATCCGGCCTACGTGAGCTGGATGGACACGACTTATGCCGAGCGGGTGGAAAAAGCCAAGGCGTTGATAGCCGAGGCCGGCTACGGTCCGGACAAGCCGCTGAAGTTTACGCTGTCATACAACACCAGCGAGAACCACAAGCGCATCGCCATCGCCGTGGCGTCGATGTGGAAGAAGGAACTGGGCGTCGAGGCGGAACTGTTCAACCAGGAAGTAACGCCGCACTACAACAATCTGGAACAGAACGACTTCGACATCGCCCGTGCGGGCTGGATCGCGGACTATAACGACGCGCAGAACTTCCTCTACCTGCTGGAGACGCGCACAGGACGTCAGAACTACGGCCGCTGGTCGAATCCGGAGTTCGACAGCCTGATGGAACTCGCCTCGACGACGACCGACATGGATAAGCGCGCGACTCTCCTGCGCCAGGCCGAAGCGATTGCCATGGAGGAGCAGGCGGTCATTCCGATCTACTACTATGTCTCGAAGAACCTGGTTTCCAGCAAAGTAAGTGGGTGGGAGCCCAATGTGAAAGACATACAGCGCTCCCGCTATCTGTCGCTCGAGCCCTGACCCGTAAGGCCCCCTGCCGCCCCGAAGACGACGGGCGGCAGGGGAGCCGACGGCCTGTTGCCGCTGCTGGCGGCGGCAGCCGTTGAAAGACCGGAAAGGCCGAGCCGATGTTCGTGTATGCCGTCCGACGGCTTCTCGTCGCGGTGCCGACGCTCTTCGTGATCGTCACCATTGCCTTCTTCCTGATGCGCGCCGCACCAGGCGGGCCCTTCGACTCCGACCGCGTGCTGCCGCCGGCGATCGAGAAGAACGTCCTGGCCCACTACAATCTCGACCTGCCGCTCTGGCAGCAGTACGCAAAGTACGTCGGCGGCCTGCTGCAGGGCGATCTCGGGCCTTCCTTCCGGGTCCGCGACTTCACCGTCGCCGAGCTGATCGGCGCCGGCTTTCCCGCCAGCCTGCAGCTCGGCGGCATCGCCATCCTGCTCGCCGTCGTGGTCGGAATCTCGCTCGGCGCCTTCGCCGCCCTGCGCCAGAACACAGCCGTCGACTACGCAGTCATGGGCGTCGCGATGACCGGCATCGCGGTGCCCAACTTCGTCATGGCGCCGCTGCTGACGCTGGTCTTCGGCGTCTACCTCTCGCTGCTGCCGGTGGCCGGTTGGGGCGGCGGGGCGCTGGCCAACAAGATCCTGCCGGTGGTGGCGCTGGCACTGCCGCAGATCGCCTACATCGCGCGGCTGACGCGCGGCTCGATGGTCGAGGTGATGAACGCCAACTACGTGCGCACCGCCCGTGCCAAGGGCCTGCGCGAGCGCCTCGTGGTGATGCGCCACTGCATCAGAGGCGCGCTGCTGCCGGTGATCTCCTATCTCGGTCCGGCGACGGCGGCGGTGGTCACCGGCTCGGTCGTCATCGAGAGCATCTTCGGCATTCCCGGCATCGGGCGCTACTTCATCGAGGGCGCGCTCAACCGCGACTACACCCTCGTGATGGGGGTGATGATCTTCTACGCCGTGCTCATCATCATGCTGAACCTGCTGGTCGACCTGCTCTACGCGGTGCTCGATCCGAAAGTGAGGTACGCCTGATGTTCCACACGTCGGCTGCCAGCGACGGCCTCGCGCCGGTAGAGGAGTTTCAGGGCCGCAGCCTCTGGCAGGACGCCCGCGACCGCCTGTTCCGCAACAAGGCTGCGGTGGTCTCCATGGCGGTGCTCGGCATCGTCGCAGCGATGGCGATCCTGGCGCCCTATCTCAGTCCGCATCCCTACGACGAGCTCTACTGGGACCGCATCCAGGCGCCGCCGGACTTCGCCAACGGGCACTGGTTCGGCACCGACGGCAACGGCCGCGATCTCTTCGTGCGCACCCTCTACGGGGCCCGGGTCTCGCTCCTGGTCGGCATCCTGGCGACCACGGTCAGCCTGGTGATCGGCGTCACCTACGGGGCCGTGGCCGGCTTCCTCGGCGGGCGCATCGATAACCTCATGATGCGCTTCGTCGACGTCATGTACTCGCTGCCCTTCATGTTCTTCGTCATCCTGCTGATGGTGATCTTCGGCCGGAACATCTTCCTCATCTTCATCGCCCTCGGCGCCGTCGAGTGGCTCACCATGGCGCGCATCGTGCGCGGCCAGACACTCTCGGTGAAGCGCAAGGAGTTCATTGAGGCGGCGCAGGCGGGCGGCGTCTCCAACACCAAGATCATCTTCCGCCACATCATCCCCAATGTGCTCGGGCCGGTGATCGTCTACATGACGCTGACCATTCCGCAGGTGATCCTGACCGAGTCCTTCATCTCCTTCCTCGGCCTCGGCGTGCAGGAGCCGCTGACCTCCTGGGGCGTGCTGATCTCCGAGGGCGCGCGGGTCATGGAGCAGGCGCCCTGGATGCTGGTCTTTCCGGCGACCTTTCTGGCAGTCACGCTCTTCGCCTTCAACTTTATCGGCGACGGGCTGCGCGATGCCCTCGACCCGAAAGACCGTTGAAAGGAGGTGACGGCATGACGCCAGTCCTCGACGTCGACAGGCTCGACACCCGCTTCTCCACGCCGGACGGCGAGGTGCATGCGGTGAACGCCGTCTCCTTCCACATCAACGAGGGGGAAAGCGTCGGCGTGGTCGGCGAGTCCGGTTCCGGCAAGACACAAATCTTCCTTTCCATCATGGGCCTCCTGGCCAAGAACGGGCGCGCCGCCGGCTCGGTGCGCTACCGCGGCAGGGAGATTCTCGGCCTGCCGCCGCGCGAGCTGAACAAGATCCGCGGGGTCACCATGTCGATGATCTTCCAGGATCCGATGACCTCGCTGAACCCCTACCTGCGCATCTCCCGGCAGATGACCGAGGTGCTGGTAGAGCACAAGGGCCAGAGCGAGGCCGAGGCGCGCCGCCACTCCGTCGAGCTGCTCGACCGCGTCGGCATCCCTTCGGCCAAGGACCGCTTCGACCTCTATCCGCACGAGTTCTCCGGCGGCATGCGCCAGCGGGTGATGATCGCCATGGCGCTGCTCTGCGAGCCGGACCTGCTGATCGCCGACGAGCCCACGACGGCGCTCGACGTCACCATCCAGGCGCAGATTCTCGAGCTGATGGCCGACCTCAAGCGCGACTTCGGCACGGCCATCATCATGATCACCCACGACCTCGGCGTGGTCGCCGGCCTCTGCGATCGCGTCATGGTGATGTACGCCGGCCGCGTAGTGGAGGCCAGCAGCGTGCGCGACATCTTCTATCGGCCGCAGCACCCCTATACGCTGGGCCTGCTGAATTCCATGCCGCGGGTCGATAAATTGGGTGTTTCAGAACTGGCCGCGATTCCCGGCCAGCCGCCCAACCTGCAGGCCTTGCCGCCGGGCTGCGCCTACCAGGAGCGCTGCCCCTTCGTTTTCGACCGCTGTCGGACCGACGAGCCGGCGCTGCGCGCGGTCGCCGCGGAGCGGGACCGCGCCAAGGCCTGCCACCTGGAGCGCCTGGAAGAGCAGATGCCGGCATGAGCGAGACTCTGCTGTCGGTGCGCGACCTCAAGGTGCACTTCGAGATGCGCGTCGGCGGTTTCTTCAGCCGGCGCACCCTGCCGCTGAAGGCGGTGGATGGGGTAAGTTTCGAGCTGCAGGCCGGCGAGACCCTCGGCATCGTCGGCGAGTCGGGCTGCGGCAAGTCGACCCTCGGGCGGGCCATCCTGCGCCTCATCGAGCCGACCGGCGGCCGCGCCGTCTGGCTCGGCCAGGAGCTGTCGTCGCTCGGCGCCCGGGCGATGCGCGCCAGGCGCCAGGACATGCAGATCATTTTCCAGGATCCGCTGGCCAGCCTCAACCCGCGCATGACGGTCGGCGAGATCATCGCCGAGCCGCTGCGCACCTTCGAGCCGGGCATCGGCCGCGAGGGTATGAAGGCGCGGGTTAAGGAGATGATGGCCAAGGTCGGCCTGCTGCCGCAGATGATCAACCGCTACCCGCACGAGTTCTCCGGTGGCCAGTGCCAGCGCATCGGCATCGCCCGCGCCATGGTGCTGGACCCCAAGCTGATCGTCTGCGACGAGCCGGTCTCGGCCCTGGACGTCTCCATCCGGGCGCAGATCGTGAACCTGCTGATGCGCCTGCAGCAGGAGTTCGGCCTCTCACTGCTGTTCATCAGCCACGATCTCTCCGTGGTGCGCCACATCAGCCACCGCATCATGGTGCTCTACCTCGGCCGGGTGATGGAGATCGCCGACCGCGAGGCGATCTATCTGCGGGCCCGCCATCCCTATACCCAGGCGCTGATCTCCGCCGTGCCGATCCCCGACCCGGACAAGGAGCGCGGCAAGCAGCGCCTGGTGCTGCAGGGCGAGCTGCCCTCGCCGTTGACGCCGCCGTCGGGCT
Organism: uncultured Pelagibius sp.; assembly: GCA_964472095.1. GTDB lineage: Bacteria > Pseudomonadota > Alphaproteobacteria > Kiloniellales > Kiloniellaceae > Pelagibius. Next base: position 6,513 of record CAYYIV010000039.1, read on the forward strand.
GCGTCTTTCGCACCCGCTGCCCCAAGGCAACGGAGCTCTGCGCCGAGGAGATTCCCGTGCTAGAAGAAGACGGAACGGGCGATCTCCACAAGGTCGCCTGCCACCACTGGCGGGAATCGCTGCCATGACGCCGGATCTGAAAAATCCACTCGCACTTGCAATGGAAGATTGGCTCGCTGGTTGCGACTTCGCAGTGATGGGCCACGGGTTCGCGAAGCATGGGCGAGACTATGTTCTTGTCATCGAAGACATTATTGGGCGCGACCGTGGAACGCATAGGCTCATCTTTACCCACGTTGTGAGCCTCAAATACGAAACCGCTCAGAGCGACGAGTCCTGGCGCCAGTCGTGGGATGATCGTTTCATCGATTATGAGGCCTATTTGGAAGCGGGCGAACCTGAGGGGTACCCATGGTACTACAACTATAGCGGGGCTTGGCCTGGACTGAAGGCGCCGGACTCCACCCCGGGTTCTCTCCGCTGGTCCGAGAAGCTCGGACACCCGATGTTCGAGATGTCGCTGGAAACCGACCGCTTCCGTCTCGCCATGATCTTCCACAATCTCCGCACGGAGAAGCTGTCCGAAGAGACACCGACCGTCAGCCGCTCGGTGATCCCGCTCGGTTAGGCCTGCCTTGACCGTCGCCGGCCGCGGCCCGGATACTCCTAAAAGAATCAAGCGGGAGAAACGGCGATGACACGGCTGACGGCAGAGCAGGACGCCATCCGGGAGAAGGCGCGGGAGCTGGCGGAGGCTGTGATCGCTCCGCGCGCCGCCGAGGTCGACCGCAGGGAAGCCTATCCCTGGGACAACGTCCGGGCCCTGCGCGAGGCCGGCTTCTTCGGCATGACCCTTCCCGAGGCATACGGCGGCCCCGGCCTCGGCTTTCTCGAGGTCACGCTGGTCATCGAGGAGATGGCGCGGGTTTGCGGCGTCACCGGGCGCATCGCGGTGGAGGCCAACATGGGCGCGGTCACCGCCATCATGGCTTACGGCAGCGAAGAGCAAAAGCGGCTGGCGGCAAAGCAGGTGCTGTCCGGCGACAAGCCGGCGATCTGCATCACCGAGCCAAGCGCCGGCAGCGCCGCCACCGAGATGACCACGCGGGCCGAAAGGCGCGGCGACCACTATGTCCTCAACGGCGGCAAGCACTGGATCACCGGCGGCGGCGTCTCCTGCCTGCACCTCATCTTCGCAAGGGTCTTCGACAATGGCGTCGAGCAGGGCATCGGCGGCTTCATCGTGCTGCGCGACCCGGAGACCGGCACGCCGAAGGGCCTACGCATCGGCCGGCGCGAGCCCACTATGGGCCTGCGCGGCATCCCGGAGACCGAGATCCTGTTAGAGGATCTGGAGGTCCCGGCCGACATGCTGCTGCTGCCGCCGCAGGGGCTCGGCCGCGGCTTCGGCGCCCTGATGTCCGCCTACAACGCCCAGCGCGTCGGTGCAGCCACGGTCGCGCTCGGCATCGCCCAGGGCGCCTACGAGCAGGCGCTGGCCTATAGCGGCAAGCGCGAGCAGTTCGGCCGGCCGATCTGCGAGTTCCAGGGCCTGCAGTGGATGCTGGCCGACATGGCAACGCAGCTCTCGGCCGCCCGAGCGCTCATCCACAAGGCGGCCGACTGCGGCGCGGGCTTTCCCGACGTGCTGGAGGCGGCCCAGGCCAAGGTCTTCGCCTCGGAGATGGCGATCAAGGTGACTAACGACGCCCTGCAGGTCTTCGGCGCCGCCGGCTACTCGCGCAACAACCCGCTGGAGCGCATGCTGCGCGACGCGCGCATGTTCACCATCGGCGGGGGCACCGCGCAGATCCTGCGCACGGTGATCGCCTCGCGCATCCTCGACCGCAAGCTGCCGCAGTCCCGCGACGGCTACCTCAATCTTGCAAGGGCGGGGGAGTAATTTCCGGAGCCTTAGCCCTCACCCTCGGGCTTGACCCGAGGGTCCATGGTGCCGCAGCGAGGCAGCTGCAGGATGGATGCGCGGATCAAGTCCGCGCATGACAATATTGATGTGGTGCCTCAGCTCAGCTTGCCGTGGCAGTGCTTGTACTTCTTGCCGGAGCCGCAGGGGCAGGCGGCGTTGCGCGAGACCTTGCCCCAGGTGGCCGGGTCGGCCGGGTCGATCTCGGCGACGGCGGCGCGGCTGGCGGCCGGCTGCGGGGCGCTGCGCGCCTCTGCCGGCCGCGGCGCATCGGCGGCGGCTCCCGCGCCGGCCATGGCTACGTCCTGGCGACCTTCGTGCATCTCCTGCTGCGGGCGCGGCACATTGACCTCGCTCTGGGAGGGCCGCAGTTCGATGCGGCTCAACAGGCTGATGGTCTCCTCGCGGACCGCCGCCAGCATGGACTCGAAGAGGTCGAAGGCCTCGCGCTTGTACTCGATCAGCGGGTCGCGCTGGCCGTAGGCGCGCAGCTGCACGCCCTGGCGCAGGTGGTCGAGCGACAGCAGGTGGTCCTTCCACTGGCGGTCCAGCACCAGCAGCAGGATCTGCTTTTCCAGGCCGCGCATGACTTCGGGACCGAAGTTGGCGGTCTTTGCCGCCATGCGCTGTTTCACCGCGGTGGCGATGCGGTCCTTGATCTCCTGGTCGGCGATGCCCTCTTCCTTGGCCCAGTCGCGGACCGGCAGGTCGAGGCTGAAGAGGCGCAGCACTTCCTCGTGCAGCGAGCCCACCTGCCACTGCTCGGAATAGGCGGAGGCCGGAATGAAGCGCGACACCAGGGAGTCGATGACGTCGGCGCGCATCTCGGTGATGGTCTCCTGCACGTCTACGGCGCGCATCAGGTCCTTGCGCTGCTCGAAGATCACCTTGCGCTGGTCGTTCATCACGTCGTCGTACTTCAGCAGGTACTTGCGGCCCTCGAAGTGGCGCGCCTCGACCTTCTGCTGCGCTTTCTCCAGGGCCTTGTTGACCCAGGGATGGACGATGGCCTCGCCCTCCTGCAGGCCGAGCTTCTGCAGCATGGAGTCCATGCGCTCGGAGCCGAAGATGCGCATCAGGTCGTCTTCCAGGGAGAGGAAGAACTTGGAGGCGCCGGGATCGCCCTGGCGGCCGGAGCGCCCGCGCAGCTGATTGTCGATGCGGCGGCTCTCGTGGCGCTCGGAGCCGATGACGAAGAGGCCGCCGGCTTCCAGCGCCTGCTGCCGGGCGGCGGCGATCTCCGCCTCGATCTCGGCGATCTTGCGGGCGCGGGCGGCCTCGTCCTGGATCTCCGCGGCCTCGCGGGCGGTGCGCATCTCGAGGTTGCCGCCGAGCTGGATGTCGGTGCCGCGGCCGGCCATGTTGGTGGCGATGGTCACCGCGCCGGGCACGCCGGCCTGGGCGATGATGAAGGCTTCCTGCTCGTGGAAGCGGGCGTTCAGCACCTGGTGCTTGATGCCCTGCTGCTTCAGCGCGGCGGCGAGCATCTCCGACTTCTCGATGGAGACCGTGCCGACGAGGATCGGCTGGCCGCGCTGCTGGCAGTCGCGCACCTGCTCCAGCACCGCCTGGTACTTCTCCTTGGCGGTGCGGTAGACCTCGTCGTCGAAGTCCTTGCGCACGGTCGGCACGTTGGTCGGGATCTCGATGACCTCCAGATTGTAGGTTTCCAGGAACTCGCCGGCCTCGGTCATCGCCGTGCCGGTCATGCCGGCCAGCTTCGGATAGAGGCGGAAGTAGTTCTGGAAGGTGATCGAGGCGAGCGTCTGGTTCTCCTGCTGGATGGTGACGCCTTCCTTGGCCTCGAGGGCCTGGTGCAGGCCCTCGGAATAGCGCCGGCCCTCCATCATGCGGCCGGTGAACTCATCGATGATGACGACCTTGTCGTCCTTGACGATGTAGTCGGTGTCGCGGCTGAACAGCATGTGCGCGCGCAGCGCCTGGTTGGAGTGGTGCAGCAGGGAGACGTTGTTGATGTCGAAGAGGCCGCCTTCCTCGATCAGCCCGGCCTCGCGCAGCAGCGCTTCCATGTGCTCGGCGCCACTCTCGGTAAAGGTGACGGAGCGCGCCTTCTCGTCCTTCTCATAGTCCTCCGCGGTGAGCTGCGGCATCAGCTTGTTCACTGCGACATAAGAGGCCGAGGAGTCCTCGGCCGGGCCGGAGATGATCAGCGGCGTGCGCGCTTCGTCGATCAGGATGGAGTCGACCTCGTCGACGATGGCGAAGTTGAACTCGCGCTGGACCATATCCTCCAGGCGGAACTTCATGTTGTCGCGCAGGTAGTCGAAGCCGAATTCGTTGTTGGTGCCGTAGGTCACGTCGGCGGCGTAGGCGGCGCGGCGCTCGTCCTCGCTGAGGCCGTGCACGATGCAGCCGACCTTCAGGCCGAGGAAGCGGTAGATCTGGCCCATCCAGGCGGCGTCGCGGCGGGCCAGATAGTCGTTGACCGTGACCACGTGGACGCCCTTGCCGGACAGGGCGTTGAGGTAGACCGCCAGGGTGGCGACCAGGGTCTTGCCTTCGCCGGTCTTCATCTCGGCAATCTTGCCCTGGTGCAGCACCATGCCGCCGACCATCTGGACGTCGTAGTGGCGCTGGCCAAGGCTGCGCTTGGCGGCCTCGCGCACCGTGGCGAAGGCATCGGGCAGGATATCGTCCAGGCTCTCGCCCTGGGCGAGGCGGCCGCGCAGCTCTGCCGTGCGGGCGCGCAGGGCCTCGTCGCTTAGGTCCTGGAGGTTGGGTTCCAGCGCGTTGATCGCCGCGACGGTCGAGTTCAGACCCTTCAGGAAGCGGTCGTTGGCCGAGCCAAACAGCCGCTTGGCGAGCACGCCGAACATGCGAGATCCTTAAGTTTTCTAGAGTGGCCGCCGGAGCGTCATTTTACGTGGTCTGACACATAGGGCCCCGGGTTCGGGCTGTCAACGATGCTGCCGGGCGACGCTGCTGGCTTCCGGGCAGTCGATTTCGCCAGGGTTACCCCCAGTTTGGCCCCTTGTGATATGGATCGTGCCGTGCATGATGCGTAGCCATGGCGATATGGGAACACAACGGGATCAAAGGCGCCCTTCGGTCGGCCGGCCGGCCATCGCGACCGGCGGTTTTGCTTGGGTTTTGGCTGCTGCCGGCCGTCGTCGCGCTTTGCCTGACGCAGCCTCTGCGGGCGCAGGTCTCCGAAGGGCCGTTGCCGCTGCCGGAAGCGCCGGCCGCCGGCGCGGTGCGCAGCGGCCCGGAGGTCGCCCGGCTGAAGGAAGCCTTTCAGCAGATGAACCTCGAGAACCCCGTGGTCGCGCGGGTCAATGGACAGGAAATCCGCTGGGCGGAGGTGGTGGCCTCGGCCGACGATCTGCCGGCGCAGTACCGCGAGCAGATCGAATCGGTCTTTCCGGCGCTGCTCGATCGTCTGGTCGATCTGCGCCTGCTGGCCGATGCCGCCCGTGCCGACGGCCTCGCGAGCGATGCCGGTGTGCAAAAGCGGGTCGCGGCCTTCGAGGACCGTGTGCTGTCCGGCATCTTGCTGGAGCGCCACCTGGCGGAAACCGTCACCACCGCAGCGCTGCGCGAGCGGTACGATGCCCTGGTGGCGGCGCGCCGCAGCGACCGCGAGATCCGCGTCCGGCACATCCTGCTCGACAGCGCGGCGACGGCCGAGGCGGCGATCGCCCGGCTCGATCGGGGGGAGGTCTTCATCTCCCTGGCGAGCGAGCTTTCCGCAGGGCCCTCGGCGGCACGCGGCGGGGATCTCGGTTATTTTCTGCCCAGCAGCATGGCGCCGGCCTTTGCCGCGGCGGCCCTGGCGCTGGAGCCCGGCGACTACACCCGCTCGCCGGTCGAGACCGAGTTCGGCTGGCACGTGATCCTGCTGGTCGACCGCCGCGCCGACAACATTCCCTCCTTTCTCGACATGGAGGGCCAGCTGCGCGAGGAGGCGACCAAGGAGGCGGTCGACCGCTTGCTGCTCGCTCTGCGCTATCAGGCCGCGCTGGAGATGTTCCCGGAGGACGCCGGCACCGGCCAGGGAGAGGTGCCCCGGTGAGCGACCTTTGCCACGATTTCCCGATCACCGGATTGCCCGCGACGTAATCCCGCGACGTTAATGATGCTGCCGGGGCGTCGCCGCCCCCAGAGGAGATTTTCTTGATGAACAGAATGATGCTTGCTGTCGCCCTGATCGGCGCCGCGGTGATCGGCGCCGGAGCCGCTCTGGTGATCCAGCCGCTGATCGCGCCGAGTGAGTTGACCCAAACTTCCGGGGCAAGCCCGGAGGCGCCGGTCGCCGAAAGCCAGGAGCCATCGCCGCCTGCAGAGGCCGACGCAACCGATGACGATGGGGTCGATGGCGATGGGGCCGAGGGTAAGGCCATTGCCGTGGTGAACGGCCAGAACATCTACGAGTCCGATCTCATCGCCTTCATCCAGCAGCTGCCGCCGCAGCTTCAGGGCCAGGTGCAGATGCTGATGCCGCAGATCCTCGACCAGCTGGTGAACAACGCGCTGACCACCGGGGCGGGCCGCGCGGCCGGCCTGGCCGGCGACGGCGAGGTGCAGGAGCGGGTCGCCAAGATCGAAGACCTCATCATCGGCCAGACCTACCTGCAGCGCGCCATCGACGCACGGGTGAGCGACGAGGCGCTGGAGACCGCCTATCAGGAGTTCCTCACGGAGAACCCGCCGCAGCGCCAGCTCACGGCGCGCCACATCCTGGTCGAGACCGAGGAGCAGGCGAAGGAAGTGATTGCCGAGCTCGACGGCGGCGCCGACTTCGCCGAGCTGGCCAAGGAGCGTTCGACCGGCCCCAGCGGACCCAACGGCGGGGAGCTGCCGCCTTTCCAGGCCGGCGAGATGGTGCCCGCCTTCTCCGAAGCCGCTTTCGCCCTGGAGGTCGGCACTTACTCGAAGGAGCCGGTGCACACGCAGTTCGGCTACCACGTCATCAAGGTCGAGGACAGCACCCTGACCGAGCCGCCGGCCAAGCCGGAGATCGAACAGGAGCTCCGCGGCGCGTTGGAACAGGAGGCTGCTGCGGCCGTCTACGAAGATTTGCGCGCGGATGCCGAGATCGAGGTCCTGCTCGGCAAGCCCGCGGACGACGAGGCGCCCGCCGACGAGGTGCCAGCCGACGAGGTGCCGGCGCCGGCCGACAATTAGGGCGGCCCGCTCAGGGATCCGCTGCCCTCTTCCAAGAGCACGGGTCGCTTTGCTATTGCTGGTGTAGCCAACTGACCTGTCGGGGGAATCTTCCGTGGCTTTGACGCGCTCTCCTTTGGCGCCCAAGCGCTTTCCCAAGCTGCCGGCCATCGCCGGCCTCAGCTTCGCGACCGCTGCCTGCGGCATCAAGTACAAGGGGCGGACCGACGTCTGCCTCATGGTGCTCGACCCCGGCAGCACCGTCGCCGGGGTGCTGACCCGCTCCAAGACCGCTTCGGCGCCGGTCGAGTGGTGCCGCGCGCAGCTGCCGCACGGCCGCGCCCGCGCCGTCATCGTCAACTCCGGCAATGCCAACGCCTTCACCGGGAAGTCGGGCGAGACCTCGGTACGCCGCGTGGTCGAGGCGGTGGCCGCCAGTCTCGGCTGCCGTCCGCAAGACGTACTGGCCGCCTCCACCGGGGTGATCGGCCAGCCGCTGCCGACTGAGAAGGTGCTGAAGACGCTGGCGGGCCTGCCGGCGAAGCTGAAGGCGGACGGCTGGAAGGACGCGGCGGCGGCCATCATGACCACCGACACCTATCCCAAGGCGGCGGGACGCCGCTGCGAGATCGGCGGCAAGCCGGTGACCATCGCCGGCATCGCCAAGGGCTCCGGCATGATCGCCCCGGACATGGCGACCATGCTGTCCTTCGCCTTCACCGACGCGCGCCTGCCGGGCGAGGTGCTGCAGACCTTGCTACGGGAGGCCGTCGACAAGTCCTTCAACTGCATCACCGTGGACGGTGATACCTCCACCAGCGACACCCTGCTGCTGGGTGCTACCGGCAAGGCGAAGCACCCGCGCATCGGCGATGTCCGCGACCCGCGCCTGGCGGCCTTCCGCGGCGCCTTGGAGGATCTGCTGCGCGACTTGGCGCAGCAGGTGGTGCGCGACGGCGAGGGCGCCAGCAAGTTCATCACCATCACCGTGAGCGGCGCTGCCTCGCGCAATGCGGCGCGACGCGTCGGCCTCGCCATCGCCAACTCGCCCCTGGTTAAGACCGCGATCGCCGGCGAGGACGCCAACTGGGGGCGCATCGTCATGGCGGTCGGCAAGGCCGGCGAGCGGGCCGATCGCGACCGCCTGTCGATCGCCATCGGCGGCGTGCAGGTGGCCGAGCGCGGCGAGGTGGTGCCGGGCTACGAGGAGGCGCCGGTGGCGCAGCACATGAAGGGCAGCGACATCGAGATCGACGTCGATCTCGGCATCGGCCGCGGCAAGGCCACGGTGTGGACCTGCGACCTCACGCACGGCTACATCTCGATCAACGCCGACTATCGGAGCTAGCGCAGTGGCGGCGCGCCGTGGCGAAGCCGACTCGGGCTGCTGGCGCGACGACGCGCGCGGCGAATCCGGCCGGGCGATCCTGCTGGTCGCCGCCGCCGCCCTGATCGACGTCGACGGCCGGGTGCTGATCGCCGAACGCCCCGAGGGCCGTTCGATGGCGGGCCTCTGGGAGTTTCCCGGCGGTAAGGTGCAGGAGGGCGAGACCCCGGAGGCGGCCCTGGTGCGTGAGCTGCATGAGGAGCTCGGTATCGACACGCGGCAGAGCTGCCTGGCGCCGATCGCCTTCGCCTCCCACGCTTACTCGGATTTTCATCTGCTGATGCCGCTGTTCGCCTGCCGCACCTGGCTGGGCCAGCCACAGGGGCGCGAAGGCCAGCGCCTGGCCTGGGTAAAGCCGGCCCGCCTGGCCGATTACCCCATGCCACCGGCCGACGTGCCGCTGGTCGCCCTGCTGCGCGATCTCCTCTAGCAGGCTTCGCCAGGAACGCCTGGCGGCAGGGTTTGGGAACAAATAAATTCCGAAGTGGGTATAGATTTGCGCCATTACCGAGAAGGAGCGTAGAATACTTGCTACTTTCGGTTGCTGGCCTGTAGAATAGGATTGAATAAGGTCTTTCGTTATTTTCATAGATGAATATTCGCAAGCCCCGTGTCGACGCTAATTAGCCGCAACATTACTCTCGCGGATCGGCGGACGAGTATCCGGCTGGAGCCGGAGATGTGGGACGCGTTGAATGAAATTTGCGCGCGGGAAATGCGCAGCGTCCACGACATCTGTACCGAGATCGACCGCCATCGCAACCAGTCGGGCCTGACTGCCGGCGTGAGGGTCTATATCCTCAGCTACTTCCGCGATGCGGCCACCGACGAAGGGCATGCCGAAGCTGCCCGCCGCCGCGCCCTCCGCAACGCCGCCTCCTGAGATTCAAGCTTTTGCAATGCCGCCGGGCTTCTCGCCGGCGGATTGTTCGGCGCTGTCCAATGCCTCGGCAAGGCGCGCCCGCGCGCTGCCCGGCCGGAGCGCGCGAGGCTGTGCGCTATGCGGTGCCCAGCCGGTGAGGTAGAGGACTTCGAAGGTGGCGGGAATGCGCCCAGCAGCGTCGGCGTAGGTCTCTTCATAGATGGCGGCGGCGCGCAGCAGGGTGGCGCGGCGGGTCATGCCGCGCCGCCGGTTGCGGTCGCAGCCGGTTTCGCCCATGCCTCGCAGGTCGCGCATCAGCGCCAGCGCCGAGGGGTAGGTGACTGTGACGCTGTCGAGATCGGCCACCGGCAGGGCGAAGCCCGCCCGCTGCAGCAGGCCGCCCATGTCGCGCAGGTCAGCGAGCGGTGAGACCCGCGGGCTGACGCCGCCCTCGATCTCCATCTCCGCCCGCATCAGCGCCTCGCGCAGTTCCTTCAGGCTGTCGCCGCCGATCATGGCGGCGAGCAGCAGGCCGTCGGGCTTCAGCGCGCGGCCGATCTGCAGAAGGCTGCCGGGCAGGTCGTTCACCCAGTGCAGGCTGAGCACCGACAGCACGAGGTCGAGCGAAGCCTCGGCGAAGGGCAGGGCTTCCTCATCGGCAGTCAGGAACGCCCCGCCACGTGTCGCGGCCAGGCGCGTCATGGCCGGCGAGATGTCCGCCTGCACCAGTGTCTCCACGCCGCCGCGTCCGCCCAGCAGTTGGGCCACGACGCCGTGATGGCAGCCGAGATCCAGCGCCAGGGGAAATCTGCGGCGGATGTCCTCCAGGCGATCGAGCAGGCGCTCCGCCACCTCGCGGATCAGGAAGTCGTGCCCGGCGATGCCGGCGGCGGCCCGGTCCCGGTGGTGCCGCAGGACGCGGCGGTCGAAGATCTCCCGCAGCTCGTTCATCGGCGCACTATGGCGTGACGGACCCTGCAGGAAAAGGCCGCGGCGATTGACCGGCGCAACACGCCCGGCGAGGATTGCCGACGATGTCGCAAACCACTGAGACCCTCGCCGCGCGCCTGCGCCCCCTGCAGCGGATCCTCGATCTGCTGCTGCCGCCGCGCTGCCTCGCCTGCGGCGCTCTGGTGGAGCGCCAGGGCGCGCTCTGCGCGCCCTGCTGGTCAGCCATTACCTTCGTCGCCGACCCGCTCTGCCGGCGTTGCGGGCTGCCTTTCGCCTTCGACCCTGAAAGTGATGCCCGCAGCCTTGCCGGCGCGGGCCTCGAATGTGGCGCCTGCCTGGCCGACCCGCCGCCGTTTGAGCGCGCCCGCGCGGTAATGCGCTACGACGATGCCAGCCGGCCACTGCTGCTCGGCTTCAAGCACGGCGACCGCACCGAGGCGGCACCGCCCTTCGCGGCCTGGATGGCGCGCAGCGGCGCCGAGCTGCTGGCGGAGGCGGAGGTGATTGCGCCGGTGCCGCTGCACTGGCGTCGGCTGGTGGCACGGCGCTACAACCAGGCGGCCCTGCTGAGCCGGTCCCTGGCCGGCTCCGGCGGTGTTGCCGTGCTGCCTGACCTGCTGCTGCGGCGCCGGGCGACACCCTCCCAGGGCCGCCTCAGCCGGGCGGAGCGCCAGCGCAACGTGGCCGGCGCCTTCGTCGTCAACCCGCGTCGCAGCGAGGCGCTCCAGGGCCGTCGCCTGCTGCTGGTCGACGACGTGATGACCACCGGCGCGACGGTCTCCGCCTGCGCCCGCACGGCCCTCAAGGCCGGCGCGGCGGCCGTCGACGTCCTGGTGCTGGCCCGCGCCCTGAGGGATTGAGGCGGCCCTCTGAAGCCCCCCGACACTGGACATTGCCCTGCAGCGTCCCCAGATTGACGGCTTGGGTGGGGCGAATTGTGGAGACGGCCGGTTAACCATGGCGAACGTTGAAGTCTATTCCAGCATGCTCTGCGGGTTCTGCTACCGCGCCAAGAAGCTGCTTGAGCAGAAGGGCGTCGCCTTCACCGAGATCGACGTCATGGTACATCCCTCGCGCCGCGCCGAGATGGTGGAGCGCAGCGGCGGGCGCAGCTCGGTGCCGCAGATCTTCATCGGCGGCCGCCACATCGGCGGCTGCGACGAGCTCTTCGCGCTCGAGGCCAGCAAGAAGCTCGATCCGCTGCTGCAGGCGCAGGCCTAGATCGGATTCAAACAGGTAGAGCAGATTCACACGGTCGATGGATCGCCGAAGGCGATTCCATGCGACCGTGATCTGCTCTATGTTTCCGGCGCCTGGGCGCTGAGCCGCTGGACCGCCGCAGGGCGCGGTTGCTCCACGAAGTGATTCTCGTAGGCGACGACCCGGAGCCGATCCCCGAAGGCGTGCAGCAGCTCACCCTCCTCGAGCAGGAAATCGGGACTGCTCGGCTTGCCGAAGCGCTCGTTACCCTTGGCGAAGGTCTCGTAGATGAGCACGCCGCCCGGCGCCAGTGCCGTCGCCAGGGGGCCGAACAGCGGCCGGTGCAGGTAGTTGGTCACCACGATGCCTCCGAAGCGGCGCTGGAAGAAATCCGGCACCGCGCCGCTTTCCAGGTCGCAGGCGAGGCTTTCCAGCAGCGGATGGCCGGCCAGATCCCCGAGCCGCGAGAGGTCGCGGTCGACCGCCAGGACCGGGTGGCCGCGTGCCAGGAACGGGCGGCTGTGGCGGCCGCTACCGCAGGCAAGGTCGAGCACCGGGGCAGCCGCCGGCACCAGCGGCGCGAAACGCACTACCCAGGGTGAGGGGCCGTTGGGACCGTCACCGCTGCCGCTGCCCCTTGCGGTGCTTTGACTATCGAGTGAATGCACCCTATTTGTGTTCCCGTGCCTGTCGCCGAAGTATCATATCCATGTATAGCTTTGGCGGGCGTCAACGGAGAGTCTTGGTTTGCGATGATCGTCTTCGACCTCAAGTGCCGTAAGGACCACGTCTTCGAGGCGTGGTTTCCGGACAGCGCCAGTTTCGCCGCGCAGGTCGACGGCGGCAAGGTGCTTTGCCCGGTCTGCGGCAGCAGGAAGGTGACCAAGGCGCTGATGGCGCCGAACGTCGCCAAGACCAAGGGCCGTGCGGCGGCCCGGCCGTCCGAGGGCAGCGGTTCCGCGGAAGCCGCCGTGGCGGTGGCCGAGACCGAAAAGGCCGGCGAGCTGCGCCGCAGGCTGCGCGACCTCCGCGACCATGTGGAGCAGAGCTGCGACTACGTCGGCGGGCAGTTCGCCGAGGAGGCCCGCAAGATCCACTATGGCGAGACCGACGCCCGCGGTATCTATGGCGAAACCTCGGACGCCGAAGCCAAAGCCCTGAAGGACGAGGGGATCGAGGTGGCCCGCGTCCCCTGGCTGCCGCGCGAGAACTCCTAGGTGACCTCCGCCTGGCTTCCCGTTCCTTCGACATCCCCGGAAGTCCGGTCCGCGCCGCGGCGCTCGGCCTCGGCAGCCAGCGTGTTTCCGGTGGTGCGGACGCGCTTTAAAGAAATGTGACTGTTATGTTACCTTGCGATGTCAGGGCAGTGGCCCGCTTCAAAGCTCGCGTGGAGACATCGTGGACAACAGGTACGGCCGCTCGGTATGGAGCAAGGAACAGATCGAGGCACTGCTCGCACGCGAGGATTTCGCCTATCAGGACATCGAGCTTCCTTATGGCCTGCACACCGGCGGTCATGACCGTTCGGCGACTGCGGACCGGATCTTTCCCGCCGATCTCACCGGCAAAACCGTCTTGGATCTCGGCTGCAGCTTCGGCTTCTTCTGCTTCGAGGCGCTGAGGCGTGGCGCCAAGCGCGTGGTCGGCTACGACGTGGATCCCGACAGCGTCCGCAAGGCCCGTTTGCTGGCCGAGTGCATGGGCGTGGAGGTGGAGTTCCACCGGCGCGACATCGAACGGGAGCCAATCGACGGGCGCTTCGACTACGTCCTCTGCCTAAACCTCCTGCACCACCTGAAAAACCCGATCGCGGCCCTCGACAACCTGATCGACTGCACCGGCGAGCGCCTAGTGCTGGAAATGGCCAGCCTCGGGCGCCACGACGGCCGCAAGGTGAATGTCGGGTGGCTGACGCAGAAGATTCTGTCCAAGCTGCCCGTCATGTTCGTCAGCCGCGGCGCTACCCGCGGCACCCGTCAGGTGCAGAAATTCTTCATCACTCCCTCGGCGGTGGAGAATCTGCTGATCTACCAGCGCGGCATGTTCGCGCGCCTGCAGCAGCAGCCTTCCGAACACAAGGGGCGCTATATCGCCATCGCGGAGAAGCGGCGGATCGGCCATTTGCTGGTGGTCAGCGGGCCGACCTCGGCCGGCAAGAAGTCGGTGATGCGAGCCCTGATCGCCAATGAGCTGCCCGAGCTGGCCCAGCGGCTGGGCACGCCGGACGGCAGCGTCTGGGGCAAGCCGCTGAACGCTCAGAAGATCTACCAGCCTATGGAGCCGGTTCAGGAGCGCATGATCCTGCACCAGGATTTCATGCGGCCCTTCATGCGCAGCGCCATGGTCCACGAACGCGACGAGGCGAACGAGATCCTCGACACCGCCGAGCGGATCACCTTCGTCACCATCTGGACCGCGCCCGAGCAGCTGATCAAGCAGATCACCGACGCGGAGATCGACCCCGCCCTCGCCCGGGGCAAGAAGCCCCGGCGCCACCTGGCCATTCGCGAACTCTACGCTGATCGCGAAAAGGTACTGGAGCACTACGAGCGCTGGTTCGCCTTTGCCGAGAGCAAGTCGCAGGACCACATCGTGGTGGCACCGCACGGCGGCTTGAAGCTCCATTCGATCGCGGAGTGGCGCAGCATGGTGGTCGATCCGCATGCCCCTCTGCGCAAGGCGGCGGCCGGCTGACGGCCGGTCCCGGATCCCGAGTCAACCACCCGCAGCGGCCTCCGGCTTCACGGCCAACATCATGTAGTTGACGTCGAGGTCGCGCGGCGCCAGGCGCCATCCGTCGGTCAGCGGGTTGTAGGCGACCCCCATCAGCTCTTCGATTTCCAGGCCGGCACGGCGCAACTTGCCGGCAAGCTCCGAAGGCCGCTGGAAGCGCCGCCAGTCGTGGGTGCCGCGCGGCAGCCAGCGCAGCAGGTATTCGGCGCCGACGATGGCGAGCAGAAACGCTTTGGGCGTGCGGTTGAGGGTTGCCAGGATCATCAGGCCGCCGGGTCGCACGAGGGCCGCCGAGGCGTCCAGGAAGGACCCGACGTCGGCGACGTGCTCGACCACCTCCATGTTGAGAACGGCATCGTAGCGGGACTTGCCCTCGGCCAGGGCCTCGACGCTGCCGTGCCGGTAGTCGATGGCAAGGCCCGCCTCCTCGGCATGCAGGGCCGCGACCTTGATGTTCTGCTCGGCCGCGTCAAGGCCGGTGACCTCGGCGCCGAGGCGCGCCAGTGGCTCTGACAGCAGGCCGCCGCCGCAGCCGACGTCGAGCAGCTTCAGACCTTTCAGCGGCCGGTCAGCCTTGGGATCGCGGCCGAAACGCTCGCAGAGGCGGTCGCGGATGAAGGCGAGGCGCACCGGGTTGAAGCGGTGCAGCGGGCGGAACTTGCCCTCAGGGTCCCACCAGGCCTCCGCCATGGCGGCGAACTTGGCGATTTCCGCCTCGTCGATGCTGGCGGCGCCCGGTCGTCCCGTGGCCTGCGCTTCGGCCTGTCCCATGGCTTTTCACCTCATCCCGGCGATGGTTTCCGGCCGCCCGCGCCCTTGCACTGCGGCATCGCTAAGAGTATGGATAGCCGCCGCTTTCCGGGCAACAGCCCAGGCGCGGCGGGGGAAGCTTTAGCGACCGCAGCGCAGATATTTCGAAATCGCATCAAGGCTGAAGACGTCGATGGCCCGCATCGTGATGAAATTCGGGGGAACCTCGGTTGCCGACCTGCAGCGGATCCGCCGCGCGGCCGTCCGGGTGAAAGCCGAGGTCGAGGCCGGCAACGACGTCGCCGTGGTGGTCTCCGCCATGGCCGGGGTGACCAATGCCGCGGTCCAGCTGGTGCGCGACGCGGCGAGCCTGGCCGACCTGCGGGAATACGACGTGGTGGTCTCCTCCGGCGAGCAGGTGACCTCCGGCCTGATGGCCATCGTGCTGCAGTCCCTGGGGGTGCAGGCGCGCTCCTGGATGGGCTGGCAGATCCCGATCCGCACCGATGACGCGCATGGCTCCGCCCGCATCGAGGAGATCGAGGTGAAGGAGATGCTGCGTCGCTTCGGCGAAGGCCAGGTGGCGGTGGTCGCCGGCTTCCAGGGCATCGACCCCCAGGGCCGCATCACCACGCTGGGGCGCGGCGGCTCCGACACCTCGGCGGTGGCCCTGGCCGCCGCCCTGCAGGCCGAGCGCTGCGACATCTATACCGACGTGGACGGGGTCTACACCACCGATCCGCGCATCGTTGCCAAGGCGCGCAAGCTCGATAGAATCACCTACGAGGAGATGCTGGAGATGGCCTCCCAGGGGGCCAAGGTCCTGCAGACCCGCTCGGTCGAGATGGCCATGAAGCACCACGTACGGATTCAGGTGCTGTCCAGCTTCGAAGATACGCCCGGAACCCTAGTCGTCGACGAGGATGAGATCGTGGAACAAGCCCTTGTCAGTGGCATCGCCTACAGCCGCGACGAAGCCAAGATCACGCTTCTGCGCGTGCCCGATCAGCCGGGCGTCGCGGCCAAGATCTTCGGTCCCCTGGCCGAGGCGGCGATCAACGTGGACATGATCGTGCAAAACGTCTCCGCCGAGACCGAGCGAACCGACCTGACTTTCACCGTCGGCAAGGCCGAGCTGGATCGCGCGGTGGCGGTGTTGCGCGGGCGCCAGGAGGAACTCGGCTTCGTCGAGCTGCTGTCCGACGCCAACGTGGTCAAGGTCTCGGTGATCGGAGTCGGCATGCGCAGCCACGCCGGCGTCGCCCAGCAGATGTTCACGGCGCTGGCCGAGCGCGGTATCAACATCCAGGTGATCTCGACCTCCGAGATCAAAGTCTCCGTGCTGATCGCCGAGGAGTATACCGAGCTTGCCCTGCGCGGCCTGCACACCGCCTACGGCCTGGATGCGACCTAGGGCAAATGACATGTCACGGGTGATCCGGCAGAGGGCCGGGGCGTGAGCGCCCCGCCGGGCATGGATCACGGCTGGGCGGGGTCGCGCCGCTTGCTTCGCCTGCTGCGCGACCTGATGAAGGGCAGTGACTCCAGCCAGACGCGGCTCGACAAGGTGGTCGACCTGATCGCCCAGGACATCGTCGCCGAGGTCTGCTCGATCTACCTGCTGCGCAGCGGCGACGTGCTGGAGCTCTTCGCCACCAAGGGCCTGAAGCCTGCCGCCGTGCACAAGACGCGCATGCGGGTCAACCAGGGCCTGGTCGGCCTGATCGCCGCGCAGGCCCGGCCGGTCGCCCTGGCTGACGCCCAGACCCATCCGAACTTCGCCTACTTTCCGGAAACCGGCGAGGAAGTCTACCAGTCGCTGATGGGCGTGCCGATCATGCGCGGGGGGCGGGTGCTCGGCGTGCTGGTGGTGCAGAACCGTACCCAGCGCAACTACAACGAGGAAGAGGTCGAGGCGCTGGAAACCGTCGCCATGGTACTGGCGGAGATGCTGACCGGCGACCGGCTGCTCGACGCCGCGGTCGGCGCGACGGGCGGTGCCAGCGGCGACATGCCGGCGCGGCTCAGCGGCATGGTGCTGAATGAGGGCCTCGCCATCGGCACCGCGGTGCCGCACCAGCGCGGCATCGTCATTACCCAGGTGGTGGCCGAAGACCCGGAAGCCGAACTCGGCCGCCTCGATGGAGCGCTCGGCGAGATGCGCGACGCTCTCGACATCATGCTGTCGCGCGGCGAGGTGGCCCGCGCCGGCGAGCATCGCGAGGTACTGGAGACCTACCGCATGTTCGCCGACGACCGCGGCTGGCTCCGGCGCATGCACGACGCTGTGCGCGGCGGCCTGACCGCCGAGGCGGCGGTGCAGAAGATCCAGAACGAGACCCGCGCGCGCATGGCCGCCATCAAGGAGCCCTACCTGCGGGCCCGCCTGGCCGACCTCGACGACCTCGGCAACCGGCTGTTGCATCATCTGCTGGGCCTGGAGGAGAAGCGCGAGGAGGATCTGCCGGAGGACATGGTGCTGATCGCCTCCGACCTCGGCCCGGCCGAGCTGCTCGACTACGACCAGAGCCGGCTGCGCGCCGTGGTGCTGGAACAGGGCTCGCCGACCTCCCACGTCGCCATCATCGCCCGCGCGCTGCAGATTCCGATGATCGGACGCTGCACCGGCATCGGCACCGAGGTGCGCGAGGGCGACCGCGTGATCGTCGACGGCGAGACCGGGCAGGTGCTGCTGCGGCCCAGTGAGGCGGTGCTGGCCGGCTTTGCCGAAAGCATGGCCGCCAAGGAGCGCCAGCGCCAGGCCTTCCGTGCGGTGCGCGACCTGCCCTCGGTCAGCCGCGACGGCGAAGCGATTTCCCTGCTGATCAATGCGGGGTTGATGATCGACCTGACGCACCTGGAGGATGGCGGTGCCGAGGGCATCGGCCTCTATCGTACCGAAGTGCCCTTCATGATCCGCGATTCCTTTCCCGACGTGCCGACCCAGACCGAGATCTACAGCCGCATCCTCGACTCCGCGGCGGGCAAACCGGTGGTGTTCCGCACCCTCGACGTCGGCGGCGACAAAGTGCTGCCCTACTGGCGCGGCGGCGACGAGGAGAACCCGGCGATGGGCTGGCGTGCCATCCGCATCGGCCTCGACCGGCCGGCGCTGCTGCGCCGACAGCTGCGCGCCCTGCTGCACGCCGCGGCCGGGCGCAACCTTGCCGTCATGTTTCCCATGGTCAGCGACGTCGCCGAGTTCGAGGCCGCCAAAGCCCTGCTGCAGCGGGAAATCGAGCGCGAGAAGGCCTTCGGCGACCGCCTGCCAACGGAGCTGCGGGTCGGCGCCATGCTGGAGGTTCCGGCTCTGGCCCTGCAGCTGCCACAGCTGCTGCCGCGCTGCGACTTCGTTTCCCTAGGCACCAACGACCTGATGCAGTTCCTCTTCGCGGCCGATCGCGGTAATCCGCGGCTGGCGCGGCGTTACGACGTGCTGTCGCCGGCGGTGCTGACCTTCATCCACCACATCGCCCGGCAGGCGGAGGCGTGGGGGGTGCCCCTGACTGCCTGCGGCGAGATGGCCGGGCACCCGTTGGAGGCCATGGCGCTGATCGGCTGTGGCCTCAGGCGGCTCTCGATGGCGCCGCAGGCGGTCGATCAGGTGAAAACCATGCTGCGCGGGCTCGATGTCGCGCCGCTGCAGGACTACATCAATCAATTATTAACTTTGCCGGATCACAGTATTCGCGAACAGTTAAGGTCCTACGCATCGGATCACGACGTGCCGATCTAACGCGTTGCTGCGGTAGAGAGAAAATTGTTAAATGGCATTGCATGCGGCGCTGGCGCCTACGGCCGCCCGGCGCAGCGAACGCTCGAAGCGCGGAATCGAGCGCACAGGATCGTGACACGGCCAGACCGCTAGACGGCCCCGATCGCTTACAGGCGTAGTCCTCTTTCCGAAGAATTGAGATCCCGTGGCACATCCATTGAAGAAGAGCGAACATAAGCGCGAGGAGCCCAAGCTCGGAGAACCGAAGCTGGTGCATAGCGACAGCGCTTCCGAAATTTCTATCGCACAGGAACTGATCGGTGAACGCGTCGCCGATACGCTGATCCGCGCTCGCCAGCAGGTTGGCCAAGACCTGCGGTCGATCGCCGAGGTGCTCTGCATCCGCTACTCCTACCTCGACGCCATCGAGCGCGGCCAGTACGAGAATCTGCCCGGGCCCACCTACGCCATGGGCTTCGTGCGAACTTACGCCGAATACCTCGGCCTGGACGGGGACCAGATCGTCGACCGCTTCAAGCACGAGGTCCAAGGCATCGACAGCCAGACCAAGTTGCATTTCCCGACGCCGGCGCCGGAAGGCAAGATGCCCGGTGGCGCAGTCTTCCTGGTGGCGGCGCTGCTCTTCGCCGGCGCCTACGGCGTCTGGTTCTATCTCTCCAACAAGGGTGAAAGCCTGGGCGACCTGGTGGCCCCGGTGCCCGCACAACTGCAGGAACTGGTCGAAGGCAGCGCCCCGCCCGCCGAGAGCGCCAGCCCGGCCGCCCCGGCTTCCGCCGTGCCCGCCCCCGACGCCTCTTCCACTGCCGCGGAGCAGCCGCCCGAGGCGCAAGCCGTGACCCGGGAGGCCGAGACCGGCGCTGCGGCACCGGGTCCGGCTCAGCCCAGGGCGGCGAGCGACGATACGCCCGCCACCCCGACAATGACGCCGCAAAATGAGGCTCCGGCCAGCGTTGGCGCCGCCCCGCAGGCGCCCGCCACCGTGGAGTCGCCTGCAGCGCCCGGCAGCGCCGCGCCGACGGGCGATGTGGCGCATCGCCAGCCTGGCTTGCAGCCGGCCGAGCCGGCCGCAACGCAGCCCGCGCCGTCCACGCCCGCCGCCAACCCGCAGTCGGCGGTGTCCGCTCCCGAGGCGTCCGCTCCTGCGTCGACTGCGGCCGAGGCCCCCGCAGCCGAGCCGCCGGCAAGCGAATCCGCTGCTGCGCGCAGCGAGCCCTACTCCATTCCCGCGGCGCCGGAGAGCAATCCCTCGGCGGCGACCTTCCTGCTCAATCACCAGCCGACGGTCTACGGCGACGAGAACAGCGACGCGCGCATTGTCCTCAAGGCCAGCCAGGATGCCTGGGTCCAGGTGCGCGACCGCGAAGGCAACCTGCTGCTGACCCGCGTGCTGCGCGTCGGCGACAGCTACATGGTGCCCAATCAGGCCGATCTTACCCTGCTGACCGGCAATGCCGGCGGCCTGGAGATCAGCGTCGACGGCTCTGCACTGCCGGCGCTGGGTCCGGTCGGGGCGGTCCGCCGCAACATTCCGCTCGATCCAGAGGCGCTGCGCGGCGGGGCCGGCAGCCAGCCCTGAGGCCGGCGCTCCCGCCGGCCGTTTCCCGGCCTTAGCCTTGAAGTTTCCGCCGTTTCGGCGCATCTTGCGCGCGGATACCCGTCCGCGCCGGATCGGCCGTCGGCGGAAAATACTTGAAAGCAGTCCGTAAGGCCCTGACATCGTCGCCCAGCGGCGATCGGACCGTCCCGGAGGGGCGGGCGGGCCGGAGGATTATGGGACAGCATGGCATGAGCGTACGCCCTTATCGGGACATTCTCCGGCGCAAGTCGCGCCAGATCCACGTCGGCAAGGTGCCGGTGGGCGGCGATGCGCCGATTACCGTCCAGTCCATGACCAATACGCGAACCACCGACATCGAGGGTACCATCGCCCAGGTGCGCGCGCTGGAGGTGGCGGGCGCCGACATCGTGCGGATCTCCTGCCCCGACGAGGACTCGACCCGGGCGCTGAAAAAGATCATCCCGGAAGTCACCGTGCCCATCGTCGCCGACATTCACTTCCACTACCGCCGCGGCATCGAAGCGGCGGAGGCGGGGGCTGCCTGCCTGCGCATCAACCCCGGCAACATCGGCTCGCGCGACCGCGTGCGCGAGGTGGTGAAGGCGGCGCGCGACAACAACTGCTCCATGCGCATCGGCGTGAATGCCGGTTCGCTGGAGAAGGAACTGCTGGAGCGCTACGGCGAGCCCTGTCCGGAGGCCATGGTGGAAAGCGCGCTGAACCACGCGCGCATACTCGAAGACGAGGACTTCTTCGAGTTCAAGATCTCCTGCAAGGCCTCCGACGTGTTCCTGGCGGTGGCCGCCTACAACGCCTTGGCCGATGCCTGCGACTACCCGCTGCACCTCGGCGTCACCGAGGCCGGCGGCCTGCGCAGCGGCACCATCAAGTCGTCGGTCGGCATGGGCAACCTGCTGTGGGCCGGCATCGGCGACACCATCCGCGTGTCGCTATCGGCCGATCCGGTTGAAGAGGTGAAAGTCGGCTTCGACCTGCTGAAGTCGCTCGGCCTGCGCCACCGCGGCGTCAACGTGATCTCCTGCCCGTCTTGCGCGCGCCAGCAGTTCGAGGTCATCAAGACCGTCGAGGTGCTCGAGCAGCGCCTTGCCCACATCACCACGCCCTTGACGATCTCCGTCATCGGCTGCGTGGTGAACGGCCCGGGCGAAGCCCTGATGACCGACGTCGGCTTCACCGGCGGCGGCCGCGGCACCCATCAGGTCTACCTGAACGGCCTGCCTGACCATCGCCTGAAGGATGACAACATCGTCGATCACCTGGTCGGGCTGGTCGAGGCCAAGGCGGCCGAGATCGAAGCCGCCAAGGCAGCGGAAGAGGCTGCCGAAAACGGCGAGACTGGCGGCAAGATCACCGCCGCCGCCTCTTAGCCCGCCTCTTCCGGAGCCATTTTCCCGTGAGCAGCCTGCAGCCCGTCAGGGGCACCCACGACCTTTTGCCCGAGGCCATGCGCCGCCACCGCGCGGTGATCGACACCGCACGCGCGGTGGCCGAGCGCTACGGCTTCCAGGAAATGGCGACGCCGATCTTCGAGTTCACCGAGGTCTTCAAGCGCACCCTTGGCGACACCTCCGACATCGTGACGAAGGAGATGTATACCTTCGTCATGGGCGCCGGGAAGGGCAGCACCAAGGAAGAGGAAGGCAGCAGCATCACGCTGCGGCCCGAGAACACCGCCGGCGTGGCGCGCGCTTTCATCTCCGGCGGCCTCGCCCAGCAGGTGCCGCTGAAGGTCTTCTATGCTGGGCCGATGTTCCGCCACGAGCGTCCGCAGAAAGGCCGCCAGCGCCAGTTCCACCAGTTCGGCATCGAACTGATCGGCGTGCCGCAGCCGCTCGCCGACGTCGAGGTCATCGCCTGCGGCGCCCACATCCTGGAGGCGCTGGGCCTCAAGGACGCGGTGACGCTGGAGCTCAATACCCTGGGCGATCCGGAAAGCCGGGCCGCTTACCGCGAGGCTCTGGTTGCCTACTTCTCCGGCCACGGTGACGCACTCTCCGAGGACAGCCGCGAGCGGCTGACCCGCAATCCCCTGCGCATCCTCGATTCCAAGGACGAGGGGGACCGCAGGCTGGTCGCCGGGGCGCCGCTCTTCGAGGCTTTCCTGAACGCCGAGAGCCGCGACTTTTTCGCCGCGGTGTGCGAGGGGCTGGACAGCCTCGGTATCGCCTACAAGCTGAACCCGCGGCTGGTGCGCGGCCTCGACTACTACTGCCACACGGCCTTCGAGTTCACCACCGACCGGCTCGGGGCGCAGAGCGCGGTAATGGCCGGCGGCCGCTACGACGGCCTGATCCAGACCATGGGCGGCCCGGCCACCCCCGGGGTCGGCTGGGCTTCGGGGGTCGAGCGACTCGCCATGCTGCTGGCCGGGGACATCCCGGCGCCGCGACCGATCGCCGTGGTGCCGGTGGGCGAAGCGGCACAGCCGACCGCCCTCCAGGTTGCCCAGATGCTGCGTCACGCCGGCTTCTCGGTGGAACTCGGCTACTCGGGCAACCTGAAGAAGCGCCTGCAGCGGGCCAACAAGATGAATGCCCGTGCGGCCTTGCTGTTCGGCGAGGAGGAGCTGGCGTCCAGGAGCGCGACCCTGCGCGATCTCGACTCGGGGGAGCAGGAACTCGTCTCGCTGGACGTTCTGGCCGAGCGCCTCTCCCGCCTCGCTTAGCGGTGCCGGCATGGCACTCTGCGCGCCGTTCTCGGCCGATGATCCTCTGAACCGCCTGCTGCTGCTGGGCGTCAATGCCCGCACGGTGGCCGCCGGCCTGCGCGATCCGCTGTTCGCCGAGGAACCCGACCAGGCAAAGCTGACCGCCGCCCTCCAGGCGCTCGGTTGCGAGGAGGGCCTCGTGCTGGCGACCTGCGAGCGCCTTGAATTCCTGGTGGTCACGCGCCCCGACCAGCGCGCCGCCGGCCAGCTGCTGCAGCTGGTCGCCGGGGCGGCCGGCTGTGCTCCGGCGGAACTCGCCGGCCAGAGCTATTGCCATCTCGGCGAGGATGCCCTGCGCCATCTGCTGGCGGTCGCGGCCTCCCTGGACAGTCAGATTCTCGGCGAGCCGCAGATCCTCGGGCAGGTGAAGCGAAGCTTCCGCCTGGCCCGGGAAGCCGGCCTGGCCGGATCCTTTCTCAGCGCCGCCGCCCAGGCCGCCTTCGCTGCCGCCAAGCGGGTGCGCCGCGATACCCCGATCGGTCAGCAGGCGAGCTCCATGACGCTGGCCGCGGTGCAGGTGGCGCGCGACCTCTTTGGCCGCTTCGACGGCCTCAAGCTGCTTTGGCTGGGCCTCGGCGAGATGGGCGAGATGCTGAGCGAGGACTTCGCTGCCGCCGGTGTCGCCCAGCGTCTGGTCATGCATCCCTCGGCGCGGCGCGCGGAGGCGGTGGCGCACCGCCTCGGCTGCAACTTCGCGCCCTGGGAGGAACTTGACCTTCACCTCGCCGATGCCGATATCGTGCTGTCGGACGCCGGTCGCGGACGCTTCACTCTGTTGAAGCAGCAGGTGGCGGCGGCCCTGAAGCGGCGGCGCCATCGCCCGGTGCTGCTGATCGATGCCGGCGTGCCGCCGGACATCGAACCGGGCAGCAGCGATCTGGACGACGCCTTCGTCTACGACCTCGACGACCTGGAGCGCCTGGCCAGCCGGCAATCCGGTGGCCGCGCAGCCGCCAGCGCCCTGGCCTGGGGCATCGTCGAGGACGAGCTGGCGGCGTTCCTGCGCGGCCAGGCGGAACGTTCGGCGACGCCTTCGGTGGTTGCCCTGCGCCGGCACTTCGAGGCGGTGCGCCGCGCGGTGCTGCAGAGCGGCGAGCCCGATGCCGAGGCGGTGACGCGCCGGCTCATCAACAAGCTGCTGCACGGCCCCTCGGAGGCGTTGCGGCGCAGCGTCGCGGAGGATCCGGCCCGGGCCGCCGAACTGGAAGACATGATCCGGCGGCTGTTCGATCTGCCGGTGGGTGCCGATGACGGCAGCGAACAAGACCTGGATAGGGAGCGGGAAGAACCGTGAACCTCGACGAGAGCCTCAATCGCGTGCTGCGTCGCTACGACGAGCTGCAGGAGTTGGTGGCGAGCCACCCCAAGCCGGGCTCGTCCCAGCACACCGCCATGATGAAGGAGTTTTCCGACCTGACCCCGGTGGTGCAGGGCATCGAGGCGCTGCGCAGCGCTCAGCACGAGATGTCGGATCTCGCCGGATTGGTCGCCGACCCGGGCTCCGACGCCGAGATGCGCGCTCTGGCAGAGAGCGAGTTCCACCAGTTGAAGGAGCGCCTGCCGGACCTCGAGCACGACCTGAAGATCCTGCTGCTGCCGAAGGATGAGGCCGACGCGCGCAACGCCATCCTGGAGGTGCGCGCCGGCACCGGCGGCGACGAGGCGGCGCTCTTCGCAGCCGAGCTCCTGCGCATGTACCAGCGCTATGCCGAGCTGCGCGGCTGGCGCTTCGAGCTGCTCGACGCCTCGGAGACCGAGATCGGCGGTTGCAAGGAGGCCAGCGCCGAGATTTCCGGGCCCGGCGTCTTCGCCCACATGAAGTTTGAATCCGGCACCCACCGCGTGCAGCGCGTGCCGGTGACGGAGTCCGGCGGGCGCATCCACACCTCGGCTGCTACCGTCGCCGTGCTGCCGGAGGCCGAGGAGGTCGACATCCATATCGATGAGAAAGACCTGCGGGTCGACACCTACCGTTCGCAAGGTGCCGGCGGCCAGCATGTGAACACCACGGACTCGGCGGTGCGCATCACCCACATGCCGAGTGGCGTGGTGGTGCAGTGTCAGGACGAGAAGTCGCAGCACAAGAACCGCGCCAAGGCGATGAAAGTGTTGCGCGCGCGTCTCTACGAGCAGCAGCGCCAGCAGCAGATCGACGAACGGGCCGCCTCGCGCAAAAGCCAGGTCGGCAGCGGCGACCGCTCGGAGCGCATCCGCACCTACAACTTTCCGCAGGGCCGCGTGACAGACCATCGCATCAACCTGACGCTCTACAAGCTCGATCGCGTGCTGACCGGCGAGGCGCTGGACGAACTGATCGATCCGCTGATCGCCGCCGACCAGGCTGAGAAGCTGGCCGAGCTGCAGTGAGCGCGCCGTGAGACTCCCCGGGACGCTGGCCGAGGCGGTCGCGGACGCCGCCAGGCGCCTTGCCGACGCCGGCGTCGACGATCCGCGGCGCGATGCCCGCCTGCTGGTCTGCCGCCTGCTGGGCGGCGGTCCCGAACTCCTGCTGGCCCACCCGGAACAGCCGCTCTCGGCCGCGGAGGCCGCACGCATCGAAGCCGCCGTGGTGCGCCGCGTCCTGCGCGAGCCGGTCTCGCGCATCCTCGGGCAGCGCGAGTTCTGGAGTCTCTCCTTTACGCTCAACGGCGACACTCTCGACCCGCGCCCGGACAGCGAGACCCTGGTGGAAGCGGTCCTCACTGCCCTGCCCGACCGGTCGTTGCCCCTGCGCATCCTCGACCTCGGCACCGGCACCGGCTGCCTGCTGCTGGCGCTGCTCAGCGAGTTGCCGCGCGCCACGGGCTGCGGCATCGACATCAGCGCCGCGGCGGTCGCCCTGGCCGGGGAGAACGCGGCCCGGCTGGAGCTTGGTGGGCGCGCCCGCTTCCTGCGGCATTCCTGGGACGACGGGCTGGACCTGGCGGGTGAAACCTGGGACGTCATCGTGGCCAACCCGCCCTATGTCGCCAGCGGCGAGATCGCCGGCCTGGCTCCGGAGGTGGCCGGCTACGATCCGCCGGCGGCGCTCGACGGCGGGGCCGACGGCCTCGACGCCTATCGCACGCTGATTCCTGCCGCCGTCGGAATTCTGAGGCCGGGTGGCCTCATCGCGCTGGAGGTCGGCCGCGGGCAGGCCGGGCCGGTGGAGGCGCTGCTCGCGGCGGCGGGCGTCGCGCCGCTGCGGCGGGCCGCCGACCTGGCCGGGATCGAGCGCTGCCTGCTGGGGCTGAAAGCCCGGAAAGAGGCGGCTCCGCCGACGGTAGTGAGCCGTGGATAAGTGAAAAAAAGAGTTGGAATACCGGGCAAAGGCCTCTACGTTTGAATGGCCGAGCCAAATGGCTCTCGCGTCTCGGGGAGACGCAACTACCACCCAAAATTAACTTGTGTGTGGTTTAGAGCTTGCGAAATCGCAATGTGAGCGATTTCGCTGGGCGCGAGTGGCAAGTCATCCATTCTGAAGCAAGCGAACGATGAGACAAGGTTCCAATAGTGGGCGTCGGCCGCGCGGCCGAACCAATCGCAAACAGCACGGTGGTGGGGGCGGTCAATCCGGCACCCGCACTTTCGACAGCAATGGGCCCGACGGAAGGGTCCGCGGCAATGCCCGGCAGGTCTTCGAGAAGTATCTGAGCCTGGCACGCGACGCTACCTCGGCCGGGGACCGTGTCGCCGCCGAGGCCTACTATCAGTATGCCGAACACTACTTTCGCATCCTGAGCGACAGCACCGACCCGACGTCCTCTGGGCGCCGGCCGGACGAACGCCCCTCGCAGCCCTATGGCCACGACGAAAGCTATTACGGCAACGACGACGACGACGATGGGCCGGTCAACGGCAACGGCGACGGCGAGCGGCAGCACGAGGCCCGCAACAACGGCAACGTGCAGCCCCAGGCTCCACGCGACTCGGGCCAGCGGGAATCGGGTCAGCGCGACTCGGGCCAGCGGGAATCGGGTCAGCGCGACTCGGGCCAACGGGAATCGGGCCGACGTGAGTCGGGCCCTCGTGAATCAGCCCAGCGTGATTCCGGTCAGCGCGATTCGGGCCCCCGTGATTCGGGCCCCCGTGATTCGGGTCCGCGCGACTCGGGACCCCGTGATTCCGGTCAACGTGATTCCGGTCAACGTGATTCCGGTCAGCGTGATTCGGGTCCGCGCGATTCGGGCCGGCGTGACTCGGCGCCGCGCGACGCGGCCCCCAGGGAAGGTGCCCGTGTGCCGGTCGAGGCTGTCGCTCCGGCAGTCGAGGTTCAGGCGCAGCCCAGGATCGACGATGGCGAAGCCCCACCACGGCCCCGCCGCGGCCGCCCCCGCAAGCCGCGGCCCGACGACGACGGCCAGCCGGTAAAGCAGGACACCACGCCGGAAACCGAAAGCGGTCCGGCGGCCAGCTGAGTTTGCCGAGTGGGCCGGGACCTGAGTCCCGGCCACCGGCCCCAGCGCTCCGAAGTCTCCCGTGACGGCCCCGCTGGCGAGGCGATGCCTCGGGCTTTCACGACTTCGTCGCCCTTATGTTTCCGCGACTTCGTCGCCGGGCTTCACTTCGCCGCCGGCGACGACCTCTGCGTAGACTCCCATATCGAGATGCCCGAAGCCCTTGCGCAGGGTGAGCGGGATGTTCATGTCGCGCTCGGCGGTGTCCGGGTTCACATTGGTGGCGGCGCAGCGCTGGGTGCGCCCGAACACCTTCAGCCGCGCCGCGCCGATGCGGATTTCCTGGCCGATCCACGTGAACTCGGTCCAGGCCGGCAGGCCGTCAAAAAGGATGTTGCCGCGGAAACGGCGAGGGTCGACCGCCTGGCGCGCCACCCGCTCGAAATCGCGGATGCTGGCCAGGTTGATGAGGGAGACGGGATTGGGTAGCGCCTCGTCGCGGCCGTCGTCTCCGACCTCCTGGAAGGACGGCGTGCCGCGCCGCGAGCCGCTCAGGAATCCCGCGAAGAACTGGTTCAGCAGCATGCGTCCTGTCTGGTCGCTGGGGTTGGCGCTGACCACATGGCGACCCTGGCGGCTCAAGCTGAGGCTGGGGACGGCCGGATCGTAGGTGACGCGGAGCTGGGCCAGACGCTCTTCCTGCACCAGGTCGAAGAAGCCGCGCTTGGCGCCGGTACCGAGCCCGTAGGCGATGGCGAAACGGCGGTCGTCTGGCAGGCCTTGGCCCGGCGTCAGGACGACGCGCTCCAGGATCTCTGCATTCAGGCCCTTCACGGGGAAGCGGCAGATCTGTTGCACGGAGGCGGTCTTGTCGGTGGTCATCGGGGGCCGGGAATCCTTCTTTGACCCGGTCTGCGGCAGGGAGGGGCCGGGCTGGCACTTTTGCGTCTTATGGCAGGCCAGCTAATCGTGCGGCGTGGCCGCCTGTCAAGCGACGGGCCGCGGACTTTTGTGGCTCTGTGAGGGCGTGGACCTCAAGGCGCCGCGTGCCCTTTTTCGGTCCGTTGACCTTCATCTCTTCTGCTATTGATAATCATTTGCAAATGAGAACGAATCGCATTAGGGTCCCCCTCATGCTCTTCGCTGCCGTGCCCGAGAGGGCCGGCGGGGTAAGCATTGATCTCTCCTGATCCTACTTTCGGGCTTCGCCCGCCCCTGTGCCGCCAACGCGACACAGGGGCTTTTTTTTGGCGGCAGGAAGCTGCGCGAATGCGCTTCCGGCCCGAAACGGGCCGCAAGCGATCCGAGGTGACTACTCGGCCCGGCCTGCGCCCCTCGTCTGGGTGGCGACCTTCCGTGCCCGGTTGAGTCCGATCAGCAGGCTGACACACATCAGCAGCAGCACGATGGTGAAGGGGAAGCCGGTGGAGACCGCCATGGCCTGCAGCGCCGTCAGCGCGCCGGCGCCGCCGACCAGCAGCAGGGTCGCCGCCACCAGGCCCTCGAAGGTGCACCAGAAGACGCGCTGGGAGACCGGTGCGTCGGTCTTGCCGCCGGCGGTGATGGTGTCGATCACCAGCGAGCCGGAGTCCGAGGAGGTCACGAAGAACACGATCACCAGGATGATGCCGAGGAGCGAGGTGAGCCAGGCCAGCGGCAGGTTCTTCAGCATCTCGAAGAGCTGCAGCTCCAGCGGTGCCGATTGCACGGTCGCCTCCGGATCGGCGATCACCTGCTCGATGGCGGTGCCGCCGAAAGCGCCCATCCAGAAGATGCTGACGATGGTCGGCACCAGCACCACGCAGATGACGAACTCGCGCACCGTGCGGCCGCGCGATACCCGCGCGATGAACATGCCGACGAAGGGCGACCAGGAGATCCACCAGGCCCAGTAGAAGGCCGTCCAGCCCTGCGAGAAGTTGGCGTCGTCGCGGCCGAATGGGTTGGACAGCGGCACGACTTCTTTCACGTAGGCGATGCCGCCGGAAACCACCGTGTCGAAGATCGCCGCCGTTGGTCCGACGAAGAGCACGAAGACCATCAGCAGGGCGGCCAGGGCGATGTTGAACTCCGACAGCACCTTCACGCCGCCGTCGAGACCGCGCAGCACGGAGATCAGCGCCGCGGCGGTGATCAGCGAGATGAGGACGACGCGGGCCCCGTTGCCGGTCGGCGTGCCGAAGAGGAAGTTGAGGCCGGCCAGCGCCTGCTCGGTGCCGAAGCCGAGCGAGGTGGCAAGGCCGAAGAGCGTGGCGAAAACGGCCAGCGTGTCGATGATATGTCCGGTCCAGCCCCAGACGGATTCGCCGAAGATCGGGTAAAAGGCCGATCGCAGGGTCAGTGGCAGATTGTAGTTGTAGGCGAAGAAGGCGAGCGACAGCCCTACCACGGCATAGATCGCCCAGGGATGCAGCGCCCAGTGAAAGATGGTCGCCGCCATGCCGAGATTGCGCGCCGCTTCCGCGTCGCCGGCGGCCGCCCCCAGGGGTGCCCAGTCCGTGCGCACGCCGTTTTCGAGGGTGGTGCCGCCCATGGCGGAGGCATAGTGCGACATCGGCTCCGACACGCCGAAAAACATCAGGCCGATGCCCATCCCGGCAGCAAACAGCATGGCGAACCAGCCGAGATAGGAGTAGTCGGGTTTGGCGTCGGCGCCGCCGAGGCGCACCGAGCCCAGCGGCGTCACTACCAGGAAGAAGCTGAACAGGACGAAGATGTTGGCAGCGGCCAGGAAGAACCAGTCGAACTTCGATGTCAGGTAGGGCCGCAGCCAGCCGAAGAACTCCGTCGCTTCCGCCTGGAAGGCCAGGGACAACAGGACGAAGACGATGATCGACAGCGCGGAGATGGCGAAGACCGGGTTGTGGATATCCAGCCCGAATGGCCGGATGTTGTCCTGACCGACTTCATACTCGGTAGCTTCCGGATTGCTCATAAGGCTCCCCCTTGGTCGTTCTCTGGAATTCGCAAGTAAAGCGAATCGCGGACCTTGGTATTTCCCCTTGTCCCGATAGGACGGGGCCTGTGAAAGGCTTGGCAATTCTCTTTAATTGCGGGCTGTTCTGTTCAGATTTGCGAGCGTCATCATAGGGATAACCTACCTCGGCAAATCGCTCAGGACAGTAGTATCCATTGTCTATTTGCGACACCCTCGGCGCGTTTGGAGAGTTCGGTAGCGCCCGGTGCCGGTCCCAGCCCGGCCCTGGAACCCCGGGATTTTTGCGCCACCGTGCCCTTGTGTCTTTTGTGCAACAGACCCATATCCAGACTGCAAGTGGGGCCAAATCGGCCGGCTTGCGCAGGCGCGTGCCGCTGGGATGGGCGCGTCTGCTGGAGTAGCATCAACCAGTTCTCCCGCATGCCGATTCCAGGGTGCGGGAAAGGGGATATAGATGGATCTCAATCGCTATACCGAACGCTCGCGCGGCTTCCTGCAGGCTGCGCAGACCCTCGCCAGCCGCAAACATCATCAGCGCCTCACGCCGGAGCACCTCTTGAAGGTGCTGCTCGACGACGAGGAGGGCTTGGCCCGCAACCTGATCCGCCAGGCCGGCGGCAAGCCCGAGGCGGCGGTGAAGGCCGTCGACGAGGCGCTCGCCAGGCAGCCCAAGGTCGAGGGCGCCGGCGCCGGCCAGCTTTATCTGGCCCAGGAGACCAATGATCTCTTCGGCCAGGCCGAGAAGCTCTCGGAGGAAGCCGGCGATTCCTACGTGACCGCAGAGCGCATCCTGCTGGCGCTGGCCATGCTGCCGGGCACCGCCGCGGCCAAGGCGCTGGCGACCGCCGGCATCACGCCGCAGTCGTTGAACAAGGCGATCAACGCCATGCGGAAAGGCCGGCGCGCCGATTCGGCGACCGCCGAGGACAAGTACGAGGCGCTCAACAAGTATGCCCGCGACCTCACCGAGGTGGCGCGCGAAGGCAAGCTCGATCCTGTGATCGGGCGCGACGAGGAGATCCGCCGCACCGTGCAGGTGCTGTCGCGCCGCACCAAGAACAATCCCGTGCTGATTGGCGAACCCGGCGTCGGCAAGACCGCCATCGTCGAGGGTCTGGCCCAGCGCATCGTCAACGGCGACGTGCCCGACAACCTGAAACACAGGCGCCTGATGTCGCTCGACCTCGGCGCCATGGTGGCCGGCGCGAAGTTCCGCGGCGAGTTCGAGGAGCGCCTCAAGGCCGTGCTGCAGGAGATCGCCGATGCCGGCGGTGAGATCATTGTCTTCATCGACGAGCTGCACACCCTGGTCGGCGCCGGCAAGGCGGAAGGCACCATGGATGCTTCCAACATGCTGAAGCCGGCGCTGGCACGCGGCGATCTGCACTGCGTCGGCGCCACCACGCTGGACGAGTTCCGCAAGTACATCGAGAAAGACGCCGCCCTGGCGCGGCGCTTCCAACCGGTTTTCGTGCCGGAGCCGAGCGTCGAGGAGACCATCTCCATCCTGCGCGGCCTGAAGGAGAAGTACGAGCTGCACCACGGCGTGCGCATCACCGATGCGGCCATCGTGGCGGCGGCGACGCTCTCCAACCGCTACATCTCCGATCGCTTCCTGCCTGACAAGGCGATCGACCTGGTCGACGAGTCGGCGAGCCGCCTGCGGATGGTGATGGATTCCAAGCCGGAGGAGATCGACGAGCTCGACCGCCGCCTGGTGCAGATGAAGATCGAAGAGAACGCGCTGCAGAAGGAGAGCGACAAATCCTCCAAGGAGCGCCTCGAGAAGCTCAGCGGCGAGATCAGGGAACTCGAGGCAAGGTCGGCCGAGAAGACTGCCCAGTGGCAGGCCGAAAAGGACAAGCTGGCCGACGCCCAGAAGCTGAAGGAGCAGCTCGACCAGGCACGCAGCGAACTGGAGATCGCCCAGCGCGAAAGCGACCTCAATCGTGCCAGCGAGCTGAAGTACGGCGTCATTCCCGGCCTCGAGAAGCAGCTGATCGAGGCGGAGGCGGCGCAGGAACACCAGATCCTGAACGAGGAGGTGACGGAGGACGACATTGCCGCGGTGGTGTCGCGCTGGACCGGTATTCCCGTCGACAAGATGTTGGAGGGCGAGCGCGAGAAGCTGCTCGCCATGGAGGGCAGCCTGAGCGCCAGCGTCATCGGACAGGAGGACGCCATCGTGGCGATCGCCAACGCGGTGCGTCGCTCGCGCGTCGGGTTGCAGGATCCCAACCGGCCAATCGGCTCCTTCCTCTTCCTCGGACCGACCGGCGTCGGCAAGACCGAGCTGACCAAGGCGCTGGCCCGCTTCCTCTTCGACGACGAGACGGCAATGGCCCGTCTCGACATGTCGGAGTACATGGAAAAGCATGCGGTCGCGCGCATGATCGGTGCGCCGCCGGGCTACGTCGGCTATGAGGAAGGCGGCGCGCTGACCGAGGCGGTGCGGCGGCGGCCCTACCAGGTGGTGCTCTTCGACGAGGTAGAGAAGGCGCATCCGGACGTCTTCAACATCCTGCTGCAGGTGCTGGACGACGGCCGCCTGACCGACGGCCAGGGGCGCACTGTCGACTTCCGTAACACCCTCATCATCCTCACCTCCAACCTCGGCTCGGAGATCCTGTCGAGCCAGCCGGAAGGCCAGGACAGCACGGCCGTGCGCGACCAGGTAATGGAGGTGGTGCGCCGAGCCTTCCGGCCGGAGTTCCTCAACCGGCTGGACGAGATCCTGCTGTTCCACCGCCTGACGCGCGGGCAGATGACCGGCATCGTGGAGATCCAGCTTGGCCGCCTGCACGCCATGCTGGCCGACCGTAAGATCACCCTGAAGCTCGACGAGAAGGCCAAGGCCTGGCTTGCCGACAAGGGCTACGATCCGGTCTATGGTGCGCGCCCCCTGAAGCGGGTGATCCAGCGGGAACTGCAGAACCCCTTGGCCAGCCTGATTTTGGAGGGCAAGATCGGCGACGGCGATACGGTGAGCGTCTCCGCCGGGCCGGAGGGCCTTGTCATCAACGGGGAAATGGTGGCCGCCGCCTGATCGCGCGGCCGGAACCGAGCGACGCCCGCGCGAGCGGGCGGCAGGAGAGCCTTGCATGTTCTACGACACGCGGACCGGCGACCACGGCCTGCCGCACAATCCCTTCAAGGCCTGCGTGGTGCCGCGTCCGATCGGCTGGATCACCACGGTGAACGAAGCCGGCGTGGTGAACCTGGCGCCCTACAGCTTCTTCAACGGCGTCGCCGGCGACCCGCCGGTGGTGATGTTCGCGCCGGGCGGCCGCAAGGCCGACGGCCCGCGGGACGGCTCCAAGGACTCGCTCGCCAATGTCGAGCGCACACGGGAGTTCGTCTGCAACGTGGTGACCTGGGATCTGCGCGACGCCATGAACACGACCTCGGCGCCGGCGCCGGCCGGCGTCGACGAGGCGGAAGTGGCCGGCCTCGCGATGGTTCCGTCCGAGCTGGTGAAGCCGCCGCGGGTCAAGGCCTCGCCGATCCACATGGAATGCCGTTACCTGCAGACCGTTGATCTGCCCTCTGACATTCCGGGATCGCGCAATGCCGTGGTCTTCGGCCAGGTGATCGGCATCCACATCGACGAGTCGGTGCTCACCGACGGCCTGGTCGACATGGCCAAGCTGAAGCCCATCGCAAGGCTCGGCTACATGGACTACTGCCTGGTCGAGGATGTCTTCGCCATGCCGCGGCCGCTGTGGCCGGTGAAAGCGCGCAGCGACGCTGCGGACTGACCCGAGCCATTCAACCCAGCTGACCGACTACAAGGCCGGCTGCCAGCACCGCCATGACCGTGCCGACGAAGGCGTCGAGCAGGCGCCAGGCCTTAGGACTGGCGAAGAACGGCGCCAGCCGGCGCGCGCCGTAGCCGAGGCCGAAGAACCACAGCCCCGAGGCCAGCATGGCCCCGAGCGCAAAGGCCAGGCGCTCTGCGTCGGGATAGCGCGCGGCGAGGCCGCCGAGCAGCACCACGGTGTCCAGGTAGACATGCGGGTTCAGCAGGCTGAGCGCCAGCGTCGTCGCCAGGGCCGCCTTGAGGCTGCCGCCAGTGGCGCCGTCGGCGGCCATCAGGCCTTGCGGCCGCCAGGCGGCGGCGAAAGCGCGCAGGCTGTAGAGCGCCAGGAAGGCTGCGCCGCCCCAGGCCGCCAGCGAGGGCAGGCTGGGGACGCTGCGCAGCAGGCTGGCGAAACCGCCGGCGCCCAGCGCGATCAGGCTGCAGTCTATGAGGAAGCAGAGGCCGGCGACGGCAAAGACGTGCTGGCGCCTGAGGCCCTGGCGCAGCACGTAGGCGTTCTGGGCGCCGATGGCGATGATCAGGCCGGCACCGAGGCCGAGGCCCTCAACCGCGGCAAGCGCGGCCGCAGGCAGGTTCGCAGACATGTTCGGAAGACTCCGCTCGAATGATGTCGACAAGGCAGGCGTGAACCGCGTCTTGCCCGCCCCTTGCAGCCAAGGGCGCGGGCGACAGCGCGGGGCCTAGCCTCGGCGACGCGAGCGCTTTTCCAGGTAGTCTGCGACGATCAGAGTCATAAGGGAATCCGCTGCAGGATCAGCAGTCGTTGTCGCTGCCCATGGCCGAGCCCTGCTCGAGCGGGGCGTCGTCCGTGTCGCAGCTGCGCTCGACCAACAGCACGCCGCCCTGGGCGAGGGCGATCTGGCGCTCGATCTTGCTGCGCCGTTCCGTAAAGTCGGCCATTTCCGACTCTTTCAGCTTCTCGCCGCGCGGCAGCGTGACTTTCAGCGGATTGACCTGCTTGCCGCTTACCAGCACCTCGTAGTGCAGGTGCGGGCCGGTCGAGCGGCCGGTTGTGCCGACGTAGCCGATGATCTGGCCCTGCTTCACGCGGGCGCCCTTGGTGATGCCCTTGGCGAAGGACTTCATGTGGGCGTAGGCGGTCTGGTAGGTGGAGCCGTGGCGCAGGCGCACGTACTTGCCGTAGCCGCCATGGCGGCCGGCGAAGTCGACCACGCCGTTGCCGGCAGCGTAGATCGGCGTGCCGCTGGGGGCGGCGAAGTCGGTGCCCTGGTGCATTTTGGAATATCCGAGGATCGGGTGCTTGCGCATGCCGAAGCCGGAGGAGAGGCGCGCCCCGTCGATCGGGGTGCGCATCAGCGAGCGGCGCACCGAAGCGCCCTGCGGAGTATAGAAATCGGCGCTGCCGTCGGCGCGCTCGTAGTAGTAGAGCTCAGTGCGGCTGCCCGACAGCGTCATGGCGGCGAACAGCAGCTCGCCGGTGCGCACCAGGGCGCCTTCCTCGTCGACGTAGATCTCGTAGAGGAACTCGAAGGAATCGCCCTTCTGGATCTCGCGCTGGAAGTCGACGTCGTAGCTGAAGGCGCGGATCGCCTCGGCCAGCACGAGGTTCGGCACCTTGCGGTCGGTTGCCGCGACCGAGAGGTTGCTGTCGATCGACCCTTCGGCATAGGCGAGCTGGCGAGCCACCGGCCGGTCGATCGACTCGGCGAAGAATTCTTCGTCCTCGCTGCTGCGGCTGATCTCGATGTCGCGCTCGCGGTTGGGCCGGAAGTTGATGGAGAGCAGTGGGCCGGGCCCGTCGCTGCCGATGTCGGCGAAGGCAACGGTGAGCTCCTGGCCGGGCCTCAGCTGGCGCGCGCTGTAGACCGGCTCCATGGCGGTGACCGCCTGGTGCGCCTGGGTCGGCTCGGCACCGGCGTCGAGCAGCAGCTTCATCAGGGTGTCGCCTGGGGCGACGGTAATCTCCCGCAGGATGGTGGTGGCAGCGGCTTCCTCGGCCGGTTCATCGATATCGAACGGCGCCTCTTCGGCCGGCGGCAGCGCCGCCTGCTGCAGGTCGCGCGGGCGACTGGCGGCGGAGGTCTCCATGGGGTCCGGCGCGCCGTCCTCGACCGCGCCGACGGCTTCCGGCGTGCGGGCCGCCGCCGGTGCCGTCGATTCGGCGCCGCGGGCCGGCTCGACCAGCCTGTCTACGACAGGCTTGGCGGTGTCGGCCGCCGACCAGGAGACGGCGACGGCTCCACCGAGCAAGGGAATGGCCAGAATGGCGGGAAAGCTGACTTTTCTGCCGAATCGCAGGAGCGATTCAATATCGATTTTGCGATTCGTCACGACGAACAACAGCTCCATGGCTGGACGGTTTGGATGGCTGCCCCCCGGCGGCAGGACAACTCGACAGTAAAAGACATACCATCAAGATGTTAACCAATGCTTGAAAATGGCTTCTCATACAAGGGCTTGTCAACCTTAAAGCCAGTTAGCGGGCCAGCTTTCGCCTTTGGTTGACGCAATTTATCGACAGCACTGTAAAAAGCCTTTCACAAAGGGTTTGACAGGTAACCGGGGGCAGCCCTATAACCCGCCTCCGCGGCAGCTACCGGCTCCGGGCCGGAGCTGCCGCTCTGTTGTTTGACATTGTAGATTTGGAAGGGATACGCGGGCGGCGGGTCTGACTTT
>CAYYIV010000040.1:0-41624 GCA_964472095.1 uncultured Pelagibius sp.
AACGACAACCCGGCGAGCCGCCGGTTGCTGAGCATGGCGCGGTCGAAATCAGAGGCTTGACCAAGACTCCTGAGATCCAAGCTCGGCAGCGCTTCGTTGGCTCGTCACGGCCGTTTCAAGGTCACGTACGTCAATTGAAAGATACTGGGGATAACGTCGCGCTACACTAACCTGATCGACCCGCACCTGCGCGCCTGGCAACAGTGTCTATCTGATCGGCCTTGCCTACTATGGGATGCCTGATTTGAAGAAATCGTCCGATTTCGGTGGGACCAAACCCGAGACAGTTACTCCATACTTACAATGTGTTCGATCAACTACGCAGCTGCTCGGAACAGAAAGGAGTAAAGGTCGAATTCATCAAAGATTTCCGAGGTTTCGCGTGGCGCTGTAGCGGCTTGCCAGTCGACAACTCCCCAACGCCGCAAGTCAAGATCGATGCGCCCTCGCGCAACCATCGTCCGCCATTCCTTTCTTAACAACGGCTTTGGTCTTCGGGTTGATCCCCCTCACTCGGCCGCGAATTTCTCAACCGGGTACGGGGCACGCGCGGCGACCAAGCGGTGTAGGGACTCGGGTCGGATGTGGGTGTACCGGCGCAACATCTTCCAGTCCTTGTGTCCGGTGACCAGGGCGACCTGTTCGATTGCCAGCCCCATTTCGAACAGGCGGCTCGTTCCTTCGTGCCGCAGGTCGTGAAAGTGCAGGTCTTTCACGCCGACCTCATTGCAGGCGCGGCGGAAGGCGGTCCCGACAGACTTCGAGTTGTAAGGGAAGATTGGCCCTTTCGCCTCTCCGAGGGACTTTGCCTGCGCCAGCACCAGCGCCCAGGCGTCGAAACCCGTTGCGCCGAAGAGCGGGATCCGTTGGTCGTTGCCGGCCTTGTTGCGGGGATCCTTCCGGTCGCGGATCATCAGCATCCGTCCGTCGATATCGAGGTCGCTCCACTCGGCCCGACAGATTTCGTCGAGGCGCATCGCGGTGGCGACTGCGAACTGCACGATCCGTGTCATCGGCAGCGTGAGGCGCTCGTTCTTGTCGAAACAGCGGAAGAGGCGGTTCAACTCGGCGGCGGTCGGGCGCCGGTCGCGTTCAACGCCCTTGCCGATGAGCCCGAGGCGCTTGAGCGCGATCCGGGCAAGGTCGACAGGCTCGGGCGATATCTCCAGCCCGTGCACGGCAGCGGCGTGCGTCAGGATCATCTTGATGACGCCGATGTCGATGCCCAGCGTCACCGGCCCGGCCCCCTGGTCAGAGCGCTTGCGCCCGTACTCGATCAGCTTGTGGCGGTCGAGGTGTCCGATCTTCTCCTTGCCGAGGTCGCGTTTCAGGGTTGCAAGAG
Source organism: uncultured Pelagibius sp. (assembly GCA_964472095.1). Taxonomy (GTDB): domain Bacteria; phylum Pseudomonadota; class Alphaproteobacteria; order Kiloniellales; family Kiloniellaceae; genus Pelagibius. Next base: position 1,343 of record CAYYIV010000040.1, read on the forward strand.
TTGCCTCCTTGCTGCGGCGGGGTGGTTTCCCAACGGCGCACATATCGGCTATATGAAGGTCAATCAGGTCACCGAACGTGTGCAGGCGAGCGACGGACGATCGATTGGGCGGCAGCCCCTGATCGACCAGCGTCTCGCATTGACGCGCCCAGCGGTGCGCGTCTTCGCGGCGGAGGAACGTCTCGCTCGCGTAGCGGCCCTTTCGTCTGATCTGGACCCGGTATGCACCGGAGGGGAGTTTGGAGATGGAGGCCATTTTCGTGTGCGCTGTGTGTGCAATGAGTCGTCGCGGAGGGGGATATTCGGGGATATTCAGGCGTAGTGCGGCGTAGGGGAAAACTGGGTCAACGATTTGAAGATACAAGAAAAAATATGGAAAATCAATCACATAGACTATCGGTTGCGCCCATGATGGACTGGACCGACCGCCACGATCGGGCCTTTCTGCGCGTCATCAGCCGGCGCGCGCTGCTCTATACGGAGATGGTGACGACGGGGGCGATCCTGCACGGCGACCGCGACCGTTTCCTCGCCTTCGACGCCAGCGAGCATCCTGTGGCCCTGCAGCTCGGCGGCTCCGAGCCGACGGACCTTGCCGCCTGCGCCCGCGAGGGCGCCGGGCGCGGCTACGACGAGATCAACCTGAACCTCGGCTGCCCCAGCGACCGGGTGCAGCGCGGTCGCTTCGGCGCCTGCCTGATGCACGAGCCGGGGCTGGTGGCCGACTGCGTCGCGGCGATGATCGATGCCGTCGACATTCCGGTCACCGTGAAGACGCGCATCGGCGTCGACGAGCGCGACTCCTACGCGGCCCTGCAAGTCTTCGTTGCAGGTGTCGCCGCGGTGGGCTGCCGCTCCTTCGCCATCCATGCGCGCAAGGCCTGGCTCAGCGGCCTCTCGCCGAAGGAGAACCGCGAGGTGCCGCCGCTGCGCTACGAGGTGGTCTATGACCTGAAGCGCGACTTCCCCGATCTCGAGATCGTGTTGAACGGTGGCGTGCAGAGCCTCGAGGAAGCGCAGGCGCATCTGGCCAAGGTCGACGGCGTGATGATCGGCCGCGCCGCCTACCAGACACCTTACGTGCTGGCGGAGGCCGATCGGCTGATCTTCGGCGAAAGCGCCGCGGCGAAGAGCCGCGAGGAGATCGTCGCCGACTTCCTGCCCTATGTGGAGCGGCAACTCGCTGTGGGCGTGCCGCTGAAGTCGATGACCCGACATATGCTGGGCCTCTTCAACGGCCTGCCCGGTGCGCGCGCCTGGCGCCGCTGCCTCGCCGAAGAGGCGCACAAGCCGGGCGCCGGCCCGGAGGTCATCGAGGAGGCCTTGGATCGCTGGCGGCAGGCGCAGGAGCGCCAGCGGGCGGCCTGAGCGGCGCGCAACGACAGGAACGGCAGGAGGGCGGCGCATGGCCGAAGACAGGAAACGCGGGCTGCTGAACGGCCTCACCCACTACGGCGATCCCGGCTTCGCAGCCTACCTCAGGCGCTCCTTCGCGCGCTCCATGGGGTATTCCGAGGAGATGCTGGCTCGCCCCATCGTCGGCATCACCTGGACCGCCAGCGGCTTCAACAACTGCCACCGCGGCGTGCCGGAGCTGGTCGAGGCGGTGAAGCGCGGCGCGCTGGCGGGCGGCGCCCTGCCGCTCGACTTCCCGGTGACCTCCCTTGGGGAGGTCTTCCTCAATCCGACCAGCCTGCTCTACCGCAATCTCATGGCCATGGACGTGGAGGAGATGATCCGGGCCCAGCCGATGGATGCGGTGGTGCTGGTCGGTGGCTGCGACAAGACCCTGCCGGCCCTGGTCATGGGCGCGATCTCGGCGGCGAAGCCCGCCATCGTGCTGGCGACCGGACCGATGTCCACGGGGCGCTATCACGGCGAGCGGCTCGGTGCCTGCACCGACTGTCGGCGCTTCTGGGCGCAGTACCGGGCCGGGGGGTTGGACGACGGGCAGATCGGCGAGATCGAGGGCAATCTGGCGACCACGCAAGGCACCTGTGCGGTGATGGGCACGGCCAGCACCATGGCGATCCTCTGCGAGGCGCTGGGGCTCATGCTGCCGGGCGGCGCCGCGGTGCCGGCGGTCCACGCCGACCGCCTGCGCCAGGCCGAGGCCAGCGGGCTGCGCGCCGCGCAGCTGGCCGGCAGCGAGCTCACCTTCGACCGCATCATCACCGAAGGCTCGGTGGAGAATGCGCTCCGCGTGCTGCTGGCGATCAGCGGCTCGACCAATGCCGTGGTGCACCTGGCGGCGATCTTCGGGCGGCTGGGAATCAGCCTGGACATGGACGAGCTGAACCGCCTCAGCGACGAGACGCCGGTGCTGGTCGATCTAAAGCCGACCGGCGCCCACTACATGGAGGACCTGCACGCCGCCGGCGGCGCGCCGGCGGTACTGCGGGCGCTGCGTGATCGGCTGAACCTCGACGTCCCGACCATCACCGGCAGGACCCTGGGCGAGGTGATCGACGCGGCCGATCCCTGGGTGGACCCCGGAGTGGTACGCCCGCCCGAGGATCCCATCTCGCCGCAGGGTGGGCTGGTGGCGCTGAGCGGCAGCCTCGCCCCCAAGGGCGCGATCCTGAAGCGGGCGGCGGCGACTCCGGCACTCTTCGAGCGGGAGGGCCGCGCCGTGGTCTTCACCTCCCTGGAAGACCTCTCCCGGCGCATCGACGACCCCGACCTCGACGTCACGCCGGACGATTTCCTGGTGCTGCAGAACGCCGGGCCGCTCGCCGCCGGCATGCCGGAAGCCGGCTACCTGCCGATCCCGGCCAAGCTCGCCCGCGCCGGGGTGAAGGATATGGTGCGCATCTCTGATGCCCGCATGAGCGGCACCGCCTTCGGCACCATCATCCTCCATGTTTCGCCAGAGGCGGCCCTCGGCAGTCCGCTCGGCCTGGTGCGCGACGGCGACCGCATCCGCCTCTCGGTAGCCGGGCGCCGGCTCGACCTGCTGGTCGGGGAGGCCGAGCTGGCGCGGCGCCGGGAGGCCTTCACGGCCGTCCCGGGGGTCGGTGCCGAGCGCGGCTGGCGCCGCCTCTGGCGCGACCACGTCCTGCAGGCCGAGGAGGGCTGCGACCTGGACATCCTGCGCGGGGCATAAAAAAGCTTTCGGCCTTATCACTCAAATAAAGGTGATGGCCGCCAAGTTACCAAGCGGGCAACCATGAGATCGTGTGGTGCGATGTTCGACGTAGGTGCCGCAGGGTTCAAAAGCCTCAGGCCCTGTCGTGCAGAGTAGCATCACGACCATGTAGTCTAACGCACCGATGGCAGTGCGCTACCCGTCCTCAAAAAGTTAGTGCCATTCCTTGCGCGCCTGCCGCCTGGCCTGCGTGGCGGTGGGAGGCGTCGACGGAGTCCGCAGACGTGCCCAGACCCGCCGCCGTCATCTCTGCAAGTCTGAGAAAGCCGTAGGCATCCTCGCGTCGGGCCGGCGGCGCTGCCGGAAACGGCCGCCCATCAGGACCATGCCGAGGAGGCCCGCGGCGAGCAGCAGCGATGCGGGCGGCTCCGGCACTTGCGTCAGGAACGGCGTGACGTCGGCGAAGGTGTCGCCCCAGCGCACCTCGTCGAGCGCGCCCGGAATATGGCCGCTTCCCGAGAAGGTGAACTGGGTGAAGGCGCTATGATGGGTGATGAACAGATCGGATGTCGCGACGGCGATCGAAGCCGCCGGGGCGTGGTTCGACTCGATGGAATCCGTCGGGTCGAGGAACAGGCTGACCACGTCGGCCAATTCCGGATCGAACTCGAACTTGAGGACCATCAGATGCACGCCGGCGAGGGCATCGAGAGTCAGCCCGCCGCCCGACACGGCGATGGACAGGGTGCCGCTCACGGTCGTGACCGCCAAGGTCAATTCGTTGACACCGCTGAAATGGTTCAGGAACAGATCGACCGCCAGGAATGAATCGCCGATGCCGCCGTTCCACATCTCATAGGCGCGCTTGCCGAAATCCGTCGGGGCATCAGTTCCCTGAGTGCCGAAGTCTATGAGGAAGCTCTGATAGATCGTCCTCGGGTCGCGACCGCCCCCCAAGCCGTCGGCGATTTCACGTCCCGATCGCCCGAACGTGCAGCAGTCAAATTGAACGGTCTCCTGAACCTGGCCGCCGGCCTGTGGAAACAGCGGATAGGAGAGGCTGCCGATATCCTTGACCGCCTGGGAATCGCCGCCGCTCTGTATCCACGGTCCGGTGTAAAAGGGGGTTGGGCCCGTGGCAGGGTTCTGTCCCCCGAGAACGCCGGTGCCGGCAACCTCGTCACCGGCCACGTAATCCGCCGGCCCCGCGCCGATCATAAACGGATCGTAAGCGAGCAAGGCCGCGCTGGCAGGCCCCGCGACAACGAATACCCATGCGCCTGCGATGGCGCCGATAAAATTCCTGGTAATCGGATTCCCCTCCCCGTTCGTCCCGCGGGAGACGTCCGCTCACCGGATGCCGCCCATTGCGCCGCAGCCATTCCCGCAGCGTCAGCGCCCCCGGCGCCTGCGCGCCACTCTGAGCAAGTACCGTGCCAGGGGCCGGGAGCCTGGCTTTTTTGAGTGTTATCATCACGCGAATAGCCTGACCTGTAAGATTCATCAGACATTGAGAAGCCGCCCGACGTCCGGCCCCTCCGATGACTGGCTGATGCCACAAAGCGCGCGGGAATCCGGCGCTTCCGGCCGTTCATCGCCCCCTTTCCTGCCGCCCAGCACCTGTAAAGCATCCGGACAAACGGCCTCCCGCGTGGGGCTGGTCCCTCGTCGCAGCCGGGCGCCACAGGGCGCGGAGATAAGGTCCGAAGCCGAAGCGGTGTGCGTCCAGGGGCCCCCGCGGACGATGGGTGCGGCGTCCTTATCGGGGGGGGGGCTTTGTTTCCGTTATTAGGTCCGAAAAGATTTTTGGCCACTGTCACAAGACCGGTCGGCCGCTCGTCAACTCCATGAACGCCGCAAAACCATGGAGACGACAATGTTGCAGACCAATGCCTTCGATTACCGCCAGCAGATCCCCGAGGTCATAAAGGCCCTGGCAGCCGCCGAAACGACCATCGCCGAGGGCGACCTGGACCCCATGCTGCGCCATCTGGTGAAGCTCCGGGCTTCGCAGATCAACGGCTGCGCCTTCTGCGTGAAGATGCACCTGGCCGAGGCGCGCCGGGACGGCGAGAGCAACGACCGGCTCGACCGCGTCATCGTGTGGGAGCACGTCGACGACTTCAGCGAGCGGGAGAAGGTGGCCCTGGCCTGGACCGAGGCCTTGACCTATCTCGACCGCGAGGCCAACCATGCTGCCGTTAAGCAGCGCCTGGCTCAGCTCTTTTCGGATTCGGAGATCGCGGCCCTCACGGCCTGCATCGCTATGATCAACCTCTGGAACCGCCTGATGGTAGCCACGCACTAGGCATGCTCGACGACCGCGACCTCGCCATCTTCGAAGCGGCCAGGCCCGCGCTGCGCGGACTGGCCTACCGCATCCTCGGCTCCCTGGCAGAGGCCGAGGATGCGGTGCAGGACACCTTCCTGAAGTGGCAGGCCGCCGACCGCCCAGGCATCGAGGTGCCCGAGGCCTGGCTCACCACCGTCTGCACCCGGCGCTGCCTCGACCTGCTGAAGAGCGCGAACCGGGCCCGGGTCGACTACGTCGGGCCCTGGCTGCCGGAGCCGGTGCATACCATGACCGACGACGCACCGGCAGAGCTTGCCGCCTCGGTCACCACCGCCTTCCTGCTGCTCCTCGACAGGCTGACGCCGAAGGAGCGCGCCGCCTATCTGCTGCGCGAGATCTTCGATCACGACTATGCCGAGGTGGCGCGGATCCTGGGCCTGCAGGAGGCGGCCTGCCGCAAGCTGGTGTCGCGCGCCCAGGCCGCCGTCCGTCAGGCCAAGTCCCGACAGCGGGTGCCGGCCGCGCAGCAGGAAAGACTGCTCGACGCCTTCCAACTGGCGGTCAACAGCGGCGCGACGGGGCCGTTGAGCGCGCTGCTTGCCGACGACATCGCCCTCAGGGCCGACGGCGGAGGCAAGGTCCCGGCAGCCAGCCGGGTGCTGCGCGGGCGGGATGAGGTGCTGGGCTTCCTGACCAACGTGCTGGGCAGCGCCTGGCCCAACTGGCATCAGCGGCGGCAGGAGATCAACGGTATCCTCGGCATGGTGCTCTACGAAGGCGACGCCATCCGCGCCTCGATCACCTTCGGGTTCGACGAATGCGGCGCCCTCAGCGACATCTACATCATGCGCAATCCGGAGAAGTTCGGCGGCGTGATGGGCGATATTAGGCGCCTGCACTGAGGCTGCCGGCCTAGCCCGGGGGCGTGCTAAGCTTGAGCCCTTGAAACGGCGGCGAAGCGGATCCGATGCGGCTTTCCGAGATGACCTGGCCGGAGGTCGAGGCCTACCTGAAGGCCTCGTCCGGGATCATCGTTCCGACCGGCTCGACCGAGCAGCACGGTCCGATCGGCCTGATCGGCACCGATGCCATCTGCGCCGAGGCGGTGGCTCTGCGCGCGGGCGAGGCGGCCGGCGCGATTGTTGCGCCAACCCTGGCGCTGGCGCCGGCACAGTTTAATCTCGGCTTTCCCGGCACCATCTCGCTGCGGGCCCAGACCTTCGCTGCGCTGATGTACGACGTCCTGACCTCGCTGGCTGGCCAGTGCTTCACCCGCGTCTACATCGTGAACGGCCACGGCGCCAATCTGGCGTCGATTCGTGTGGCTCTCCACGACGCACTGCAGGACTTGGGCGGCGGCTTCGCGGTGCGGCTGCGTTCCTGGTGGGACTATCCGGAGGCCGATGCCCTGCGCAAGACGCTCTACGGTGCGTGGGAGGGCATGCACGCAACGCCCAGCGAGGTGGCCATCACCCAGGCGCTGGGCCGCCGGGTCGAAGGTGCGGAGACGCCGCCGGACGCGCTCTCGCCGGACTACCTGCGCGACCATGCCGGCGACCTGCACGGCACGGCGGCCGAGCACCGCCGGCGCTTTCCCGACGGTCGCGTCGGCTCGCACTCCGCCCTGGCGACGCCGGAGCAGGGGGCCGAAATACTGTCGGCCGCCACCCGCGGGGCGACGGCCGACTATCTGGATTTCCTGAAAGAGGCGTGAGCGGCGCTCAGACGACCTTGGTGTGCAACTCGCCGACGCCGTCCACGTGGCCGTGCAGCACGTCGCCGCGCGTCACAGCCGAGACGCCGGAGGGCGTGCCGGAGAGGATGACGTCACCGGGCGCCAGCTCGAAGAGGCCGGAGAGGTAGGAGATCATCTCCGGCACCTTCCAGATCATCTGGTCGAGGTTACCCTCCTGGCGCATCTTGCCGTTGACCTTCAGCCAGATGGCGCCTTTGTCCGGGTGACCGATCTCGCTCGCCGGCACCAGCGCGCTGCAAGGCGCCGAATGCTCGAAGGCCTTGCCGACTTCCCAGGGCCGCCCGGTCTTCTTGGCCTCGCCCTGCAGGTCGCGGCGGGTCATGTCGAGCGCCACGCCGTAACCCCAGACATGGTCGAGCGCCTTTGCGAGCGGGATATCCTTGCCCCCCTTGTGCAGCGCCACCGCCATCTCGATTTCGTGGTGCACATCGTTCGACTGCGGGGGATAGGGGAAGTCGCCGTCGCCGGTGACCAAGTTGTCAGGGTTTTTCTGGAAGAAGAAAGGGTCCTCACGGTCTGGGTCGTGGCCCATCTCGATGGTGTGGGCGGCGTAGTTGCGCCCAACACAGTAGATACGGTGTACCGGGAATACTCCATCGTTCCCATGCACCGGAATGACGGCAACCTTCGGCGGCGTAATAACGAAACTCATAGTCTTACTATCTCCAGACGAGGACTGGACGGTACTAGTGTCGGGAGGTGGCATAGTAGTCAACCTTTCTTTCCAGCCAAGCAAGTACTTCGTTGAGGGTGAGGGTGAAGGCGAATAGCAGCGCCCGGATGACGAGCGAGCAGAACATGGGAATGCGGATTTTTTGCCGAATGGCATGGCGGCCGACTCAGTCCAGATACATCTTGAGGCCTTGGCAGATCTCCTCGACGGAGTCGATGGAGGCCGGGTCGCGGCGGAGAGCTTCGGCGTCGTTACCCCCGACACGCTGGCGCATGCTGCCGGGCAGATCACGCGGATAGGTCTTCGCGAAACCCTTGAGTCGGACCAGCCCGATGTACCGAGGAAGCAGAGGGCCATCTTCAGCGGCGAAGCGGGGGAGTGACGGGCCGGGCGGGGCTGGCCGCCGCCGCGGCGGATAGCCTGAAGAGAGATTTGAGAGGCTGCATGACATTTCTTCCCTGGCCTGCAGGTTGCGCCTCGCCGTATTGTGACGGCGGGAGGCAGGCTTATCGCTGAGGACCAAAACTTAACCAATTCTTGATTGGTTCTGCAATTGATTTATATTGGTCAGGCGCAATTGACTGCGATATAGGCTTTAGATAGTGCGTCCCCGGCTGCCGGGGAGTTCGGTGTTGTGAAGGTTATGTACGAACGCCCGCCAATTGACGACGGAGCCCGCATGGATCAGGGACAGGGTGCTTTGACCCAACTGCGCGCCTACTTGGCGCAGCACGATTTGCCCGCCAATTCCCGCCTTCCCCCGGAACGAGAGCTCTGCGACATCCTGGGGGTCTCGCGCGGCGAGCTGCGTAAGGCCTTGGCGGTGATGGAGAGCAACGCGGAGCTGTGGCGCCATGTCGGCAAGGGCACCTTCATCGGGGCCCGTCCGACCAAGGAGTATTCCGACGTTGGCGCCATCGCTGCCTTGACCAATCCGCGCGAGGTGATGCATGCGCGCCTGCTGATCGAGCCGCAGATCGCCCGTGAGGCGGCGCTCAACGCTACCGCCGGCGACATCACTGAACTGAAGCAGTGTATGATCGCCTCGCGTCAGGCGCAGACCTGGCGTCAGTACGAGAACTCGGACAACCGCCTGCACCGCACGGTCGCTGAGGCCGCCCACAACACCGTGCTGTTGGCGCTCTTTGATACGCTGAATGCGGTGCGCCGCGCGGTAGTCTGGGGTCGGCTGCGAGACAAGGGCGATCGGCCGCCGTCAGATCACCACAGCTTCAAGGAGCACGAGCTGCTGGTGCGCGCCATTGAGGAGCGTGACATGGACGGCGCCGGCCAGGCCATGCTGCGCCACCTCTCCCACGTCCAGGCCAACCTGCTGACTACCCGCCAGGCCGCCGAGTAGGGCCGCACCGCGGAAGGACGGGCTGTGGCGGAACGGGGCAATCATCGCCCGGAGACCGGACCGGGTGGCAAGCGCCGATGACCGCTGGATGCGAACTCAGCCAACAGGAATGACCATGATCTTGCCGCCAACGCTCCGCGATTTTTGATGGCCGGGAAGCTGGATGATGACAGCCCTCTGATCGATTCCCCACCGGAGGTGGCGGGGTGTGGCGCCGAGCCTCTGTCGCCCAAGCGCGCTGCGATCATCGCGGCGGCGACGGCGCTGTTCACCCGTTCCGGCTACGGCGATGTCTCGATGGATGCCATCGCTGCCAAGGCGGGCGTCTCCAAGCGGACGGTCTACAGCCACTTTCCCGGTAAGGACGTGCTCTTCGCCGCGGTGATGACCCGACATTGCGGCAAGGTCTCTGGCGGCGACGTTTGGACCCTCGACCCGGAGGTCGATCCGCGCCAGATGCTGGTCGATCGCGGCCGGCGCTTCCTCCGCCTCATCACCTCGCCAGAGGCGGTGGCGTTGTTCCGTACGGTGACGGCCGAGGCAGTACGCTTTCCGGAACTCGGCAGGGCCTTTTTCGAGAGCGGGCCGAAGTGCTGGGTGGGCAGCTTCGAAGGCTATCTGAAGGCGCAGGACGAGAAGGGCCGCCTGCGCATACCCAATCCCGAGATGGCGGCGAAGTTCCTCTTCTCCCTGCTGAAGGATCCGTTGCACCTGCGCTGCATGCTGGGCGTGCAGTCCGAGGTCAGCGAAGCAGAGATCGCCGCCCACGTGGACAACGTCGTCGACGCCTTCCTGGACCACTACCGTCGGGATTGAAGTCGCAGAGCGCGCGCCCGTCACCGTCCAGGCATGAAAAAGGCGGCCGGACCTTGAAGGGTCGGGCCGCCAGTGCGGGCGCCGGTCAGCCCGCCGTGCCGCTGTTCTCCTGCAACAGGGGCGTCAAGACCGTCATCACCCGGTCGAGCACGCCGGCCTGCGCTTCGGCGTAGCGGTGCGCGGCGGCAGCGAGGGCCTGGCGCTGCGCCGGCTGTGCCTGCAGATCCGCCACCGCAGCGGTGAGGGCGGCCGGGCCGCCGACCTCGCGCAGGGCGCCGGCGGCGGTCATCTCCGCGGCCAGGCGCGCGAAGTTGGCGGTGTGCGGGCCGGCGAGGATGGCGCAGCCCAGCTTGGCCGGCTCCAACAGGTTCTGTCCGCCGTGGGCGACCAGCGAGCCGCCGACGAAGACGATCTCCGCCAGGCGAAGCCACAGGCCCAGTTCGCCGATGGTGTCGGCCAGGTAGACGTCGGTGTCCGCGACGATCGGCTCGCCCTGGCTGCGACACGCCACCTTCAGACCGAGCGCTTCCAGTTCACGCCGGATATTGCCGGCGCGGCTCGGATGGCGCGGCGCCAGCAGGGTAAGCAGGCCGGGTATGCGCGCCGCGAGGGTGCGTTGGGTCTCGCCGACGAGGCGCTCTTCGCCGGCATGGGTGGAGGCGGCCAGCCATAGCGCCCGGCCTTTCACGGCTTCCTGCAGCCGGCCCAGCTCCGCCGCATCGGCGGTGAGCGGCGGCGCCGCCGCTTTGAGGTCGCCGGGGCTCGCCACCTGGCCGGCGCCCAGCGCCATCAGGCGGTCGCGATCCTCCGGGGCGCGCGCCGTGATCAGCGAGAAGCAGCCCAGCAGTTCGGCGATGAGCGGCCGGGCGCGCTGCCAGTCGCGGTAGGAATCCGCCGAGACGCGGCCGTTCAGCAGCACCAGGCGCGTGCCGCGGGCGGCGGCCCCGCGCAGCAGGTTGGGCCAGAACTCGGACTCGACGATCAGGCCGATCTGCGGCTGCCAATGGTCGAGGAAAGCGTCGACGGCACCCGGCAGATCAACCGGCACATACTGGTGGATCACTCCGGCCGGCAGGCGTGCGGCCATCAGCTTGGCGGACGTTACCGTGCCGCTGGTCACCAGGATGGCGAAGCCGGGCCAGTCGCGGCGCAGGCGCTCGATCAGAGGGAGGGCCGACTGCGCCTCGCCGACGCTGGCGCCGTGGATCCAGATGAGCGGGCCGGCCGGCCGGGCGACACCCGCCCGGCCCAGGCGCTCGTCGAGCCGCCCAGCCTCCTCCTTGCCGCGCGCCAGGCGTTGGCGCAGATGGCGGCGCACCAGCGGCGTCGCCAGGCGCCCGAGCAGGGCATAGCCGCCGAAGGCGACCGCGGCGAACCTGCGGCCGAGCGGGCCCGGCCGGGCGCGGTCTGGCACCGCCGCCGTCACGCTGCGGTCTCTCTGAAGGTGAGGGCGAGGCCCTCGTCGACGGAAAAGGCAGGCACCCAACCCAGAGCCGCCGTGATCTCGGCATTGCTCATCGGCAGGCTGACGGTCAGAGCGTCCACCGCGGTGCCGCGCCCGAGGAGTCGTCCGGCGAGGCGCAGCAGTCCGGGCGGGCAAGGCAGCAGCCGTGCCGGACGGCCGCAGGCGCGGCCCATACGCCGCGCCAATTCTGCCGCCGAGAGATCCTCACCGTCCGAGAGCGGCAGCGCTGTTGCAGGCGAGGCGTTGCTGCCGAGGGCCGCCTCGACGGCACCGGCGAGATTGCCGACGAAGATCTGGCCGCGTTTGCAGGTGAGGCTCGCCAGGGGAAGGGGACGGCCGGCGGCGACCAGCCGGGCAAGGCGCGCGAAGTTACCCGGCGCGCCGGGGCCATAGATCAACGGAGGCCGCAGCATCACCAGCACCATGGCGCTGGCGGCGGCCACCTCCCGCAGGGCCTGCTCGGCTTCCAGCTTGCTGCGCCGGTAGGGATTGGCGCGCGCGGAATCGGTTTCAGCGAGGGCCGCGCCGATGGAACTGAGGAAGACGAAGCGCCGGACTCCGGCGGCGGCTGCCTGCTCGGCCAGGCGCCGGCTGGCGTCGACGTTCACGATGCGGAAAGCGGTCAGGGGATCGGCCGCGGTCTCGCGCAGCACGTGTACCCGCGCGGCACAGTGCACCACGGCTTCGACATCCTGCAGCGTGCTGCGCCAGTCGGTTGTGCCGTCGAGGGCGCCGACCAGCGTCCTTTCCACGCCCGGCGGCAGTACCGCATCGTCGCGGCGGACGGCACCGCGCACCGTCCAGCCGTGCGCCAGCAGGTGGCGGCAGATCGTCGCGCCGGCAAAGCCGTTGGCTCCGGTGACCAGGACCCTCGGCATTGGCTAGAACACCAGGCGCTTGGCGACGGCACGGGCGCCGTAGTGGAGCATGCACCAGGTCGCCTGCAGCGGCCCCAGCTTCTCGACCTTGCGATAGACGTCCCACACCCAGGCGGCAGAGCGCTTGGGCTTGCTGGAGAGCGAACCGCGCACCACGCGGTAGCGAGCCAGATCCTCCGGCAGGCCGTGGGCAACGAAGCCGCGCTTCAACAGCGACAGCCAGAGGATGTAGTCGTCGCGGCGTGCTTCGGTCATGCTGAGCGGACCGGTCTTCGCTGTGTCGACCATGCCGGTCAGCGTCGCGATGGCGGTGTTCCTCAGCAACTGTCGATAGGTCAGCCGTGCCGGCACCTGCACCAGGCGGCCGATCCGGCTGCCGCTTTCGTCGATACGGCGGAACGCCGTGTAGGACACGGCGGCTTCCTCTGCCTTCATGAAGGCGACCTGGCGGTCGAGCTTCTGCGGCAGCCAGAGGTCGTCGCTGTCGAGGAAGGCGATGAAGCGGCCCCGCGCGGCGGCCAGGGCGGCGTTGCGGGCGCGGGCGACACCGCCGTTGTGCGCCAAACGCACCAGGCGGACCCGGGTATCCTCGGCGGCGATGGCCGCGACGATGGCCGCGGTGCGATCGCTGGAGGCATCGTCGGCGACCAGCATCTCCCAGTCGTGGAGGGTCTGTGCCCGCACCGAGGCGATGGTCCCGGCGATGAAGGCCTCGGCGTTGTAGGCGGGGGTGATGACGGAGACCAGCGGCGCCCGGGCGGACGCGGTTCCTGCTGTCGCAGCGCTCATGCGGCGGCTCCCGCCCTGTCGCCCCGGCGCAGGGCAGACCAGATCTGCAGGCGCTCGGCCATCAAGCGGTCGACGTCGAAGCTCGCGACGATCTGCGCCTGTGCGCGATTGCCGATTCCGGTCACGGCCGCAGGGTCGGCCAGCAGGGTCCTCAGGCGATTTGCGGCTGTATCGACATCACCCAGATCGACGATCAATCCGGTCTCTCCGTCATCGATCAGTTCCTCAATGCCGGCGGTACGGCTGGAAAGGCAAAGGCAGCGCCGCAGCATCGCCTCCTTCATCACGTTGGGCAGGCGCTCGGAAGAGCTGCGCGACATCGTCAAGGCGACCTCGGCCCGGCTGAGGAGAGCGAGGATTTCGCTATGTGGCACATGCCCGGCGAAACGGACGCAAGCGCCGAGACCGAGGGCTTCGGACAGGTGCTGCAGTCGTGCGGATTCCGGTCCCATGCCGCAGACAACCAATTGTGCGTGCGGCAGGTCGCGGCGGACGGCGGCGAAGACCCTGATCGCGTCTTCGGTGCATTTTTGCGGCACCAGCCGTTCGGCGATCACCATCAGACCGCGGACCTTTTCTGGAGCCGGCAACTGCGCGGTGATCTCGATACCGCGGTAGGCAACCTGCACCCGCTCACCTGGCAGGCCGAGCGCGGCGAAGGCGGGCCGGTTGGCTTTGGCGTGAGTCAGCAGCAGGTCGGCCTGCTGTGCCATCAGGCCACTCAAAGGGAAGCGCCGCTCCAGGTCGTAGGCGCCGAGGAACTGGCTGACGACCACGCCGGGCAGCCGGCGTTTGACCAGCAGGCCGACAAGACTTGGGTAATGACCCCAGAAAAGATGGACGACGTCTGGCCGTAGCGCCTCCAGGCGAAGCAGCAGGTCGACGCTGCGCGGCACCTGCACCAAGGCCTTCAGCAAATGCAGCGGCTGGTGTCCACAGTGGCGGAAGATCGTTGTGATCAGCCAAAGGCTGTCGGCTGGGCGCTGCACCATCCGCAGCAGCCCGCGCAGGCCGGCGCCGAGTCCCCCATGGTCGACCTGCAGATCTTGCAGGCTACGTTCGGAAAGCATCGCCCCGGCGTTCGCCACGGCGCCGCGACAGGCCAGCACGGTGATCTCGGCGTCGTGCCGGCGCAGAGCGCGGATCTCGACAGCGGCGAAGGCTTCCGAAGGGACGGGAAACTGCATGGTGACGTAGGCGATCTTCACGATCGCTCTTCATAGCCGAGGACGGTATCGTCCGCCAGCAGCCTGCGCAGCGCCGCGTTGAAGGTCGCCGCGACGCCATCGATGTCGTAGCGCGGCGGCAGCAGGCTCTCTGCCGGTGCCTGCAGGTCTCGCGGCCGGCAGGCAGCCATGCGCTTGCGGAAGGGCTCACCCCAGGGCGCGATGATGACGGCGCCGGGCACGGCGGCGGCCGCCAGCTCGGCGATGCCGCCTGACTCCGGCGTGGCGATGACCGGCGTGCCGACGGCGAGCGACTCCAGGGCGACGTTGGGTAGACCTTCCCAGCGCGAGGAAATCACGCAAGCATCGGCGCCGGCCAGCTCCGCAGGCAGGCGGTCGGTGAAGGCGGCCAGGGTGACGCGCTCTTCCAGGCCGAGGTCGGCGATGCGCTGCCGCAGTGCGCCTACGTCATCGCCCTCGCCGTGGATGGTCAGCCTGGCGTCGTCCGGCAGCCCGACGAAGATCTCGATCAGCCGGTCGAAGCCCTTTTGCCGGGTGAGGCGGCCGGCGGCGACGAAGCGCAGGCCGGGGCCGGGTGTCCGTAGCGGCGCTGCGGCCGCCGCCCGGAGCAGCGCCGCGGGCACCGGATTTGGCAGGCCGATAATGCGCCCGGCGGGCACGCCGAAATGCTCCGCCATCTCCGTTTCGGTCTGGCGGTGCTGGCAGAACAGCAGATCGGCCTTCGGATAGAAGCGCCGGTAGGCCCAGGCCATGAGACCCGGATGGCGCCGGTTGGGCAGGCTTTGGGAGGGGGTGTTGGACTCGCGCAGGGCGATCCGCGTGCCGAGCGGCAGCAGCGGCCGAGCCGCCAGCAGCGTGACGTTCAGATAGCCCTGGGTGGCGAAGACCACTGCAGGACGCTGCCGTCGGACTAGCACCAGCAGGGCCGGCAGGGCGCGGCTGAGCCGCGGCTGCGCTAAATCATAGAGGACGGTATCGTCGGCCAGCAGGCTGCGCAGCGGTCCCGTCGCGTCTAGTACCGCGAGCTGCGGCGCGAAAGCGGACCGGTCGAGTTTGGAGAGCAGCAGCAGGGCGACGCGCTCAGCGCCGCCGCCGGCGAAGTTCGGCAGGACGAAAAGAACCCGCGGTCGCGTCTCAGCCGCTCCAGACATCAGGCGAAGCGTACGATTCAGTTTACCGCACTCAGTTTGCGGGCCCAGTCGCGCAATCGCTTGGCGCGGGCCATCAGATTCTGCTTGGTGCTGCCGGGGAAGCCAGCTGCGGTGAAGAGCTCGGGGTAGCTGAGATAGTGGTGGGATTTGGCCAGCCCGGCGATCTTCTCCTGCTGAAAGGTAGTCATCGGCAGCGCCTGCATGGCGCGAAGCGCTGCCGCCTTGGCGCCGCAGTCGTAGAGATGCAGGGCCCGGCCCGGCGCGAGCCGTTCCTGCGCGCTGATGGGCAAGGGGCCGAGGATGCGGTCCCAGGCGGCTTCCACTTGCTCGACGGTCCAATTCCGGAAGTTCCAATCGGGCGGCCGACTGCGTGCGAGGTCGATTTCCGCGGTCACCCGGAAGGCGACGGTGGAGCCGTCGAGAACCACGTGAATCAGCTCCATTTGGCGGCTGAGGATGTGCATGCACACGGCCAGAGCATAGGCGGGAAAGTACAGATAGTCCTGGATGGCGATGACCGAGGTGCCGGGAATCAGGGCGGGCCCGAAGACCTCTAGGCAGCGGGCGATCTCCGCCTGCCGCTTCGGTGCATCGAGAAAGAGCAGTTCGACCGGCTCGCCGCTCCACTGGATTTGTGCAATCTTCGTCTTGTGAGCGGTGATCCTGTCGCCGAAGGCAGCGGTATTCTGCAGGAAATAGTGCTGAAAGTCGTCGCCAGGCCTCAGCGGTAGTGTCGATTTGCTGACGTCGTTGGGTGCCCAGGTGAAGCCATCGAAGCAATGCAGTGGCGTGGGGCGTCCACTCGCCGCGAGGCCGGCAGCGATATGCACGCTGCTGCGGCCGAGCCAGGAGCCGACCTCGACGGCACAACCTGCACCCTCGAGGTTGCTTGTCACCCAGAAGAGATAACGGCCTTCGGAGGGCGAGATCATGCCCGGCAGGTCAGGCAAGGCGGGCAGTGCGGTCGTGTGAAAGTCGGAGGCGCAGATCTCCTGTCTCGCATCGCTTTGGAGATCACGGCTGTCCTCTTGCATGGCGGATCTGTCCCTACTGTTCTTCGCGGCGGGCAGCGCCGAGCCGGCGATAGATGGTTGTGACTTGCCTGACGTGAGTCTCGATGTCCAGTCGGTCGGCAAAGTCCCTGGCGGCGCGCGTGAGCGAGGCGGCGTAGGCTGGATTCTCCAAGACGGCGAGGGCGGCCTCCGCAAAGCCGGCTGCATTGTCCGGCTCGACCAGGATGCCGGTAGTGCCGTTGCTAACGACTTCGCGGTAGCCGCCCGAAGCCGCGGCCACCACCGGCGTTTCCATCAGCATCGCCTCGACCAGAGTGCGCCCGTAGCCTTCCTCGATCGACGGCGACAGCAGGAGGTCGCTGCCGCGTATCCAGGGTTCGATCGGACTGCGGAATCCCAGGAAGTGGAAGTTTTCCGCCAGTCCCAGCTCAGCGATGCGCTGGCGCATGCGTTCGTAAAGCGGTCCCTCGGCTCTGCCAAAGATCGGGAAAGCGACCGGACGGGGTGACTTTGCGGCAATGATGCGGGCAGCCTCGACGAAGACCAGCGGGCGCTTGTGCGGCAGGATGTTGGCGGCGAAGGTGACGAGGATGGTCTCCGGCGGCACGCCGAGTTCCGTCTGCAGCCGAGCCCGGGCGGCAGGCTTGTCCGGCAGTCCGGCTGGCAGGTGGAACGGGTTGTGCACCACCGAGAGACGATCGGCAAAGCGCGGCCCACGAAAGGACTCGCTGCAATACTGCGAGATGCAGACGATGTGATCGGCGAGGCCGGCGAAGAAGCGCATGCGCCGGCTGAGCACTGGCCGCGTTCGTTGGTGCCAGACCAGCCGGCAGCCCGCTAAGCGCGCCGCAGGGCTCCAGGTGGTGCCCATGCGGTTGTCATTGACGTGGACGAGATCCACCCGCTCGGCACTCAGGAAGCGCTTCATGGCGAGACTGGCTGGCAGCAGCCACAGGCCATCGCGCACAGCCGTCCTGGCGCTGTACTCCAGGATCCAGCTCTCCGGCACGCGGCGGAAGGGAATGCGCTGCTGCCGCAGGTGGTCCGTGAGGGGACCGTCGCGGTGCACCAGGACAAGTGGGTCGAAGGCGCCGCGGTCGAGCCCGATGGCCAGCAGCAGGGCGGAAAGGTGGCTGCCGCCGAGGGTGTTGCCATTGAAGGGAAAGCAGATCTTCAATGGCGGTTCCGTCATATGCATCAGGGGCGCTTCCATCGCGCCGGGCCGCGGGTCAAAGGGGGTATCCATAGCGCTCCAGCGGTAGGCCGAGATCCGCTGCGAGCTGACGATTGCCGGCGCTGTAGTACTGCTCCAGATTCTTGTGCAGTGCGGGTGGCCAGGCAGTTGAGACGGGCATCCTACGGTCGAACAGGCGTCGCAGTTGCCGACGACGCTCGTCGGTTAGCAGCGGGCGCACCCTGCTGTCCATGCGTGCTAGGACTGGGTGCTGGTGGATGAGGGCATTCCAGCGCGAGGGGCGCGACTTCCGTTTTCCGCTGCTGGAGAGCAGGGCGGCGGACTCTGTCGGATCGACTCCCAGAAATTCGCTGAGGCGCCTGGCAAATCCATCTTTGTCGCCGCTCAGATCCTAGAACAGCAAGACAAGGACGCGCTGTTCGCCAAGGAGTCGCCTGTAGAGGTCCCAGATTTGATAGAAGCGGGCATGAGCAATGAAGGTATTGTAGTTGCCTGCCAGCTGGGTCCGTATCCATTGCTCAAAAGTGCCGAATATCTTCTGCGTGACCAGGAGGTGCGTGAAGAGAGACTCGAGCAGGGTGAACTGGTTGCGGATTACTAAGACGACGCGCGATTCCGGGAACAGTTCGGCAATGCGCAAGGCGCCGAGGCTGCGGTCGATGCCGGGTGATGTGGCGATGTTCTCATAGGAATAGACCAAAGCCCTGCCCGGTATGACCTTCATCGCCACGGTTTCGTCCCAGATGGCGCGGCATCTCGCTATGTCATAGTCAGCGGCCTCGGTTCTCAGAATGTAGCGGTAGAAATCCAGCGACTTTGTCGGCTTGCCGAGATTTGCGATTTGCGAGTGCCGGTCGAAAAGGTCGAGCTGCAGCGTTGTACTGGCGGCCTTTTGCCAGCCGGCGTGGAAGCAGACGGGCTCCCTGATTTCGAAGTTCTTCATTGGTGCAAGATCACTTTTTTTGGGTGCGAAGTCTCTTCCGCTGTCCTGCCGCGCGGCTCCCGCATGATGCCGTGGCAGAGGAAAGCTTCGGCCAATGCCAGGCGAACACAGATGCGCGCCCAGCCAGGGGCCTCGCGGCGCTTCGACCAAACTTCTGAGATCCTGGCGCTGGAAACATGCATCGCAGTCATCCGTGGCATTGTGCGCGCCTTGACGAAGTGGTCCGGCGGAAAGCGAAACCCCTCCTTGGATCGCATAACGAGGCCGTCGGGCAGGTAGCGCTTCAGCAAGCGTCGCAATACAGCCTTCTGTTCAGTAGCCATAAATGCGCGTGGGTCAAACTCCGCGACCAAGTCGACTAGCTCGCGGCTTAGGAACGGCGTTCTCAATTCCATACTCGCACGCATGCTGCCATGGTCTATGGCGGGCAGTTGACTGCACTGCATGTTCTCGGCAATCTCGTACCATGAGGCTTTCAGATATGCATCGCCGCCCTCCCATTCGAAAGCAGAACGCGCCCAGGCATCGAAACCCGGTTGTTCGCGCAGCCACAGAAGAGCGCCAGTATTCTTGAGGCCGAGATAGAGCTCATGGTCGGCGGCAAGGAGCGCCCGCAGATGGTTGCCGTCCCGGCCGAGTAGCGGGCTGATTGCGGCGCAGACTGACCCAACATACCGGCGCAGCCGATCTGGAAGCCGCCGCCAGTGACGATTGCGATAGAGGAGATGGTGTTTGCCGTAGCCGAGAAAAACCTCATCGCCACCCATGCCCGTGAGACCGACTTTGAACCTGCTTTGCATGGCGGCGCACATTTGCTGGATTGGCATAACGGTGAGGTTGTCGTTCGGCTGGCCTAGGAGATCCAGCAGTTGTGCGTCGTCAGCCATTGCCGGGTCGCCCAAGCTTTCGACGCTGCGATGAGGAAGCCCCAGGTAGGATGCGGTCGCCGCGGCCAGAGGTGCTTCGTTCGTGACGCTGCTGCCCGGAAACGCGACGGTGACACATTCGGGATGGCGATGGAGTTCATGTACAGAGAGGGCTGCCAGCAAGCTCGAATCGATGCCGGCGGAAAGGAAGAGGCAGAGTGGCACATCAGCCACGTAGCGACCTTCCAGACTGCCGGTCAGGGTGTCGCGGATACGATCCAGATCCCTGTCGGTTAGATCGCGTACGGATCCCCGCGGCACACTGTACAAGGGTGGCCGCCAGTAAGGCCGCACGGCTTTCAAGCGACCCTGGGACACGCTGGCGTGATGGCCGGCCGAGAGGCGGCGAATGCCGCGCCATGCGGTTCTCGGCGACGGGAGATAGCCGAGAGCTAGAAAGGCGATGAAGTTTTCGCCGTCGAGGTCCGGCTCCGGATCAAGTAGGTCGATCAACGGCGCGAGTTCCGACGCCACATAGACGCCTTCAGCATTCTCGGCGATGTAGAGCGGCTTCTCGCCGAAAGGATCGACTGCAAGATGTGCCTGAGAGCCATCCCACAAAGCGAAGGCGAACATGCCATCGAGACGATCAAGGGCGTCCAGGCCGAAGGTTGCCAAGGCCTGCATGAGAACTTCCGTGTCACCGCCGGTCGTAAGCGTGACGCCACGCTGAATCAACTCTTGTCGAATGGCCTCGTAGTTGTATATCTCGCCGTTGTAGGTGAGCACCCGTGATCCGCGGCAAAAAGGCTGATCACTTGCGGCTGATAAATCGATGATGGAAAGGCGCCGATGGCCGAGGAACACGCCGCTGGCCTTGTCGAACCACTCACCCTGCGCGTCGGGCCCACGGTGGGCAAGCGCCAAGGTCGCCTGCCGTCCGCGCGCCAAGTCGTCTGGTGTCAGGGCGCGGTTCAGGAACATGGCGAAGATGCCGCACATCGGTTCGACGTTAACCCCGACGATCGAGTGTCGACCAGAAGCCATCGAAGAGCTTCTCGATGGCCTGCTGTGAGGGGGCTAGTCTCGGCGAAAGAGTTTCGTGGCCGAGATCAATCGACACGGCCAGGAGGCAATCGAAGAACCGCTTGCCGTCGTAGCACAGTTGCTTGCGATCCTGGTCCGAGCGGGTAACTGCGTGCAGCAAAGTGCGCAGCGTACGGAGGTCGCGCAAGACATGCACATGTGGCAGGCAATTGTAGAAGTTATGCTCCCCAAAGGTGATCACAGGAACGCCGGCGACGGCGGCTTCGAACCCGGCAGTGCCCGTGATGGTTACGGTCACGCGGCTGTTTCGGGCCAGCGTCGGTCCGCTGGCCTCTAGTGGGGCCAAGACAACTGCAGGAATGTTCTGTAGCCAGTCATAAAAGCCTTCGGGTCGTCGGCCAATCGCGGCGCGGTGTTCTTTGACAACCAACGTAACCCCGGCGGGAAGGGCTTTGGCGATCAGATCGATCATGCCCAACTGAGTGTTGAACTCAGGAGACAAGACGGCTAGGGAGGCTTCCGGTTCAACGTGCAGCGGCAGAAAGACATAAGGGGTATCCTGCGGCCGTTTCCAGGCCGGGTCGCAGCAGCGATGCAGGACGCGGTAGTCCGAATAGGCGTTCAGGTGATTGCGCAGGCGCGACCCGAGGTAGTATCGACCGGCCTTCTTTCGGGTAGCCTTCAGCATTCGTCGTGCGCCTTGCAACGAGCTTAGTGCTAGGTCGCCGAGAACGGCGGTCAGCAGGCCGGCGATTGTAAAGCGTCGCGAGAAGCGGGCCTGTGAGCGGACGGTCGCAGCGTAGCCATACAGTGCGTCCGGTCGTGACTCTGCCTCGTTCCCGCTGTTCGCCCGTACAGCCATCGTCGACCCGTGCCTTTGCCAGGCTTCGGCAAGCTGAGGTATGGAAAGGAACTCGTCGCGTGCCCATATGAGCCGATTGCCGACCCGCGCCGTCGCGATAACGCGGACATCGAGGCCTGCCGTCTTAGCGGCAACGCAGAGCAACTTGAGTGGAAGCGAGGCGACACCGCCGAGAAGCACGGTGCCGATCTCATGTCGATCGAACTGATCCAGATAAAACTCATATAGCTGCTTGATTAGTGCGACGCTGTCCCAGTAGTTCGCCCGGGCCGCCAACGGCGAGAGAGGATGACGACGGCCGGTGTAAGAGTAGTTACGACCGAGATGACGATCCGTCTGCAGCACATCAATGATCGATGTGCCGGCTGTGCGCTCGAAGTCAGTCGCAAAGGCAGCAAGGGCTTGCCGGCTCATGTCGTGCTTGCCATAGGCGTCAAGAATGAGGCTTGCTTCAACCGTACCGACGAAGGCGTTCTGGCCGCTGTACTGCTTGGCTTGGCCCGGCCTCAAGCAGAGGATCACGAACTCGAGCCCTTGCACACGGCTTCCATGCAAGCAGAAGGCCTCCCAGAACAGGGGGCCAAATTTCGAGTCGGCTACGACAAGCTGCTTCCTTCGATTACGCATGCCTGCGTCTTTGGTGGCGTTGCTACGAGTCAAGAAAGTGTTCGCGGAAAGAGGTGTCGTGAGCAAGAGTGGGTGCGATCTCGATCGCACGACGCAACTCCCCCCACTCGATCGCGAATCGATTGTCCTTTCCAACAAACCCCTGCACCATCGCGCAGCGCGCGCGCAGGTCCTTGGCCGCCATTGGCAGCCAGTCAGACCGGCCGACATCAATCAGTACGATCGGTTTTCTGGTCAGCAGAGCAAATCCGAAGGTGCTGGAGGAAGGATAGTCGAAGAGAAGCAGGTCGGCAGTGTTCCAGATCTTCTCAAAGATTTCGCTCTGCCGTTCGTAGCGGCCGAAGCGGCTGAGCGCCTCCGGCGGTGCGGCAGCACTCTCGGGGTGCGGCTTGTGGACAACTTCGAATTCCCATTCGGCCAGGTGTCGGAGCAGCCGCGCTTGCCAATCCAACTTTACGATATCGGCAGGCAGCGGTCGCAGATGAAGCATCTCCCCGGTGTAGAGCGTCGACACGTACATAACGCGACGGACGGATCCAGCAGCAACTTCGCGATGGTAGACCGGCACCTCACCAGGCAGCACTTGCAGATCGGGTAGGTGGTCGTCGAAAAGCAACGTCGGAGTCGCCTGCCGGCGCGCAGCTTCGGCCTTGCTGATATGATCGGTAACGAAGCAATCAGTTGCGACAAACTCGAGGAAGTACTTCCACGGATTTTGTGTGTGGCCGGCGCCGGTGGCGTGGTCGTGCCCCGACACCTTACCGCCTTCTTCTCGTGTTGCCTGACGCAGGATGCGGTCCCAGATGTTGCCGGCGCTGCCGGTCCACAGTACTTCCGGCAAGACGCGATTCCCGCTACGCAAACGAGACAGATGAACTTCGACCAGCACAGCGGCTTCGCTCAGGAAATCACGCAGATAGTCTCGGACGGTAGGCTCTATGTGGTGGCCCATGGCGTCAAAAGCCTCTTCGGCAGCTGCAATGAGGCCATCAATGACCGCCACATCGATACGGCCTTGACCGCTGTGTGCGACGTCGAACCAATAGGAGATGTGTATGTGGGTGACGGGTTGCGATTGCAGCGCTGCGTGACGCAAGATGAGCGAGTCCTCGAAGCGCGTGGAGACAGTGCCATGGCGAGGACAGCGCGACTGGAAATGGAGATGACTGGCTTTTCGGCCAGCCGCTAGACGTCGCGCCAGCGGAGCGATTTTCTCCAGCAATGCCGGGCGGCGCGATGGGCCACGGCGCAGCCGCGCAATCAATGGCGCTGCAGCAGGCTGGTGCCCTTCTGCGAGGGGAGCCCAAAGACGCGAATGCGAAGGCCACGAGACGTTTTTGCCGGCTAGGCGCTCGACAAGAAGCTGCGCTTGAAACAGCGCCATGATCTCCATCACGAGATGATGAGAGAGAAGCATGGCAGCGGTTGCACCTCGCAGCCCTTTTGATCGTGCCGCTTTAATAGTGGCAACCAGGGCGGGCGCGAAAACGTCGCGCAGCGCTGTTACTTCATCTAGGGAAAGTGGCCAACAGAACCCTTCCACGCCGTCGCGACCGAGCATAACCTGCGCGATGTCGAGCTGTACCGACGCCAGCGCTGCTGACTCGGTGGTCATCGGTAGCTCCACGTCGTCGTGCCCCACAATTGCTTTCACGTGGTGCTCAAGGCCGCGGGACCGTCGACTGGGTCCGGCCTCATCGTGAGCATTCCATTCTCCAGTTCGTATACGCGGTCGGCTACATCAACCAGCGCCTGGTTGTGAGATATGACGAGTATGGTGAGCTCTCGAGAAAGGTGTTTCAGCGTCGCGCAGATCGACCGTTCGGTTTTGGGGTCCAGCGCGGATGTCGCCTCATCGAGAATGAGCAGCGCGGGATTGCGAACCAGAGCGCGGGCGAGAGCGATACGCTGCCGCTGGCCGCCAGAAAGGCGTGCGCCGCGCTCACCGACTAAAGTGTCGAGCCCGTTCGGCATCGCGGTGACGAAATCCCAGGCT
This sequence comes from uncultured Pelagibius sp., assembly GCA_964472095.1. Taxonomy (GTDB): domain Bacteria; phylum Pseudomonadota; class Alphaproteobacteria; order Kiloniellales; family Kiloniellaceae; genus Pelagibius. The sequence goes on from CAYYIV010000040.1 coordinate 25,348, forward strand.
TCCGCCCGATTCAGTGCCGTTTCGGCAGCCTTGCGGTCGAGTTCCGGGTCCCCGAGCGTCACGTTTGCCAGAACGGTATCGTGAAACAGGACGGTGTCCTGTGGGACGTACCCAATCATTCGACGCCAAGCCAGAATATCGATCTTATGCAGAGGCTCGCCATCGATATAAATCTCACCGCTATTGGCGACCTGCAACCCGGTGAGCAGATCGGCAAGCGTCGACTTGCCGCTGCCGGAACGGCCTATTAACGAAACCATAGTTCTTGCCGGGATCGTCATGGATAGCCCATCGAGCACAGGGACATTGTTGTATGTGAAATGGAGGCGGCGTACCGCGATATCCTTCTCGAGCGTTGGCGCATGTCCGCCTGGCCGCTTCTCCTTGGCGCGTTGGGCCTGATCGATGACGGATCGAACAAACCAGAATGCTGGGTGATTGTTCAGGGTCTGCTGCAGGAAGCGTTGAATGCTGCCGAGGCGGTCGACGGTACGCAGAAACAAAAGAGTGAGAAGGATTAATGTATCCGGGCTATCGCCCCACAAACCGATAAGGAAATAAAAGCCCGCCGCAGCTGCTGCAACACGAATGGGCTCCTGCAAGTTCTTTAACGCTTCCGTCGTGAGCGCTGTTCGGTCCTGAGCCGCATTGAAGTCTTCGATGTAACGTTCCAGAAGGGGCAAGACGCGTCTTTCGCTTGCGGTCGCCTTGATCGGCTTCATGGCACCAATGCTGTCGGCAAGCAATGAGAGGAACCGCCTTTGCAGGGTCGTACGGGCCTGGCCGGCTTGGCTGCTAAGTCGAACGAATCGATTGAGCGCTAAGGCTGTCAGTCCGCCCACGCCCAAAGCGGCAAAGGTAATCGGCAAGGAGATTGTAGCGGCGAGGGCGACATAGGCGAGTGCCTGCACCAGGGCCACAAGCATGTTGCAAAGCGAACGGTAGGTCTGCCCGGCCCGCGTCGGCTCTGTGCTGAGAGCTGCGGTCAAGTTGCCGCTGCGCTGTTTCACGAAGTAGGACCAGCGCGCAGACATCAACCCCCGGATCAGCTCCAGGCGCATATTGGCGGCGACGCGGTTGGCGGTGTAGCTCACCTGCGTCATAACCACCTGCACGAAGAGGGACTTGAGGGTAATCAACACAACGATGATGATGAGGATGCTCCCTGTCGTCGGAGGCACTCCCATGTAATTGAACCATGACACGACCGCCCGGTTGAGCTCGCTCTCACCGTCTCGTTCAAGGACAATGTTGAGCAGCGGGAGCAGGCTCGCCATACCTATGCCTTCGGCAAAGGCGGTGAACAGCAGCAGAATACAGACTAAGATGCTGCGACTCGGGTAGGCGCGGAAGAAATAGATAAAGAGGCGCCAGAGGCGATTAAATGTCTTCAAAAGGAAATGAGTCCCGCGCTGAAGAAGGTATGCAAGGCTGGTGCTAAATGCGACATGCACGATGAAAGTTGAAGATGAGAAGAGGGCACGGAAGTGATGCGCCGCTCGCCGCTGCCTGAGGAACAGGTTGCCGGCGAATGCCGGCGGATTCCAAAAAGGTGGGATAGCTCGGCATCGTCGTTCTTAGTCGAAATAGGGTGGGGTCTCGGCCAGGATGGGCGGCCGGTGTCTCTGGGGGTGAAGGTGAACGTGCTGGCAAACGATGCGCTACTATGCGTCACGGTACATTGTGCATAGCAGAGAAGGCTAGACCATAATCCATCGTTCGCCAACGCGTGCTGCTAGTTCGGCTTCAGAGCGTGTTCCGCAAGCGCCCCGTGCAGCTCCCGCATTTCGGCGTCTATGGCTGCAGCGACATCCTGGCGCAGGTTCTTGCCCTGACCCAGAACGCCGGTATCGATCTGTGCTTTCCGCTCGCGCTCGAAGCTCGAGTTCTGATACCAGGGGGCGCCATTGAAGGTTGGGCGAAGGAGCATAGGGTTCCAGTCGATATCCAGCGCTTCCACCAGTCGGCCCATAGTCGCTTCGCCGTCCTGCAGAAGGTCCCGGAAGCGCAGTACGATCAGTCTGCCGGTGGATGTCAGCTCAAGGGCCTGGCGATAGTAGGTCTTGTAGAAGTCAGCAGCGTCCCGGGGGTCGCCTGAATAGGGTGTCGCCTTCTTCAACTCCGTGAAGGACGCCATCCAGTCGTCAGGTTCGCGAGTCATAAACAGCATGTATCCGTCAGGATAGGTGAGCTGGAAACGGCGGAAATTTTCAACGTAGTGCGGTAGCTGGCTCCACCGCATCGTCATGTGCCCGATGACGTACTTTTTCTCGAAGTACAGAGACTGGTAGTTGCGCCAGGCGTTGAACACGGCGGCAAACACGGCATTGAACCGACTACGTCCATCGGGCTGAGTATCGTAAGCAGCGAAGATCGCCCTGAACCACTCCTGATCGAAGTAAATCGGATAGGAGTCCTGAAGCATGTTCGAAGACTGCTTGGCCATGCCGACCCGGTCGAACTTTTCCAAGCCCATCTTGGAGAACGCTTCGGAAAGCAGCACATCGCCGGGTACCGCCAGCTCTTCGGGGGACGGCCAAATCATCTCCGGATTGGTGAAGCCGAAGACCGACGGGTAGCCATGCAGCTGCGGATGCGAATCGAGCAACCGTAGCAGCAGAGTGCCGCCTGAGCGCGGCGGCTGACAGATCCAGACGACCGGTTCGCGGACCGGGCGAACCCAATCGAGAACCGGCCCGCTTCGCATCGACTCTTCCTGTGCCACTACGTTCATCGCAAATCTCAATCGATAGTCAATCGCGTCCCGCTACCATGCCCGGTCGTCGCCGACCCGCCGATCGGGACTGCCTCACATCACCTTGAACATCTTCGACGGCTCATCGAGTCTCGGATCGCCCGATTTTTCCGGCGGATTGTCGGGGTTGTAATAGAGTCGACGATTGGTCGCAGAGAACGTGCGATCGTTGGACTGCGGCGGACGGGCTCGCTCATGCGCTTCGTCCATAGGCTGGCGCACCACGCTGTCCAAAGCCTTCCACTCCCCGTCGACCTTCTCCCAGATGTTCGTGTCCCGCATCGGCTCGACGAGTGCGTAGAAGTCAGCCACGGAGATGCCGAGAAAATCACAGTAGGTTGGCAGAGAGCTCGGCTCGACATGATCATAGCGGCGGACCGCCGCAATGCCCTCCTCGCGCGTCATGCGGCCGTGACGGACCTCCATGCTGGCATCGTCCGTCGCCCGGCCGTATCCGAACTTCAGGTATTTCAGGTAGTCGTGGACCGCGTTGGCGTGATCCTCAACCTTCGAATGGAGGTTGAACGTCCGATCCAGGTCATAGGTCACTGGTGCGAAGTCCCACTCCCGCATCATCAGTTCGGCATGCTGCTTGGCATTCCAGCTGAAGAAGTTGCTGACATAGATGCCGCGGACGCCGACTCGCGCGATATCGTCATCGCTGGGGTAAATATAGTGGCGGACATCATTAATCGTGATGTCTGCCTTGCCGACAAGGTCATGCGCCTCGTAGCCGCGCATGTCATGCTCCTTTCGGGTCCACTTCGTGAACTCGACGAAGTCCTCCAAGGTGACGATGCCGGTCAGCTCGGCAAAACCGTGTTCGCCCCAGACCATCAGCGGAATGTTGTATTGGACGGCAACCTGGAAAGGCACCGTCCGAATGCCGGCATGGTAGTGCCAGGTAAGATCGCCAACGGTCTTCAGCATATGGCGGGCCAGCCTCCGAACCGAGTCGACGCCGGCCGTCACCGTGATCAGATCGCACCCCGACTTGGCAGTAAGATTCTCCAAGTTTCGCAACCCGGCTGCCGTGTTGAAGGCATGGTTGAACGATACCAACAGCGGGTTCATTCCATACTTCTTCTTAAGCAACCAGACCTGGTAGTGCGAATCCTTGCCGCCGCCGACCGGCACGATGCAGTCGTGAGAGTTCCCGCGGCGGCGGGCCTCGCTGCGCGCTTCGTCGAGAATCTGCTCGAAGATGCCTCGGCGCTCATCCCAATCGGTTTCAAGCTGCGATCGGCTCTCGTGGTAACGGCACCCGCTGCATACGCCTTCGTCGTCGAAGATTATCGTGGGCTTGGCGTTCTCGGGGTAAAGGCAGCGCCGGCAATATCTCATTTCGACTCTTTCACTCAAGATGATGGGCCTACGTCCCCGGATGCTTGCCGATTCTGGTGGTCAGACTAGCCAATGGGGCTTTTGATGGCAATCCAGCGGTAGATGATGTTGGGAGAGTATCTGGCGTCTCGGCAGGTCCGTCGTAAACGGCGACTTGATGGTGGTCATGGCGGGCTTTGCCACCCATCCAGGTCCATGTGTCCTACTCATCAGCTTCGAACAAAGCCCATGATAGCGGAGTGCCCCGCTTGATGGCGCTGCGGGCGGGCTTGCCAAGCACCGCCTTCAGGTGTTTCGGTGGCAGGCCGAAGCCAGGGCGGATGGCACGCAGGTTCTTCTCGGTGAAGGGCTCGCCGGCGGCGACATCCTGAACCACGTAGAGCGAGCGGCGGAAGGCGGCGTTGCCCTGCTCACTGGGCTTGCGGGTGTAGTCGATATGCCCCAGCGCCTGCCAGGTGATGCGGCAGCTGTCGCAGAGCTGTTTCAGCTCCTCGGGCTCCAGCGAGAAGGTGGCATCGGGACCGCCGTCGGCGCGGCGCAGGGTGAAGTGTTTTTCGATGACGTGGGCACCCAGCGCTACCGCAGCGACGGGCACCTCGGGGCCGATGGTGTGGTCGGAGAGGCCGGCGATGGCATCGAAGCGTTCCGCCAGGTCGGGCAGGGTCCGCAGGTTGGCCTCCTCTGCCGGCGTCGGATAGCCGCTGATGCAGTGCAGCAGCACGATCTCGCCGCTGCCGTAGCGGCGCGCCGTCTCCATGGCCTCGCAGATCTCGGTAAGGTCCGCCATCCCGGTGGAGATGATCATCGGCTTGCCTGTCGCGGCCACCTTCTCGATGAGGGGCAGGTCGATGGCCTCGAAGGAGGCGATCTTGTAGGCCGGAGCGTCGAGGCTTTCGAGGAAATCGACTGCTGTGGCGTCGAAGGGGCTGCTGAACACGGCCAGCCCGAGTTCCTTGCCGCGCGCGAAGAGTGTCTCGTGCCAGTCCCAAGGCGTATGGGCCCAAGCGTAGAGCTCGTAGAGCGTCTTGCCGTCCCACAAGCCGCCCTCGATACGGAATTCCTTGCCCGGATGGTCGATGGTCATGGTGTCAGCCGTATAGGTCTGCAGCTTCACCGCGTCGGCGCCGGCCGCCGCGGCTGCTTCGATCAGCGCGAGGGCGCGCTGCAGGTCGCCGTTATGGTTGCCGGACATCTCCGCGATGATGTAGGGCGGCTGGCCTGGGCCGATCTTGCGTCCCGCGATTTCGATCATTTCATGCTTCCTGATCCGGCTCTCTGCCTATCTCTCTTGGCTCAGGTCATAGCAGGTTGCGGTGGATGGCTGTAGAGCAAGCCACCAGCGCCGGGCCGGTAGCCCGCCACCCGAAAGAGCGCGGCCGAGGCCTCGTTGCCGGACAATACCTCTGCGGCGATGACTGCCCTGCTGTGCCAGCGGCGCAGGAAGCAAAGTGCTTCCAGAGCAAGACCCACACCGCGGCGGTCCGGCGCCACCAGGATGGAGACCTCGAAAGCTGGGGCGTCTCCTTCCGTGTCGGCCGCGGCGATGGGATCGAGACGCAGCACCCCGGCCGGCGCATCCCCGTGGGTGATCACAGTCAGCAGACTGTTCGGGTTAGCCAGTCGCGCAGCGAACCAGCGCCGGTGCTCCTCGGCGGTCGGCACTGCCGGGTTGCGCGCGAAGCGCCGCGTCGCCGGATCGTGCTGCCATTCCAGGATCGGTGCCTCGTCCGCCGGGCCGGCCAACCTCAGTGCGACCGGCCTGCCGTCCTTGGCGCAGCCCGGTGGCACCAGAGCGAGGCCCAGGCGGTCACAACCGCGACCGTCGCAGATACCGGCGCTGCGGCCAGACATATCGAGCAAGGCCGCGCGGTCGGTCGCCAGGCTGCGCAGCTCCCCGGCGATCTGCCCGGCCAGCGCGGCGCGTGGGCCGGGAACCAGCCGCGCCGCTCCGGCGCCGGAAACCGCCTCGGCAGTTCTCCGCTGGTTCTCGGCGACAACCACCAGCAGGGTCGGCAGGCCAAGGCAGCAGCGCTCCCAGGTCGAGGTGCCGGCGGCGCCGATGGCGAGGTCGGACTGGGTCAAGAGCTCCGGCATGTTGGCGGTGTCGACATGGAGGCGGACTTCCTGTGCCATGGCGGCGATCTGTGTGCGGACCGAATGAAGATGTGGCGCTCCGGCGCCGAGGACAACATCGACGGCTGCGGTGGTGTGGCTTTCGGCAATTCCCTTCAGCGTCTCCAGGCTGTAGTTGCCCGGATCAGTGGCGCCGAGGCTGACGAGGATGCGCTGCAGGCTCGCAGGGCCGCGGCGGCGGTGCAGGCTGCCTTGCCGGGCGCGGGCGAAATCCGGCCGCAGCAGGGCGTAGTCGCTACCGGTCAGCAGGCGGCAAGGGGAGGGGACGACGCCGGCATAATCCTCGGCGCTGCGTCCGTAGGTCTGGTCCAAGAGCAGGTCGCAGTCGTGTGCGCGGTCGGCCAGGTCGTCTATAACCAGGATCGACTTTGCCCAGCCGCGGCACTGCCTCTCCCAGGCCGCGTCGAGCCCGTAGTGATCGACAACCAGCCAGTCTGTCTCCCTGCCTGCGAAGGTGGCGGCGTCGCCAAGGGTGAAAGCGGGATTGCTCCTGAGCCGGGGGACCGTATCGGCGGCCTGGCTGTTCGCCACGCAATGGCAGGTCCACCCCAGCTGCGCCAACGACTGTGCCAGGGTCATGCAACGATAGGCATGGCCGGCGCCGAGCGCCGGAGAAGCGTCGAAGCGGAAAACCACCCGCATAGGATTCATGGTCGACCGCCGTCGGTGGGATGCGCAGGCGCCAGCGCGAGATGGCACTCCACGGCACGCAGGTCCGCTTCGGTGTCGATGTCGAAGGAGCGTTCGCGGGGCATGACATAGCCCACCAGTGGTTGTGCGAGGTAGCTCTTGGCCTCTCGGAAAGCCCGCACGTCGAGGACATGAACGGCGCCGTTCGGGCGGTAGGCCTTCGGCATCTCCTGCGACCGGCGGCCGAAGTAGTGCGGCAAGTAGGGCTCCAGCCGGCCGTCCTCGGTGACCCCCAAGGCGGCCAGCGGCGTATGTTCGAACTCCGAAACGCTCATCAGAAAGGGGCGATTCCGTGAGATGAAAAGTTCGTAAGCGCCGCGAATGTCGTCAGCACTGCGCAGAGGGCAGGTCGGGAGCAGCACGATCAGTGTGTCGTAGGTTTTGCCGGCGGCTTCCAGCATGTCCAGCGCGTGCAGGGCAACCTGCACGACGCCTGCCGGATCGCGTGCCAGTTCCAAGGGTCGCATGAATGGAACCTCGAGACCGAGATCGCGCGCCGCCTGAGCGACCTCTTCGTCCTCGGTTGAGACGACAATGCGCTCCACGACACCGCTTGCCCGCACCGCCTCGGCCGACCAGGCGAGCAACGATCGGCCGGCGAGCTGGCGGATGTTCTTCTTCGCCAGACGCGTCGATCCGCCCTTCGCGGGGATCAGCCCTAGAATCCGTTCTCCTGCGGCGATGGAACTCATGGTGGCGTCAATCCTTGGCGAAGAGCCACCAGTTACTGTCGTCGCTGGAATCGAGCACCTGCCAAAGAAAGCCGTAATCTACCACGCGCAGGTCGGGATGGCGCTCCAGGTAAAAGCGTCCAAAGTCGCGCTTGAAGAGGAAGCCTTCCATATCGTGGTACTTCACCGCTTGCGGTTCGTGGGAGAAGTACTCGATGCAAAGCACATAGCGTCTCGAAACTCGGACAATCTCGTCGACCATCTTTCCGAGATCATCCGGCGCGACATGAATCAAGACGCCAGAGGTGAACACCAGATCGATGCTGGCATCCTTGTAACCCAGGTTGAAGCCATCGCCTTCGGCGATCTTGGCTTCGGCAAGTTCCGGAAAGCCGCGGGCGATCTCGCAGGCCTTGGGGTTTGGCTCCACGCCATGCAGTTCACCAATGAAGTGGCGCAGAGCAAGCAGGTTGCGGCCGATGTTACAACCGACTTCCAGGGCCGATTGAGGGGCTGGGGTTACCGCATGGGAAAGCATCTTGCCCCAGTCCCGCATGAGAAGCCGCTGTCCCTCCGCCGTCACGCGATTGTTGCCGCGCTCGGCATACTCGGCACCGAAATCAGAGCGCCAGAGCTCGACCTGCTTGGTGGCCATGTGGAATTCTCCTAGCCTGTTGCGTCTTGAAGCGAAGCGGCCGCACGTCTGGTGCTGTATTGCCGAGAGCCTGCTCGGAAAACCCACCTCGCTGGTTCCGGTCGATAGGGACCGCCACGTGATTTCCGTAGCAGTGGTTGCTGCCGCAGACGCCCTTCTGGCCGGAAACAGCGTCCCGGTCGGCGTGGGCGGTATCAGATCGTCGAGCCGGGTGGTCCACATGGCTAACCGACAATAGCTGGTGGCCTTGGCCGGGCAAGGCTCTGTCCTTCGTTGCGCACCGGCACGCCGGCGTCGGCCAGGAAGGTCTTGGCCTTGCGGGTAGCCTGCTCGGTGTAGTGAAAGATGTTGGCGGCGGCTACGGCGTCCGCGCCGGCCGCGATGCCGGCAAGCAGGTGCGACCAGGTGAACACGCCGCCGAAGGCGATCACCGGCAGGTCGACCGCTGCCGTGATGCCTTTCAGGCTCTCCAGGTCATAGCCCTTGCGGGCTCCGTCATGGTCAACTGAGTTGAAGAAGATCTCACCGGCGCCGAGGTCCTGCGCACGCCTGGCCCAGTCGACGGGCGACACGTCCAGCAACCTCTGGCCGCGGTCGACGGCCACTGTCACAGCGCCTGACTCGTCGCGCTTCGCATCGATGGAGGCGACGATGCATTGCTTGCCGAAGCGTCGCGAGAGGGTCCGCACCAGATCAGGGTCGCTGGAGAAGGCGGTGTTGAGGACCAGTTTGTCGGCGCCTTTTGTCAGCAGGGTCCGCGCATAGTCGGCATCAGTAATCCAGCCACCGACTGACAGCGGTACGAAGCAGTGGCGGGAGACATGCTCGACCGATTGCGCAAAAGCGTCGCGGCTGTCGGCGCTGCGCGAGACGTTCAGCAGCACGATCTCGTCCACCGACCACTTGTTGAAGGCCTCCATGGCGTGCACGGGGTCGTAGTGGATGACGTTGGTGTGCTTGAACCTGATGGACTGGACTACCTGCCCGTCGCGCAGGATGAGCACCGCTATGAGTCTTTTCTTCAACATCTCGGTCCGGGCCTGCTTGCCTAGAGATTCGCGAAGTTGCGCAGCAGCTGCATGCCGACGTGCTGGCTCTTCTCCGGATGGAATTGCATGCCGACGACGTTGCCGCGCCCGACCACTGAGGTGAAGCGGATGCCGTGTTCGGTGGTGCCAAGGGAATCGGCCGCTTCCGCACAGTCGACGTAGTAGCTGTGTACAAAGTAGACGTCGGCGCCGGGCTTGACCTCCGAGAGCAGCGGGTGCGGTCGGTCGAACTCGATGGCGTTCCAGCCCATGTGCGGCACCTTGATGCCTTCTCCAGGCGGGAAGTGACGCACCTCGGCATCGATCCAGCCGAGGCCTTCGTGCTCGCCGTTTTCGTGCGACCTTCGGCAGATGAGCTGCATGCCGAGACAGATGCCGAGCAGTGGCTTGCCGAGCTCTACATGGTAGTTCAGCGCTGCGACCATGCCCAGGTCATGCAGGTTCTCCATGGCTTCTTCGAAGGCGCCGACGCCGGGGATGATGATCTTGTCGTAGCGGCCGACACGCGCCGGATCGCTGAACAGCTCGGCTTCCACCTCGATCTCCGCCAAGGCGTTGCATACGGAACGCAGGTTGCCCATGCCGTAGTCGACGATCCCCATGATAGATCCGGCAGTCGGCATGACGCTGCTCCCTCTACAGCTCGAGATCCGACCAGCCCAGACGCTCACCGGCGGACTTGGCGACGCGCAGGGTCTTGCCGATCAATCGATCCGTCTCCGAAGGCGGAATGCCGGTGCCCGGACGGCGGAACTCGAGGTCTGCTAGACTGAGGACGGAACCGGCGGCACAGTCCTGACGCAGGTGTATACTGCGGCGGATCGCATTGCGACGTCCGATTTCGGCGGGGTTCATGATGCGCCGCGGGCTGCCCAGCGCGGTCTCGAGATCGCGGATGACGGTGATGAAGCGCGCCATCTCCGCCGGTTCGATCGACATGATGTGTTCGACGCTACGGGTCGTACGGTCCTCGCTGATGGTCTTTTCGACCAGGTTGGCGCCTAGGGCCACGGCCGCCAGATCCATGTCCCAGCCGGGCGTATGGTCGGAGTAGGCGACTGGATAGGGAAACATGCGCTTCAGCGTCGGGATGACGTTGAGGTTAATGCTCTCAAGGCGGGCTGGATAGCCCGAGGGGCAGTGGTGAATGATGATGTTTTCATTACCCTCAGCGCGGATGACGTCGATGGCTGCCTCGATCTCGCCGATGGTGGCGTTGCCGGTATCCAGCTGCAGGCACATGCCGCTGCGGGCAGCACGGCGCAGCAGCGGCGTGTGGTTCACGTCGGCGGAGGCGATCTTGATCGAGTCGCAATTCAGCTCCTCCAGAAGCTCGATCTCATCCTCGAAGCCGATGGTGGCGAAAAAAGCCAACCCCAGGCCGTCGCTGTGGCGCTTCAGCGCCCGCCACTCGTCCTTGGTTAGTGCGCGCCGGCAGAGGATGTCGTAGAGCGGTTCGGAGACGGTTTCAGTCTCGCCGGTCTCGCGATCTAGGAGGATGTCATAGGTGAAGAGCTGCTTGCGGTCGGCGACCAGGCGATCCGGGTCGATGACCTGGAACTTGATGGCATCGGCGCTGGCCTCGGCCGCCAGGCTGACCAGCCGCTTGGCAGACTCGAGCCCGGAATGGGTTGGCCCGGCCTCATAGGTGATGAAGCAGGGCTGACCGTCGCCGACCTGCCGCGTGCCGAATTGCACCATGGCTTAGTGACCTCTTCTCAAAGCAAAGGGACGATGCGACTTTGTCATGCGCGATTGATCCCCAGGACCCGGTGCAGTGTCTCGACCACGCGGTCGACATCCCCGTCGCTCATACCGGCGAAGAGCGGCAAAGACAGGGTGCGCGCATAGTAGCGCTCGGCGCCGGGCAGATCGACGGTGCCATATCGGCGGCTATAGTAGGGCTGAAGATGGACGGGAATGTAGTGCACTTGAGTGCCGATGCCTTCCGCTGCCATGCGCTTCATCAGCGCGGCCCGACTGATCCCGGCCGCCTCGAAGTCGATCAGCACTGCATAGAGGTGCCAGGCAGCCTCGCAGGCCTGTGATTGCGCAATTGGCCTCACCACGGACGCCAGGCCTTCCAGCAAGCGATCGTAGCGGGCGGCCAGTGCGCGCCGGTCGGCAACGAAGCGCCCGAGCTTCTTCATCTGGCTGAGGCCGAGGGCGCACTGGATGTCGGTGACCCGGTAGTTGAGTCCGATCTCCGGCATCTCGTAGTACCAGGGATTGAGTGCGCCGTCGTCGTCGAAGGCCAGAGCGGCATTCTGCATCCCGGCTGACTCACGCTGCATCCCATGAGAGCGAAGGCGACGCAGATGGGCGGCTCGCTGAGCGTCGTTGGTGGTGATCGCTCCACCTTCGCCCATGGCGACCGTCTTGACCGGATGGAAGGAGAAGGTGGTCATCTGGGTGAGCCGGCCGTCGCCGATCGGCCAAGTGCGGCCATTGCCGGCGCGGTAGCGGCTGCCGATGGCATGTGCGGCGTCGTCGACCACCGCCAAGCCGTGTTCATCGGCCAGGGCGCTGATCTTCGCCAATTCGGCGCACTGTCCGGCCAGATGCACCGGGAAGACCGCCTTCAGCGGACCACCGTCAGTCTTGCCGGCCCGCTCAAGCGCTTCCGCCAGCTGGGGTTCCTCCATCAGGCCGCTGTCGGCATCGCAGTCGGCGAAGACAACCTCGCCACCTGCCAAGCGCACCGCGTTGGCGGTGGCGAGGAAGGTGATGCTGGGAACGATCACCCGGTCGCCCGGCTGCAGATCCAGGGCGAGGGCGGCCATATGGAGGGCTGCGGTTCCGTTCGCGCAGGCGACGGCGTGTTTGGCCTCTGTGACTTCGCAGAGGGCGGCCTCGAAAGCATCCACCGCCGGCCCCGTGGTCAGCCAGTCGCCGCGCAGGACCTTCGTTACCGCGGCAACGTCGTCTTCTTCGATAAGCTGCCGGCCGTAGGGGAGAAAGGGTGCCGGAGCAGGGCTCATTTCTCGCTTTCGGTGATCATGGCAGCAAGCCGTTCCGCGTCGAGCCAGTCTTCGTTGACGTTACTGACGAATCGGAAGCCAGGGGCAACGGGTTTCGCGCCCGAATTCGGGAAGGTTTTGTGCATACGCTCCCAGAAGGTGGGAAGTATCATGTAGCGGTCGGACAGCTCGTAGGTGCTGCGGGCGTCGTCTTCGGTGATCAGGACTTCGTGGATTTTCTCGCCGGGCCGGATGCCGACGACCCGTTGCGGGAGGTCCGGCGCCATTTGCCTGGCCAAGTCGGTGATCTTCATGCTGGGAATCTTCGGCACGAAGATCTCACCGCCCTTCATCAGGGACAGGCAGGAGAGCACGAAATCGACGCCCTGCTGAATGGTGATCCAGAAACGGGTCATCTCCGCGTCGGTAATCGGCAGGTGATCTGAGCCTTCGGCGATCAGCCGGCGGAAGAAGGGGATGACGCTGCCGCGCGAGCCCAGCACGTTGCCGTAGCGTACCACGGAGAACCTGGTCCCGATGGAGCCGCTGAGATTGTTGGCGGCGACGAATATCTTGTCGGAGGCCAGCTTGCTGGCGCCGTAGAGGTTGATTGGATTGGCGGCCTTGTCCGTCGATAGCGCAATGACCCGCTTGACGCCGCAGTTCAGCGCCGCGCGCACCACGTTCTCGGCACCGATGACGTTGGTCTGGATGCACTCGAAGGGATTGTACTCTGCCGCCGGCACCTGCTTCAGGGCGGCCGCGTGGACCACCATGTCGACTTCCCGCAGGGCCATCGTCAAGCGACTCTCGTCGCGCACGTCGCCGATGAAATACCGCAGCGACGGGTACTTTTCGAGAGAGAGGTTGAGACCCATCTCGTACTGCTTCAACTCATCACGGGAGAAGATGATGAGCCGGCGCGGCTTGTAGCGCTCAAGCACAGTACGCACGAACTTCTTGCCGAATGAGCCAGTGCCACCCGTCACCAGAACGGACTTGCCGTTCAGGTCGATATCGTCGCCATTGGAAAAGCTGTTCACGGTTTTGGTTGTCATCCCTCTGTTATCTGAGGCAATGCTTAACAAATAGTATTAACGCCAGGATAACCGGCAGATTTTTCGCAAGCTACCGCAGTCCGGGTGAAAGCCCCCCAGACCAGACTCCGTCAGTTCGCTTGCCGCCACCCCGTCAGGCGTCGGCGGCAACCGTCGACAAGGGTGCCTTGACCCTGACCCTTCTGCCCAGCAGGTCCAGCAGCAGGATCACCCGCTCGCGGTCGGCCATTTTCTCGAAGATTCCGAAGCAATCGGCCAGCGCCCCGGAGACGATCCGCAGGGCTTCACCGCTTTGGAAGGCCCGCGACTCCAGCACAATGAGGCCCTTGTCGTTCTCGCGGGCGGCGATCTGCTCGACGACGCCGTCGGGTACCGGCGCCGGCCGCTCCCCCTGGCAGATCAGGTGGTTGACGCCGAAGGTGCCATTGATCGCCCGCCAGGGTGCCGCGTCGAGGTCGAGTTCGACGAAGATGTAGCCAGGGAACAGCGGCGCGAGGACCACGTCTCGCCGGCGCGCGTGCCGCCTTTCGCGCCGATAGCGGGGCAGGTAACATTGGAAGCCCTGGCGCTCCAGGTTGCAGCGGGCGCGCTCTTCGGCGTGGGGCTGGATCTGGGCGACATACCAGCGTTTCATGGCATTTCCGCCTTACCCTGTGGCCGCCACGCCGGCCGGGCGACGCCTGGAAAGGCGCAGCAGGCTGGGAAAGAAGACCCTGTCCCGCCCGAACGCCGCCGTCATGCGGTCATAGGCGGCCTGCGGGTCCTTCATTTCGGTGATCACCACCGCATCGACCTTGGCCAGTTCGCCGGGGTCGCGGACGACGCGTACCCCGGCAAGCTGCTGCCGGTTGGTTTCCTCGTCGAAGACCGCCACCACCTCGATGCCGCAGTCGTGGGCGGCAAGGGTTGCGATCTCGCAGAGATCGCCGGCCCCGATCAGGGCGATGCGGCGGAATCCCTGTGCCTTGCAGGCGTTGAAGAGGTCCGAGCAATCTTCCCGCGCGAGGCGGAAGAAACTCAGCGAGCGGGCCAGGTATTTGGCCGTCAAACGTGCCTTTTCGCCAAAACCCTTGGCCGTGAGGTAATAGGCATAGCGGCGGGCGGGGGCCTTGCGAACCTTAACCAAACCCTTGTTAATGCAGCGTTTCAGGTAGATGTTGGTGAGTCCGAGGGCGATGCCCAGCTCGCCCGAAAGTCCGCGCTGGGTCACATGATCGCGCGTCTCGATGACGTCCAGCATCAGCCGGGTCGATTCCGCTTCCTGGTCCGGTTCAGCCGGTGGGCGCGTCTGCAACGTCAAGGATGGCTCCACAACGGGAGGTCGGCCGGCAGGGTTCGGGCCGCGACTGTCGCCTGTCTAGACCCGGTGCAGTGACCCTGTCAAGTGTTCATGTCATGAACAACTTTTCTATTATTTAAGCAAATTCATTGATTTGAATGGTTTATAGTGGCCAAATGCACCGCCTGACCAATGGCCCGCTTGCCGCGCCGACGGCGGGGCGCTATTGGGGGTGACAACATCCCGAAGCCACTATGAGAGTGGATTGTTTCCCTTGAGCTTCCCGGAAGCATCCAAGACTGCCTTCCCCGGTCTCGACTACGTCGGCTTGCCGCCCGCCGTATCGCTTGGCCACGGAAGATTTCGAACGTTCTCCGCCTTGCGGCGGCTTAGTCTTCGACTCGCACGACATGGGGTCGGCAACCAAATCGCCGGCGGTCATGCGGCGCCAATCGATATAAGGGGGTAAGGTGGATCTCGCGAACAGGACATCGATCCACTGGCGCCTGGCAGGCGTCAGATGAGCGTTCTCGTCACCGGCGTTGCCGGCTTCATCGGCTTCCACGTCGCCGCCCAGCTGATCGAGCGCGGCATTCCGGTGGTCGGCATCGACAACCTGAACGACTATTACGACCCGGTCTTGAAGCAGGCGCGGCTCGACAGCCTGTCGGGCCACAACGGCTTTTCCTTCCGGCGCCTCAACATTCAGGACCGCGAGGACGTGCTGGCACTGGCGGGGGAGTTCCCGGAGGTGACGGAAATCGTCCATCTGGCCGCCCAGGCCGGCGTGCGCTATTCGCTGGAGAACCCCTTCGCCTACATCGAAAGCAATGTGATGGGGCATCTCTGCGTGATGGAATTGGCGCGCCGTCTGCCGAAGCTTCGCCATTTCGTCTATGCCTCTTCCTCCTCGGTCTATGGCGGCAACAAGGAGCTGCCGTTCTCCGTCGAGCAGCGGGTCGACTCCCCGGTGTCGCTCTATGCCGCGACCAAGCGGGCCAACGAGCTGGCGACCCACTGCTACGCGCACCTGTTCGACCTGCCGAGCACCGGGCTCCGGTTCTTTACGGTCTACGGGCCCTGGGGGCGGCCGGACATGTCGGCCTATATCTTCACCAAGGCGATCTTTGAGGGGCGGCCGATCTGTATCTTCAATCGCGGCGACATGCGGCGCGACTTCACCTACATCGACGACATCGTTGCCGGTGTGCTGGCGGTGATCGAGCGCCCGCCGGCGCGCGCCGGTGAGCTGCCGCCCAACAGGGTCTACAACCTGGGCAACCACCGTTCGGAGCCGCTGCTGCGCTTCGTCGAACTCATCGAGCAGGCCTGCGGCCGCGAGGCCATCCGGGAGTTTGCCGAGATGCAGCCCGGCGACGTGAAGGAAACCTACGCCGATATCGAGCCGGCGCGCCGCGAGCTCGGGTTCGAGCCGAAGGTCTCCATTGACGAAGGAATCCCCCGTTTCGTCGACTGGTACCGGCGCTATCACGATCTCTAGCCCTGGTTTCGACTCATTTTCCTAGGATTTCCGCCATTCTTGGCCGGGTCGGACCGACCTTGTGACAAGGCTGAGGTCTTGACTTGCCGCAGTCTTGTTCCTTGATTCACCCCGGCAAAGGCGATAAGTCCTTTCGCACTTGCAGCATATGATTATTTGAGGACGACCGCCTTTATGGACCG
>CAYYIV010000041.1:0-40639 GCA_964472095.1 uncultured Pelagibius sp.
TGACCCCGAGGCGGCGGTTGATCTTGTACTTCGACGCAATGCGCTTGGACATGGCAGCGCCATTCCTTTCTTTTCTCGATGCCGGCCCGTCATTTGCGGCCGGCCTTGTTGTTCCGGTAGTCCCAGGATCCGCCCCAACCGTCGTGAGTATGGGGCCGGCCGGAAAATCCGGCCTTTCCGCCGCTGCGCCTTTCAGGCAAACCTCTGAGGTTCAACCTTGACGCCGCGCCGGCGGGGTTCCTGGGCGGGGTGGGGGCACTGAGGCCCTCCCGCTTTCCCGGAAAGGAAGCCGGGACTATACGCAGGGACGCCGGAATGTCAAACGGTCCAAACCGGCGTGGAAGACCGCCTGCAAAGCCCTGGAATCCTTGTTATGTCCCTCCCCCAAACCGGCCTGCCCGACCACCAGAAAGGCCTGCTGCTGACCTCCCTGGGCGTGCTGGTGCTGACCCCGGACAGCCTGCTGGTGCGCCTGATCGACGCCGAACCCTTCGCCGTCCTGGTGTGGCGCGGGCTGCTGCAGTGCCTCGGCATCCTGGCCATCCTCGCCGTGCTCCACCGCGGCCGCGTCGCCGCCCCCTTGCGGGCGGTCGGCCGCTCGGGGCTGCTGCTGGCGGTGGTGTTCTCCGGCTGCACCCTGCTCTTCATCCTGGCGCTCAGCCTGACCGCCGTGGCCGACGTGCTGGTCATCGTCGCCGCCGCACCGCTGGCCGCGGCCGTCTTCAGCCTGGTTTTCCTCGGCGAGGGTGTTCCCCTGCGCACCTGGATCGCCATCTCCTTCACCCTGGTCGGCATCGCGCTGCTGGTCTCGGAGGACCTCGGCGGCGGCTCGCTGCTGGGCGACCTGGCGGCGGTCGGCTGCGCGCTCTGCATCGGCGCCAGCTTCACCATCACCCGTCACGCCCGCGCTGTCAGCATGGTCCCGGCGATGGCGCTTGCCGGCCTGGTCACCGCCGGCGTGGCGCTACCGCTCGCACTGCTGCTGGAAGACGGCCCCCTCCTCTTCACCGGCGCGCAGCTCGGCTACACCCTGATCATGGGCCTCGTCGTGGTGCCGGTCTCCTTCGCCCTGATCACCCTCGGCCCGCGCTATCTGCCAGCGGCGGAGGTCGGGCTGCTGCTGCTGCTGGAGACGGTGCTGGGTCCGTTCTGGGTGTGGCTGGTCCTCCGGGAGTATCCGGGCGACCTGGCGCTCGCCGGCGGCGCCGTGGTGGTGCTGACGCTCGCCGGCCATGCCGCCACCGGCAACCGGCGGCGGCCGGCCCTGCCGGTAACGGACGCGCAGCCATGATCAGGATCACCAACACCATCACGCTGGACCCCGGCGAGATCGAGGAGACCTTCGTGCGCGCCGGCGGTCCGGGCGGGCAGAACGTCAACAAGGTGGCAAGCGCCGTACAGCTGCGCTTCGATGTGCGCCGCTCGCCGTCGCTGCCGGCGGCGGTTCGCGCCCGCGCCGAACGCCTGGCCGGCCGGCGCCTGACCAAGGACGGCGAGCTGGTGATCACCGCCAACCGGTTCCGCAGCCAGGAGCGCAACCGCGAAGACGCCGTGGCCCGCCTGGTCGATCTGCTGCGCAAGGCCGCCATCCCGCCGGTGCCGCGCAAGGCCACCCGCACGCCTTTCTCCGCCAGGCGCGAACGCCTGGAATCCAAAGTCCGCCGCGGCGAGGTGAAGAAGCTGCGCCGCGGGCCCGGCGCCGAAGACTGAAGGCTTGCCGACGGGGCGCCGCCGCCTAGCAGGAACCCGGATCGGAGCCGCCATGAAAACAGTCCTCGTCACCGCCTTCTTGTTCTACGCCCAGACGATCGTCTGGTCACCCACCAGGTGAACATCACGGCACTCACCGGCGTCTACCCGCGCTCCGGCGAGGTGGTCGTGCTGCGGGTGGCCGGCGACGGCAGCCTCGAAGTCGTCGGGCGCTTCCTCGCCGCGGACTGACTGAGCCGCACAGCAAAACGCCTCCCCATGCCGGGTCACATCCTGCGCCGGCAACCCACCTTCGTGAAGGCGGGCCGGGTTACGAAGCCATGACGTATAGTCTCAATGCGGCGCTCTCCTCATTCGGCAGCCTGGCGCGCAGGGGGGACGATCTCGCGCCCCTCAGGCCTGGAGCGGCTCCTGTCGCGCGCGAGGAAGGTATAGGCGCTCGGCACCACGAAGAGTGTCAGCACCGTACCGAAGGTCATGCCGCCGACGATGACCCAGCCGATTTCCTGCCGGCTCTCTGCACCAGCGCCGGCGGCAAGCGCGAGCGGTATCGCACCGGACACCATCGCGCCTGTCGTCATCAGGATCGGGCGCAGGCGAAGCGCCGCCGCCTCGACGATCGCCTCGTGCAGCGGCTTGCCTTCGTCCTGCAGACGGTTGGCGAACTGCACGATGAGGATGCCGTGCTTGCTGATCAGGCCGATGAGGGTGACCAGGCCGATCTGGCTGTAGATGTTGAGCGTGCCGCCGGTAAGTTCGAGCGCGAGCAGAGCGCCGGTCATCGACAGCGGCACCGTGAGCGTGATGATGAGAGGATCGCGGAAGCTTTCAAACTGGGCGGCGAGCACCAGGAAGATGAAGCCGAGAGCCAGGACGAAGACGAACAGCAGGCTCGTGCCGGCTTCCTTGAACTCGCGGGACTCGCCGGCATAGTCGTAGCGCACCTGCGGCGGCAGCACCCGCTCAGCCGCTGCCTCCAGGGCATTCAGCGCCTCGCCGAGGGAATAGCCGGGCGCCAGATTGCCGGTGATGGTGGCCGAGCGGAACTGGTTGAAGCGGTTCAGCTCCTTTGGTGCCACGGTTTCGCGGAGCTGGACCAGGTTCGACAGCTGGATCATGGCGCCGTCGTGGCCGCGGACGTAGATGTCGTTGAGGTCGCCGGAGGTGCGGCGGTCATCCGGCGCAACCTGCACGATGACGTCGTACTGCTCGCCGTTCTGGTTGAGTCGGGTCACCTGGCGGCCGCCCAGCAGCGTCTCCAGCGTGCGCCCCAGGGTGAGCACGCCAACGCCCGTGTCGGCGACCCGCTCGCGATCGACCTCCACGTCGATCTGCGGCTTATTCAGCCTCAGATCGCTGTCGAGGTTGATCAGGCCGGGGTTCTTGTCCGCCTCGGCGAGGAAGGCTTCGACATACTCGTTGAGCCGGTCGTAGCTTTCCGACGTCTGGATCACGAACTCGACCGGCTTGCTGCGCGGGCTCTGCCCGAACGAACCCGGATTGTTGGCGAAGGCGCGCACGCCGGTAATCTGGGCGAGCTTGGGCTGGATCTCGCGCACGATCTCCATTTGGGTGCGCTCGCGCTCGTCCCACGGCGTGAGCTGCGAGAATGAGATCAGCTCGGTGACCGTACCCGAGCCGGCAATGATGAAGTAGTGAGCGACTTCCGGCACCTGGCTGAGCAGCGTTTCGAACTCCGCCGCATAGCGGGCGGTGAAACCGATCGTCGAGCCCTCCGGCGCGCTGCCGGCGGTGAACAGGACGCCGCGGTCCTCGACCGGCGCGAGCTCCGACTTGAGGCCGGCGAAGAGGACATAGCTCGCCCCGGCGACCAGCACCGCAACCAGGATGACCAGCGGACGGACGCACAGCGTCAGTTCAAGGGCGCTGCGATAACCGCGGTTGAGGGCGTTGAGGCCGCGCTCGAGCAGATTGTAGATCCGCCCGTGGGATTCGTGGTCGCGCAGCAGGCGCGAGCACATCATCGGGCTGAGCGTCAGGGCGACAAAGCCGGAGACAAGGACCGCGCCCGCCAGCGTCAGCGCGAACTCGGCGAACAGCGTACCCGTGCGCCCCGGCGCGAAGGCCACCGGCGCATAGACGGCGGCCAGGGTCAGCGTCATGGCGATGACCGCGCTGGAGATCTCGCCGATGCCGACGATCGCGGCCTTGACCGGCTTCATGCCGTCCTCGATGTGCCGATGGATGTTCTCGAGCACGACGATGGCGTCGTCAACCACCAGTCCGATCGCCAGCACCATGGCGAGCAGGGTGAGGGTGTTGATCGAGAAGCCCAGCAGGCTCATCACCGCGAAGGCGCCGACCAGCGACACCGGGATGGTGACCAGCGGGATGATCGTCGCACGGATGGTGCGCAGGAAGAAGAAGATGACGATGACCACCAGCACTACGGCCTCGGTGATGGTGGTGTAGACCGCCGCGATCGAGCGGTCGATGAAGATCGACTTGTCGTAGGAGATCTTGGCGTTCATGCCCTGAGGCAGGTCGCGGGTCAGCTCGGGCATGACGCCGTGCATCGCGTTGGACACGTCGAGCGGATTGGCCGTCGCCTGCTTCACGATGCCGAGCATCACGGCGTTGTCGCCGTTGAAGCGGGTGACCCGTCGCTCGTCCTGCGGTCCGACCTCGACTCGAGCGACGTCGCGCATGCGCACCGGGAATCCATCGGCGTCCTTGATGACGATGCGCTCGAACTGCTCGGGCGTGACCAGGCCGGTGCGCGACAGCACGGTGAACTCGCGATCCAGGCTTTCGATGCGGCCCGACGGCACCTCGACGTTCTGCTGGCGCAGCGCAAGCTCGACGTCATCTGTGGTCAGCCGATAGGCGGCAAGTCGCGCCCGGTCGAGCCAGATCCGCATGGCATAGCGGCGCTCGCCGAAAATGCGCACCTCGGCAACGCCGGGCAGGTTCTGCAGGCGATCGCGCACGTAGCGGTCGGCGTAGTCGGAGATCTCGATCGCCGTGTGCCGGTCGCTGGTGAAGGCGATGTAGACGATCGCCTGCGCATCGGCTTCGACCTTCGCGATGACCGGTTCCTCGATCTCCGCCGGCAGGCGGCCGCGCACCCGGCTGACGCGGTCGCGCACGTCGCTCGCCGCCACGTCGGGATCGGTGCTGAGGCGGAAGCGCACGGTGATCCGGCTCTCCTCCGGCTCACTGCGCGAGGTCATGGTCTCGATGCCCTCGATGCCCGCGATGGAGCCCTCGAGCACCTGCGTCACCTGGCTCTCGATGATCTCCGCGCTGGCACCTGGATAGTCGGTCCGCACCGAGACGATGGGCTCGTCGATATTCGGATACTCACGGACGCTAAGCTGCAAATAGGAGACGAGGCCGACCAGCATGACGATGAGACTCATCACGGTCGAGAAGACCGGCCGCCGGATGAAGAACTCGAAATTCCCCACGGATCAGCTCCCGGCGCCCAGTTCGACGATCTCGACACGGGTGCCGTCGCGGATCTGCTGATGGCCGGCCGTGACCACCACCTCGCCTGGACCGAGGCCGCTCAGCACCTCGACCTGGCCGGGCCGGCGGTGGCCGAGCTCGACTTGCGTCAGGGCTGCCCGGCCGTCGACGACCCGATACACCAGCCGCCTCTGGCCCTCCGCGAAAACAGCGGACTCAGGGACCAGTACCGAATTCTCGCGACGCTCGATGACGATCTGGACGCGGGCGAAAAGTCCGGGCTTCAGGGTGCGGTCGGGATTAGGCAAGCGGGCACGCAGGCGCACGGCCCGGCCGTTCTCGTCGACGATGGGGTCGATGACGTATACCTCGCCTTCGAACGTCTGGCCTGGCAGCGCGTCGACGTTGACCCGGATCGGCTGGCCCGGGCGCAGGCTCGACAGGACGAGCTCCGGCACGCGGAAGTCGACCTTGATCGGGTCGATGTTGGCCAGCTCCACGATGCGGGTGCCGGGGGTGACATAGGCGCCGACACTGACGGCGCGCAGGCCGACCACACCGGGGAAGGGCGCGGTGATCGTCGCCTTCTCCAGCCGCGCCTGGGCGAGCGAGACGTTTGCCTGCGCCACCTGATGGGCCGCAAGGGCCTCGTCTCGCGCGCGCAGGGTGCCGGTGCCGCGCTGGGCGAGTGTCGCGGCCCGCTCCTGGTTCGCCTCGGCAAGGGTCATGTCGGAGCGCGCCTTGACCAGCTCGGCGCGCAGGGTGGTCGCGTCCAGTTCCACCAGCACATCGCCGGCCGCGACCTCTTCGCCCTCGGCGAAGCGGATGCGGTCGATGCGTCCGGCGATCTCGGGCGCGATGATGACCGCCTCGTCCGGGCCGAGCGTACCGACCGCCCTGATGTCCTGCAGCACGGTGTCGACGACCACAGGCACCGCCTCGACGGTGACGACCTTCTCGGCGGCCGGGATCGCGGCCTGGGCGATCAGCCCGGCCGTTGCGTTCTGCTCCGTCTGGTAGTGATAGAAGGCGCCACCAGCCGCCAGCGCGGCGATGCCCAGCGCCATCCACAATGATCGTCGGCCCATTGACAGTCCCGTTGTTTCAGTCGATCCTTAAATTGGACTGACAAGTCCATTTTAGCCGTCGAAGCCGCACAAAAAGCAAGGACAAATGGCGATCACCGCAGAGAAGCCGGGACCGACACGGTCGGAATACAAGCATCGCGCGATCCAGCAGGCTGGTACCGACGTCTTTCTCGAGCTCGGCTACGAGGCCGCCACCATGGACCTGATCGCCGCGAAGGCGGGCGTCTCCAAGCAGACGGTCTACAACCACTTTCAGAGCAAGGATGGGCTGTTCAAGGCGACCATCGCCGATCTCACCTCGACGCTGATGGAGCCGCTCGGCCTGCGCGATCCCGCGACCTCCACGCCGGAGCGCCTGCTCGGTTCCCTGGCGCAGGAATTCCTTACGCTCATGCTGCAGCCTTCGTCGCTCGCCCTCTATCGGCTGATCGTCGCCGAATCCCCCCGGCTCCCGGAGCTCGGCGCAGAGATCTATGCGGTCGGGGCAGGGCGGATGCTGGCGACGCTGGCCGACTACCTGGCGCGGGAGACGCGGACCGGCCGGCTCCGCGTTACCGACCCACAGCTTGCCGCCGAGCAATTCGTCGGCATGCTGACCGGGCGCCTGCAGCTTCGCGCCCTGCTGGGCGTCTGCCCGGCGCCGGACGAGGCAGAGCTGAAGCAGCGGGCCGAGCATGCCGTTGCGTGCTTTCTCGCACTCTACGCTGCGCAGGGCTCCGAAACCGGATCCGCGGTCGCCTGAACGGTCTTTCCGGCATTGGAGGAAGCGCCTCTACAGCGGTGCCGGCGCCGCACGGTCCGGCTCCTCCGGCGGCACTTCAGGCTGCGGCGGGCGGCCGGGCTCGTTGGGCGGGATCTCGGGGTGCTCCGGCGGCACCTCCGGCCGGTCGGGCTCGTTTGGTGGGATCTCCGGCCGATCCGGCTGGTCCGGTGGAACCTCCACCGGCGGCTCTTGCGGCCGGTCCGGCTCCGGCATCGGCGGCGGCCGCGTCGGCTCCGGCGGCCGCTCGGGGGGCGGCCGCGGCGTTCCGGCTTCCAAATTCGGACCTGCCCGCCGCATCGCCGCCTCCCTCGATCTCTGTGTCCTGAACGCCGTCGGGTTCCGAACGCCGACCATTCCTAAACGCTAGGAGTCGTGCCTGGGTTCCTCGAGCACCTGGCTCGGCGCCGGCTCGTGCGGCACCAGGGATTTCTTCTCGTCGCTGCTCCAGGCAGCAACGCGCAGGCCGACCAGCTTGCTGGCCTCCGTCGGTTCATCGGCCACGGTCTCCCAAATGTGCAGACCCTCACTGTCGAGGAAGAAGGTATGGTCGCCGAAGTTCTGCTTCAGTGCCGGAATCGAGGGATTGTCGTCCGGCACCACGCTGGCGCCGGTCTTTTCCTGCACTCTCTGCATCTGCAGTTCGCTAAGCCTCATGGTCTTTCACCTTTCGCTGGGAATCGCCTTGGGGAAGGGTTCGCTCTGTCGCGCCACGGGAATCGCGATCCACGTTGGCGTTGCCGCTTGAGCGCTTTCTGCATCGCGCTTAATATATTTTCAGCTCAAAACATTTCAAGTCAAAGCACTTGAAAGCGTCGAAGATGAGATGTGGGCAGTGCGGAGAGTTGCGCCATGCAGTTCGCGGAAGACGAGAAGACGAAGCCCAGGCGCAATGCCGGCGGGCGGCGGCACCCCGCCGAGCAGGCCGACGCCCCCAGCCGCGCGGTGCTGACGGCGCTGCGGCGCATCATCCGCGCCACCGACCTGCACTCCAAGCAGCTCGACCGCGAGGTCGGCCTCACCACGCCGCAGGCCGTGGTGCTGCAGGCGGTGCACGATCTCGGCGAGGTGACCAGCGGCCAGCTCGCGCGCCGCGTCAACCTCAGCCAGAGCACGGTGACCACCATCCTCGACCGCCTGGAGAGCCGCGGCCTGGTCGAGCGCTACCGCAGCGCCGCCGACCGCCGCATCGTGCACAGCCGCCTGACGCGCCAGGGTCGCGCCCTGCTGCGTAAGGCCCCGCCCCTGCTGCAAGAACGCTTCACCGAGGCTTTCCGGCGCCTGAGCCCGGCACGGCAAAGCCGCATCCTCGCGACCCTCGACGAGATCGCTGCGATGATGGGCGCAGCCGACCTGGATGCGGCACCGCTATTGGATTCCGGATCTCCAGTGAAGCCCACCCGCTGAGTTGCCCAGCGGCTACCCGCGGCCGATGAAGGGCATCTTGGTCGACATGATGGTCATGAACTGCACGTTGGCTTCCAGCGGCAGTCCGGCCATGTGCACCACAGCGTCGGCGACTTGCTGCACGTCCATGGTCGGCTCCGGCTTGATGGTGCCGTCGGCCTGCGGCACGCCGACGGCCATGCGCTCGGTCATGTGGGAGGCGGCGTTGCCGATGTCGATCTGGCCGCAGGCGATATCGAAGGGCCGGCCGTCGAGGGAGATCGAGCGCGTGAGCCCGGTCACCGCGTGCTTGGACGCGGTGTAGGGCGCCGAGCCCGGCCGCGGCACGTGCGCCGAAATCGAGCCGTTGTTGATGATGCGCCCGCCCTGCGGCTGCTGACGCTGCATCAGCCGGAAGGCGGCCGAGGCACAAAGGAACATGCCGTTCAGGTTCACGTCGATGACCTTCTTCCAGGCACTCCAGGTGAGGTCGCCGAAGGCAGTCGCCGGCACGTTGGTACCGGCGTTGTTGAAGAGCACGTCGAGGCGGCCGAAGTCCTTCTCGATCCGGGCGAACATCGCCTCCACCGCCTCCGGGTCGCTGACATCGCAGGTCAGGGCCAGCATGCCGCCGCCGGCCGCCACATCGGTCTCCTTCAGCGCGTCCTCGCGCCGCCCGCAGATGGCGACCCTGTAGCCCGCTTTGGCCAGCGCCAGCGCCACCGCCCGCCCGATGCCCGAGCTCGCACCCGTTACCAATGCCGTTGCCGCCATCACAATCCTCCCGGTTTTGCTGTCCAACTGTCTAAGGTCGTAGGCGCTTCGCGCGGCGCCCTGCGCCCGATGGAGCGCTTTCCCCGGCGCGGGTGGCCTTCCTGCCGCGCCCCTTCGGATCGCGCAGGGCGACGATGATGCCGTGCAGGGTGTTGATCTCGCTCTCCGTCGGCGCCATGCGCTGGAACATGTTGCGCAGGTTGCGCACCATGGAGGGGCGCTTCTCCGGCGGGAACAGGAAGCCGGTCTCGTCGAGGGCGGCTTCCAGGCGCTCGAAGAAGTTCACCAGATCCGCCTTGCTGGCGAGCTTGCCGGCATTGGTCTCCAGGCGGCGCGGCGGTGTCGCGTCGCCGGCCAGGAACCAGGCATGGCCGACCAGCAGCACCGCCTGGGCCAGGTTCAGCGAAGCGAAGGCGGGATTGAGCGGCACCGTCACCGCCGTGTCGGCCAGGGCGATGTCGTCGTTCACCAGGCCGGAGCGCTCGGGGCCGAACAGCAGGCCGGCCTTGCGGCCGGCGGCAGCCTCCTCACGCAGCTCCTGCGCCGCCTGCGTCGGCGTCACGATCGGCTTCACCATGCCGCGCGAGCGCGCCGTGGTCGCGTAGACGCGCTGAAGGTCGGCGATCGCCGCCTTGGTCGTAGAGAAAACCTGCGCACTTTCGAGCACCGACAATGCACCGGAGGCCGCTGCTTCCGCAGTGGCGGAGGGCCAGCCGTCGCGCGGGCGCACCAGGCGCAGTTCCGAGAGGCCGCAGTTCAGCATGGCGCGCGCCACCATGCCGATGTTCTCGCCGAGCTGCGGGCGCACCAGGATGACCGCCGGGCCTGGCGGCAAGGCAGTCTTGCGGGAGCGGTCAGTGCCGGACATCGCTTGCTGCTGCCCGCCGCGCTATTGCGGCAGCAGGGTTGCGGCGCGCTGCACCGCATCGGCGAGCGGCATGCCGACTTCGAGATTCTCGTGGAAGAACAGGCGGAAAACCGCCTGGCCGAGCGGCGTCAGCGACGGCCCCGCCGCAGGGTCGCCGATCAGGCCGGTCAACTCCGGTCCCAGCGCGTAGCCGCCGAGACCCCAGACCGTGGCCAGGATGAAGGAGGCCTCGCGCGCCCGCACCGGCTCGTCATCGGCCAGCAGCACGATGCCGCGGCGGCGGTGGTCCTGCGCGAAGGAAAACATGAAGGGCCAGGTGCCCATTTCAAAACGGGCGAGCATGCCCTGGCCGAAGGCATCGGCGGCTGCAATCTCGGCCATGCGCTGGCGCGATCCGACGATGATCACCAGGTCGGCCTCCGGCGCCAGCCCGGCCAGCTCCCAGCCGGGCGCCGGCACCGGCCCGGTCTCGACCACCGGAATTGCCAGGCCGCTGACGCTCGCGAAGGGTGCCGCCGCCCGCTCCAGCTGCCACTTCACCGCTTCCACATCATCGGTGAAGAGGGCCACTTCCAAGTCGCTGCTGCGGCGCCAGAATGTCGTCTCCGGCAGGCCGAAACGCTGTCTCGTCTCGCCATGGCCGACCAGTCGGGTGAAGGCCGTCAGCACCTCCTCGCGCAGCACTTGCTGGCCGTCCGTAGTCTCCACCGACGAGGACCCGCCGGTGCCCTCCGTCGTCTGCGCGGCGAGCGGCAAGGGCAGCAGCGACAGGGCGATGACGATCCAAGCGGCCAGTTTCATTCGGCAGCCTCCTTCGGCACCGTCGCGCCGTCCTGGAACAGCTTCCAGGTGATGCCGTCGTGCAGCGCGTTGAAGGAGGCATCGATGATGTTGGTAGAGACACCAATGGTGGTCCAGCGCCGGCCGTTGGCATCGGCGCTTTCGATCATCACCCGGGTGACCGCACCGGTGCCGGCCTGTGGCGTCAGGATACGCACCTTGTAGTCGACCAGGCGCATGTCCTGGAGCTGCGGATAGAGCGGCACCAGGGCCTTGCGCAGCGCCGTGTCGAGAGCGTTCACCGGGCCGTTGCCGTCGGCCACCTCCATCTTGGCGCGGCCGGCCACCTCCAGGGTCACCGTCGCCTCGGACTCGGTGACCAGCTCGCCGCGCGCGTTCCAGCGGCGGTCGTCCATGATGCGGAAACGAGTCAGCGAGAAGTAGTTCGGCACCTCGCCGCGGGCGCGGCGTGCCAGCAGCTCGAAGGAGGCTTCGGCGCCGTCGTAGGCGAAGCCCTCGAACTCGCGTGCCTTGACTTCCTCGACCAGCTTGTTGACGCCGGGGTCCTTGGGATCGAGTTCGATGCCGATCTCGACGAGGCGCGCCAGGATGTTGGCCCGCCCGGCCTGGTCGGAGACCACGATGTGGCGGCGGTTGCCGACCTGCGCCGGATCGATGTGCTCGTAGGTGCGCGGATCCTTGGCGACGGCGGAGACGTGCAGCCCGCCCTTGTGCGCGAAGGCGGACTCGCCGACGTAGGCGGCGTTGCGCGCCGGCTGCCGGTTGAGGCGCTCGTCGAGCAGCCGCGAGACATGAGTGAGCTGCGATAGCGCGTGATCGTCGAGGCCGATGTCGTAGTCGCTCTTCAGCTTCAGCGAGGCGATCAGCGAAATGAGATTGGCGTTGCCGCAGCGCTCGCCGAGGCCGTTGATGGTGCCCTGAACCTGGCGCACGCCGGCGCGCAGCGCCGCCAGTGAGTTGGCCACCGCGTTCTCGGTGTCGTTGTGGCAGTGGATGCCGAGCCGGCTGCCGGGGATGCGGTCGCACACCGCGCCGACGATGCGCTCCACTTCGTCCGGCAGAGTGCCGCCGTTGGTGTCACAGAGCACTACCCAGCGCGCACCCGCCCCATAGGCGGCCTCGATGCATTCCAGCGCGTAGGCCGGATTGGCCTTGTAGCCGTCGAAGAAGTGCTCGGCGTCGAACATCACCTCGTCCTTGCGGGTCAGCGCATGGGCGACGGACTCCGCGATCATGGCGACATTCTCCTGACGCGGAATTTCCAGCGCCACGTCGACGTGGAAGTCCCAGGCCTTGCCGACCATGCAGACGGCATCGGCGCGCGAGTTCAGGAGTGCTGCGAGGCCGGGGTCGTTCTCGGCACTGCGGCCGGGCCGGCGGGTCATGCCGAAGGCGACGAAGCGGCTGGTCTTGAACTGCGGCGGCTCGGCGAAGAAGGCGTCGTCGGTGGGATTGGCGCCGGGCCAGCCGCCCTCCACGTAGTCGATGCCGAGCCGGTCGAGGGCGCGCGCGATGGCTCCTTTGTCGGGGACGGTGAAGTCTACCCCCTGGGTCTGCGCCCCGTCGCGCAGGGTCGAATCGAAGAGATAGACCCGCTTGTCGTCTGCCATGGTGCTTTCCTGCCCGCTCCGAGGCGCTATTCAGCACAGGCCGGAGGCTGCGTCAACTTGACCCCCGAAAGCCGCGCGCAGGTTCCGGATATATCGGCCGCGTCCGGCGCCCTAACCTCCGCCCCATGACAGCCCTGCGCCACATTCTTTCACGTCAGCGACACATCCTGCGCCGGCAGGGCGCCGCCGTGAGTGAAGCGCCGCCCCTCCTCGACCAGCCAGTCGCGGAAGGCGACGACCTTCGGCTTGTGCGCGGCGGCCTCGGTGGTCAGCGCGAAGTAGCTCATCGAGCCCTCCAGCGCGCGGTCGAAGAGGCGCACCAGACGCCCCGCGCGCAGGTCGTCGTCGGCCAGCGCCGCCCAGGTCAGCGCCACGCCCTGGCCGTGGATCGCCGCCTCCAGCAGCATGTAGCTGCTCGGAAAGGTTGGCCCGGCCTTCGGGTTGACGTCGCTCACGTTCAGCAGGGCGAGCCAGACCTCCCAATTGCCCATGGAATTCACCTCCAGGCGCACCGAGTCGCTGTGCAGCAGAACGTGGTGGCGCAGGTCGCGCGGATGGGCCAGCGCCGGTCCCCTGGCCAGCAGCTCCGGGCTGGCCACGGCGAAGACCGTTTCGTGCATGATCGGCACCGCAGCCAGTCCCGGATAGGGTCCCTGACCGAAGCGGATCGCCATGTCGACGGTATCGGCCTCGGCCTGCACGTCGATCAGCACCGGGTCGGGGCGGATGCGGACGTCGACCTCGGGGTGGCGCTGGTAGAAGCGGCCGAGCCGCGGGATCAGCCATTTCACGGCGAGCGAGGGACTGACGGAGACTGTCAGGATGCCGCCCTCCTCCTTCTGGCGCAGCTCCTCGATCTTGTCGAAGAGGCGCCGGAAGGCGCTCTCGGCCGTCGCCGCCAGCGCCTCGCCCTTTTCGGTGAGGACCAGCCCGCGCGGCCCGCGGTGGAACAGCGGGAAGCCGAGGCTGCCCTCAAGCTGCTTGATCTGCTGGCTGACCGCGCCCTGGGTGATGTGCAGCTCGGCCGCCGCCTTGGTGAAGCTGAGATGACGGGCCGCCACCTCGAAGGTGCGCAGGGCCGGCAGTGGCGGGGCGGCCATCAGGCTGTCTCCAGAACCATGGTCGCATTAGCCCAACTTATACCAGACATTATAAATGATCGTTTGCCGGGAATCGTCGATTACCCGATATTTCTGGTCAGAAGCAAGCCGATCTGTCAACGCCTCCGTCAACGCAAGCTAATCAGGTGACCTAATGTCGAGCCTTTCCACCGGGGCCTCCCGCAAGGTCCCCGCGACCCTTCGCCTCTCCGCTTCCCGCCCCAGCGCTCTCGGGGCCGACCTCGGCCGCCCCGGCGCGCTCCGGGGCTCCGTCCGCAATCCGCTCGGCCGCGCCTTGCTGTGGCTGTTCCTGGCGGCCGCCCGGCCGCTGGCCGTCTGGCAGCAGCGCCTGCGCGACCGCGACTACCTGCAGCGCCTGCCGGACTACCTGCTGCGCGACATCGGCCTCGACGCCGAGGAGCTGCGCGAGGAGTCCCGCAAGCCCTTCTGGCGGCCCTGAGCAGACCGCCGAAGCTTTCGAGACAGCCCTTTCTGGCAGGCTCAAAACGCCAGAGACCTCAACCTGCTAGCCTCAAGCAGCGGGCGGCCTTCCCTCAGGCCTCCCGCTGCTCTTTTCTTGCCCCGGGCCTCAAAGCGGGCACGGCAGCGCCCTATTCTGGCCGCAAGCGCGGGTGAACCTTGGGCAGCCGTCAGCCGACCTGCCGGCAGCAGCATGAAGAGGTCATCAGGATGATCCGCAAAGCCCCTCCCGCCCGGGCCCGCTGGCTCTGCGCCGTTGCGGTCGCCCTTGCCGCGGCCCTGCCGGCCGCCGGCCATGCCGGGACCGCCGGCGAGAAGACTGCCGAGCGCCTCAACGCCGCTGCCCTGGCGCGCACGCAGGCGCGCGTGGTCTACGACCCAGCCTACGTCCGCCTCGCCTATCCCGGCGGCGACGTCGCCGCCGATCGCGGCGTCTGCGCCGACGTCATCGTCCGCGTTTACCGCGCCGTCGGCATCGACCTGCAGCAGCGGGTCCACGAGGACATGACGGCGGCCTTCGAGGCCTACCCGCAGCACTGGGGCCTCAGCCGGCCCGACAGCAACATCGACCACCGCCGGGTGCCGAACCTGGAGGCCTTCCTCAAGCGCCAGGGCGCCGCCCTGGCGGTCACCGACGATCCGCAGAACTACCGGCCCGGCGACCTGGTCGCCTGGAACCTGCGCGGCGGCCCGAACGGCCGTGGCGGCTTCCTGCCGCACATCGGCATCGTGACCGACCGCACCGGGCCCTCCGGCCGGCCCCAGGTGGTGCACAGCATTGGAGCCGGGCCCAAGCTGGAGGACGTGCTCTTCGACTGGCCGATCACCGGCCACTACCGTTACCTGCCAGAGATCGCGGCCGTGGCCGCCGGCGACTGACACCGCCGATCAAGACTCCGTTTGCGGCGGCGGCACGTCCGCCGGCGCGCGCAGGGCCTCGATCCGCTCGGCGACGCGCTGGGCCTCGGCGATGCCGTAGAAGGCCTCGATGCGGTAGGTGCCGCCGGCGCTGCGCCGCCACCAGGGCAGCTTGCGATTGATGAAAATGACGCTGCCGCGGCCCGACGCCGCCGGCGCCACCAGGGTGTCGTCGAGCTCCGCCGGGAGAAAGGCGCACTGACGCTTGAAGGGCCAGTCCTCGAGGACAAGCAGGCGGCGGTCGGTGACGGCGTAGACCGTGCGCCCCGCTGCCGCACGCGCCACCCAGGGCGCGGCGAGCAGCCAGAGGGCGTAGAGCGTCGCGGCGGCGATGAAGGCACTGAGCAGCAGACCGCGCAGGCCGCCGGGCCAGTTGGGAATAAAACTCAGCCACAGGAAGCCCGCGATGACGGCGACGCCGAGAAGGCCGCGGATCACCTGCGGCAGCCTGGAGCGCGCCAGCACCTGCGGGTCGGGCCGGTCGGCCCAGACCAGCTGTTCGCCGGGCTGCAGCGCGGCGCGCGCGGCCTCGAGGGGGTCGGTGGAAGTGGTCACGGTGAAGAGGCCAATGCGGGCAGTAGGTTGCGGAGAAATCGAACCCCAGGGCGAAGCGGAGGTGCAGCTTCCCGGTTTCGGCGCCGGGCGTCAAGGAAGCGGGGCCACCCGAAACAACCACCGGCGCGCCTTGAATTCGCCGCAACTCTGAGCGAGCTTCGTCGGCAGTCGTTAGACAATGCACGCCGCAGGTTCTGCCTCGGGGCATCACCAGGAAAACACCGCCCATGCCCAACACTCTCTTCGGACTCGCCGCCGCCGTGGTGCTGGCGGTAGCCGTAGCGCTCGCCGGCTGGTTCGTCGGCCACGGCTTCCTGGAGGGCCGCAAGGGCGACCGCTACGTCACCGTAAAGGGCCTTGCCGAACGCGAGGTGAATGCCGACCTCGCGATCTGGCCGCTGCGCTTCGTCGCCACCGGCAACGACCTGACGGAAGTGCAGCGCAAGATCGTCGCCGACGGCACGTTGGTGGGCGACTTCCTCGCCGCCAACGGCTTTGCAGCGGAGGCCTTCGAGAGCCGCGACCTGCAGGTCGTCGACCGCCTCGCCCAGCAGTACCAGCAGGGCCAGGTCGAGAGCCGCTTCATCATCGCCCAGACCATCACCCTGCGCACCGACGACGTCGATCGCGTCGCCGGCCTCATCGGCCGCCTCGGCGAGCTGGTGGCGTCCGGGCTGGTCCTTTCCGACGACAACCAGTGGAACGCCGGGCCGACCTACGTCTTCACCGGCCTCAACGACCTGAAGCCGGCGATGATCGCCGAGGCGACGGCCAGCGCGCGCGCCGGGGCCGAGCAGTTCGCCGCCGACTCCGGCAGCCGCGTCGGCGGCATCCGCCGCGCCAACCAGGGCGTGTTCCAGATCCTGCCCCGCGACGACATTCCCGGCGCCCAGGAGCAGAAGTCGGTTCATAAGACCCTGCGCGTGGTCTCCACCATCGAGTACAACCTGGAGGACTGACCCGCTCTCCGTTTTCCCAGACGTTCGGCGCGACTCCAGGGTTAACCGGGGTTTTCGTGGGCGCCGGCGGCGGCTTTTCCTGTGGAAAAAGAGGGCCAGGGCGCGTAAAACCGGCGGTCCTACGTAAGTGAAGGAACGAAAGAGGTCCGCCATGGCCACCCCCTGGGCGCCTGACAGCTGGCGCAGCAAGCCGATCCGGCAGGTTCCGGACTATGCCGACAAGGCCGCGCTGCAGCGTGTGGAGAAGCAGCTCGCCAACTACCCGCCGCTGGTTTTTGCCGGCGAGGCGCGCCGCCTGCGCGAGCAGCTCGGCGCCGTGGCGGACGGCAAGGCTTTTCTGCTCCAGGGCGGCGACTGCGCGGAAAGCTTCGCCGAGTTCCATGCCAACAACATCCGCGACACCTTCCGGGTGATGCTGCAGATGGCCGTGGTGCTGACCTTCGGCGCCGCCTGCCCGATCGTGAAGGTCGGCCGCATGGCCGGCCAGTTCGCCAAGCCGCGCTCGGCGCCCACCGAGGTGATTGACGGCGTCGAGCTGCCGAGCTACCGCGGCGACATCATCAACGGCATCGACTTCAACAAGGAGTCGCGCGAGCCGGACCCGGAGCGCCTGGTGCGCGCCTACAACCAGGCCGCGGCAACGCTGAACCTGCTGCGCGCCTTCGCCCAGGGCGGCTTCGCCGACCTGCACAAGGTGCACCAGTGGAACCTGGAGTTCGTCTCCGACGGCGCCCAGGGCCAGCGCTACGAGGAGCTGGCCGGACGCATCGACGAGGCGCTGGGATTCATGCGTGCCTGCGGGATCGAGCCGGCGACCGTGCCGGAGCTGCGCGAGACCGACTTCTACACCAGCCACGAGGCGCTGCTGCTGTGGTACGAGCAGGCGCTGACCCGTACCGACAGCCTGACCGGCAAGTGGTACGACTGCTCGGCCCACATGCTGTGGATCGGCGACCGCACGCGCGAGCCGGAAGAGGCGCACGTCGAGTTCATGCGCGGCATCCACAACCCTGTCGGCCTGAAGTGCGGCCCGACGACCGATCCTGAGGTGCTGTTGCGCCTCATCGACATCCTCAACCCGAAGAACGAGGCGGGGCGCCTCACCCTCATCGCCCGCATGGGCCACGACAAGGTGGCCGACCATCTGCCGGCGCTGATCCGCGCCGTGCAGCACGAAGGCAAGAAGGTGGTGTGGTCCTGCGATCCGATGCACGGCAACACCATCAAGTCGCCGAGCGGCTACAAGACGCGGCCCTTCGACCGCGTGCTGGCCGAGGTGAAGAACTTCTTCGCGGTGCACCGCGCCGAGGGCAGCTATGCCGGCGGCGTCCACTTCGAGATGACCGGCCAGGACGTCACCGAGTGCATCGGCGGCGCCCAGGCCATCAGCGACGAGACGCTGGGCGACCGCTACCACACCCACTGCGACCCGCGCCTCAACGCCAAGCAGTCGCTGGAACTCGCCTTCCTCATTGCCGAGGCGCTGAAGGACGAGCGCCTGGCCCGCCAGCACGGCGAAAATGACAAGGTGGCGGCGGCCTCCTGATATCGGGAGGCCAGCCGGCACCTTTTTGCAGGCCAGCTACCCGACTTTCGCCCCTGGCGGCGTCCGCCGGCGCCGCGCTAGAGTCCCGCCGAAAGCCCCGACGGCACAGCGGGCATGGCGTGGAAGGAAGTGGGATGCCTGAAGGCCCGAGCCAACCCAAGGCCCCGAACGACGGGTCCGGAGAGACCAGGTCACGCGGCGTCGGCTGGCCGACCGCCGAGGCCGACATCGCCGCCTGGACGGACGTCTACTTCAAGCGGACCCGCAAGGCGGTTGAGCGTTTCGGCGACATCAAGGCGACCTATGCCGTCTTCATGCGCCGTCCGGTGATCTCGGCCCCTCGCCTGGCGCTCGGCTGGCTGGAGGATATCGCCCGGCGCCGCGGCACCACCTTCGAGATCGATCTGCGCTATCCCGAGGGCAAGTGGGTCGGCGCCGGCGAACCGATGTTCTACGTCACCGGCCCGCTGTCGCAGCTGACCGACCTGGAGACCCTGCTGCTGCAGAAGCTGGGACCGGCCTGCGTGGCGGCCTACAACGCCTTCACCATGTGCGCCGATCTGCCGAAGGTCGCCTTTCTGGCGATGGACGCCAGGCACTGCGCCGGCACCGAGATGGCCGAGCTGATGGCCTATGCCGCCTCGGTCGGCTCGGCGCGGGCGCGCCGCAAGGCCGGCGCCGTCGGCTTCATCGGCAACGCCACGGATGCGACGGCGCATTACTTCGGCATCGATGCCGGTCTCGGCACCATGCCGCATGCCTTCATCGGCTACGCCGGCAGCACCCTGCGCGCGGCGGAGATGTACGACGAGACCTTCCCCGACGAGCCGATGACCGTGCTGGTCGACTACTTCGCGCGGGAGGTAACCGACGCCCTCACCTGCTGCCGGCGCTTTCCGCGCCGTGCGGCAGCCGGCAACCTTTCGGTGCGTATCGACACGCCGGGCGGCCGCTTCATCGAGGGCCTCGACCCGCCGCAATCCTACGCGGTTCTGGAGCGCAATGCCCCGGGGTCGCTGCGCGGCTACCGTTCCGACGACGAGCTGCGCTACCTGGTCGGCCCGGGCGTTTCCGCCGCCGCCGTCTGGCGCATGCGCGAGTCCCTCGATCGCGAAGGCTTCGACAAGGTGAAGATCATCGCCTCCTCGGGCTTCGGCCCGGCCAAGTGCCGCATCATGGCCGCGGCCAAGGCGCCGGTCGACGTCATCGGCACCGGCTCCTACCTGCCCGGCAAGTGGGCGGAGACCTATGCCACCGCCGATGTGGTCGAGTACGACGGCGTGCCGCGGGTCAAGGTCGGCCGCGAGTTCCTGTTGCGCCGCTAGGCCTGGTGACCGATAACCGGGCCATGACCGATGCCCGCGTAGAAGAGCTGATCGACAACTTCACCTTCCTCGACGACTGGGAAGACCGTTTCCGCTACCTCATCGACCTGGGCCGCAAGCTCGAGCCGATGGACGACGCCCTGAAGACGGAGGAGACCAAGGTGCGCGGCTGCACCAGCCAGGTCTGGATCGTCAGCGAGGTGAAGCCGGGGCCGCCGACGACTCTGCACTTCGTGGCCGACAGCGACGCCCATATCGTGAAGGGCCTGATCGCCGTGCTGCTCGGCATCTACGACGGCCGCACGCCGCAGGAGATCCTGTCCGTCGATATCAAGGACGCCATCGCCCGCCTGGGCTTCGCGCAGGCCCTCAGCCCCAACCGCGCCAACGGCCTGTTCTCCATGGTCGAGCGCATCCGCAAGCTTGCCACGCGGGAAGCGGCCGGCACCCCCAAATGAAATCCCGCACTCCAGCCGCTTGCGGGGGCGAGGGAAGAACAGGGGGCGGTGCTTGCCGCTCCCGGGCGGCCGGGGTAAGTAGTTGCCATGGCTGACGCCCTGAAGATCGCCCTGGCGCAATGCAATCCCACCATGGGGGATATTGCCGGCAACCTCGCCCTGCTGCGCAAGGCGAGGGCCGAGGCGGCCGCCCGCGGCGCCGACCTGGTGATCGCCACCGAGATGGTGATCACCGGCTATCCGACCGAGGACCTGGTGCTGAAGCCGATGTTCCTGGAGGCCGCGCAGCAGGCCATCGAGGCGCTGGCAGCCGACACCGCCGACGGCGGCCCGGGCATGATCGTCGGCGGGCCCTGGCGCCAGGACCCCGAAGCGAAGCCGCCGCTCTTCGGCAAGGTCTTCAACACCGCCTACATGCTGGACGGCGGCGCGATCACCACCCATCGCACCAAGCACGACCTGCCCAACTACGGCGTCTTCGACGAGAAGCGGGTGTTCGGCGCCGGCCCGCTGCCCGGCCCGGTGAACTTCCGCGGCGTGCGCCTGGGCGTCATGGTCTGCGAGGACATGTGGAAGGCAGACGTCTGCGAGTGCCTGGAGGAGTCGGGCGCCGAGATCCTGGTGGTGATCAACGGCTCGCCCTACGAGCTGAACAAGACCGAGGAACGCATCCAGCTCGCCGTGCAGCGGATCGGCGAGACCGGGCTGCCGCTCATCTACGTGAACCAGGTGGGCGGCCAGGACGAGCTGGTGTTCGACGGCGCCTCCTTCGTGCTGAACGCCGACCACAGCCTGGCCGCGCAGCTGCCCGCCTTCGAGGAGGCGGTCGAGCTGACCGAGTGGCGGCGCGGCGAGAACGGCTGGCACTGCGCGCCGGCGCGCCGCGAAGCGCCCGATGGCGGCTTCAACGGCGCCGGCATGGAGCCGATCTACGGCGCCCTCATCCTCGGCCTGCGCGACTACGTGAACAAGAACCGCTTTCCCGGCGTCATCCTCGGGCTCTCCGGCGGCATCGATTCCGCACTTTCGGCCGCGGTGGCGGTCGACGCGCTGGGGCCGGCGCGGGTGCACTGCGTGATGATGCCGTCGCCCTATACCAGCCAGGAAAGCCTGGACGACGCGGCCGAGGCGGCGCGGCTGATGCAGGTCTGCCTCGACGAGGTCTCCATCGAACCGGCCATGCAGGCCTTCGACGGCATGCTGAAGCCGCTGCTGCAAGGCCACGCTGCCGACACCACGGAAGAGAACATTCAGGCGCGCTCGCGCGGCCTGATCCTGATGGCGATCTCCAACAAGCTCGGCTACATGGTGCTGTCGACCGGCAACAAGTCGGAGGTCTCGGTCGGCTACGCCACGCTGTACGGCGACATGGTCGGCGGCTTCAACGTGATGAAGGATCTCTACAAGACGATGGTCTTCGACCTCGCGCGCTGGCGCAACCAGGTGCATCCCAGAGGCGCCCTGGGGCCGGCCGGGCGCGTCATCCCCGAGCGCATCATCACCAAGCCGCCCTCGGCCGAGCTGAAGCCCGACCAGAAGGACGAGGACAGCCTGCCGCCCTACCCCGTGCTGGACGACATCCTGAAGGGACTCATCGAGGGCGAGGAGAGCGTCGACGTGATCGTCGCCCGCGGCCATGACCGCGACCTGGTGAACCGCGTCTGGCGCATGCTGGAGCTCGCCGAGTACAAGCGCCGCCAGGCCTGCCCCGGGGTGAAGATCACCCGCCGCGCCTTCGGCCGCGACCGCCGTTACCCGATCACCAACGCCTTCCGCGGGCCTGCCTGAGTCTGCGTTGCCGGCTGCGGTTAGCCATGGTCGGCATTTCGGATGCGCTCGATGAAGGTGCGCGACTCCTGATCCAGCTCGCCGGCGCGCAACCTCACTTCGCCGGAAGCCGTGGATACTGAGTCCGCCGTTTCCTGAGTCCGCGCCGCTGCCGCTGACACCTTCAGCATGGCGTCGAGCACGGCACCAACGCCATTCGAGGTCTCGCTGACGCTGCGCGAGATCTCCCGTGTCACCGAAGTCTGCTCCTCGACCGCCGAGGCAATCGCACCCGAGGTCTGCCCCATCAGGCCAATGGCCTTCGCGATCTCGCCGATCTGCGCGGCGACGTCACCGCTGGCATCCTGCATCGCCCGCACATGGTTGGCGATTTCGCCGGTGGCCTTGGCGGTCTGGGTGGCCAGCGACTTCACCTCGCCGGCTACCACGGCGAAGCCCTTGCCGGCCTCGCCGGCGCGGGCCGCTTCGATGGTGGCGTTCAGCGCCAGCAGGTTGGTCTGCTCGGCGATCTCCTCGATCAGGCGGATGATGCCGCCAACTTTTTCCGCCGCGGCATTGAGGCTGTCGACTCTCTCGGTCATGCCGGCGGCCTTCTCGACAGCGTTCTCCGTCACCCGCGCCGCGTCGCTCACCTGGCTCGAGATCTCGCTGATCGAAGCCGACAGCTCCTCCACCGCAGCGGCGACCGCCTGGGCGTTGCCGCTGGCTTCTTCGACGCCGCGCTTGGCGCTGTCGACCTGGCCGGCGGTTTCCTTGGCGGTGCGCTGCAGGCCTTCGGCCTCGCTTGCCAGGCCACCGGAGGACTGCGAGAGAGCGCCGGAGATGGCGGCGATCGCCGTGCTGAAGCGGTCGGCAAGATCGTTGAGACGGCGGGAGAAATCGACGTCCTTCTCTGCCATGTAAACCGAGATCGCGAGGTCCATGTCGAGAGAGATCGCCTTGTCGATCGCCTGGATCAGGCGGCTCGCCTTGGCGGTCCGGGTCCGGCCCCAACCCCTGGCCGCCTCCGCCAGCACCGCTTCGATGAGAGCCTGCTTCACCAGGCCGTAGCCGCCGATGTACCAGCCCGGCTCCAGGCCCAGCCGGCAGTGCGCCTTGCCGATGCGATCGACCGACTGGAAATACTCGTCATCGAACTTGCCGGAGAACATCCGCAGCCAGTGCTTGGCCTGGGCCTCGCGGGCGTGCTGAATGTGCGCAGCATCGGCGAACAGCTTCCGCAGCGCCTCTTCCTTGGTGATGTGCGCGTAGAAATCGTCGAGCACCTGGGGGATCAGCTTTTCGAGCGTGGGACGGAAATCGCTCAGCAGCGCGCGCGTCTCGTCGTCGATGCGCAGATAGGCAAGCTTCTTGGTATGCTCCGGCGACTGCGACATCTTCCACTTCTCCTGGCGGTACGGGATAGCGGGTTCAGCGAATAATCCGCTGTACGAATCAATCAGTAGTTTCAATCGGATGAGTTGGCGACGACTCAGGAGACACTAGGCCGTCGAACCTGAATGCTTGATTAATTTAAATACTTGAATTGATGTAGATCAATTATAGTCGCCGCGCAGAGCACCGGATGCGAAGACGAACGCAGCGCTACCAGACTGAGCGTCCAGCAGGTTTTGCGAAATTCGCCCGGCGGTGATACCTAAGGCCAAAGAAGCTTCCGGCCGTACCGAACCCGACGGCAAACCAGGAATCCAGCCCGACGTGATCCGTCCCCTGAAACGCGGCGCAGCCCTGCCGCCTTCCTCCGCCCGAGGCCCGGCTTGACGCTGAAAGTCCGCTTCGCCCCCAGCCCGACCGGGCTGCTGCACGTCGGCAACGCACGCCAGGCCCTGGTGAACTGGCTGTTCGCCCGCGCCGGGGGCGGCCGCTACCTGCTGCGCATCGACGACACCGACGCGGAACGCTCGACGCCGGAGTTCGCGCGTGCCATCGAGGAGGACCTGCGCTGGCTGGGCCTCGACTGGGACGAGAAGGCGGTGCAGTCCGAACGGCTCGATCGCTACGCCGCCGCCGGCGAGCGCCTGAAGGCCGCGGGGCGCCTCTACGCCTGCTACGAGACGCCCGAGGAGCTGGGTCTCAAACGCAAGTTGGCACTGTCCGCCGGGCGGCCGCCGATCTACGACCGCGCCGCCCTCGACCTCTCCGACGCCGAGAAGGCGCGCCTGGAGACCGAGGGGCGCCGGCCGCACTGGCGCTTCAAGCTGCTGCCCGGCGAAATCGCCTGGGAAGACCTGGTGCGCGGGCCGGTTTCCTTCCAGGGCGAAAACCTCAGCGACCCGGTGCTGCTGCGCGAGGACGGACGGCCGCTCTACACCCTCACCTCGGTGGTGGACGACATCGAACTGGAGGTCACCCACGTGCTGCGCGGCGAGGACCATGTCGCCAATACCGCCGTACAGGTGCAGCTCTTCGAAGCCCTCAGCAATACCACCGTCGCCGCCGTGCCGGCTTTCGGGCATCTCTCGCTGATCGCCGGGGCCGGCGGCGAAGCGCTTTCCAAGCGGCTCGGCAGCCTTTCCCTCGCCGGCCTGCGGGAGAGCGGGCTGGAGGCCATGACCGTCAACGGCTACCTCGCCCGCCTCGGCACGCCGGACCCCATCGAGCCGCTGCCCGACCTGGCCGCTCTGGCGGCCGGCTTCGACCTCGCGCGCTTCGGCCGCGCGACGCCGAAGTTCGACCCCCAGGAACTGGAGCAGCTGAACGCGCGCCTGCTGCATATCCTGCCCTTCGAACAGGTCGCCGACCGCCTGCCGGCCGGCTTCGACGCAGCGCTCTGGCAGGCGGTGCGCCCCAATCTCACCCGCCTCGCCGAGGCCGAAGCCTGGCTCGCCATCTGCCGCGGCCCGGTGGTCCCGCAGATCGAGAACGCCGCCTTCGCCGAGACCGCCGCTGGCCTGCTGCCTTCGGAACCCTGGGACGAGACCACCTGGAGCGCCTGGACGGCGGCCGTGAAGCAGGCGACGGGGAGGAAGGGCAAGGAACTCTTCCTGCCGCTGCGCCTGGCGCTGACCGGCCTGGACCACGGGCCGGAGCTGAAGGCGCTGCTGCCGCTCATCGGGCGCCAGCGTGCCGAGGCGCGGCTGAGCGGCAAGGCGGCCTGACCCCAAGAAACTTGACCTCGACCCGCGAGGCCGTAAAGTCCCCGGCGCCATGGACCTGCAATTCCACAACACGCTGACGCGCCGCAAGGAGCGTTTCGAGCCGCTCGATCCGCAGAACGTGCGCATGTACGTCTGCGGCCCGACGGTCTACGACTTCGCCCACATCGGCAACGCGAGGCCCGTGGTGGTCTTCGATGTGCTGTTCCGTCTGCTGCGCCACGTCTACGGCGGCAAGCAGGTCACCTACGCGCGCAACTTCACCGACGTGGACGACAAGATCCTGCAGGCCGCCAAGGACTCCGGCGAGCTGATCGAGGCGATCACCCGGCGCACCACGCAGGCCTACCACGACGACATGGATGCCTTGGGCGCCCTCAGGCCGACGGTGGAGCCGCGGGCGACCCAGCACATCTTCCAGATGGTCGCCATGATCCAGGCGCTGGTCGACAAGGGCAACGCCTACGCCGCCGAGGGCCACGTGCTGTTCTCGGTGCTCTCGATGGCCGACTACGGACAGCTGTCGCGCCTCGACCGTGAGGCGCTGATCGCCGGCGCGCGCGTCGACGTGGCGCCCTACAAGAAGGACCCGGCCGACTTCGTGCTGTGGAAGCCGAGCACCCCGAACCAGCCGGGCTGGGAGAGCCCCTGGGGCCGCGGCCGGCCGGGCTGGCACATCGAGTGCTCGGCCATGGCACTGGAGCACCTGGGCGAGATCTTCGACATCCACGGCGGCGGCCTCGACCTCGTCTTCCCGCACCACGAGAACGAGATCGCCCAGAGCCGCTGCGCCCACGGCACGGCGGAGATGGCGCGCCTGTGGATGCACAACGGCTACGTGGTGGTGAACGGCGAGAAGATGTCGAAGTCGCTCGGCAACTTCTTCACCGTGCGCCAACTGCTGGAGGAAGGCCTGCGCGGCGAGGCCATCCGCCTCGCGCTCCTGTCCGGCCACTACCGCGCGCCCTTGGACATCACGCGCGAGAAGATCGCCGAGTGCAAGGGCCAGCTGGACCGCCTCTACGGCGCGCTGCGCGGGGTGGAGGCGCAGCCGGATACCGCTGCGCCGGTGACGCTGCTGGAAGCGCTCGCCGACGACCTCAACACGCCGCTGGCGCTGGCCGAGCTGCACGAGATCGCCAGCGCGCTGAACAAGGCCAAGGATGAAGGCCAGCGCGAGGCCCTTGCGGGCGCGCTGCTGGCTGGCGGCGCGCTGCTCGGGTTGCTGCAGGATGATCCCGATGCCTGGTTCAAGGGCACGGCAGCCGAAGGCGCGCTTTCCGCCGAAGCGATCGAGGCGATGATCGCCGCCCGCATCGAAGCCCGCAAAGCCAAGAACTTCCCCGAGGCCGACCGCATCCGCGACGAACTGCTGACCCAGGGCATCACCCTGGAGGACGGCCCCGCCGGCACCACCTGGAAACGGGCGGACTGAGGCGGTAGCGGCGCCATGGACCCGCGGGTCAAGCCCGCGGGTGACAATCTTGGCGGGGACGCACCAGCACCACGCCCCCTCATCTGTCATTGCCGGGCTTGACCCGGCAATCCATCCTGCGGCCAACTCGGTCAGTGGCCTACTACGTCTACATCCTCGCCAGCCGGCCTAACGGCACGCTCTACATCGGCGTGACGAATGATCTGCTACGCCGCGTCTACGAGCACCGCGAAGGTCTCGCCGACGGCTTCACCAAGCGGCATGGCGTGAAGCGCCTTGTTTGCTATGAGGCCTATGATCGCATCGAGCAGGCAATTCAGCGGGAGAAGAACATGAAGCATTGGTCACGCGCCTGGAAGGTCGCTCTGATCGAGCGCGAGAACCCGCAGTGGGTCGATCTTTGGGACGGCCTGAGTGGATGAGCCATGGACCCGCGGGTCAAGCCCGCGGGTGACAGACTAAGAAGCCCCCTACTCCGCCGCCTTGGCCTGGTCGCCGGGGAGCGGTTCGCGCATGGTGACGAATTCCTCGGCGGCGGTGGGGTGGATGCCGACGGTGGCGTCGAAGCACTGCTTGGTAGCGCCGGCCTTGAGGGCGACGGCCATGCCCTGGATGATCTCCGGCGCGTCGAGGCCGACCATGTGGACACCGACCACGCGCTGGCTGTCCTGCGCGACGATGAGCTTCATCATGGTCTTCTCGTCGCGGCCGGAGAGCGTGTGCTTCAAGGGGCGGAAGGTCGAGCGGTAGATGTCGAGGGCGCCGTGGCGCTCGCGCGCCTGCAGCTCCGTCAGGCCCACGGTGGCGACCGGCGGATGACTGAACACCGCCGAGGGCACGTCGGCGTGGTCCATGGCGCGGGCATTGCCGCGGAACACGGTGTCGACGAAGGCCATGGCCTCCTGGATCGCGACGGGGGTGAGGTTGATGCGGTCCGTCACGTCGCCCACGGCATAGATGTTCTCGACCGAGGTCCGCGAGTACTCGTCGACCTTCACGGCGCCGTTGCTGTCGAGCGCCACGCCGACGGCTTCCAGGCCGAGGTTCCCGACGTTGGGCTTCCGTCCGGTGGCCGCCATGACCACGTCGGTCTCCAGGGTCGAGCCGTCGGAGAGGTGCAGCAGCAGATCCCCTTCCCGCTTCTCGATACGGTCTATCGTGGTCTCGACGATCAGGTCGATGCCCTTCTTCACCAGCTCGCCGGCGAGGGTATTGCGCACGTCGTCGTCGAAGCCGCGCAGGATCTGTGGGCCGCGGTAGAGCAGCGTCACCTCGCTGCCGAG
Source organism: uncultured Pelagibius sp. (assembly GCA_964472095.1). Taxonomy (GTDB): domain Bacteria; phylum Pseudomonadota; class Alphaproteobacteria; order Kiloniellales; family Kiloniellaceae; genus Pelagibius. The sequence goes on from CAYYIV010000041.1 coordinate 27,372, forward strand.
GCCGTTGAAGATGCCGGCGAACTCCACCGCGATGAAGCCGCCGCCGGCGATCACCACGCGCTTGGGCAATTCCTTCAGGTGGAAGGCCTCGTTGGAGGATATGCCGTGCTCCCAGCCCGGCTCCAGCGGGAAGACCGGCGCGCCGCCGGTGGCGATGAGGATGGTTCTGGCCGTGAAGCGCTGGTCGCCGACCTCCACGGTATGGGCGTCCAGCAGGCGGGCGTGGCCGTGGCAGGCCTTGACGCCGGCATTGGCCAGGATCTGCTCGTAGATGCCCTCCAGGCGGTCGATCTCCTTGTCCTTGTTGGCGATCAGGGTCGCCCAGTCGAAGCGCGGCGCGGGGACGGTCCAGCCGAAGCCGGCGGCGTCCTCGAAGTCCTCGTGGAAATGGGCGGCATAGGACAGCAGCTTCTTGGGCACGCAGCCGCGGATCACGCAGGTTCCGCCGTAGCGGTAGGCCTCCGCGATGGCCACCCTGGCTCCGGCCGCCGCGGCCATGCGGGCGCCCCGGACGCCGCCGGACCCGCCGCCAATGACAAAGAGATCGTAGTCGAATCCGGCCATTTTTTGCCCTTCGGATTGCCCGCCCCGACTCACTAGGCTGCGAGCCGGTTTTAATGAGCCTCAATCTAGGAAACGGGGCGGCCGGCCGCAACCGCCGGGGGCCCGGTTGCGGGGAGGGCGCCGGGGGCGCTGCCGGACTGATTTTTCGGCTCCAACCCTCGGAGGAATAGACCAAATTCCAGACAGTTGCGCGATTGAGAATGTCGCGCCAAGATATTGATGGGGATGCAATAATCAAAAGCCCTAATACATGAGGAACCTCAGGGCACAAGGATACGGATATCCGGAGTCGAACCATGTTGTTCCAGAAGCTTTTGCAGAAGGTCATCCAGGAAGGCAGCCTCCGCCTGATCGACGCCAGAGGTAAGATCCACGACTGCGGCGACGGCACCGGGCGCCGCAGCACCATGCGACTGCACAATCGCCTGCTCGAGTACAAGCTGATCCTCAATCCGCCACTCTACCTGGGCGAAGCCTACATGGACGGCGAGGTAACGCTGGAGGAGGGCACACTGCGCGACTTCCTCGCGCTGCTGGCGCGCAACTACCATCACCTCGAGAACAACAGGCTGGTGAGGTTCGGCTTCGCCCTCGGGCGCCACACCCGCCGCCTGAAGCAGTACAATCCGATCGGCAAGGCGCGGCAGAACGTGGCCCACCACTACGACCTCTCGGGCCAGCTCTACGATCTTTTCCTCGACGCCGACCGGCAATACTCCTGCGCCTACTTCCGCAGCGGCGAGGAGAGCCTGGAGCAGGCGCAGGCCGACAAGAAGAAACACCTGGCGGCCAAGCTGCTGTTCGACCGTCCGGGCCTGAAGCTGCTCGACATCGGCTCCGGCTGGGGCGGCCTCGGCCTCTACCTGGCGCAGGCCGGCGACTGCGCGGTGACCGGCGTCACCCTCTCGACCGAGCAGCACAAGGTAAGCCAGGCGCGCGCCAAGAAGGCCGGCCTGGACGAGCGCGTGCAGTTCCACCTGCGCGACTACCGCGAGGACGCCAATACCTACGACCGCATCGTCTCGGTCGGCATGTTCGAGCACGTCGGCAAGAAGAACTACCCGGAATTCTTCCGCAAGGTCAGCCAGCTGCTCGACGACGACGGCGTCTTCGTGCTGCATTCGGTCGGGCGCGTGAACGAGCCCGGTCCGGTCAATCCCTTCATCCGCAAGTACATCTTCCCCGGTACCGACGTGCCGACCCTGGGCGAGGTGCTGCCGATCATCGAGGACTGCAAGCTGATCGTCACCGACGTCGAGGTGCTGCGGCTGCACTACGCGGAGACCCTGCGCATCTGGGAAGAGCGCTTCCAGGCCAACCGCGCCAAGATCGCCGAACTCTACGACGAGCGCTTTTGCCGCATGTGGGAGGCCTACCTGGTCGGCTGCGAGATGGGCTTCCGCTACCAGGGCCTCATGGTGTTCCAGATTCAGATCACCAAGAAGATCGACGCCGTGCCCATCACCCGCGACTACATCTACGACTGGGAGCACAAGCGCGGCCAGGCCGCCGCCAGCGTGGCGGCAGAGTAGCGGCGCTGCTTTTGCACAAGGCGAAGGGGCCGGTTCCCGCGGGATCGGCCCCTTTGCTTATGTATCTGCGTCATGCGGAATGTGCAGTGCCCTTGCCGCACCATGGCTGCCGTCCCGGCACTTGTTGCCGGGACGACATCGATGTGTTGAGGGTAGCGAGCGGTGCGTGCCGAAAGGCGCGCGCCCGAGTTCACACGCCGCCCATGCAGAGGTACTTGACCTCGAGGAACTCGTCGATGCCATACTTTGAGCCTTCGCGGCCGATGCCCGACTCCTTGACGCCGCCGAAGGGTGCCACCTCGGTGGAGATCAGGCCGGTGTTAATGCCGACCATGCCGCTCTCCAGCGCCTCGCCGACGCGCCAGATGCGGCCGATGTCGCGGGCGAAGAAGTAGGCGGCGAGGCCGAACTCGGTATCATTGGCGAGCGCCACACCCTCCGCTTCCGTCTTGAAGCGGAACAGCGGCGCCACCGGGCCAAAGGTCTCTTCGCGGGTCACCTTCATCTCGGTGGTGACATCGGTCAGCACGGTCGGCTGGTAGAAGGTGCCGCCGCGTTCGTGGCGGGCGCCGCCGAGGGCGATCTTGGCGCCCTTCGACTTGGCGTCGGCGACGTGCTCCTCGACCTTCTCCAGGGCGGCGGCATCGATGAGCGGGCCCTGGCTGACGCCGTCCTCCAGGCCCGGGCCGACCTTCAGCTTCTTCACCGCCGCGGCCAGCTTCTCGGCGAAGGCATCGTAGACGCCCTCCTGCACCAGAATGCGGTTGGCGCAGACGCAGGTCTGGCCGGTGTTGCGGAACTTGGAGATCATGGCGCCTTCCACCGCCGCATCGAGGTCGGCGTCATCGAACACCAGGAAGGGCGCGTTGCCGCCGAGTTCCAGCGAGACCTTCTTGACGGTCGAGGCGCATTGCGACATCAGCAGCTTGCCGACCTCGGTCGAACCGGTGAAGGAGAGCTTGCGCACGATGGGGCTGTGGGTCATCTCGCCGCCGATCTCCTTGGCGGCGCCGGTGACGATGTTGATGATGCCCGCCGGTATACCCGCCCGCTCGGCCAGCTCCGCCAGGGCGAAGGCGGAATAGGGTGTCTGCGTCGCCGGCTTGATCACCACCGGGCAGCCGGCGGCCAGGGCCGGCGCGCACTTGCGGGTGATCATGGCGTTGGGGAAGTTCCACGGCGTGATCGCCGCCACCACGCCGACCGGCTGCTTGATCACGACGATCCGCTTGTCGGCCTGGTGCTGCGGAATGGTATCGCCGTAGATGCGCTTGGCTTCCTCGGCGAACCACTCGATGAAGCTGGCGCCGTAGACCACCTCGCCCTTGGCCTCCGCGAGCGGCTTGCCCTGCTCCAGGGTCATCAGCCGGGCAAGGTCGTCCTGGTTCTCCAGAATCAAGTTGAACCACTTGCGCAGGATGTTGGCGCGCTCCTTGGCCAGCAGATTGCGCCAGGCCGGCCAGGCCTTCTCGGCGGCCTCGATGGCGCGGCGGGTCTCGGCGGCACCCATCTTGGGGATGGTGCCCAATACCTCGCCCGTCGCCGGATTGGTCACCTCGATCACGGCGCCGCTGTCGGCATCCGCCCAGCGGCCGTCGATGTAGCACTGCTCGCGAAACAGCCGGGGGTCGGCCAGCTGCGGGGTCGCGGCGGCGATCTTCTGGGCTTGTGCGGTCATTCAGGGTCCTCCACGGTGGCCGGGCGCGCCGCCCGGCATTGTCAGATGCGGGGCGCGAGTATAGACCTGTCAGCCAAACGGGCGAAAGGCCAGCCGGTTCCGATCAATGGGCCCAAGGTGCTGGCTCGGGGGCCGTCCGCAGCCCCCCTCAGGGAATGTGATGCAATCTGGAGAGTTTCTCATGCACCTGCCCCAGCCTCAGCACGCCGCCCGCGGGCTCGCCGCCGCCGTATTGCTGGCCACCGTCCTGACTGCCGGACCGCTGCCGGGCGGCTTGCAGGCCGCCGATTCCACACGCTGCGCCAGTGAAATCGACGATCACCTGGCGGCGCTGCCCCTGGCACCGGGGGACGTGAAGAGCATCCGCATCATCGAACGCGTGAACCTGGAGGACTTCGGCCCGGAGATCTTCGGCGTGGACGCCTGGGTGAGGCTGAACTCCTGCAGCGGCTGGCTGGTCATCGACATGCGGCCGACCTGTTACGTGCTGCAGACCTATACCCGCGGAGACTGCCGCGTCGAGGGCTTGCCAAGCTACTAGCTCCGTTGCATTTTCGCGCTGCCGCCGACCCTTCCCGAGGACCCGCCGATGCGCCCGTTCCTGTTTCTGCCGCCAATTCTGGCCCTGCTCGCCGCCGGCCCGGCGCTGGCCCTGGACTGCCAGGCGGAGGCCGAGCAGGAGCTGCAGCGCCTCGGCGTGACTGCCGGGGAGATCAGCGACATCGACTATGTGGAAATGCCCAACCCGACCAAGCATGGCCCCGAGGTACTGGGCGTGCGTGCCTGGATCCGGCTGAAGTCCTGCAGCAACGGCTACCTGGTCGTGGACATAACCCGCAGCTGCTTCGTGCGCCAGAGCTACACCCGCCACGACTGCCGCTGGCAAGGCGTCACCGCCTACTGAGGCCCGATCCGGCCGGCCATACAGGAACAGGCGACCTTTTGCTGCCGGCGCCGTTGGGCATCGCGCTTCCCGGCCCTAGATATCCTGTTACGAACCTGATTGCAGGAGCCAGGATCATGCGCAATGCACTGACTGGGGCGCTTACGGTAGCCGCCCTGACCGCCTTGCTGGTCGCCTCGGTGCCGGCAACGGCCGCAGCACAGCAGACGAGCCGCTACGAGGCGAAGACGGCCGAGCGCCTGGCGGAGCTGAACATCGACAGCAGCGAGGTCACCTCGGTGCGCTACGTACTGATTAGAATCGGCCGCGATCGCAGCCCCGACATCATCGGTGCCGAGGCCTATGTCCGGCTCAGCCGCTGCAGCGGCTACCTGGTCATTCACATGACCGCCGCTACCTACGTGCGCCAGACCTACACGCTGGGCGACTGTCGGTTGGACGGCATCCCCGCCTACTGAGGCCGGCCAGCCATGCCATTCCTGCATTGCTGCCTCCCTGTCGCGCTCGCTTGGCGGCAGGGAGGAGATGCCTATGTCAAAAGGCCGCCAAATCAGGAGGCTTCTGCAATGCCGATCCGCTCCGCCCGCCTGGCGCCAGGACTTGCCGCCGCTCTGCTGCTTTCCGTCGCCGCCATGAACCCCGCTGCCGCGGCGCCCTGCGACGAGCAGATCGCCGAGACCCTGCGGGAGCTTTCTGTACCTCAGGAAGATGTGAAGTCGATCGACCTGGTCCGCCGCGGCAAGGGTGGCAAGTCGTCGTCGAACTATACCCAGGAAGCCTTTGTGAAGCTGAATTCCTGCAGCGGCAACGTCGTCATCGACATGACCCGCTACTGCATGGTGCAGCAGACCTACACCACCGGCGACTGCAGCATCGGCGGCATGCCGAACTACTGACCGCGTCTGCGCTCAGGCGCTCTGGCGGGCATTGCTGCCGCGCGCTCGCGCCGCCGGCAGCGTGATGGTCACCTTGGTGCCGGAAGCGGAAAGCTCGTCGCCCTGCTGCGATCGCAGGATGATCGTGCCCTGGTGCAGCTCGACGAAGCGCTTGGCCAAGGTGAGGCCAAGGCCCGAGCCCTCGTGGCTGCGCTGGAGGCCGCGGTCGGCCTGACCGAACGCATCGAAGCAGGCCTTGATCTTGCCGGGTTCGATGCCGATGCCGTTGTCCTCGATGACCAACTGCGCAGTGCCGTCGTCGTCGAGGTGGATGGCGAAGACGACCTTTCCGCCCGGCGGCGTGAACTTCAGGGCATTGGAGAGGACATGGTTGATCGCCAGCCTGATGAGGCGTTCGTCGCCCTCGTAGCGGGCCTCGGCCGGCGGCAGGTAAACCTCGATGTCGTGGCCGGTTTCCTCGCCGCGCGCGCGCAGGCGGCCGGCGACCTCGCGGCCCAGCCCGACGAGGTCGAAGTCCGCCTCTTCGAGCTGACAGTCTCCTGATTCGATGCGCGAGAACTCCAGCACGTCAGAGACGGTGTGAAAGAGGCGCTGGCCGCTTTCGCGGATGTCCTTGGCGTAGGACAGGTAGCCTTCGGTGCCGAGCGGCCCGAGCAGCTGCTGCTCCATGATCTCCGAGAAACCGATGATGGCGTTCAGCGGCGTCCTCAGCTCGTGGCTCATGTTGGCGAGAAACTCTGTCTTGGCCCGGTTCGCCAACTCGGCTTCCGTTTTCGCGCGCCGCAGTTCGCGCTCGCGCGCCAAGAGGCGGCGTTCGGCCTTCACCCGGCGGTCGATGTCGCGGATCAGCAGAATGTAGGTCGGCTGCTCGGCGTCGGTCAGGGCACTGACCGCCAGGTCCGCATAGAAGAGGTCGCCGTTGTGGCGCCGGCATACCAGGCGCCGGGGCCGGCCCGCGTCGATGGTCCGCTGCAGTGTCTTGATCAGGTCGCTCTCGCTCAAGGCATCGGGCCGCGCGACGAAGTGGCCGACCGACAGGCCTTCCGCCTCCGACAGCGTCAAACCGAACATCTGGCGCGCCGCCCTGTTCATGAATCGCAGGCGGCCTGTCGCATCGGTGGTAACCAGGGCGTCGAAGGCGTTCTGGGCAACCGTGCTCATCAGACGTTCGGTGCGCAGCCGCGCCAGGGATTCCTTCACCAGGCTGCGGGCAACCCTCTGGAATCGTACCAGGAGAATCCCGGAGACGGCGGCGGTCGACGCCACGGCAAAGGGCATTACGTCGAGCAGCAGAGGCGCGGTCGCCTGCAGCGCCAGCGCGCCGGCCCAGAGGACCATGTTGCCGCCGGCAAAGGCGCCGAGCACAGCGAAGACCGGTCGCCTGCGCGTCAACCAGCCCAGCGCCGCGACGAAACCCGGCACCATCAGGGCGAACGCCCAGAACGGCAGACGCTGCAGGCCGCGGTCCAGCATCAGGGACTGGGCCGCCAGCATCTGCACCACCACCCCGGGCAGCACCCGATGCTGCGGTACCGCGAGATTGTCGCCCAGCTCGACGGCGGTGGCACCGACGATGACGGGGCGCCCGCGCAAGATCTCCAGATCGATATCGCCGCGCGCAACGTCGACGAAGGAGAGCCGCGTCACGTTGGCCAGCTGGATACCGTAGTCGATATAGAACTCACCGCTGCCGGCTTCGGCGGCGCCGGCCAGGACGGCGGCGAAACTCGGCAGCAACCCGCCGCGCCAGGGATAGCTCCCGCGGCCCTGCCGGATCAGGCCGTCGCCGGCCGGGACCATGTTGGTGGAGGCCAACCGGGCGTGTCTGGCGAAGCGTGGCTGAGGGCCGGCGTCGATGTAGCCCTGCTCGAACTCGCTCCACTGGCGGAATGCCGCCAGCGTGGTGCGGCCCTGGCGCCGGGCCAGCGCCCCTTCCAGGGCGGCGTCTTCCTCTTCCTCGCTGCCCAGGCTGAAGTCAATGTCGAGATGAACCTCGCCGACCTCTTCAGCGGTCAGGCGGTCCAGCAGAAGGGCATGGAGGGAGCGCGGCCAGGGCCAGCGGCCGATCTCGTGAATCGAGCGGGGATCGATCTCGATCAGCACCGGACCGGGATCGGCCGGCCGCTCGACCAGGCGCATGCGGAGATCGAGCAGCGGCCGCTCGAGCGGCTCCAACGCGCCCGCCGCCATGACGCCAAGCGCCAGTCCACAAGCGACTACGCAGCAGATCCAATGCCGTACCATGACTCGCTCTTAAGACAGGGACTGCTATTTGCCCTTTCCATTGCCGCCGCCCTTGCCACCGCCCTTGCCACCGCCACTATCGCCACTATTGCCGCCGCCACCAGCATTGCCGCCGCCACCACCGGCATTACCGCCGCCGCCACCACCGGCATTACCGCCGCCGCTGCCACCGGCATCGCCGCCGCCGCTACCACCGGCATTACCGCCGCCGCCACCAGCATTACCGCCGCCGCCACCGGCATTACCGCCGCCGCCACCGGCATTGCCGCCGCCGCCACCGGCATTACCGCCGCCGCTGCCACCGGCATTACCGCCGCCGCTACCACCGGCATTGCCACCGGCATTTCCACCGGCATTGCCGCCGGCGTTGCCGCCACTGTTCCCACCACTATTGCCGGGACCGCCCGCCTGGTTCTGGCCGCGCGCAGCCGACGCGCCGCGAGCCGCGGCATTCGGGTTGGCGTTCGCGTTCGGGTTGGCGTTCGCGTTCGGATTGGCGTTCGCGGCCGGATTGGCGTTGGGGTTTGGCGCGGTAGTGTTCGAGGAAACGTTCTCGACACCGATGCCCGTGGCATTGCGAGACGACCTGGCCCGCTGGCCCGACGTTACGTCCACCGAGTTTCCGCTGCGCCGGTCGGAGACGCCAACGCGACCCTCCGCGACGGCAACACTGGTTTCTTCGTCGGAGATATCGACGTCGAACTGGGTGCCTTTCACGACGGCCACGACGTAGGGCGTGTGGACGGAGAAGGATCCGGCCGGGCGCTTCTCGACCGTATAGGTCGCGCTGCCGCTGGTCTGATCGATCTCCATCTTGGCCCTGCCGGTCGCACGTGCCGCGACCACCAGCGCCGTGCCGGGACGGATTTCGATACGGTCGAGTCCCTGGGCGACGACGGCATTGCCGTCGCTGCCGGTGCGGATCTCCGCCCCGTCGGGGACGTGCCCCTTGGTCTCCAGGTCTCGCCAGGCGCCTTGGCCCGGACTGTGGCGCCATTCAGCCTCACCGGCGACGGCCAGCACCAGCCAGTCGGCATTGGAATCAGCGCGCCCCGCGCCAAGCAGGCCATAGACCACCATGGCGACAGCGAGTACGAGAGAGAGCGCCACCAGCCGGCGGGCGTGAATCATGGGCGAAAAGGCCGAAGTGAGTGCCATCGTTCCTACCTTTGGATCTGGTCCGCCGGCGCCCCAACGCGCCTGCAGACCGCCTCACCGACCGCCATACCTGGACAGCCGGGCCCCCAAGAAATCTCCTAAGAGTTTTAATGAATTTCGATTAACGGAAGCTTAACAAATACTACCCTGAGGCGAGTCTGAGCCCTGCCGAAACCCCGACAGGCGAACGGGATAAGCGCCTGGATTCCGTCGCGATTAACGAAGAACGCCCGGCCGCGTTAAGACAAAGCGGCAGAAATACCCAAAGATTCTGGCTAGACGGTCGACCATAAGGCCTTGGCGCGAATGGTTAACCGCGCGGCCGCCTATTCCACGGTGACGGCCTTGGCGAGGTTGCGCGGCTGGTCGACATCGGTGCCCTTGAGCACCGCGGTGTGATAGGCCAGCAGCTGCACCGGCAGGGTGTAGAGGATCGGCGAGACGAAGGGATCAACCTCGGGCAGCTCGACGACGTGAACGGCCTGGTCGCCGATGCGGGCAATACCCTTGGCATCCGACAGCAGGATCACCTTGCCACCGCGCGCCGCCACTTCCTGTACGTTGGCGGCCACCTTCTCGAACAGCGGGCCGGAAGGCGCGCAGACGACGATCGGCACATCCTCGTCGATCAGCGCGATGGGGCCGTGCTTCATCTCGCCGGCAGCATAGCCTTCGGCATGGATATAGCTGATCTCCTTCAGCTTCAGGGCACCCTCCATCGCGATGGGATAGAGCAGGCCGCGGCCGAGGAAGAGCACGTCGCGCGCTTCCACCATGCCGACGGCGATAGCGCGGATCGCGGCATCGTGGTTGAGCACCTCGGCGGCCTGCGCCGGCAATTCCATCAGCGCCTGCGACAGCACCGCCTCGCGCTTCGCGTCGATGGCGCCGCGCGCCCGCGCGGTGGCGAGCGCCAGGCAGGCCAGCACCGTCAGCTGGGTGGTGAAGGCCTTGGTGGAGGCGACACCGATCTCCGGTCCTGCGAGGGTCTGCAGGATGGCGTCAGACTCCCGCGCGATGGCGCTCTCGGCGACGTTCACGAGAGACAGGATACGCTGCTTGCAGCGCTTGGCGTAGCGCAGCGCCTCCAGGGTATCGATGGTCTCGCCGGACTGCGAGATGAACAGGGCGACACCCTTGTCGGGCATCGGTGCCTCGCGGTAGCGGAACTCCGAGGCGATGTCGACCTCGACCGGCTGGCGGGCGATCTGCTCGAACCAGTATTTCGCCACCATGCCGGCATAGTAAGCCGTCCCGCAGGCGGAGATCGTCAGCCGCGGGATGGCGGAGAGGTCGATGCCAAGGTCGGGCAGCTCGACATTGCGGTTCAGCGGATTGAGAAAGGTCTGCAGAGTGTCGCCGATGACCGCCGGCTGCTCGAAGATCTCCTTCTGCATGAAATGGCGGTACTCGCCCTTGCCGATCAGCGCACCGGACAGCGCGGTCTGCTTGATCGGACGCTCGACAGGGCGGTCTTCGACATCGTGCACCGCGGCGCCGACCTTGCTGAGCTCGACCCAGTCGCCCTCCTCCAGATAGCAGATGCGGTCGGTGAGCGGCGCCAGCGCCAGGGCGTCGGAGCCGAGGAACATCGCGCCTTCCCCGTAGCCGACGGCAAGCGGCGAGCCGCGGCGAGCCCCGATCATCAGGTCGTGGCGGCCGGCGAAGATGATGGCGAGGGCAAAGGCGCCCTCGAGACGCTTCAGGGTTGCAGCCACCGCCTGCTGCGGCGTCATCTGCCGGTCCAGGTAGTCGGAGATCAGGTGGACGACGGTCTCCGTGTCGGTCTCGGTCTCGAAGCTGTGGCCGGCAGCTTCCAGCTCGCCACGCAGCTGCTTGAAGTTCTCGATGATGCCGTTGTGCACCAAGGCGACCTGCCCGTTGGCGTGCGGATGCGCATTATTCTCGGTCGGCCGTCCGTGGGTGGCCCAGCGGGTGTGGCCGATGCCGATGGTGCCGTCCAGCGGGCGCTGCTCGACGACGCCGACGAGGTTGGAGAGCTTGCCCTCGGCGCGCCGGCGGTCGATTGATCCGTTGCGCAGCGTTGCAATCCCCGCAGAGTCGTAGCCGCGGTATTCGAGACGCTTCAGACCGTCGAGCAGCAGGGGCGCGACAGGCGCCTCGCCGATGATGCCGATGATGCCGCACATGGAGCCGCCGTCCTTTCCCTCGGGTATCGCTGAACTAGGAAGTCTTGCCGCGGCCGGGCGCAGGCCGTGCCGCCTTCTCCGCCTGGCGCTCGGCACGGAAGCGCGCAGCCGCGCCTTCGCGGTTCTGCTGGGCGCTGCGTTCGACCGCCAGGGCGTCGGCGGGGACGTCCTCGGTGATGGTGCTGCCGGCGGCGACCAACGCGCCCTCACCTACCGTCACCGGCGCGACGAGGGCCGTGTTGCTGCCGATGAAAGCGCCGGCGCCGATGGTGGTGCGGTGCTTCAGGAAGCCGTCGTAGTTGCAGGTGATGGTGCCGGCGCCGACGTTGGCGGCCGCTCCCACCGTGGCGTCGCCCAGGTAGGTCAGGTGGTTGGCCTTGGCGCCCTCGCCGAGCTCGGCGTTCTTGATCTCGACGAAGTTGCCGACATGGGCAGCGCGGCCGAGCCTGGCGCCGGGGCGCAGCCGCGCGAAGGGTCCGAGCACCACGTCGTCGCCGACCTCGGCGCCTTCCAGATGGCAGAAGCTGCGGATCTCGACGCGGTCGCCGACGGCAACGCCCGGGCCGAAGAATACCGAGGGCTGCACGGTGACGTCGCGGCCCAGGCGGGTGTCGGCGGAAAGCCAGACCGTCGCCGGATCGACCAGCGTCGCACCGGCGGCCATGACGCCGCGGCGCAGGCGCTGCTGCATGACCCCTTCCACCAGTGCCAGGTCGGCACGCGAGTTGACGCCGAGTACCTCCTCGGCCGGGCACTCGAGCACGCCGGCAGCACGGCCGTCGGCATGGGCCAGCGCAAAGATGTCGGTCAGGTAGTACTCGCCCTGGGCGTTGTGACTGCCGAGACGTTCGATCAGTTCGAAGAGGCGCGCGGCATCGCCGATGACCGGGCCGGCGTTGCAGAGGTCGATCTGCCGCTGGGCAGAGTCGGCGTCGGCGAACTCGACGATTTTCTCGATGCGTCCGGCCTCGTCGAGGATGACGCGGCCGTAGGCCGCCGGATCCGCCGGCCGGAAGGCCAGGCCGACGATTTCCGGCGCCCCCGCCTGATGCCGGGCAGCGGCCAGGCGCTGCAGGGTATCGCTGGTCATCAGGGGACAGTCGCCGAAGACCACCAGGAGGTCGGCCTCACCCCCGGCCAGCAGCGGCGCCAGGGCATCGCGGGCGGCAGCGACCGCATGACCTGTCCCCAGCGGCTTGAATTGAAGGGCACAGCCGGCGGGCGCCGCCGCGGCCTCTACGTCGGCCATGCCCGGTGCCACCACGACCACGCTCTGCGCCGGTCCGAGCGCCGCGACCGAGCCCAGCACATGCCAGAGCATCGGCTTGCCGGCAACCGGGTGCAGCACCTTGGGCAGATCGGATTTCATGCGGCTGCCCTTCCCGGCAGCCAGAACAACGACGGCAAGCTTACGATCGGACATTGTCAGGCCGAAACATCCCGGTGAGAGAAAACCAATGGATCACAGTCATTGAAGGCTTGGCGAGAATCGGTTGCCGGCCGAACCGTGCGGAATTTGGCACAGGCCGAATTTTCTCATCAAATCAACATTTGTTGCCGGTTATTACAGGCACTTGCCGCCAGGAGCAACAAGTCCCCTGCCGGCTGCAAATACAGCGGCAAGCCCCGAACAGCGAAAGGCGGGAACCGCCAGGGTGCCCGCCCAAAGCCTGCAATAGCAAGAGGCGGGTACCGCTGGGTACCCGCCTCCGACTGCTTTGCACCAGTAAAGCCGAAATCGCGTCGTCAGTTCTTAGCGATGCGCCATGCCGTTCCGGTAGGAACCACCATGGCGGGTCGCACTGGCGACTGCGGCAATCCGACTCGCCGTCGACGGACGCGAAGATGCAAGGCGAGCCGCGATCATACGACGCGTCGCAACAGCCTTACGGGAAGGCATCTTGCGAGCGGTCGAACGACGAGCGGCGGACTTGCGAGCGGTGCTCTTGCGAGCAGCCGTCTTGCGGGCCGAGGTCTTGCGAGCCGGGCTCTTACGAGCCGCAGTCTTCTTCACGACGCGCTTCTTGGCAGCCGTCTTGCGGGCAACCGTCTTGCGGGCCGTGGTCTTACGCGCAGCCGACTTGCGGACCACACGCTTCTTGGCGGCCGTCTTGCGAGCCGGGCTCTTGCGAGCAGCCGTCT
>CAYYIV010000042.1:0-37907 GCA_964472095.1 uncultured Pelagibius sp.
TGATGTCCAGTTCCGAGCACCACCTGGACAGTGCGCCGATGGCCTTGTTTGTTAAGAGCAATGTAACGCACGGTGATTGACAAGCATTGCCAACCAGAACATGGACTAAACGTCCGCCTATGGCACGATCCGGTCATTCGCGAGAGAGCCGTGGGTGTCCGCTCGCCCTCGGTAAAGCGACATCGAAGGCTCGCTCGCCCTGGCCGTCACCCTGATTGACTCTCCGCCCACATCCGGTTTTAAAAGCGGCAGCACTGTTGCCGCTATAGTCTTCAGGGGCTGCTGGGGGAACATCCGATGACACGAGCGCATTCTATGGTCGTCGGGCACCGTTGAAGCGGACGGCGACTCGCCCCCCGAGTGCGTGAGAAACCGGGCCGGAATTGGCGTTAACAGCGGAGGGATAAACGATGGCGACGGCCAAGAACACGATCTGTCTGTGGTACGACAAGGACGCGGAGGCTGCAGCCCGCTTCTACGCCGAGACTTTTCCGAACAGCTCGGTGAGTGCCGTCCACCGTGCCCCCAGCGATTACCCATCCGGCAAGGCAGGCGACGTGCTGACGGTTGAATTCACCGTCGCGGGCATCCCCTGTCTCGGCCTCAACGGCGGGCCCGCGTTCAAACACAACGAAGCCTTCTCGTTCCAGATCGCCACGGACGATCAGCAGGAGACCGACCGCTACTGGAACGCCATCGTCGGCAATGGCGGGCAGGAAAGTGAGTGCGGCTGGTGCAAGGACAAATGGGGCATCTCCTGGCAAATCACGCCGCGCGTGCTGACCGAGGCGCTGGCTGTCGGCGGCGATGAAGCAAAGCGCGCGTTTGATGCGATGATGGACATGAAGAAAATCGACGTCGCCGCGATCGAGGCGGCTCGGCGCGGCTGAGCGCAGGGAGCTGCCGCGATTGCACCCGAAGTCGAGCACCGCCTTGGTGCTGAGGTCGCTTTCCGGCAGCATCCGGATGAAATGGCGCCGGTAGGGCGCGTGGCGGGAGGCGCTCGGCATGAGCGGAAAACCGTCCATAACGGTCGGCAACACAGGCGGGCAAGCCGGCACCATGATAGCCCCTCGATTGTGACGGCGGGACGACTCGATCTCCTGCGGTGCAACATTGCCGCCAAGACGCTGAAGCCCATTGCGTTCCGCCGCGCCGGTTCCGGGCGCTGTTCCCTGGTGCGATCGCCTGTGCTAAGCAGGGCTGCCCGCAAGATAGAGATCAATCCCAGGGAGGCCGTGGCATGACCGGCCCGCAGCAGAAATTCGAGCATCCGCAGATGACCGACGTGCTGGCCGCGCGCCGGCGCATCGCCGGGCTGGTGCGCCGCACGCCGCTCATCCCCTCGCCCAGCCTTACCGCGCGCCACGGCGCGCCGGTGCAGCTGAAGTGCGAGCATCACCAGATCACCGGTGCCTTCAAGCTGCGCGGCGCCACCAACGCGGTGCTGTCGCTGCCGCCGGAGCAGCGCACGAAGGGCGTCACCGCCGCCTCCACCGGCAACCACGGCCGCGGCCTCGCCCACGCGGCGCGCGGCGCCGGCGTGCGCTGCATCGTCTGCATGTCGGCGCTGGTGCCGCGCAACAAGGTCGCGGCCATCGAGGCGCTGGGCGCCGAGGCGCGCATCGTCGGCCTGTCGCAGGACGACGCCCAGGTCGAGGTCGACCGCCTGGTCGCCGAGGAAGGCATGATCGCGCTGCCGCCCTTCGACCACCCGGACATCATCGCCGGGCAAGGCACCCTGGGCCTGGAGATGCTGGAGGACCGGCCGGAGGCCGACACCCTGGTGGTGCCGCTGTCGGGCGGCGGCCTCATCGCCGGCATCGCCATGGCGGCGAAGACGCTGAAACCGGGCGTGCGCATCGTCGGCGTTTCCCAGCAGCTGGGGCCGGCCATGCACGACAGCCTCGCGGCCGGCCAGCCGGTGCCGGTCGAGGAGCTGCCGACCCTGGCCGACTCCCTCGGCGGCGGCATCGGCCTGAAGAACCGGCACACCTTCGCCATGGTGCGCGACCTGGTGGACGAGGTGATCCTGGTGAATGAAACCGAGATCGCCGCCGCCATCCGCCACGCCTACGCCGAGGAGCGCCAGATCGTCGAAGGCGGCGCGGCGGTCGGCATCGCCGCCCTGCTGCAGGCGCGGCGGCCGCAGTGGGGCGATACGGTGGTGCTGCTGAGCGGCGGCAACATCGACATGGACCTGCACCGCCGCATCGTCGGCGGCGAGAACCCGGACCTGCTGGCCGAGTACCAGGCGCAACAGCGGAGCGCGCGCCATGCCTGAGATCACCCTGCTCGCCGAAGCCGAGTTGCGCAGGCTGCTGACGCTCGACCGCGACATCGTCGCCTGCGTTGAGGAAGCCTTCGCGGCGCTGGCCAGCAAACCGGTGGTGATGCCGCCGGTCCTCCACCTGGAGATCGCCGAGGCCAACGGCGAGATCGACGTGAAGACCGCCTATGTGCCGGGCCTCGACATGCTGGCCATGAAGATGAGCCCCGGCTTCTTCGACAACCCGAAGATCGGCCTGCCCAGCCTCAACGGCCTGATGGTGGTGTTCAGCACCAGGACCGGCATCGTCGAAGCCATCCTGCTCGACAACGGCTATCTCACCGACCTGCGCACGGCAGCGGCCGGCGGCGTCGCCGCCGACTGGCTGGCGCGCAAGGACGCGACGCGCGCCGGCATCGTCGGCGCCGGCGTGCAGGCGCGCCTGCAGCTGCAGGCGCTCAGCCTGGTGCGGCCGCTGGAGCGCGCCTACGTGTGGGCGCGCGACGGCGGCAAGGCCGAAGCCTGCGCCACGGAGATGACCGAGGCGCTCGGCATTCCGGTTCACATGGCCAGCGACATCGGCGAACTCGTGGCCGCCAGCGACATCGTGGTGACCACCACGCCGTCGAACCGCCCGCTGATCGCGAAGGACCACCTGCACCCGGGCCTGACGGTCATCGCCATGGGCTCCGACGCCGCCTACAAGAACGAGGTGGCGCCCGACGCACTGGCCGCCGCCGACGTCTACGTCTGCGACCGCCTGAGCCAGGTGCGGCTGCTGGGCGAGCTGCACCACGCCATCGAGGCCGGCACGGTGGACGCCCACGCCGCCTTCCCCGAGCTGGGCGAGGTCATCGCCGGCAGGAAGCCCGGCCGCGGCGACGCCAGCCAGAGCGTGATCTGCGACCTGACCGGAACAGGCGTGCAGGACACCGCCATCGCGGCGCTCGCCGTGGCGCGCGCAAGAGCCGCCGGCGCGGGAACGCGGTTCCAGTCGTAGACACCACCGAAAACGCCTTTTGGTTGATTAGGTTGCTAACCGCCCACTATTGTAGGGGCCAACTAGTCACCTGGGCTTGTCGCTATGTCAGATCCTAAAGCCTTCATTTCTTACAGCTGGACGACCCCTGACCACGAAGCGCGGGTGCTCCAACTGGCCACCGACCTTCGCGAGTCTGGTGTTGATGTCATCTTAGATAAATGGGACCTCAAGGAAGGTCATGACGCCCATGCCTTTATGGAGTCGATGGTCACGGACCCTCACATAAGAAAGGTCATTATGATCTGTGACCGAGCTTATAAGGAGAAGGCAGACGGCAGAAAAAAAGGCGTTGGGACGGAAGCTCAGATCATCTCGAAAGAACTCTATGACAAAAAATCTCAGGACAAGTTCGTAGCTGTCGTCACAGAATGTGACCACGAGGGCGAACCATTCCTTCCGATTTACTACGCCGCGCGGATATACATCGATTTAAGCGATCCTGCCACCCATGGCACGGAGTTTGAGAGGCTGGTCCGATGGATTTTCGATAAACCACTGTACCAGAAGCCGCCAATCGGACAGAAACCACTATACCTCAGCTCTGATCAGAGAGTGGCACTTGGCACTTCTGCTTCGTTTCGGCGGACCGCAGAGGCGCTGAGAAACGGCCGGCCGTATGCACACTCCGCACTCTCCGATTACCTTGAGATCCTTGTCGCGGAACTAGGGAAATTCCGTGTGGATCCTAGCGCTGATCCGTTTGATGATGCGGTTGTCCAAAATATTGAAGCCTTCTTGCCGTACCGTAACGAGGTGATAGAGCTTTTCCTCGACGTAGCAAAGGACGTCCATACAGAAGTTTACTGGAGACCTGTGCATCGGTTTTTCGAAAGCCTAATTCCTTACATGCACCGTCCCGAAGGCGTGTCTAGCTGGCACACACACCAGTTCGACAACTTCAAATTCATCATTTACGAGCTATTCCTGTATGCAATCGCAGCGCTGATCCGCTACGAACAGTTCGAATTCGCAAACCACCTGCTGACAAGCGATTACTATGTCGCCCAGAATACCGACCATGGTAGCGACGTCATGATTCCTTACACGGTCTTCTCGAATGAGATTGGGTCGCTCGAAAATCGAAACCATCGCCTCAAATTAGGGCGAGCTTCTCTACGGGCTGACCTACTCCGACAAAGAGCAACAGGAGTGGGAATAAATTTTAGAGAGCTCGTGCAGGCGGATTTCATATTGTTCATAAGAAGCGAACTCCACTTTTCAAACTCCTTGAGCAGGTGGTGGCCCGTTACACTCATTTATGTCGAGCGACACAGTCAGGCACCGCTGGAGGTGTTTGCTCGTTCAAAGTCTCGTACGTATTTTGAGCAAGCTAAGTTGCTATTGGGGATTGCCTCAAAAGACGACTTAGCCGGTTTGTTAGACGCATACAGCTCTCAGCAGAGGGATCTACCACGATGGGGATTCCACAGATTTAATCCTCGTGTCCTACTCGGATACGACCAGCTAGCTTCTGCATCCTAACCAGGAAGCGCAACATGGTACATTTAGCGTGAGGACCATTGGCGTCGCCATGCGGATCCAGCGGCTCACGCCCGACGACCTCGGCCTCATGGGCGGGCTGCTCGACCTCTTCGGCGCGGCCTTCGAGGAGCCCGAGATCTACGGCGGCGCCCGTCCCTCGCCCGACTACCTGAGAAGCCTGCTCGGCGATCCCGGCTTCGTCGCGCTGGCGGCGCTGGAAGACGGCGCGGTGGTCGACGGCCTTGCCGCCTACGAGCTGCGCAAGTTCGAGCGGCAGCGCAGCGAGCTCTACATCTACGATCTTGCCGTGGATGCCGACCACAGGCGCCGCGGCATCGCCATCGCCCCCATCGAGAAGTTGAAGCCGATCGCGGCGGCGCGCGGCGCCTGGGTGATCTACGTCCAGGCCGACCCGGTCGACGCGCCGGCCGTGGCGCGCGCAAGAGCAGCCGGCGCGGGAACGCGGTTCCAGTCGTAAGGGGACACCAGCGGCTCAGGGGCAGTCGCTTAGCGCATCAGGCCCCTGCAGAACCGCGGCCGGCCTCGATTGCACAGACGCTTGCGCTCGCGCTTCTGCGGGATCAAATTCATGCTCCGCCGGCAGCACTCGGAGGTCAGTCGTTGACCGCGTTTCACCCTATCCTGTTCATCATCGGCATACTCATGTCGGTGATGGGCCTGGCGATGATCGCCCCTGCCGTCGCAGACGGTCTGGCGGGATCTCCTGACTGGATCACCTTTGCAGTCTCGGCCGCTTGCGCAGCCTTGCTCGGCGGATCGTGCATCTTCAGCTCGGCGGGCAGGCCGATCAGGTTGAGCCTGCGCCAAGGCTTCCTTCTGACATCGCTCAGCTGGTTCAGCTTGTCGGCGGTCGGCGCCCTGCCTTTCGTCGTCTCCGATCTGCATCTGAGCTACACGGATGCCTTTTTCGAGGCGGTCTCCGGCCTCACCACAACCGGCTCGACGGTCCTCGTCGGCCTCGACACCATGCCGCCGGGAATCCTCCTCTGGCGTGCCATGCTGCAGTGGCTGGGCGGCATCGGAATCATCGTCATGGCCATTGCCATGCTGCCGTTCCTGCGTGTCGGCGGGATGCAGCTCTTCAGAATGGAGAGCTCCGACAGGTCGGAGAAGGCACTGCCCCGCGCCGCGCAGCTGGCCGCCGCCACGTCGGTCGCCTATGCCGTGCTGACGGTGGCGTGCGTCGTCGCCTACTTTGCCGCCGGCATGTCGGGCTTCGAGGCGGTTGTTCACGCCATGACGACGGTATCAACCGGCGGATTCTCCACCTCCGACAGCTCCATGGGCCATTTCCAGAGCCCGACCATACATTGGATTGCGACCCTGTTCATGGCGCTCGGGGCGCTGCCCTTCGTCATATACATCCAAGCTGTTCAGGGTAAACACCGTCCGATCCTGGCGAACAGCCAGATCCGCCGGTTCCTGCAGGGGCTTGCCATTGCCATTCTTGTGATGACCGTCTGGGTCTGGGCCGCCGGCGAGCCGCTTGCCGATGCCTTGCGGCTGGCCGCCTTCAACGTGGTGTCCGTGGTGACGACCACCGGATACGCCACGGCGGACTACGGGCTATGGGGCACCTTCCCGGTCCTGATGTTTTTCTTTCTGACTTTCCTGGGAGGCTGCACCGGGTCGACTTCGGGCGGCATCAAGACGCTGCGATTCGAGCTCGCGTTCATCCTGATCCGGAACCAGATCCAGCGGCTCTATCTCCCACATGCGGTACTGGGGATGAGCTACAAGGGCCAGGCCCTGTCCAGCGAGGTGGTCAGATCGGCGATGATCTTCATTTTCATCTTCGTCTTGGGAGTGGCCGTTCTCGGCATCAGTCTCGGCGCCGTAGGGCTCGACTTCGTAACGGCCTTCAGCGGCGCGGCGACGGCGCTCGCAAATGTAGGGCCCGGACTCGGGGACGTGATCGGCCCTGCAGGAAATTTCTCCAGCTTGCCGGATTCCGCCAAGTGGCTGCTGTCCATCGGCATGCTCGTGGGCCGGCTGGAGTTCCTCACCGTCCTTGTCGTGCTCAGCCCCATGTTCTGGCGGGACTGGTAGAGGACGACGCCTCGCTTTCCGGCCATCCACCCGCTCCCGGCGTCGAGCTGAATCAGAACCCAAGGCCAATCGCCAGACTGTCCCGCCAATTGCAGGCCCCCTCACCCAGCTTCGTCTAAGCTCGCGTTCGCTCGCCAAGACTGTGCAGCCCTCTCCCGCGAGGGGAGAGGGCAAATTGGGCTGCATCTAATCAATGACATCGAGAAACGCGAGCACGCGCTGCCTGACCAGTGTGGCGGCGGCTTTGTCGTAGTCGGGCAGGCCGCTGTCGGTGAAGAGGTGGCGGTCGCCGGGGTAGAGGAAGAGTTCGGCACCCTCGACTGTCGCGGCTAGGTCGCGGGCGACGTCGACGTCGCCCCAGTCGTCGTCTTCCATGGTGTGGAGCTGCAGCGGGACGCCGGGCGGCCAGCGGCCGCCGAACTCGGCGAGCGGCACGCTGCTGTGGAGCAGCAGGGCGCCCTTCGCGCCGGGACGGGTCTGGGCCAGCATCTGCGCCGGCATCACGCCGAGCGAGAAGCCGGCATAGACGATGGCGTCCGGCAGGGCGTCGGCGGCTCGGCGGCCGCGCTCGATGATGGTGCCGAAGCCGACCTGCCGGGCGTAGCCGACACCCTGCTCCAGCCGGGAGAAAATCCTGCCGTCGTAGAGATCGGGGGCGTGGACGGTGTGTCCCGCGGCACGCAGCCCATCGGCGAAGGACAGGCAGCCGACCGTCAGCCCCAGCGCATGGTGGAAGAGCAGGATTTCAGCCACGTTCAATCCCCTTTCAGAACCCGGGGGTGCCGAGCAGGGTGCGCACGCTGTCGATCTGGCCGAGCGCCCAGGTCAGCTGCTGGCGCTCGTAGGGTTCGGTCTCGCCCGGCGCGACGCGGTTGGAGAGCGCGACGCCGGCCTGGATGTCGCGCAGCTGCTGGCGCAGGATGGCGCCGAGCAGAATCCTGTGCGCCTCGATGAGGCGGCCGATTAGCGCCGGGTCGAAGACATCCAGCGCGCGCACCGCCTCCAGACGCTCCGGCGTCGAGCGCGCGGCGATGCCGTGGGTCAGTGCGGCAACGCGCGCCGCCGAGAAGATCGGCATGATGCCGCCCTTCTTGAGGTCGATGCGGCCGCCTTCGAGCTTGGGCCGGCCGAGCCAGTTGAGCTCGACCCGGAAGTCGGCGGCCTTCAGCGCCATCGCCTGCAGGAAGGTGCGCGAGGCGCGCGCGCCGGCCAGCGCCTCGGCGTAGAGGGTCTCGGCCAGGGCCGGGGTGCCGTGCACCGGCAAGGCGTCGAAGAAGATGTCGGCGTTGAGGAGATCCTCGGGACGCGACTTGCCGATCCAGCCCTCGACACGGCGGCGCCAGCCGGCGAGGTCGAGGCGCCACTCCGGCTTCGAGGCCATGATGCCGCCGGGGCAGTAGATCACGCCGGCCTCGTTCAGCATGTCGGCGACCAGCATGCCGAGCTGCTCGAACCAGCGGTCCGCCGGCCCGCCGGGCGCGCCGTCGTCGAACACGATGGCGTTGTCCTGGTCCATCGCCAGCAGGCTCTCGCCACGCCCGCCGGAGCCGAGCACCATCATCGCGTAGGGCAGCGGCGGTGCCCCCTTGCCGTCGCGCGCCAGCGCCGCCTCGGCCAGCTCGCAGGCCCGCTTGGTGAGCGCGCGCAGCTCGCGCGAGACGATGGCCGCCACGTCGCGCGGATCGGTATCCTCGAACACCAGGCCGCGCGCCACCGTGGTGAGGTCGGACCAGATGCGCCCGAGGTCGGCGGGACTCTCGGCCCGCTCCAGGCTGTCGCCGAGGGAGACCGCATCGCTGGCGCGCTGGCGCAGCAGGTCCCTGGCGCTGAGCGCGCCGACAAGGGCCCCCTCGGCATCGCGCACGCCGAGGTGGCGGAAACCGCGATGCGCCATGCCGGCGATGGCGCGGTAGACGAACTCGTCGCTCTCCACGGTCACCAGCGGGCCTTTGGCGAAACGGGCCACCGGCGCGTCCAGGGCGGCTTCGGCCTCGGCGTTGACGGCGCGCAGGATATCGCGCTCGGTGAGGATGCCGTAGTCGCCGCCTGCGGCCGGAGGATCGACGAAGACCGAGCTGATGCCCTTGTCCATCATGGCGGCCAGGGCCTCGCGCAGGGTGAGGCTCCCGGCAAGAGTGACGGCCGGCAGGCGCATGACGTCGGCGACCCGGTGGCGGTAGGGGAAGCTGTCGACACGGGCGTATGCGGCCACGCTCTCCGGCGCCATGCGGCTGTCATGCACCCCGTCATGCCAGCCGGCCTGAGCCTCCTCCTCCAGCCGGGTGGTCAGGTTGCGGCAGACACGCTCGGCCTGCGCCAGGGTGACAATGCCTTTCTCCCTGAGGCGGGGCAGCAAGGCCCGGAAGATGCGCCCGGCGGTCTCGGCGTCGCCAAGGGCGCGGTGGCGCTCGCCGGGCTCCACGCCCAGCCACTTGGCGGCCAGTTCGAGCGACTGGCTCGGCAGGTCGGGAGCGACCAGCTGGACCAGGTGGCGCACGTCGATCGAGCGCGGCGGCGTCCAGGCGATGCCATGGCGCTGATGCTCGGCGCGCAGGACCGCCAGGTCGAAGCCGAGGGAATAGCCGATCACCACCGACTTGCCGACCCAGGGGGCAAGCGCTGCCATCACCGCAGGAAAATCCTCGGCGGCGGCCACCTCATCGTCGGTGATGCCATGGATCGCGCTCGACGAGGCGGGGATCGGAAGGCCGGGATTGACCAGGCTGACGTAGCGCTCCGCCTCGGCCTCGGCGCCGCCTTGCAGGCGGAGCGCCGCGATCTCGACGACGCGGTCGGCCTTCACGTCGAGGCCGGTCGTTTCGGTGTCCAGCGCCACCGCCGGGATGGCGGTCAGAGGCAGCCCGGAGAGGCTGCTATCCGCCCCAAGGAAGCTCATCGGCCGATCCCTCCTCCACCGCCGCTGTGATCAAGCGGTGGTCCGACTGAGCGCGTGCGCCTCCAGGGCCACAGCGGCACCGTCGAGGCGCTTGTCGAGGTCGCGGCGCACGTCGCGCCATTTGAACTTGATGGAGTTCTCGACGATCTCCTGGTCGAGCTGCTTCAACTCCGGTGCGATCGGCGCCCAGCGCACCAGCGCGGCCGGGCTTTCGCTGAAGATGGCCGGGCCCTGCAGCCCGTCGACCCAGTCCCAGAAGGCCAGGCGGCGCTGGAACTCGCCCAGCGCTTCGGCGGCGGAAAAGCGCTCCACGGCTGCCGCCGGGGCGGCGTTGTCGGCCAGGCCGCGCCGGAAGCAGTGCAGCGCCAGGGCCGTGCAGTCCTCGTCCGCCAGGGGCTCCGCCGCATCCTGCCGGACCCGCCAGGCTGCGAAAATCGCAAGGTCCGCCAAGCAGGCCGCGTAAACGTGCAGTTTGGCGATGTCGATCGAGGCGATCAACGCGTCGTCCTCGAACACGCTGGGGTAGCGGGTCCCCATGCGCGTCTTAAGGTAGTTGTAGAGCGTCTTCTGGGCGATGAAGGCGGCCCGGGTCGAGACGAAGTGGCTAAGCACCTCGACGGAGTCGATCGGCCCCGATTCGCGCCGCACGGTCAGGCGAGCCAAAAGCTCGGGCAGCAGGATCCTGGCCTGCTTCAACAGCGCACTCATCCTCGACACACCTTCATAAACGCCCACATAGAGCCAGTTACAGGCGCTCCGCCGCGGAAGGCAACGAAAATTCCTCAGTCGCTTATTAATATTGGTATTGCGGTGCTACCTATTTTTGTACAATCGTGA
Source organism: uncultured Pelagibius sp. (assembly GCA_964472095.1). GTDB lineage: Bacteria > Pseudomonadota > Alphaproteobacteria > Kiloniellales > Kiloniellaceae > Pelagibius. Next base: position 10,597 of record CAYYIV010000042.1, read on the forward strand.
CTTGCTCCCCTACGTTCGCCAGCAATGGGGACAAAGGGGGCGGGGGTAAGGCCTGAGAAAGCCTGTTCAAAACGTAAAGTAGAATAATTTCCTCGGGGGAAATAACATGCCTGAAATCAGCCATGACGCCAGGGTGCGTCACTGGGCCAGGACTCGGAGCCTCACCATTGGGGTTCTCATCGTCTGGTTCATCTTCTCCTTTGTCATCCCGTGGTTCGCCGGACCGTTGAACGCCTTCAGCTTCATCGGGTTTCCGCTGGGCTATTACATGATCGTCCAGGGTTCGCTGATCGTCTTCGTGGTGCTGATCTTCTTCCAGAACTGGAAGCAGGATCAGATCGACGACGAAGCCGGCGCCGGCGAGCAATAGGGGGCGACCATGAGATTGCAAGGGAAGTTCACCGACAACCTCGGTAAAATCTACGGACTCTACACCGGCGGCTTTTTGATTTTCGTCATCCTGATGGCGATCCTGGAGCAGTTCGGGGCCAGTGCCCGAACCATCGGCCTGCTCTTCGTCGGATTCACGGTCTGCATCTACGCCCTGATCGGCTGGCTGTCGCGCACCATGCAGGTCGAGGCCTATTACGTGGCCGGCCGAGAAGTGCCTGCCGTCTACAACGGCATGGCGACGGCGGCGGACTGGATGTCCGGCGCCTCCTTCGTGGCCATGGCCGGCGGCATCTACTTCGGCGGCTACAGCTACATCGCCTTCGTCGTGGGCTGGACCGGCGGCTACGTGCTGGTCAACTCGCTGATGGCGCCCTACCTGCGCAAGTTCGGCTGCTACACGGTGCCGGATTTCATCGGCACCCGTTACGGCGGCAACGTCGCGCGCCTCTGCGCCGTGATCGTTCTGGTGGCCGCGTCCTTCACCTACGTGACCGCCCAGATCAACGCCTCCGGCACCATCGCCGCCCGCGCCTTCAATATTCCTTTCGAGGCGGGCGTGTGGATCGGTCTGGTCGGCATCCTCTTGTGCTCCATGCTCGGCGGCATGCGCGCGGTGACCTGGACCCAGGTGGCCCAGTACATCGTGCTCATCATCGCCTACCTGGTGCCGGTCATCTGGATGTCGAACAAGCAGGACTTCGGCATCATTCCGCACTTCGTCTACGGCGACGCCGTGGCGCGCATTGCGGAGCTGGAACCGCTGCTGGGCCTGGGGACGGCACCCGTCGCGGGCGCAGGTGGGGGCCTTTCCGCCCTGACCACGCCGCACAACGCGCCGGGAGGCGCGCTGGACAGCTGGAAGTTCGTCACCCTGGCGTTCTGCATGATGGCGGGTACGGCCTCGCTGCCGCACATCCTCATGCGCTACTTCACGACGCCATCGGTGCGGGCCGCCCGCAAGTCGGTCGCCTGGTCGCTGCTGTTCATCTTCCTGCTGTACTTCACGGCGCCGGCTCTCGCCACGCTGACGAAGCTGCAGCTGCTGGATCCGACTCTGCCGACGGCCATCATCGGACAGTCCATCGAGATGGTGCAGAGCCTTGCCTGGATCCAGAACTGGCAGGCGGTGGGGATGCTGCAGATCATTGACGGCAACGGCGACGGAATCCTGCAGTTGAACGAGTTCTTCATGCGGGCGGACATCGTCGTGCTGGCAACGCCGGAAATCGCCGGCCTGCCCTACGTGATCTCCGGTCTGGTCGCCGCCGGCGGCCTGGCGGCGGCCATGTCGACGGCAGACGGTCTGCTGCTGGCGATCGCCAACGCCCTCAGTCATGATCTCTATTACAAGATCATCGACCCGAAGGCGGACACCAGGCATCGCCTGATCGTCGCCCGCGTGCTGCTGGTTGTCATCGGCGCCATGGGCGCCGGCATCGCCAGCCTGCAGCTCACGGGTATCCTGGGTGCGGTGGCCTGGGCCTTCTGCTTCGCCTGCTCCGGCCTGTTCTTCCCGCTGGTGCTCGGCGTCTGGTGGAAGCGGGCCAACACGGCGGGAGCCATCGCCGGCATGGTCGGCGGCTTCGTTGCCGGTTCGGCCTACCTGTACTACGTGTACACCGGCGGTGCGCCGTGGCTGGGCATCGATCACCTGCGCTTCGGGATGATCGGCATGCCGGTCAGCCTGGTGGCGATGGTCGTGGTCAGCCTCATGACCCCGGCACCCGACGCCGAAACCCAGGCAATGGTCGACGAGGTTCGTCTGCCCTCCGGCGAGACGATCCTCAGCGCGGCCCATTGACCTGAGTACAACAAGTAGCCTGAGACTGGGTGGCGGAGTTCGCTCCGCCACCCTTTTCCTTTCAGCTTTCCTTTCAGCCCCCTCTGCCCGCCGAGCGACAGCGCCACGATGATCGAAGACCCGCTTGCACATTTCCCGATCTGGGTGGTCGCGATCGACTATGTGCTCGGCGTGATCATGTGGACGCTGATCGGCCGCTTCGCGATGGGCATCTTCCTGGCGGAAGACTCCAACTTCTTCTTCATGCGATTTTTCGTGAAGGCGACCAATCCGATCCTGCGGGTGTTCGGTCCGGTGACGCCGGGCTTCCTGATCCAGCCGCTGGTGCCGCTCTTCGTCGCCTGGTTCTTCTTCATGGTACGCTTCTACCTGATGCCCTGGCTGCTCGGCTATTCGGTGATGGGCATGCTCTCCTTCCCGCTGGAGAGCGAGATTGCCTTCATGGTCTACGATCTGTTCAACCAGAAGAACTAGGGCCGCGACGCCTTTACAGCCGCACCGCGGACGGCAATGCTCGCCTGCCGAACCCCGGAGATCGTTTTGCCATGACCGCAAATCCCGCTGCCGCCGCCACCATCGATCCAGAGAGCCTGCGCCGGCTCGCCGTCGCCGCCCTCACCGCTGCCGGGGCGCGCGAGCGCCATGCCGGGTGGACGGCGGACATCCTGGTCGAGGGCGACCTCATGGGCCTCGGCACCCACGGCGTGCTGCGCCTGCTGCTCTACTGCGAGCGCCTGCGGCTCAAGGGGATCAACCCCGACGCCGAGATCGCGCTGGAGCGCAGGGCGCCGTCGCTGGCGCTGGTCGACGGCGACGACGGCCTCGGCCCCGCGGTCGCCATGACCGCGCTCGAGGCGGGGCTCGACATGGCCGCGGAGACCGGCATCGCCTATGTCGGCTGCCGCCGGTCGAACCACTTCGGCGCGCTCGCACCCTACGGCCTCAAGGCCTGCGCGCGCGGCCTGGTGATGATCGCGGGCACCAACGCCTCGCCCACCATCGCGCCCTGGGGCGGCCGCGAGGCGCGGCTCGGCAACAACCCCATGGCGGTGGCGGTGCCCTGCCCCGGCGCGCCGCACTTCATCCTCGACATGGCGATGAGCGTCGCCGCGCGCGGCAAGATCCGCAAGGCGCTCAGCGAAGGCGGCACGATTCCCGAGGGCTGGGCGGTCGACGCGGCGGGCCAGCCGACGGTCGACCCCAAGACGGCGCTCGACGGCTTCCTGCTGCCCTTCGGTGCCCACAAGGGCTCCGGCCTGTCGCAGGCCGTCGACATCCTCTCGGGCGTGCTGAGCGGCGCGCGCTTCCTCACCGACATCACGCCCTGGACCGACTTTCCCGAGGAGCCCTCGGGCACCGGGCACTTCTTCCTGCTGATCGATCCCAAGCGCCTGCTCGGCGCCGCGGCCTACGACGACGCCATCGCGCACTTCCGCGACCTGGTGCAGGCCACGCCGCCGGCCGATCCGTCGCAGCCGGTCGAGATGCCCGGCGAACGCGAGCAGCGGCGCCGCGACAAGGCGCTGCGCGACGGCATCGAGCTTCCCGCCGCGCTGCTGGCGCAGATCGAAGCCCTCGCCTCAGGCCAGGCCGCAGCCGGATAGCTGCGCGTCGGCGGCGGTCCACTCGGCAGCGATCAGCTTCAGTTCATCGAGCAGCGCCGACTGTACCTGGGTCGGTTTCCAGTCGCGCCGCAGGGTGGCGACGATGCTGCGCCGCGGCTCCGGCAGGGGAACGTCGAGCGCGGCCAGCAGCCCGGATTCCATGTCCACGGCGATCTGGCGCCGCGACAGCACGGTCAGGCGGTCGCTGTCCAGCAGCAGGGCGCGCACGGAGACCAGCGCCCCGGTCTCGATGAGGCCGACGCGCTTGGGCCCGCCGATCTGCTCCAGCAGGGCATCGCAGCGCCGCCGCGTCGGCGTGTCCTGGCGCGGCAGGATCCAGGGGTAGCGCCGCAGGTCCTCGATCGAGGCGATGCCGTTCACCGCCAGCGGATGGCCGGCGCGCGCCACCACGGCGAGCACGTCGTCGAACAGCGGCACCTCGAAGACGTCGTCGGTGGCCAGCGGCCGCCCGGCGGTGACGATGAGGTCGAGCTCGCCGGCGCGCAGGCCGTGCAGCAGCTGGTCGTAGGTGCCGTCCTGGATGAGAAACTGGGCATCGGGAAAAGACTTCACCACGCGGGCCACGGCACGCGGCACCAGCTCGCTGCGGCCGAGCGCGAGAGAGCCGATCGCCACCCGCCCGCGATGGTGCCCGCGTGCCTCGTCGAGGTCGTCGGCGACGAGGTCGATCTCCTTCAGGATCAGCGCCACGGAGGCGGCGAAATCAGCACCGCTGCGGGTCGGCGCCAGGCCGAGGCTGGTCTGTTCCAACAGGTCGATGCCGAGCACGTCCTGCAACTGGCGCACCGCACGGTGCACCGAGGGCTGCGAGAGGCCGAGCCTGCGCGCGCCCGCCTGGAAGCCGCCAGCCTGCGCGGTGGCCAGGAAGGCGGCCAGCTGCGACAGGGTGAGCATGCGGTCGGGCTCCGCCGGGCCGGGGCGCCGGGCGGCGCGCGGCGGGCAGGCCCGCTGGGTAGCGGCGCGCAGCCGGGCCAGGGCGCGGTCGATGCGCTCCGCCGCCACCTTGCCGAGAGCCGTCGGATAGACACCGGCGCTGCTGCGCTCCAGCAATCTGCAGTCGTAGTGCGCTTCCAGCTTTGCCACCGCCTGGCTGACGGCGGATTGCGTGATCCGCGCCGCTTCTGCCGCACGGCTAATATTCCGCTCCCGGACAGCCAGGCTAAATGCCCTTAAATGGCGGAGATTGGGCCGGTTCATCCCTTAACCCTCTATTCTGATGAATAGCCAAACGTAATGGAACCTGCGCGGTTCTTCTTATACAGGTCCGACCCCGGGGGCAATACTCCCCCCGCAGAACAAGACCAAAGTTTCAGGGAGGATCTTATGGCAGGGCAGACCGCCTTGGTCGTCAGCGCGCATGCGGCCGACTTCGTGTGGCGCGCCGGAGGGGCGATCGCGCTGCACGCCGCCAAGGGCTATGCGGTGAGCATTGTCTGCCTGTCGTACGGCGAGCGCGGCGAATCCGCCAAGCTGTGGAAGCAGCCGGGCATCACCTTGCAGGCGGTAAAGGATGCCCGCCGCAAGGAGTCCGAGGCCGCGGCCAAGGTCCTGAACGCCCATGACATCCACTTCTTCGACCTCGGCGACTACCCGCTGGTGGCCGGCCCGGAGGCGAAGGAACGCCTGGTCGACGTGATCCGCCAGGTGCAGCCGGCCTTCATGCTGTCGCACTCCCTGAAGGATCCCTACAACACCGACCACCCCTACGCCACCCAGGTCACCCTGGAATGCCGCATGATCGCCCAGGCCTGGGGCCACAATCCAGGCGAGAAGGTGCTCGGCGCGCCGCAGCTCTACCTGTTCGAGCCGCACCAGACCGAGCAGTGCGACTGGCGGCCCGATACCCTGCTCGACATCACCGATGTCTGGGAGCAGAAGCGCGCCGCCATCGAGTGCATGGAGGGCCAGGAGCACCTCTGGTCCTATTACACCAACGTGGGCGAGAACCGCGGCAACCAGTTCCGCCGCAATTCCGGCGGCCAGGCGGGCGGTCGTCCAGCGCGGTACGCAGAAGCCTTCCAGTCGATCTTCCCGCGCACGGTCGACGCGCTATGAACGGCTTCGTCGTTACCAACTGCCCGCGCGCCGAGCGTGCCGTGATCGACGGTCTCGCCGCCTGCGGCGTCGCCACGGTACACGAGGCGCAGGGCCGCAAGGGCCTGCTGCAGAGCTTCCTGCGGCCGATCTATCCAGGCGCGCAGATCGCCGGCAACGCAGTCACGGTCTCGCTGCCGCCGGCCGACAACTGGATGATCCACGTCGCGGTCGAGCAGTGCCGCGAAGGTGACGTCGTCGTCATCGCGCCGAGCTCGCCGAGCGACCAGGGCTACTTCGGCGAACTGCTCGCCCAGTCGATGATCGCGCGCAAGGTGCGCGGCCTGGTGATCGAGGCCGGCACGCGCGACACCGCCGAGTTGACCCGCCTGGGCTTCCCCGTGTGGTCGCGGGCGATCTCCGCCCAGGGCACGGTGAAGGAAACCATCGGCGCGGTGAACCTGCCCATCGTCTGCGCCGGCGCCGCCGTGTGCCCCGGCGACGTGATCGTCGCCGACGACGACGGCGTCTGCGTGGTAAAGCGCGAAGAGGCCGCCGAGGTGCTGGCCAAGGCCAGGGCACGCGAGGAAAAGGAGGCGGGCGTGCGTGCGCGCCTGCAGGCCGGCGAACTCGGCCTCGACATCTACGGCATGCGCGAGCGCTTGGCGGAAAAGGGCCTGGTCTATCGCGACTACGGCAGTGGCAAGGCGGAGGGCTGAACGATTTCCGGCGTCCCCTGCACTCTGATGCGCGGCGGCACCTCGAAGGGAGCGTACTTCCTCGCCCGCGACCTGCCGAGCGACCCGGCGACGCGCGACGCGCTGCTGCTGTCGATCATGGGCTCGCCCGACCCGCGCCAGATCGACGGCATCGGCGGCGCCGATCCGCTGACCAGCAAGGTCGCCATCGTCGAGCCGTCGAAGCGCCCCGGCATCGACGTGGAGTACCTCTTCGCCCAGGTCTTCGTCGACAAAGCGAGGGTGGGCTACGGCCAGAACTGCGGCAACATCCTGGCCGGCGTCGGCTACTTCGCCATCGAGCAGGGCCTGGTCGCGGCCAGGGACCCGGTAACGCCGGTCACCATCTTCATGGTCAACAGCAGCCAGACCGCGGTGGCCGAGATCGCCACCCCCGGCGGCAAGGTGAGCTACCGCGGCGAGGCGCGCATCGATGGCGTCCCGGGCAGCGCGGCGCCGGTGCCTCTGAGCTTCACCGACGCCGCGGGCTCGCTGTGCGGTGCGCTGCTGCCCAGCGGCAACGCGGTCGACGAGGTGGCCGGCTACAAGGTGACGCTGATCGACAACGGCATGCCGGTGGTGGTCCTGCTCGCCTCCGACATGGGCATCCGCGGCGACGAGACCCGCGAAGAGCTCGAAGCGAACGACGAGCTGAAGACACGCCTCGAGCGGATCCGCCTGGCAGCCGGTCCGCTGATGAACCTCGGCGACGTGCGTGACAAGACCGTGCCGAAGATGACCATGGTGTCGCCGCCGACTAACGGCGGCTGTGTCTCGACGCGCACTTTCATCCCTCACCGTTGCCACGCGACGATCGGCGTGTTCGGCGCCATCAGCGTGGCAACCGCCTGTTTGCTGCCCCACTCGCCCGCAGCGGGTGTGGCGGCAATCTCCGACGGCGCTTCCAAGAAGCTTTCCGTCGAACACCCGACCGGAGCCCTCGACGTGCTCATGGAGGTTGACGACAGCGCCAATCCTCCGGAGATCCGCCGAGCCGCCTTTCTGCGGACGGCCCGCAAGCTTTTTGAGGGAACCGTCTTCAGTCACGCTGCCCCATGATCGGGGGAGGATTCGGACTCAACGAAACGTCAATCCAGGGAGGCCCACTATGAAACGACGTTTTCTGCTCAAGGCAGCCTGCGCATCGCTCCTCGCGATGGGTGCCGCTGCCACGCTCAACCCGCTGCCCGCCCAGGCGGCCGACTTCTCCGGCAAGACCATCGAATGGTGGATCCCCTTCCGTGAGGGCGGCGGCTCGGACACCTGGGCGCGCGCGCTGGCGCCGACTCTTGGCAAGTTCCTGCCCGGCCAGCCGACCGTCATCATCAAGAACAACGCCCAGAGTGGCGCCATCGGCGGCACCAACGAATACTTCGCCCGCATGGAGCCGACGGGCCTGATGATCTTCGGCACCTCGGGCTCAGTGCAGTTTCCGATGCTGCTGAAGGACCCGCGCGTCCGCTACGACTACAACGATGTGAAGCCGATCTTCGCCTCGCCGGCAGGCGGCGTGGTCTACGTGCCCGCCTCGCACGGTGTGAAGGATCTCGCCAGCGACATCGACAAGCTGAAGCAGGTCAAACTGCGCTTCGGCAGCCAGGGCGCCACCTCGCTGGACCTGGTGCCGGCGCTGGCCTTCGAGATGCTGGGGCTGGAGGTCGAGACGATCATGGGCTTCAAGAGCCGCGCCAACGGCCGCCTTTCGACCATGCGCGGTGAGACCACGATCGACTACCAGACGACGCCGGCCTACCTGAAGCACGTGGTGCCGCTGGTCGAGGAGGGCTCCATGGTGCCGCTGTTCACCTTCGGCGCGCTCGACGCCAACGGTGAGATCGGTCGTGACCCGACCCTGCCGGACCTGCCGAGCTTCCCGGAGGTCTACGAGCAACTCCACGGCAAGAAGCCGTCGGGCCCGGCCTGGGATGCCTGGCAGGCCTTCTTCCTCTCCGGCTATGCGGTGCAGAAGTTCCTGGTGGTGCCCAAGGACACGCCGGACGATATCGTGACGGCTTACCGCGACGCCGCCAAGAAAATGGCCGCCGATCCCGAGACCGTTGCCTTCATGGAAGCGGAACTCGGCAAGTACGAGACCATCGTCGACGGCATCGACAAGGCGATGGATCTCGCGATCAACGTCTCCCCCGAAGCCGAGGAATGGATCCTGGGCTGGCTGAAGGACCGCTTCGGCTTCGAGCCGAACTGACCTGCCTGTGCACGATGCTCCCAGCCCCGCTGGGAGCATCGCCGCAGTTTCTGGCCGGCCGGCCTCGCTGAAGATCCGGCCGGCTATCCTGTTCGGAGAACGCGGATCCCATGGTCGAGATACTGCTTGAGGCCTTGGCCGCCGTACTCAGCGGCCAGAACATCCTCTACCTGATGCTCGGCGTCAGCATCGGCCTGGTGGTCGGCGTGCTGCCCGGTTTCGGCGGCGCCGTGGGCCTCGCCCTGCTGCTGCCCTTCGTCTACGGCATGGACGTTACAGCCGGCGTCGCCATGCTGATCGGCCTGATGTCGGTGGTCTGCACCGCCGATACCTTTCCGGCCGTGCTGATCGGCATTCCAGGATCGGTATCCTCCCAGGCGACCGTGGTCGACGGCTTTCCCCTCGCCAAGAAAGGCCAGGCCGCACGTGCCCTCTCGGCTGCGTTCACGGCCTCGATGTTCGGCGGCGTGTTCGGCGCCCTGGTGCTGACCGGCGCCATCCTGATCGCGCGTCCCATCGTGCTCGCCTTCGGCACCGGCGAGATGCTGATGCTGGCCGTGCTCGGCATCTCCATGGTCGGCGTGCTGACCGGCCAGTCGGTCCTGAAAGGCCTGCTGGCGGCTGCGGTCGGCCTGATGATCGCGACGATCGGCCAGGCGCCGGCGACCAGCGAGTACCGCTTCGAGTTCCAGATCCTCTATCTCAGCAACGGCGTGCCGCTGCTGATCATCGCACTGGCCGTCTTCGCCCTGCCGGAAATCGTCGATCTGCTGCGCACCGGCAAGGCGGTGGCCGAGCGCTCCCTGCTCGGACATGGCTGGATCCAGGGCATGAAGGACGCCATCAAGCATCGCTGGCTGATTCTGCGCTGCTCGGGCATCGGCTGCCTGATCGGCATCCTGCCGGGCCTCGGCGGCTCGGTGGTCGACTGGATCGCCTACGCCCACGCCATGCAGACCGCAAAGGACCGCTCGGAATTCGGCAAGGGCGACATCCGCGGCGTGCTGGCGCCGGAATCGTCGAACAACGCCAAGGAGGGCGGCGCGCTCATCCCAACCCTGATCTTCGGCATCCCCGGCTCCAGCGGCACCGCCATCCTGATGGGCGGCATGATCCTGCTGGGCGTCGAGCCGGGCATCACCATGGTCACGCAGAACCTCTCGCTGGTCTACACGATCATCTGGTCGCTGGCGATCGCCAACGTCATCGGCGCCGTCGCCTGCATCGCGCTGGCCAGCCCCATCGCCCGCCTCTCCTCCGTCAACTTCAACTACATCGCGCCCTTCATGATCATGCTGATCATGTTCGCCGCCTTCCAGTCGTCGAAGGCCTGGGGCGACCTCATTGCCGTGACGCTGCTGGGCATTGTGGCAATCTACATGCGCCGCTACGGCTATTCCCGCCCGGCCCTGGTAGTCGGCTTCGTACTGGCCGGCGGCATCGAGACCAACCTCTACCAGACGGTGAACTTCTACGGCATCGAGGTGTTCCTGCGGCCGATCTTCCTGGTGCTGCTGGCGCTGGCCGCGATCTCCACCTGGATCGGCCTGAAGATGATCCAGGCGCAGAAGCGCGAGCAGAACCTGGCGCACATTCCGCTCGGCGCCGGGCAGGTGACCTTCCTCGCCCTGCTGGGCATCTTCTCGCTTGCCATTGTGGCCTTCGCCCAGGATCTGATGTTTCTCGGCCGCATCTTCCCGACCGTGGTCGGCATCATCGGCGTCGTCTGCACCATAGCGCTGTTCTTCCAGATGCTGCGCAAGACAGAGGGGCACAATCCGGCACGCTACGACGAGGAACTGATGGGCGAGCCGGACCCGGAGAAGGGCGCGCCGGAAGGCCAGGTCCTGTGGTTCATCGCGCTCATGGCGATCGGCTATGTGGTCGGCTTCTTCCTCGCCATCGGCATCTTCATCGCCACTTTCCTCAAGCTGCGCACGCGGCTTTCGGCGCTGACCATCGCGATCATGACCGCCTCTGGGCTTGGCGTGCTGGCCTTCATGGGCCATATGCTGCATCTGGACTACCCGCGCGGCCTCCTGCAGGATTGGCTCGATCTGCCCTGGCCGCTGTCCTGACCTAGCGAGAAGGAGCGAAACACCATGGCCATGCCCCAGGAATCGCCGAGCATCGACTGTTCATCAGCGGAATGGGAAATGCGCGTGGATCTCGCCGCGGCCTTCCGCCTGGTCGATCTCTACGGCTGGTCGGACCTGCTGGCGACCCACCTCTCGGCGCGGGTGCCGGGCCCGGAGGACCATTTCCTCATCAACCCCTTCGGCCTGATGTTCGACGAGATCACCGCCTCCAGCCTGGTGAAGGTCGACCAGGAGGGCAACGTCCTCTCGAAGACCGACTACACCATCAACCCGGCCGGCTTCGTGATTCACGGCGCCATCCACATGGCACGGCCCGACGTTGCCTGCGTCATCCACACCCACACCCGCGCCGGCGTCGGCGTCGCCACGCAGAAGGACGGCCTGTTGCCGATCACCCAGCATTCGATGGCGGTGATCGCGCATGCGAGCTACCACGACTACCAGGGCATCGCCACCGACCTCGCCGAGCGCGAAAGCATCGTCAACGATCTCGGCAACAGCAACGTACTGATCCTGCGCAATCACGGCCTGCTGACCGTCGGCCGCTCGGCGGGCGAGGCCTTCATGTGGATGTACCGCGCCGAACGCGCCTGCTACATGCAGCTGTCGTTCCAGCAGTCCGGCGCCGAACTGAACCCGATCCCGGAAGAGATCCAGCGCACCACAATCGAGCGCAACCGCTTCAACAACTCGGAGAAGGGCTACCGGCCGATCGGCAAGGTCGAATGGCCGGCTCTGCGCCGCCGCCTCGACCGGCTCGATCCGTCCTACAAGACCTGAGCCGACACGCGCCGGTCAGGTCCCCTTGGGCTTGCCGGCGAAGGCTTGTTCCATCGCCTCGACAGTAGGGAAACCGTCGTCGACCAGGCGGGCGGCGAGGCCCTGCTCGGCGCCCCAGGAGATTCGCCGGGCCGCAGCCTCGGCCATCATCGGCTCCATGCCGATATCGCGCAGCATCGCCGCCGCCTCGGTCATCTCCACCGCGCGGCGGGCGCCGTGCAGTGCCGTGCGCGAGGTGAGATAGCGGGCGCGCTCCGGCCAGTCGAGGCCGGGCAGGCTGGGCTGCAACGAGTTCAGCACCCGCTCGGTGGCCCCGAAGTGGCTGGCCGCCGCCACGCATTCCAGGAACAGCGCCTCGACGCCCTTGATCATGATGGAGCGCAGCATCTTGGTGGCCGAGGCGGCACCAAGGGTCTCGCCGCCGTCCTCCACGTTGAAGCCGAGCGCGGTGAGCTGCGCCACGGCTTCGGCCACCCGCGGCCCACAGAGCAGAATCGGCACCTTGTGGCGGTGCCTGGGCACCGGCGAGAGGATGGCGCCGTCGATCACATCGCAGCCGCTGGCGGCCAGCACCTGGGCGACGCGCTGCTTGGTGCCCGGCGCCGCCGAGTTGAGATCGATGTAGAGCTGGCCGGGCTGCAGATGCGCCGCCGCGCCCTCGGCCACCGGGACGGCGGCCTTCGCCACCACCGTCGAGAGCACGATGGCGCTGCCGGCCAGCGCCGCGCCGAGGCTGTCGTGGACCTGCGCCTGGAGCGCCGCCGCCTCGGTCCGCAGCGCGTCGCCCTCGGCGCCGGCGAAGCGGATGTCGTAGACGTGGATCGGCAGCGCGGGATGCGCCTCGCGCAGGCCCGCGATCATCGCCTTGGCGGCCTCGCCGAAGCCGATGAAGGTCAGTCCCCGGGATGCGGATCCTTGCGGCTCTGTCATGCTGTCCTCCTGATCGCAGGCAAAGATACTGCAGGGCGGCCAAGGGGGCGAGCGGTCCCGCCCTGGCGCGCAAGCAATTCTGCGGCACGGCCATAAGAAACGCGCCCGAGGCTAGCGATCCTCCAGGCCGTAGAAGCGGGCCGCCGTGCCGCCGAAGACCTGCAGGCGCTCCGCCTCCGTGAGGTCGGCGCAAAGCGCCCGGGCGGCGGCGTGCCACCGGCCGTAGCTTGCGCGCAGGCGGCAGACCGGCCAGTCGGAGCCCCACATCACCCGTCCGGCGCCGAAGGCCCGCAGCACCTCGGCGGCATAGGGACGAAGATCCAGCTCGGTCCAGTCCTCGTTCGCTTCCGTGGCCAGGCCGGAGAGCTTGCAGAAGGCGCCGGTCTCCGCCGCGATGCGGCGCATCCCGGTGGCCCAGAACGCCAGCTCCTCGGCCGCCGTGCCGTGGTCGCGAACCTGCGGCTTCATGCAGTGATCGACCACGACCCGCAGCGTCGGATAGCGATCGAGGAGCGTCAGGAAGTTCGCCAGGTGCCGCGAGAAGCCGAGCGCGTCGAACGTGAGGTCGAGGTCGACGAGCGCGGCGTAGGCCCACTGCACGTCGTCGCGCAGCATCCAGTCGACGTCGGCGATGTCCTGGATCATCGGACGGACGCCGACGAACTTCGGATGGTTCCGCAAGCGCTCGAGATGTCTGAGCTGATCCCTGTTCTCGAAGTCGATCCAGCCGACCACGGCGGCAACCGAGGGCGTGGCATCGGCGAGGCCGAGCATGTACTCGGTCTCCTCCAGCGTGGCGGCCGCCTGCACCAGGACGGTGCGTGCGATGCCGAACTCGGCCAGTTCCGGTGCCAGGTCTGCCGGGCCGTAGGGCCGCGCGAGGATGGGATCGTCCTTCGGCATCCAGGCGTAGTCGCCGCGCCGCGGCTCCCAGTAGTGCTGATGCGCGTCGACAAGGATCGTCATGGCATTGCCGTCCCGGCTCAGGCCGTCGGCGCATCGGCGCGCAGCAGTCCCGCGGCCTTGAGGTCTTCCCAGAGGACAGCGGGAATCTGCCTTCCGAGGACGGCGCGGTTGCTCTCGACCTCGGCCGCGCTCTGCCCGCCGGGGATAACCGAGACCACCGCAGGATGCAGCAGCGGAAACTGCAGCGCCGCCTCGATGAGGCGCACGCCATGGCGCTTGCAGACCGCCTCGATGCGCGCCACCCGGTCGAGGATCTCCGGCGGTGCCGGGTCGTAGTTGTAGTGCGCCCCGGGCTTGGGCCCGTTCGCCAGGATGCCGGAGTTGTAGGGTCCGCCGAGCACGATGCCGATGCCGCGCCGCTCGCAGAGCGGCAGGAAGGTCTCCAGCGCCTCCTGCTCCAGCAGGGTGTAGCGCCCGGCCAGCAGAAAGAGGTCGAAGTCGCCGCGCTCGGCCAGCCACTGGCAGGCCTGCCATTCGTTGAGGCCGGCGCCGAAGGCCTTGATGGCGCCCTGGTCCCTGAGCGACAGCAGGGCGTAGTAGCCGGAGCGGATGAACTCGTTCAGCTTCGCGTCCAGCACCTCCCGGGTGCCGTGGTTGAAGAGATCGATGTCGTGGCCGTAGAGAATATCGATCGAGTCGACGCCGAGGCGCTCCAGCGAGATCTCGAAGGAGCGCATGACGCCATCGTAGGTATAGTCGTAGACCTCGCGCCGCGACGGCGTGTTGAAGAACTTGCCGATGCCGGTGCGCCGGTCCGGCGGGCAGGCTTGCAGGAGGCGCCCAACCTTGGTCGACAGCACGTAGTCCTCGCGGCGGCGGCCGATGAGGAAGCGGTTGAGGCGCGTCTCGGCGAGGCCGAGGCCGTAGAGCGGCGCGGTGTCGAAATAGCGGCAGCCCGTCGCCCAGGCGGCTTCCAGCGCCGCCTGCGCGTCCGCTTCGCTGATGGCGCGGTAGAGGTTGCCGAGCGGCGCCGTGCCGAAGCCGAGCTCGGTGAAGGTCAGGCCGCGATCGTCGAGCCGCTCAAAGCGCCTTGTCGTCATGGTCATTGCGTTCCTCCCCGTCCGTTGCCGCGCTATTTCACCGCGCCGGTCGCCATGCCGGCGATGATGTAGCGCTCCAGCAGGATGCCGACGATGACCAGCGGCGCGATGGCCGCCGTCGACAGGGCAGCCATGGCCCACCAGTTGATGCCCTGGCTGCCGGTCTGGCTGGCCACCATGACCGGCAGGGTCTTGGCGTCGGTGCTGGTCAGCAGCGCGGCGAAGAAGTACTCGTTCCAGCAGAGGATGAGCGCCAGGATGAAGGCCGCCACCATCCCGGGCACGGAGATCGGCAGCACGATGCGCAGGAAGGCGCCCCAGACCGACAGGCCGTCCACCAGCGCTGCCTCCTCGAGCTCCACCGGGATGGCGCGGAACTGGTCGCGCATGATCCAGATGACGATGGGCAGCACCATAAGGGTGTAGAGCAGGATCAGCCCGATGGTGGTGTCGAGCAGCGCCAGCTCCTTGTAGAGCACGAGGAACGGCAGGGCGAGCACCACCGGCGGGAGGATCAGCTGCGACAGGAAGAAGAAGGAGATGTCCTTGTTGCGCATCGGCCCGAAGCGATAGGAGAAGCGGGTGAGGCCATAGGCCGCCAGCGAGCCGATGACGATCGCCAGGGCGGAGGCCGAGACCGAGGTGATCACGCTGTTCCAGAAGCGGCGCAGGAATTCCTCGCGCACGGTGGAGGTTTCGAAGATCGTTTCCGGCGACAGGCCGAGGGAGCGCCACCCGAGCCACTGCGGCATGAAGTCCACGAAGGGCACGAGGTGGCTGCGCATCACGTCCGGCGCGATCTTGAAGGAGGTCGTCACCGTCCAGTAGATCGGGAAGAGGCAGATGACCGCCCAGAGAATGAGGATGCCGTAGATCAGCACCCGCACCAGGATGCGGCGCAGGCGTTCGGCCGGGCTGCGCAGCGGCTCGACGAAATCGCGTTCTGCCTCCCCGGCGACAATCATGGCCTAGGACTCCTCCTGGCCGTAGCCGCGCAGCCAGCGCCCGAGCAGGTTCAACAGGGTGGTCAGTGAAATGACAATGATGACGAGATAGACCATCGCCAGCAGCGTGCCGTAGCCGACATTCGAGCGGTCGCGGTATTCGCGGAAGATGAAGCTGGTCACCGAATCCGTGGCGCCGCCCGGGCCGCCGGAGGTGACGTTGATGATGACGTCGGCCAGCTTCAGCTTGAAGATGATGCGGATCATGATGGCCGTGATCGAGACCGGCAAGGTCAGCGGGAAGATGATCTTCCAGAAAGTCTGCCAGGCATTCGCGCCGTCGACCTTGGCGGCCTCCATCACTTCCTTGGGCAGCGCCTGCAGCCCGGCCAGCAGCATGATCATCATCAGCGGAATGAAGGTCCAGGCGTCCATCACCATGATGGAGGCCTTCGCCAGCCAGGGATCGGAGAAGAAGGCCGGCGTCTCCCAACCGAGCCGGCGGGCAAGGTTGGCCAGCGGTCCGAAGCGGATCTCCATCATCGACTTGCCCACCATCCAGCTGACCGCGACCGGCGACAGCATCAGCGGCAGCAGGAAGACGACGCGCAGAAACTTGCGTGCGCGGATCTCGGCATTGAGCAGCAGGGCCAGCCCGAAGGCGATGGCGTACTCCACCAGCACCGCCAGGCTGTACCACAGCATGTTCAGCATGGCGTTCCAGTAGAAGGCGTCGTTCAGCATCTGGCGCAGGTTGTCCAGGCCGTTGAATCTGCGCCCCTCGAAGGAGGAGAGATTCCAGTCGGTGAAGGAAATGTAGAGCCCGAAGGTCAGCGGGAAGACGACCATGGCGGCGATGAACAGCACCGCCGGCAGCACGAAAAGCGCCCGGGAGCCGGCCTGCCCGCGGCGCAGCACCTGGGCGATTCCAAGGCTGACGGCCCAGACCAGATAGGCATAGAGGACCGGCCGCCAGGTGTCGAAGCCGAAGGCGATGCTGCCGTTTGCGTGGAGCAGCTGAACCGCGAAGGTGGCGACGAGAACGCAGGTCCCGGCCGCCAGGATGACGGCCCCCCAGCGCCCACGACTTCCCGGTGCAGGCTCGGCAGCGACGACATCGTCGAGTTCGCTATGACTGGCCGAAACGTCCTGCATGGGGCGGCAAACCGGTTCGAATGAGCAAGTGAAGGATCGGAGCGGCGGCAGCCTGCCGCCGCTCCGCTACATCTGCCGGGCGCAACCCGCCCCTACATCCCGAGCGAGGCCTTGTAGAGCCTGATCTGGCTCTCCCGGCCGATCTGGTCGGTGATGCGCTCCCAGGCCTCGGCGATCTTGTCGGCGCCTTCCTGCGCCGAGGCATACTGGCCGGCATAGGTCTTGGCGAGCTCGTCCTCGGCGACCGAGTAGTACTGGAAGATACCAGGGATGCGCGGCTCGATCGCGGCATTGGGATGGTTGTAGGAATCGGCCTCCGAAGCGAGATAGTCGTCGATGAAGGCCTCGTCGTAGCCGGCCTCCACCCATTCGGGAATGTTGAAGTGGCTGTTGCGATAGGGCTGGAAGCCCGAGGGATAAGCCGCGCACCACAGCGAGATGTCCTTGCCGCCGAGGTGTGCCGCCGCCGACCAGGCGGCCTTGTGCTTCTTCTCGTCGCCGTCGACCCGCGCCATGACGTAGACGCCCCAGCCGATGTAGGCCATGTTGGGCGCGAAGTTGGGCCCGCCCGCCAGGGTTTCCCACCGGCCGGCCTGGTGATTCCAGACATCGTCGGAGCCCGGAAGGATAGAGAATCCGACGACATCGCCGACCACCGAGGAATCCGAAGTCCGGGCGCTGGAGCCGATGTCGCCCCACCAAGTCAGCATGGAGCCGGTGCCGGCCAGGAACTGCTGGAAGCCGGTGGTGCCGGGATCGGCGTTGATCTGGTCGGGCGGCTGCGCGTCCATCACGTCCAGCACGTCCTGGATGGCGCGCACCCAGGCTTCGTTGTTCACCCGCGGCTTCATGGTGTCGGGGTCGAACAGCCAGGCCGGATCGTCCGGGTGCTTGGCATAGGCGGTCGCCCGGCTGGCGAGGAAATAGAAGCCGAAGCCGCCCCAGCCCTTCAAGGGATCGAGGTAGCCGTTGGCCGGGAAGCCGTCGATGGTCTTGCCCTTGAGGAACCTGGTGACTTCCTGCACCTGCTGCCAGGTAGTCGGCACCGCCCACTCGCCGGCATGGCCCTCTTCCTTCCAGGCCCTGGCGAAATCCTCGTTCTCGAAGTAGTCGGTGCGGTAGTTGAAGTTGTGGCAGTCGCCGTCGATGGAGATGCGATAGGTCTTGCCGTCCCAGGTGCCGACCGGCTCCTTCAGGTAGCCCACGTAGTCGTCCATGTCGATCAGGTCCCTGACCCAATCGGGCATCTCGGAGGCCAGGCCCTTGCCGCAGACGTCGCCCTCGAAGGGCGCGCCCATCTCGATGAGGTCGAAGTCGACCGTGCCGGTGGCGATGGACTGCTGCAGGCGCGCGTTGTAGTCGGCCTGCGCGAGGTCGATCCAGTTGATCCTGGCGCCCGTGTAGGCCTCCCAGGGCTTGAGGAAGCCGCGGAACAGGAAATTGTGCAGGTTCTGATTGTTGAGCCCCATGAAGGTCAGCTGGACGCCGTCGAACTCGCCCGGCTGAACGCTGGCCTTGGTGCCGCCGAGGCAAAGGTCGCCGACCTTCTGCCAGTCGCCGTCGGTGGGAGATCCCATACCGACACCGGGGATCTTCAGCATTTCCGCCCGCAGACTGCCCTGCGCCGAGGCGCGCGGCATCAGCGCGCCGAGGCCGCTTGCGGCGCCGAGCGCCAGCGCGCCGGCGCCGACCGCTCCTTTGAGTAAGCTGCGACGGCCCGCCTGCATGGCCATGAGCCGCTCATAAACGTGCAATTTCATGGATGAATCCTCCCTACAAGGAATACTCGGCTCATTTCGGCCGTTCGCCGTTTCTACGGCGCTGACTGAACTGGCGGTCGGCAAGGAAGGCGCAGCGAAGGCCCAATCCCCGACCGTCTTGCTTGACGCTGCAGTCCCCCAAAAGTCACTTCCGGGTCGTCCAATTATCGCCGAGTATGATGCAAGTTCATACGCTGTCAACTGGACCGCGTGCGTCATCGGTGGGCCGGGCGCGACCCGGGCGCATTGTTCAGGCTTCCCTTTGCAATTGACATCCCATGCCGGCTCGTCTGTTCTTTGTCCGGCAAGGCAAGCCCCGGCAAGAGGGCCGTAGGGGAGGATAGATGGCGCGGGTCCAGGTTCGCAAAGTCCGCAAGGCCTTCGGGCCGGTGGAGGTCATCCACGGCGTCGACATCGAGATTGCGGACGGCGAGTTCGTGGTCCTGGTCGGCCCGTCGGGCTGCGGCAAGTCCACCCTGCTGCGCATGATCGCCGGCCTGGAAAGCATCAGCGGCGGCGTCATCACCATCGGCGACCGGGTCGTCAACAACCTGTCCCCCTCCGAGCGCGACATCGCGATGGTGTTCCAGAACTACGCGCTCTATCCGCACATGAAGGTCCGCGACAACATGGCCTTCTCCCTGCGACTGCGCAAAATGGACAGCCGCACCGTGGCCGAGCGGGTGAACCAGGCGGCCGCGATCCTCGGACTCGCCCCCTACCTCGACCGCTATCCGCGCCAGCTTTCCGGCGGTCAGCGCCAGCGCGTGGCGATGGGCCGCGCCATCGTGCGCAACCCGCAGGTCTTCCTCTTCGACGAACCGCTATCCAATCTCGATGCCAAGCTGCGCGTGCAGATGCGCACCGAGATCAAGGAACTGCACCAGCGGCTGAGGACCACCACCGTCTACGTCACCCACGACCAGGTCGAGGCGATGACCATGGCCGACAAGATCGTGGTCCTGCAGGACGGCCGGATCGAGCAGATCGGCGCACCGCTGGAGCTCTTCGACCGCCCCGCCAACGCCTTCGTCGCCGGCTTCATCGGTTCCCCCGCCATGAACCTGCTGAAGGGCAAGGTCGCCGGCGGCGGCAGCGTCGAGGTGAACGGCGCCCGCCTGGCGGTCGCCGGCAACCCTGGGGTCGAGAACGGCGAGGCCGTGCTTTTCGGCATCCGGCCCGAGCATCTGGAATTGGCGCCGGAGGGCATGCCGGCGCGCATCGCGGTGGTCGAGCCGACGGGATCCGAAACCCTGGTGTTCCTGCGCTTCGGCGAAAGCGAGATCGTCGCCCTGTTCCGCGAGCGCCACGACTTCAAGCCGGGGGATACCGTGCACCTGCGCCCCCGCGTCGACCAGGTGCATCTGTTCAATGCCGAAACCGGGCAGCGGATCTGACCGCCGCTTGCGCGGGCGATCCAAAGCGGGCGGCAAGCTGGAATCGAGGAAAGAAATGCTGAAAGGGATAAGCCCGCTTCTCAACGCCGATGTCCTCTGCGCGCTGCGGGCGATGGGCCACGGCGACGACCTGATCATCGCCGACACCAATTTTCCCTCCGACTCGGTCGCGCGGCAGACGCGCCTCGGCAGGCTGCTGCGGATCGACAACGTCGGCGCCGCCGCGGCGACCGCAGCCGTGCTCTCGGTCATGCCGCTCGACAGCTTCGTGGACGACGCCGCCGCGCGCATGGAGATCGTCGGCGCGCCGGGCGAGGTCCCTCCGGTCCAGCAGGAAGTGCAGCAGGCGATCGACGCCGCCGAAGGCCGTTCCTGGCCGATGATGTCGATCGAGCGCTACGCCTTCTACGAACGCGCCAAGCAGGCCTATTGCGTCATCCAGACCGGCGAGCGCCGCTTCTACGGCTGCTTCGCCTTCCGCAAGGGCGTTATTGCGCCGAAGACGGCGTGAGCGCCATGGGCAAGAGCAAGCCGGTTGTCATCCTCGGCGTCTTCGTTGCCGACACCGCCTACCGCGCCGCGCGGCAGCCGCGGCTCGGCGAAACCATCCTCGGCAAACACTTCGTGCTCGGTCCAGGCGGCAAGGGCTCCAACCAGGCCGTCGCCGCCGGGCGGCTGGCGGCCGAGGTCAGCTTCATCACCCGGCTCGGGCGCGACGCCTTCGCCGAGATGGCCAAGCAGACCTGGCGGCAGGCCGGCGTGACGCCGGCCGTCATCGAGACGCCGGAGAGCTACACCGGCGCGGCCTACATCTTCATCGAGGAGGCGACCGGCGACAACGCCATCATCGTCTGCCCCGGCGCCGCGAGCCTCATCTCGCCGGCGGACATCGAGGCGCAATCGGCGCTCATCCGCAGCGCCGGCGTCTTCGTCACCCAGCTCGAGCAGCCCATCGACGCCGCGCTGCGCGCGCTGGAAATCGCCCGCGCCGCCGGCGTCACCACGATCCTCAACCCGGCGCCGGCCGCCGAGCTGCCGCCAGCCGTCTACGCAGTCTGCGATTACCTCACCCCGAACGAGACCGAGGCGGAAGGCCTGACCGGCCTGAAGGTCGCCAGCCTCGATGACGCCCGCCGGGCCGCCGACCAGCTGCTTGCCAAGGGCGTCGGCGCCGCCATCATCACCCTTGGCGAGAAGGGCGCGCTTTTCCACGACAGGCAGACCTCCGAGCACGTGCCGGCGATCACCTCCGGCGCCGTCGTGGAAACCACGGGCGCCGGGGACGCCTTCAACGGCGGGCTGGCCGTCGCCCTGTCGCGCGGGCTCGCTCCCCTGGAGGCGGTCCGCTTCGCCAATGCGGTCGCCGGCATCTCGGTGACTCGGCCGGGGACGGCGCCGTCCATGCCGAGCCTGGAGGAGGTGCAGGCCGTGCTGGCCGGGTAGTGGCAGCACCCCGGTTGCGCCGGCAAGCGGCGGTGAAGCCGGGCCTACAGCTTCCTGCCGCCAGCAGCCCTGCCCCCTGCGGCAGGCGCGATGCTCTCCTCGAAGAGGCGCCAGATCTCGCCGGCGGCAGCCTGCAGGGCCGCAGCCAGCTCGTTGCGGCGGTCCTGCATGCGGTAGATCGGGCCGGCCACGGCGAGGCCGAAATGGCGTTCGCCGCACACCAGCGGGACACCGATGCCCATCACATCCGGCGCCGTCTTCGCCCAGTCCTCGCACCACCCCCGCGCGATCGACGCCTCGATCTCCTTGGCCAGCGCGCCGCCGCCGCCCGGCGGTGCCGCTGCATCGGGGGACCCGAGAAGCGCCGCCCGCTCCTCCGCGCCCAACGATCCAAGGATGGCCTTGCCGCTGGAGGCGGTACGGAGGGGGCGCCGATCGCCGACCTTGGCGGAGTACCGTATCGGGGACGACGACTCCATGACATCGACATAGATCACGTCATCGTGCTCCCTGACCGACAGCAGCACCGTCTCGTTGGTCTCGGCCGCAAGGGTCTCGAGATAACCGTGAATGCTCTGCAGAAACGGGTCGCCCTCGGCGATATGATTGGCGAGATCGAGCAGGCGCCGCGTCGGATAGTAGCCGCCGCGCCGCCGCGTTTCGTAGATGAACCCCTGGGCAAGGAGCGTGTGGATCAGGTTGAAGGCACTGGATTTCGGCATGCCGAGCTGCTCCGCCAAGGCGGTCAGCGTGCGCGGCGACTTCTCCCGCGCGAAGAGCTCGAAAAGGGCGAGTGCGTTCTCAACCTGACTGACCTTCATCGGCACCCCCTCGCCCGCGCCTTCGGCGGCGCTGATTTACTGCGGCATTTGTTCATATACATGAACTTTTATGCTTATAGCGGAAAAAATAGACAGAGCTAAGGCTCTTCGGTAGCGTTCGTAAAACATTCCGGGCGCCAGAACCCGGAAAGCGATAGCCGTGGGGAGGAAATGGCCGACAACATCATCTTGTCCGCAAGAGGCCTGACGAAGGAATTCAAGGGGTTCGTCGCCGTCGCTGGCGTCGACCTCTCGATCGAACGTGGGGCGATTCATGCGCTCATCGGGCCCAACGGCGCCGGCAAGACCACCTGCTTCAATCTTCTCACGAAGTTTCTTCAGCCGACGCAGGGCACCATCGTCTACAACGGCGAGGACATAACCAAGCTGGCGCCGGCCGACATCGCCCGCCTCGGCCTCGTCCGGTCGTTTCAGATTTCGGCGGTCTTTCCGCATCTGACGGCACTGGAAAACGTCCGCATCGCGCTGCAGCGCCGGCGCGGCGAGAGCTTCGATTTCTGGCGGTCGGAGGCGGTGCTGCGCAGGTTCGACGACGAAGCCATGAAGCATCTGGAGGATGTCGGTCTGACCGCCTTTGCAGCCGAGAAAGCCGGCGAGCTGCCCTATGGCCGCAAGCGGGCGCTGGAGATCGCCACGACGCTGGCGCTCGATCCCGAACTGCTGCTGCTCGACGAACCCACTGCGGGAATGGCACAGGAAGATATCGAGCGGATTACCGCGCTGATCGGACGCATTTCGCAGAACCGCACGGTGCTGATGGTCGAGCACAACCTCTCGGTCGTGGCGTCGCTGGCGAACCACATCACCGTCCTCGCGCGCGGCAAGGTTCTGGCCGAGGGCGACTACGCCAGCGTCTCGAAGGACCCCAGGGTGATCGAGGCCTACATCGGAGCAGGCCATGCCTGAGACGGCAGAAACAACGCGCGCAACCGCGACCGACGCAGCAGGCAGTCCCCTGCTCTCGGTCTCCGGGCTGGAGGGCTGGTATGGCGAGAGCCACGTGCTTCACGGCATGAAGTTCGACGTCCGGGAGGGGGAGGTCGTGACCTTGCTCGGCCGCAACGGCGCCGGCAAGACGACGACCCTGAAGGCCATCATGGGCATACTCACCCAGCGCAAGGGCAGCGTCGCATACGAGGGGCACGAACTCATCAAGCTGCCGGCCCGCGCGATTGCCCGCCTCGGCATCGCCTACTGTCCGGAAGAACGCGGCATCTTCGCCAGTCTTTCCGTCGAGGAAAACCTGATGCTGCCGCCCAGGGTGCGGCCCGGCGGCCTGACGGTCGAGCAGATCTACGCGCTGTTCCCCAACCTGGAGGAGCGCCGCGCGAGCCAGGGCACCAAGCTTTCCGGCGGCGAGCAGCAGATGCTGGCCATCGGCCGCATCCTGCGCACCGGCGCCAAGCTGCTGCTGCTGGATGAACCGACGGAAGGCCTGGCACCCGTCATCGTCCAGCAGATCGGCCATACCATTGCGCGCCTGAAGCAGCAGGGATTCACCATCGTGCTGGTGGAGCAGAACTTCCGGTTCGCCGCTTCGGTGGCGGATCGACACTATGTCGTCGAGCAGGGCAAGGTGATCGACACCATCCTCAATGACGACATCGAAGCGAACATCGAGAAGCTGCACGCGTATCTCGGCGTTTAGTCAGTTGAACCCGGCGCTCCGCGCCGCAGACGGGAGGAAATAAACAATGCAGAAAGCGAAGTTGCTGCTGGCCTCGGTGGCCGCAATGCTCGTCGCTGCGCCCGCTCTTGCCGACGTTTCGGTCAAGATCGGCGTGATGAACGACCGCTCCGGCACCTACGCGGATCTCTCCGGCGAAGGCTCGGTCGTTGCCGCCCGCATGGCGATCGAGGATTTCGGCGCCGCCGACAAGGGCATCGACGTCACCGTCGTCTCGGCCGATCACCAGAACAAGCCCGACATCGCCTCCAATCTCGCCCGCCAGTGGTACGACGCGGAAGACGTCGACGTGATCGCCGACGTGCCGACCTCTTCGGCTGCCCTGGCGGTCAACGACATCACCCGGGAAAAGAATAAAGTCTTTCTCGTCTCCGGCGCGGCAAGCTCCGACCTCACCGGCAAGGCCTGCTCTCCGAACACCGTTCACTGGACCTACGACACCTGGTCGCTCGCCCATGGCACCGGCGCCGCCATGGTCGAGACTGGTGGCGATTCCTGGTTCTTCCTGACCGCCGACTATGCCTTCGGCCACGCACTCGAGCGCGATACCTCGCAAGTCGTCGAGGAGTCCGGCGGCAAGGTGCTGGGTGCCGTGCGGCATCCCTTCCCCGGCCAGGACTTCTCCTCCTTCCTGCTGCAGGCCCAGGCCTCCGGCGCCAAGGTGATCGGCCTTGCCAATGCCGGCGCCGACACGACCAACGCGATCAAGCAGGCGCACGAGTTCGGCATCACGCAGGGCGGCCAGAACCTCGCCGGCCTGCTGATCTTCATTACCGATGTCAACGCGCTCGGGCTCGAGCCGGCGCAAGGCCTGGTGCTGACCGAGGCCTTCTACTGGGACCTCAACGACGAGACCCGGGCGTGGTCGCAGCGTTTCGCCGAAGCCCACAACGGCAACATGCCGACCATGGTCCATGCGGGTGTCTACGCCTCCATCCTGCACTACCTGAAGGCCGTCGAGGCGGCAGGTTCGAAGGACTCCGCTGCGGTCATGGCCAAGATGAAGGAGATGCCGAGCGAGGACCCGCTGTTCGGCCAGGGCCAGGTGCGCGAGGACGGCCGCCACGTGCACGACATGTACCTCTTCCAGGTGAAGACCCCAGACGAGTCGAAGGCGAAGTGGGACTACTACAAGGTGCTTGCCACGATCCCCGCCGAACGCGCCTTCCGCCCGCTCGACCAGGGCGACTGCCCGCTCGTGAAGTAGCGATCGAAAGCCTCGAAGACGCGCCGGCGTCGCCGGCGTGTCTTCCCATCCGCTAGGACCTGCTCATGTTCGAGCTACTCGGTATCCCGCCACAGGCGCTGTTCGGACAGCTGCTGCTCGGTTTGATCAACGGCTCGTTCTACGCCTTGCTCAGCCTCGGGCTCGCCGTCATCTTCGGCCTTCTGAACATCATCAACTTCACCCATGGCGCGCAGTACATGATGGGCGCCTTCGTGGCCTGGATGCTGCTGCACTTCCTGGGGATCGGCTATTGGTGGGCGCTGGTCCTCGTGCCGGTCATCGTCGGCCTGACCGGAGTCGTCCTCGAGCGGCTGATGATCTCGCGGCTGTATCATCTGGATCACCTCTACGGCCTGCTGCTGACCTTCGGCCTGGCGCTGATCATCCAGGGGCTGTTCCGCAACGAGTACGGCATTTCCGGCCAGGCCTACAGCATTCCGCCGCAGCTCGTCGGCGTTCAGAATCTCGGCTTCATGTTCCTTCCCAACTATCGACTCTGGGTCATCGGCGTATCGGTAGCGGTCTGCCTGGGAACCTGGTTCGTGATCGAGAAGACGCGGCTGGGGGCCTATCTGCGCGCGGCGACCGAGAACCCGGTCCTGGTCGGCGCCTTCGGCATCAACGTGCCGCGCCTGGTGACCCTGACCTACGGCTTCGGGGTCGGCCTTGCCGCACTCGCCGGGGTGCTGGCGGCGCCGATCTATTCGGTCAATCCGAACATGGGCGCCGATCTGATCATCGTCGTCTTCGCCGTCGTGGTGATCGGCGGCATGGGCTCGATCCTGGGGGCGGTGGTGACGGGCTTCGGCCTCGGCCTGATCGAGGGCCTCACCCGGGTCTTCTATCCGGAGGGCTCCGCCGTGGTGATCTTCGTGATCATGGCGATCGTGCTGCTGGTCAAGCCTGCCGGACTGTTCGGGAGGACAGCGTAGTGGCAGCCAACACCGAGATCCTCGACAAGCATACGGTGCGGGCCGGTGCGACCGGCATGCCGCAGCATCATCAGATCATCTTCGCGGCGCTGCTGGTTCTCGCCCTGGCCGCCCCCTTCGTGCTCTATCCCGTCTTCGTAATGAAGGTGCTGTGCTTCGTCCTCTTTGCCTGCGCCTTCAATCTGCTGCTCGGCTTCGGCGGGCTGCTGTCGTTCGGACATGCCGCCTACTTCGGCTCTGCGAGCTATGTCACGGCCCATGCGGCGAAGATCTGGGGGTTGACGCCGGAACTGGCGATCCTCTGCGGCACGGCGACCGCGGCGGGCCTCGGCTTCGTTTTCGGCGGCCTCGCCATCCGGCGCGCCGGCATCTACTTCGCGATGGTGACGCTGGCCTTTGCGCAGATGGTCTATTTCTTCTCGCTGCAGGCGCCCTTCACCGGCGGGGAGGACGGCATTCAGGCGGTGCCACGCGGCGACCTGCTGGGGATCGTCAGCCTGCGCTCCGACCTCACCTTGTACTTCTTCGTGCTGGCGATCGTCTTCTCGGGCCTGTTGTTGATCTACCGGATCATCCACTCGCCTTTCGGCCAGGTGCTGAAGGCCATCCGCGACAACGAACCGCGCGCCGTTTCGTTGGGCTATCGTGTGAACCGCTACAAGCTGGGCGTCTTCGTCCTCTCCGCGACGCTTGCCGGTCTCGCCGGCTCGACCAAGGCGCTGGTCTTCCAGCTGGCCTCGCTCACCGACGTGCACTGGTCCATGTCGGGCGAGGTCGTGCTGATGACGCTGCTCGGCGGCATGGGGACCGTATTCGGTCCGATCGTCGGCGCCGCCGCCATCGTGACCATGCAGAACTACCTTGCCGGCTTCGGCGCCTGGGTCACCGTCATCCAGGGCGTCATCTTCGTGATCGGCGTGCTGCTGTTCCGCGAGGGGATCGTCGGCGTGCTGGCGCGCTGGATCAAGAAGCCCCTGTGAGCGCCGGCCACGTCGGGCGGCGTGGGGCGGGCAAAGAAAAACGCCGCTGACTCATTGAGTCAGCTTGGGTTCCGTTCCGTATTCTGAAGCCGACATGTCCGCGATCTGGGCGACTTCGGTTCATGACCGAGGCCGACTTGCCCGTTGGAGCACAGGGGCTGCCACGGCACACGTCCCCAGTCTCCACATTGCCCGCTCCGTCTTGGGGCGGACCTCGACAGCCGAGGGTGCAGCCATCCCTTTAAGAATGGGCACGCCCAAAGCCTGGCTGGCCTGTACCCAACCATTTGTTTGGTTACGCCTTGCAAGCCACGGCCTATACCTCCCAAAAA
>CAYYIV010000043.1:0-34374 GCA_964472095.1 uncultured Pelagibius sp.
CAGAGAATCACGACTAAAAATCTATCGCGAGGACTTTTTCAGCAGCCTGCTAGATTTGTTTCCTCTCCGTTCGCCTTCGCTATAGTGCGCGCATGACCACGCATCCCCTTTTTGGCGGCCTCGCCACGCTCGCCCTCGTCCTCCTCGCCGCCTGCGGTTCGCAGCCGCAGCTGGCGCGCGAGGGCAGCTATGACCGGCGCGACACCCTCTTCGATCCGGCAGGGGCGATCCAGCAGGGCTGGGTCGAGACGCCGCTAATTCCGGAAGCGGCAGACCGTCGCACCGACTACCGCGTCGCCAGCTACCAGGACCGCCTGTCGATCCGCGCCGAGGGACAGCGCTCGGCCTCGGGCCTCGTGCTGCCGGTCGACTTCGACGCCGAAGACTGCCCCTACCTGGAATGGGACTGGCGCGTCGAGCGCCTGCAGGAGGGTGCCAGCCTGTTCGAGAAGGACAAGGACGACGTTGCCGCCTCGATCCTGGTCGTGTTCGGCGAGCCGGGCGGCGCCGCTGCGACGCCGACGCTGCGCTATGTCTGGACCACCGCCAGGGTGCCGGAGGAGACCATCGTCGATTCGCCCTCCCAGCCGGGCGTGGTGCGCTCCATCGTGGTGCAGGGCGGCATCGAGAGCCCGCTTGCCTGGGAAAGCGAGAGGCGCGACCTGGTGGCAGACTATCAGGCGGCCTTCGGCGGCCTGCCCGAAGAGCGCGTTAAGGCGGTCGCCCTCTTCACCGACAACGACCAGACGCAGGAGCCAGTGGTCGCCCACTACGGTGCCGCGCGACTGCTCTGCCGCAGCGGCTAAGCCGCCGACATGACCCGCCAGACCACCGCGTTGCGCAGGTCGCTGTCTTCCAGCTCGCGGCTGGTCTTCACCCCATAGGCGATGATCCGCTCGAGGCCGTGGCGTGGCAGGTAGGTACGCCCCGGGTCGCCCAGCAGCACCAGGCACTTCGGGCCGGCGATGCCGCGCAGCCAGGCGGTGATGGCCTCGGCCGCCGGGCGCTCGTAGCAGACGTCGCCGGCCAGAACCACGTCCCAGCCGGGATTGGCCGTTCCCACGGCGTCCTCCTCGCGCACGGCGATCTCGACCTTGTTGGCCGCGGCGTTGAGGCGGCAGGCGGCGCAGGCGAAGGCGTCGATGTCGACGGCCTCGACCGAGGCGGCGCCCGCCAGCTTGGCGGCGATGCCCTGAAGGCCGGAGCCGGCGGCGAAATCGAGCACCCGCTTGCCGCGCACGACATCCGGGTGGTCGAGCAGGTAGCGCGCCAGCGCCTGGCCGCCGGCCCAGGCGAAGGCCCAGAAGGGCGGCGGCAGGCCTTGCCGGGCGAGTTCCGCCTCGGTCGCCTCCCACAGCGGCACCACCTCGCTGGCGAGATGGAGCGTCACCTCAGGCACCAGGGGCGGCGCCTCCAGCCGGGTGTTGGCGCGGATGAAGTCCTCCGGCGGCTGCCGCAGAACCGCCGTCATGCCCCGAGCGCCCAGGGACTCCCGGCGAGGATCCCGGCCAGCAGCAGCCAGCCGGCAAGGCGATTGGACTTGAACTTGGACAGGCAGTTGACGGGCTGGTCGAGGTCGAGGTCGACGACCTGCCAGGCGAACTGCGCGCCCGTCGCGGCGAGGCCGAGCCAGAACGGCCAGGCCAGGCCGGCCGCCCAACCGGCAAAGCCGAAGAGCGCGAGAGCGACGGCGAAGAAGCCCGCCAGCCAGGGCTTGGTGCCGTCGCCGAGCCGCAGCGCCAGCGACTTCACGCCGATGAGGGCGTCGTCCTCCTTGTCCTGGTGTGCATAAATGGTGTCGTAGCCGAGGGTCCAGGCGATGCCGCCGAGATAGAGGAGCAGTGCCGGCCAGCCGAGGTGCCCGGTGGCCGCGGTCCAGCCGATCAGGGCGCCCCAGTTGAAGGTGAGGCCGAGCCAGGCCTGCGGCCAGTAGGTGATGCGCTTCATCAGCGGGTAGGGGAAGACCAGCAGCAGCGAGGCGCAGCCGAGCAGGATGGTGAGCTCGTTCATCTGCGCCAGGATGGCGAAAGAGACCAGCAGCAGCGCGAGCAGGAAGAGCCCGGCCCGGCCCAGGCTGATCTCGCCCGAGGGGATCGGCCGCGTCGCTGTGCGCGCCACCCGGCCGTCGATGTCGCGGTCGAGGATGTCGTTCACCGTGCAGCCGGCCGCGCGCATGAGCACGGCGCCGACCCCGAAGTAGAGGTAGAGCCACCAGGAGGGGCTGGCATTCGCCGCGGCGTCGCCCAGCGCGATCGCCCACCAGCCCGGGAGCAGTAGCAGCCAAGTGCCGATCGGCCGGTCGATGCGGGCGAGGCGCAGGTAGGGTCTCACCCCGGCGGGGGCAAGGCGCAGCACCCAGTGGTCGCCGCGGATGTCGCTGGCGCCGGCACGCGGGCCGCCGGAACTGGAAGAGGTCTGGCTCATCGCCTAATCTTTAACGGCGAATCCGCCCGGGAGAAAGCCGTGCCGCACAAGTTCCCGGCCGTCCGGGGCAATCAGGGGAGTTCCCATGGCCGCGGTTAAGCCCGCCACCCGACTCTATGTCGAGGCCGTCCTGGCGGCCGACCAGACCGTCGGGCTCGACCACTCCCGGGCGCATTTCCTGCGCTCGGTGCTGCGGCTCGGGCCGGGCGCCTGCTTGGCCGTGTTCAACGGGCGCGACGGCGAATGGCTGGCCGAGATCGAGGGGCTCGGCAAGGGCTGGTGTTCGCTCAAGCTGCTGGAGCAGCGCCGCGTCGCCGAGCCGGAGCCCGATCTCTGGCTGGTTTTCGCGCCGATCAAGCGGGCGCGCATCGATTTCATGGCGGAAAAGGCGACGGAACTGGGCTGTTCGGTCCTGCAGCCGGTGATGACCCGCTTCACCGCCGTCAGTCGTGTGAACGAGGAGCGCCTGGCCGCCAACGCCCGCGAGGCGGCCGAGCAATGCGAGCGCCTGACGGTGCCGGAGGTGTGCGAGACGGTCGGTTTTGGCCAGCTGCTCGATTCCTGGCCCGAGGACCGGCGCCTCCTGGTTTGCGCCGAATGGGGCGATGCCCGGCCGATCGCCGAGGCGCTGCAGGCGATTCGCGCCGGCAGCGGAGCGGACCCTGGGCCCTGGGCGGTGATGACAGGGCCGGAAGGCGGCTTTGCCGAGAGCGAACTTGACGCTCTGCGCAAACTGCCTTTTGTTACGCCGGTCGGGCTCGGCCCGCGGATTCTCCGCGCCGATACCGCGGCTCTGGCGGCCATCGCCTGCTGGCAGGCGGTGCTCGGCGACGGTGCCCGGCGCCCGCCGGCGGCACTGGCCGGCTTCCCGGCGCCGGAGGGCTGACGCCGCGAACTGCGGCGCGAGAGGATTGAAAAGCGGGCGGCCCGGGGGCATTTACGTCAAGAGGCCGGGCGTCCAAAGGCCGGGTGGATTTCGGGGAGCGTCCTGCGCTCTCCGGCAGCGGCAGGTCCCGCCAAGAGGACGGCCGCTTTGAGTAAGACGAGGTTTTCGAGATCATCTGGCGTTCGGGGGGCGGGCGCCGACTTCATGCACAAGCGGGCGTTCGATCGGACGGCTCAGGGACGAGCCGGGGCCTGTCGGACCGCCACTTGGATCGAGGGGATCAAGGCATGTCCGCTCCGCCGCAAAGCCAGGGCGAAGTCATCACCGACAAGGCGCAGCTTGTCGCGTATCTGGAAGCCGGCTGCAAGCCGGTGGAAGCTTGGCGCATCGGCACCGAGCACGAGAAGTTCTGCTACTCGCTGGACGACTTCCGTCCGCTGCCCTACGGCGGCGAGCGCGGCATCCGCGCCCTGCTGGAGGGGCTGCAGCGCTTCGGCTGGGCGCCGATCAAGGAAGACGACAACATTATCGCGCTGACCAAGAACGGCGCCGGCGTCTCCCTGGAGCCCGGCGGGCAGTTCGAACTTTCCGGCGCACCGCTGAAGACCATCCACGATACCTGCAGCGAGGTGCACACCCATCTCGACCAGATCCGCGAGGTCGCCGGACCGCTGCACGTGGCGGCCATGGGCCTCGGCTTCCAGCCGAAGTGGGCGCGCGCAGAGATCCCCTGGATGCCCAAGGGGCGATACAAGATCATGGGCGACTACATGCCGAAGAAGGGCAGCCTCGGCCTCGACATGATGCTGAGGACCTGCACCGTGCAGGTGAACCTCGACTTCGCGTCGGAAGCGGACATGGTGAAAAAGTTCCGCGCCAGCCTGGCGCTGCAGCCGGTGGCGACGGCGCTCTTCGCCAACTCGCCCTTCACCGAGGGCCGCCCCAACGGGTTCCTCAGCTACCGCAGCCACATCTGGACCGACACCGATCCCGACCGCTGCGGCATCCTGCCGTTCGTCTTCGAGGACGGCATGGGCTTCGAGCGCTACGTCGACCATGTGCTCGACGTACCGATGTACTTCGTCTACCGCGACGGCCGCTACATCGACGCCTCCGGCCAGTCGTTCCGCGATTTTCTGGCGGGCCGGCTGCCGGCGCTGCCGGGGGAGAAGCCGCGCATGGGTGACTGGGCCGACCACCTCTCGACACTGTTCCCCGAGGTGCGCCTGAAGAAGTTCCTGGAGATGCGCGGTGCCGACGGCGGACCCTGGAAATCGCTCTGCGCGCTGCCGGCCTTCTGGGTCGGCCTGCTCTACGATCAGGGCGCGCTGGATGCCGCCTGGGACCTGGTGAAGGACTGGACCCTGGAAGAGCACCAGTACCTGCGCGACGAAGTGCCGAAGCGGGCCCTGCACACCCCGTTCCGCGGGCGCACTCTCAACGCCATCGCCGAGAAGGCGGTGGAGATCGCCGACGCCGGCCTGAAGGCGCGCAACCGGCTCGACGGCCAGGGCGACAACGAGAGCCATTTCCTGGCGCTGCTGCGCAGCCGCGTAGAGCGCGAGAAGTGCCCGGCGGAATATCTGCTCGACGACTTCCACGGCCGCTGGCAGCAGTCCATCGATCCGATTTTCACCGAGTGCGCCTACTGAGCTGCGGCCGGCCGTCGGGGGCTGACTATTGGGGGGTAGCGGGGGCGTCCGCTTCCGCCTCGGCCTTCTCGCGGGCCCGCTTCGCGAGGGTGAGCGCGCGCAGCAGGGCCGGCGGCATGTCGTCCTTGGCGGACTCCTGCGCCGGTGTGAGCTCGAGTTGTTCAAGCTGGTAGCGCGCCTCGATGTTGATGATCTCGGCACGCAGCCGCGCGATGGTGGAGTCGTAAAGTTCTCCGCTGCCGAAGTAGGATCGCCGCGGGCCGGGTGTCAGCCGCCCACGCGGCACGCCGACCGAGGAGAAACTGCGCGGCGGCCCCAGCTCGCGCGCCGGCATGCCGACGATGCGGCTGGTGCGCGGCGGCGTACCGGTTACGGCGTAGTCGCCGACCCGCTGGCCGGCTGGCCCGTTGTTGAAGATCATGGTGCGGCCGACGGTGTTGTGGGAGCCGCGCGGGCCGCAGAAGGTGGAGCTGCCGATTGCCGTGCAGGACTGCGCGTTCGCCGCTGCGGCGCCGAGCAGCAGCAGGACGGCGATCAGTCCGGAAAGGGTCTGGTTCATCTGGCTCGCTTTCCTGTTGCAGGCGCTTGGCAAGATCTACGCAGCGGCCCGGTGGATAGTTTCGCGAGGGCCGGCCAGCCAATTCAATTACATAGGTTGGCTTGCGCCGAGGTTAACGCCGCGCTGCAATCGGCCGCAACCCCACCGCTTCCGGCCCCTCGACAGCCTCGCAAGACCGCGAAGACGGGGGTTACAAAGCGGGTGGGTGAAATTCTACACTCCCCGGCCCGCCAGTGGACGCAAGACAGCAGGAAAGGCGAAATCCATGTCCCTCGACCCCGAAACCCGGCGCTGGCTCAAGGACTGGGCCATCAAGGTCGGCGCCGCCGCCTATCTGCTCTTCGTCTTCGCCTTCATGGCCGGCCACCCGCAGCCGGGCAGCATCGCCAGCCTGTCGCACGCCCTGGTCATGGCCCTGGTGCCGGGAGCGATCG
Source organism: uncultured Pelagibius sp. (assembly GCA_964472095.1). Taxonomy (GTDB): domain Bacteria; phylum Pseudomonadota; class Alphaproteobacteria; order Kiloniellales; family Kiloniellaceae; genus Pelagibius. The sequence goes on from CAYYIV010000043.1 coordinate 5,956, forward strand.
GGACCGCGGCGGTGCTCGCCGTCATGCTCTATCTGCGCCGCCGATAGTCCCACGCCGCCTGAACCATTAGGAGCAGCCATGCACAGACACCACTCGCCGGCGACCGTCGCCGCGCCCTTCTCGCGCTACAGCCACGGCGTCGAAACCCAGGACGCCGGGCGCTGGCTGCTGATCTCCGGACAGGTCGGCGTTGATCCCGATGGCCGGCTTGCGGAGGGCGCCACAGCCCAGATGGAGCAGGCCTGGCGCAACGTCTTCGCGGTGCTCGCCGCGGCCAAGATGAACGCGCACAACCTGGTGAAGATCACCGCCTTCCTGACCCGGCGCGAGGATCTCGCCGACTTCCGCGAGGTGCGTGACCGCATGCTGCGCGACGCCCGGCCAGCCTCCAGCCTGGTCTTCGTCAACGGACTGGCGGACCCGGCCTGGCTGGTCGAGATCGAGGCGATAGCGGCGTCCTAGAGCAGATCACGGTCGCATGGAATCGCCTTCGGCGACCCATCGACCGTGTGAATCTGCTCTACCCGTCTGACCGCGATCCCATCTAGGCGGCTCAGGCCGCCGCGGTCCCGCCCACCGTGATGGCATCGATCAGCATGGTCGGCTGGCCGACGCCGACCGGCACGCCCTGGCCTTCCTTGCCGCAGGTGCCGATGCCGTCGTCGAGCTTCATGTCGTTGCCGATCATCTTCACCTTGGTCATCACGTCCGGGCCGTTGCCGATCAGGGTGGCCCCCTTCACCGGCGCGCCGACCTTGCCATCCTCGATCAGGTAGGCCTCGGTGCAGGAGAACACGAACTTCCCCGAGGTGATGTCGACCTGGCCGCCGCCGAAATTGACGGCGTAGAGGCCCTTCTTCACCGAGGCGATGATCTCCTGCGGATCGCGATCGCCGGCCAGCATCACCGTGTTGGTCATGCGCGGCATCGGGATGTGCGCGTAGCTCTGGCGCCGGCCGTTGCCGGTCGGCTGCATGCCCATCAGGCGGGCATTCTGGCGGTCCTGCATGTAGCCGCGCAGGATGCCGTCCTCGATCAGCACCGTGGCCTGGCTCGGAGTGCCCTCGTCGTCGATGGTGAGCGATCCGCGGCGATCCTGCAGGGTGCCATCGTCCATCACGGTGACGCCGGGGGCGGCGACGCGCTCGCCCAGCAGGCCAGAGAAGGCCGAGGTCTTCTTGCGGTTGAAGTCGCCTTCCAGGCCGTGGCCGACGGCTTCATGCAGCAGGATGCCGGGCCAGCCGGCCCCCAGCACCACCGGCATCTCGCCGGCCGGAGTATCGACCGAGGCGAGGTTCACCAGGGCCTGGCGCAGCGCCTCATCGACACCGGCCTGCCAGTGTGCCGGGTCGAGCAGCGCCTCATAGGGGATGCGCCCGCCACCGCCGTGGCTGCCGGTCTCCATGCGATCACCTTCGCCGACCACGACGGAGACGTTGAGGCGCACCAGCGGGCGGATGTCGGCGGCGCGCCCGCCGCCGGCTCGCAGAATCTGCACCGCCTGCCACTCGCCGGCCAGCGAGGCGCTGACCTGCTTCACGCGCGGGTCCTTGGCGCGGGCATAGGCGTCGATTGCCGCCAGCAGCTTCACCTTGGCCTCGAAGGGTACTGCGCCGATCGGGTTGTCGTCGGTGTAGAGAATGCGGTTGGTGCGGCCCGGGCCATCGGCCATGACGCCGGAGTGGCCGGCCTGCACCGCCTTCACGGTCTCTGCGGCGCGGGCGATGGCGGCTTCCGACAGTTCGCTGGCGTGGGCGTAGCCGGCGGCCTCGCCGGAGATCGCCCGCAGGCCGAAGCCCTGCATGGTGTCGAAGCTGGCCGACTTGAGGCGTCCGTCGTCGAAGGCGAGGGCCTCCGACTGGCGGTATTCCAGGAACAGCTCTCCGTCGTCGGCGCCGCCCAGAGCGTCGTTCACCATGGTTTCCAGCCGGTTGCGGTCGAGGCCCGCGCGTGCGTAGAAAAGCTCGTCGGTGGCGGCGAGATGTGTCATCAGAAGGCCTCCTGGCCCGAAGCGTTCAAAAGGTTCGCGCATCTCATGGACTGCGCGTAATCGGTCGTCTTGTGGTCAGCTTGCCTTAATATGGGGCGCTGCGACCAGAATAACATACCCGTCCGGGCTCTGCGGGGCCATGCGGCGGACCAGCGGCCGGCAGGCGGGAGAGGGGAAGGCTTACTTCATGATCGAGGGATTGCGCGACCATCCCCTGCGCGCGGCGTTGAACGCGGAGGTGCATTCGCGCCCCTTCGCCACGCTGCAGGCACCCGAGCGTATCAGCCATCTGGCGCTGCTGTCCGGCGAGGGCGCCGCCGAGCGCGAGCGGCGCCACGTCGCTGATCTCTGCGAGAGCCGCGGCATGGTCGGACCGCCGGAAAACGCCAATCACTTCTTTTGCGATCTCGGACCGTTTCGCTTGAAGTGGGAAAGGCACACGGAGTTTTCGACCTATACGTTTTTCGTGAGCGGTCCTTTCCGCGACTCGCCCTTCGCCGGGCGTGCCATCGACCGGGTGCCGAAGCAATGGATCGCCGGTCTGCCCGGCGACATGCTGGTCGGCGTCCATCTGGAGCTGCTGCCCACTACCGCGCCGGAGCCCAACGCGGAGGATCTGCAGACTGTCTTCGGCCACGACAGCATAAACGGCAGCCTGGTTTCCGGTGGCGCCGCGGCGGTGTGGATGGATTTCCGCGTCCAGGACGACGGCTTCGCCCGCATCCTGCTGCGCGACGCCACGCTGCGCCCGCGTCAGGCCGGGCGCCTGGCGCAGCGCCTGCTGGAGATCGAGACCTACCGCATGATGGCGCTGCTGGCCTTTCCGGCTGCCAAGCGGCACAGCGGTGGTTTGGCCAGTATCGGCGACCGCTTGACCGGGATCACCGGCCGGCTGTCGGAGATCGACGACATCCGTGCGGAGCGCCAGCTGCTCGACGAACTGATGACACTGTCCTCGGAGATCGAGGATGTGGCGGCGGCCACCACCTACCGCTTCAGCGCCGCGCGCGCCTACTACGCCCTGGTGCTGCGCCGCGTCGAAGAACTGCGCGAGCAACGCGTCGAGGGCCTGCAGACCCTCAGCGAGTTCGTCGACCGCCGCCTGGCGCCGGCCATGCGCACCTGCGAGGCGGTTTCCGAGCGCCTCGAGACCCTGTCGCGCCGAGTGGCACGGGCCAGCCAGCTGCTGCGCGCCCGCGTCGATATACAGCTCGAGGCGCAGAACCGCGATCTGCTGGAATCGATGAACCGCCGCGCCCGCCTGCAGCTGCGCCTGCAGCAGACCGTCGAGGGTCTGTCGGTAGCCGCCATTACCTACTACCTCGCCAGCCTCGTCGGCTATCTGGCCAAGGGCGCCAAGGCCGCCGGCCTGCCGGTCGATCCGGACTTGGCCGGCGCCGCCTCGATCCCGCTGCTCGCGCTGGCCATCTGGTTCGGCCTGCGGCGGCTGCACCGCCATCTGCGGCGCGAAGACGGCACCAAGGACTGACCCGAAAAGGTCGATATCGGCTTCGGGCAGCGCGGCCGGTTGCGTCATTCGGTCGCACCCGGCGGCCGGGGCGCTCTCAGGGCCGGACGGATGATCTATCATCAAGGGGCCGAGGATGAGCGAATCCTGAGGTCGGCTGCGGCTTTGCCTGCCCTTGTGAAGCCCACAGCCTTGGTATAGTTTGCGCTCGCCTTGGCGGTGCCAAGCCGCCCGAGGGGACCGCGCAAAGCTGCGCAACGGAGCGGCCGGGACGCAAGGATTTGCAGGAAAGATGGGAAATGCAGCTATGACCTTCCTGAACCGGCTCGGCATCTCTGCCGCCGCCTTCTTGTTCTCGCTCGGCGCCACGGTTTCCGGTGCCGGGTTTGTCGGCCGCGCGATCGCCGCCCCACAGAATTACGATTTGGGTCTGCAGCCGGCCGTAACACCGGTCATGGAGCGCATTGCCTCCTTCCACAGCGTCCTCCTCTACATCATTACGGCCATCACGGTCTTCGTGATGCTGCTGCTGCTCTGGGTGATGTACCGCTACTCGGAGAAGCGCAACCCGACGCCGTCGAGGACCACGCACAACGTGGTGCTGGAGCTGGCGTGGACGGTCATCCCGGTGCTGATCCTCATCGGTATCGCCTTCCCATCATTCCGCCTGCTCTACTTCGCCGACCGGGTCGAGGACGCCGATATGACCATCAAGGCGGTCGGCCGCCAGTGGTATTGGTCCTTCGAGTATCCCGACCACGGCAACTTCACGTTCGACTCCTTCATGGTCGCCGACACGGACCTGCAGCCCGGTCAGCCGCGCCTGCTCACGGCCGACAATGCGCTGGTGCTGCCGGTCGACACCAACATCCGCATCCTGGTCACTGCCAGCGACGTGCTGCACAACTTTGCCATGCCGTCCTTCGGCCTCAAGACCGACGCGGTGCCGGGGCGCATCAACGAGACCTGGACCTACGTGCCCGCGGAATATGCCGGCCAGACTTTCTACGGCCAGTGTTCGGAGCTCTGCGGCACCGGGCACGCCTTCATGCCGATCATGATCCAGATGGTCAGCAAGGAGGACTTCGCGACCTGGACCGAGCAGGCGCGCGAGGAGTTCGCCCGGATCGACCTGCCTGCAGGTGTCATGGCAGAGGCGTCGCCTGACGCCGCCCCCGCAGCCACGTCCGACAATGCCGCTGCGGCGGTGACGGTCGCCGCGGTCTCCGCCGGCGCTCCGCAATCCAAGTAAGGGAAGAGACTGACATGGCTTACAGCAGCGACGCGCACGCGCATCACGATCACAAGCCGGGTTTCTTCCTGCGTTGGTTCTGTTCGACCAACCACAAGGACATCGGCACGCTCTATCTGATCTTTGCGGTGATCGCCGGCATCATCGGCGCCCTCTTCTCCCTGATTATGCGTTTGGAGCTGCAGGAGCCGGGCGTCCAGTACCTGCTGACCGGAGGCGAGCCTGACGGCCAGCTGTGGAACGTGATCATCACGGCGCACGGCCTCATCATGGTGTTCTTCGTGGTGATGCCGGCGCTTATCGGCGGCTTCGGCAACTGGTTCGTGCCGCTGATGATCGGCGCGCCGGACATGGCCTTCCCGCGGATGAACAACATTTCCTTCTGGCTGCTCGTGCCGGCCTTCCTGCTGCTGCTTGGCTCGGCCTTCGTCGACTCCGGTGCGGGCACCGGCTGGACGGTGTATCCGCCGCTCTCGAGTGCGCTCGGCCACGGCGGCATGTCCGTCGACATGGCGATCTTCTCGCTGCACCTGGCCGGCGCTTCGTCGATCCTCGGCGCGGTGAACTTCATCACCACCATCTTCAACATGCGCGCCCCGGGCATGACGCTGCACAAGATGCCGCTCTTCGTCTGGTCGGTGCTGATCACCGCCTTCCTGCTGCTGCTGTCGCTGCCGGTGCTGGGCGGCGCCATCACCATGCTGCTGACCGACCGCAACTTCGGCACCCACTTCTTCGATCCCGCCGGCGGCGGCGACCCGATCCTGTTCCAGCACCTGTTCTGGTTCTTCGGGCACCCCGAGGTCTACATCATGATCCTGCCGGCCTTCGGCATCGTCAGCCACATTGTGTCGACCTTCTCGCGCAAGCCGGTGTTCGGCTATCTCGGCATGGCCTACGCCATGGTCTCGATCGGCTTCGTCGGCTTCATCGTCTGGGCCCACCACATGTACGCCGTGGGCCTCGACGTCGACACCAAAGCCTACTTCACCGCCGCCACCATGGTGATCGCGGTGCCAACCGGCGTGAAGATCTTCTCCTGGATCGCGACGATGTGGGGCGGCTCGATCCGCTTCACCACGCCGATGCTCTGGGCGATCGGCTTCATCTTCCTGTTCACCGTCGGCGGGGTCACCGGCGTGGTGCTGGCCAATGCTGGCATGGACATCACCATGCACGACACCTACTACGTGGTGGCGCACTTCCACTACGTGCTGAGCCTCGGCGCCGTGTTCGGCATCTTCGCCGCCTTCTACTACTGGTTCGGCAAGATGACCGGGCGCCTGTTTCCGGAATGGGCCGGCAAGCTGCACTTCTGGACCACCTTCATCGGCGTCAACGTGACCTTCTTCCCGCAGCACTTCCTCGGCCTTGCCGGCATGCCGCGACGCTACATCGACTATCCGGACGCCTTTGCGGGCTGGAACGCGGTGTCCTCCTATGGTTCCTATCTCTCCATTGCGGCAACGGTGTTCTTCATCGTGATGACAATCTACGCGATGGTCGCCGGCCGCAGGGCGGAGGCAAATCCCTGGGGTGAGGGCGCGACGACGCTGGAGTGGACCGTCTCCTCGCCGCCGCCGTTCCACACCTTCAACGATCTGCCCCAGATCACCGGGGGCAACCACTGAGCCCCTGGAAGCGCCGGGGAGCCTCTTGAGGTCTCGCGGGCAAGCACGAAGGACGCAAGAGTGAGTGACGTGAGTGAGTGACGTTTCGCTTCGACTGGGCGCCGAGGGCGCGACCTTCTCCGGCACCGCTGCCGGAGCGGAGCCGCGCGGCGTCGGCCGGGTCTCCGACTACCTGGCCCTGCTGAAGCCGCGGGTCATGTCACTGGTGGTGTTCAGCGGCTTTGCCGGCCTCTACGCGGCACCGGGCGAACTGCATCCCTTCCTGGCGGCGGTTGCCGTGCTTTGCATCGCGGTAAACGCCGGGGCCGCCGGCGCCATCAATATGTGGTACGAGCGCGATATCGACGCGCTGATGGAGCGCACCCGCGGCCGCCCGTTGCCGCGCGGCAAGATGGCGCCGCAGGATGCGCTGACCTTCGGCGTGGTGCTGAGCCTCTTCTCCGTCATGCTGATGGGCATGGCGCTGAACTGGACGGCCGCAGGGCTGCTGGCGCTTGCCAACGGCTTCTACGTCTTCGTCTACACCATCTGGCTGAAGCGCCGCACGCCGCAGAACATCGTGATCGGCGGCGCCGCCGGCGCCTTCCCGCCGATGATCGGCTGGGCCGCGGTGACCGGCGGGGTGGACCTGCATTCCTTCATGCTCTTCGCCCTGATCTTCGTGTGGACGCCGCCGCATTTCTGGGCGCTGGCGCTCTACCGCCAGCTCGACTACGCCAAGGCGCGCGTGCCGATGCTGCCGGTGGTCGCCGGCCGCGACGCCACCAAGCGCCAGATCCTGGCCTACAGCCTGCTGCTCGCGCCGCTCGGCGTGGTGCCGGCCCTGCTCGGCACCGCTGGGGTGGTCTACGGTGCCGTGGCGGCGGTGATGGGGCTCTGCTTCCTGTTGCTGGCCGCGGCGGTGCTGCGCAGCGACAGCGACCGGCCGGCCCGCCAGCTGTTCGGCTTCTCGATCCTCTACCTCTTCGTCCTCTTCACACTGCTGATCGTTGACCGGGCTCCGGGCATGCTTTCAGCGGGACTGCCGGGGGCGGGGCTCCCGGGGCTAACGGGTTGATGGCGATGACGGAAGACGATGAGCGCCGCAAACGGCAGAAGATGAAGAACTGGGTGCTGCTCGGCGCCCTCTTCGTCTTCGTCGTGGTGGTATACTTCGTGTCCATCATCCGCATGAGCGGAGGTTGAGCCATGGCTGAGGGCGACGACATCAGCGACACCCCGAGCCACAGCGTCAGGGCGAACAAACGCCTCGGCGTGATCCTCATCGGCGTTGCGGCCGCGATGATCGGCATGGCCTATGCCTCGGTGCCGCTCTATCAGCTGTTCTGCCAGGTAACCGGCTACGGCGGCACCACGCAGGTGGCCGAGGCGGCGCCGACGGAGATTGGCGAGCGGGTCTTTACCATCCGCTTCAATGCCGATACCGATCCGCAGTTGCCCTGGGCCTTCCAGCCGGTGCAGCGTGATATGCAGGTGAAGGTCGGCGAGTCCGGCCTCGCCCTGTTTCGTGCGCAGAACCTTTCGGGCCGGTCCACCGCCGGCACCGCCACCTTCAACGTGACGCCGCTGAAGGCGGGCCAGTATTTCAACAAGGTGCAGTGCTTCTGCTTCACCGAGCAGCGGCTGGCGCCGGGCGCCAGCGTCGACATGCCGGTGAGCTTCTTCGTCGATCCGGCGATCGACGAAGACCCGAACCTGGATGAAGTAAAAACCATTACCCTGTCCTACACCTTCTTCCCGGATGAGTCGGCCGGCGACGAGCAGCAGCTCGGCGGCCTGGCGGCGCCGGAGACGGGTGAAGGGCGGACCGTCAACTGATGTCGCGAACCCTGCGGGGCGCAGGGCCGCATACCGTTTTGGAGCGGGGAGAGAAATGAGCGCAGGCCACGATCAACCGAACCATCCCTACCACCTGGTGGATCCCAGCCCCTGGCCCTTCGTCGGAGCGGTATCCGGCGGCACCCTGGCGATCGGCATGGTGCTTTTCATGCACGACGTGACGCCCTGGGTGGCAGTGGCCGGCTTCCTCATGGTGCTGGCAACGATGTTCTTCTGGTGGCGCGACGTCATCAAGGAAGCGGTGCACCAGGGCCACCACACCAAAGTGGTCCAGCTCGGCCTGCGCTACGGCATGATCCTCTTCATCGCCTCCGAGGTGATGTTCTTCGCCGCCTTCTTCTGGGCCTTCTTCGACGCCAGCCTGTTTCCGGGCGAGGCGGCGCAGGTCGCGCGCGCGGAGTTCACCGGCGGCGTCTGGCCCCCGGTCGGCGTCGAGGTCTTCGACGCCTTCCACCTGCCGTTCCTCAACACCCTGATCCTGCTGCTCTCCGGCTGCACCGTGACCTGGGCGCACCACGCCCTTATCCACGGCGATCGCCAGGGCCTGCTGCAGGGTCTCGCACTGACCATCCTGCTCGGCGCGCTGTTCACCTGCGTCCAGGCCTACGAGTACAGCCACGCCGCCTTCGGCTTCACGGATGGCATCTACTCCTCCACCTTCTACATGGCGACCGGCTTCCACGGCTTCCACGTGCTCGTCGGGACCATCTTCCTGATCGTCTGCTTCTTCCGCGCCTACGCCGGCCATTTCAAGCCGGACCATCACTTCGGCTTCGAGGCGGCGGCCTGGTACTGGCACTTCGTCGACGTGGTGTGGCTCTTCCTCTTCATCTGCGTCTACTGGTGGGGAGGCAACTGATCGTCGGCGCACGTCAGGCCGGCCACGCCGGAACCTGCCACCAGGGGGCGCCGCGATGACGGCGCCCCGGACCGACGGTCCCGGGCACGATGCCGGCAAGCTGCCGCCGGAACTGCCCAACGCCATCGTCACCGGCCTGCTGTGCCGCTGCCCGCGCTGCGGCAAGGGCAAGATTTTCTCCGGCATCCTCACGGTGGCGGAGTACTGCAAGGTCTGCGGTCTCGATCTCAGAAAGCAGGATGCTGGCGACGGCCCGGCCGTCTTCGTCATCTTCTTCCTCGGCGTCATCTTCATGCCGCTGGTGTTCTGGGTCGAGTTCGCCTTCGAACCGCCGTGGTGGCTGCACATGGTGCTGTGGACGCCGCTGGTGGTGATCGTGGCCATTGCCCTGTTGCGACCCATGAAGGGCGTGCTGATCTCGCAGCAGTTCCGCCACCACGCCAGCGACAGCGGCCTCGTCGACTACAGCGACAGCGACGACGGCGACCAAGAACGATGAGCGCACCTGAAAGCTCCACCGGCGGGCCGCGTCGCTTCCGGCCGACCTTCTGGGCGACGGTCTTCACCGTCCCGGCGCTGGCGATTCTCATCGCGCTCGGCACCTGGCAGGTGGATCGGCTGTTCTGGAAGGAGGAGCAGATCGCCCTCCGGCACGAACGGTCCGAAGGTCCCGCCGTGCCCCTGCCGCAGAGCTTCCCCGACCCTGTGGCGGTGGAGTTCACCCGGGTGAAGCTCGACGGCAGCTTCCTCCACGATCAGGAGTTCTATCTCGGCGCCCGCACCGAAAGCGGCCGCGTCGGCCTCAACGTGGTGACCCCCTTCAGGCTCGACGACGGCCGCATCGTCCTGGTCAACCGCGGCTGGGTGCCGGAGAACCGGCGCGATCCGGCGACCCGCGCCGAGGGCCAGCTCGCCGGCGAGGTGACCATCGAGGCCCTGCTGCGCACCGACGGCTGGAAGGGAGTTGGTTTCGCCAAGCCGCCGAACTCGCCGGAGGAGCGCTTCTACTTCTGGCCCGACCTGCCGGTGATGGCGGACTACGTCGACGGCCCGATCGTTCAGGAAGTCTATACCGACGCCGTGGCCGCCGACATCCCCGGCGGCCTGCCGATCGGCGGCCAGACCCGCATCCAGCTCGCCAACGACCACCTGGAATACGCCATCACCTGGTATTCCTTCGCGGTCATTCTGCTGGTGATCTACTTCCTCTACCACTACCGCCGCGAGGACGAGGGCGACGCCTAGAGCAGATCACGGTGGCATGGAATCGCCTTCGGCGATCCATCGACCGTGTGAATCTGCTCTACCCGTTTGAATGAGATCCGATCTAGAGACTTGATGGATGCGCTCAGGCGCGCCAAGTAAGGCGGGCTTTTCCTATGTTCGCCCAGGAAGGAACAGGTATGACCGCTTACGAAGAGCTCTCCCGCAAGTTCAAGCGCCTGCACGCGCTGCAGGAGGCGGCGGGCGTGCTGGGCTGGGACATGTCGGCGATGATGCCAGCGGGCGGCGCCGAGGCGCGCACCGAGCAGCTGGCGACCCTGAGTGTGGTCTGTCACGAGATCCTGATCGACCCCAGCCTCGACGAGCTCTTCGACAAGGCCTCGGTGGAGACCAGGGGCCTGGACGCTTGGACCCAGGCCAACCTGAAGGAGATGCACCGGCGCTGGCTGCATGCGACGGCCATCGAGAGCGACCTCGTCGAGGCGCTCTCCAAGGCCTGCAAGCGCTGCGAGATGATCTGGCGCAAGGCCCGGCCGCAGGCCGACTTCGCCGCCGTGAAACCGGCCCTGGCCGAGGTGCTGAACCTGACGCGCCAGGTCGGCGCCGCCAAGGCCGAGCGCCTGGGCTGCTCGGTCTATGACGCCCTGCTCGACCAGTATGAGCCGGGCGGGTCCTCGGCGCGCATCGACGCGGTCTTCGCCGACCTTGCCGGCTTCCTGCCCGAATTCCTCGAAGCCGTGCTGGCGCGCCAGGGCGCCCAGCCGGCGTCACTGCCGCTGGAGGGGCCCTTCCCGCGGGAGAAGCAGGAGGCGCTGGCGCGAAGGCTGATGGCCGCCGTCGGCTTCGACTTCGAGCACGGCCGTCTCGACGTCTCCCTGCATCCCTTCTGCGGCGGGGTGCCCGACGACGTGCGCATCACCACGCGCTATAACGAGGACGACTTCACCGTCGCGCTGATGGGCGTGCTGCACGAGACCGGTCATGCCATGTACGAGCGCGGCCTGCCCAAGGACTGGCGCCTGCAGCCGGTCGGCGAGGCGCGCGGCATGGCGATGCACGAGAGCCAGTCCCTCATGGTCGAGATGCAGGCCTGCCGCAGCCGCGAGTTCGTCTCCTTCCTGGCGCCGCTGGCGCGCGAGGCCTTCGGCGGCAGCGGCCCGGCCTGGCAGGCCGACAACCTGCTGCGCCACTACAATGCGGTGAAGCCGGACTTCATCCGCGTCGACGCCGACGAGGTCACCTATCCGGCCCACGTCATCCTGCGCTACCGCCTGGAAAAGGCGCTGATCGCCGGCGAGATGGAACTGGCCGACCTGCCGGGGGAATGGAACCGGGGCATGCGAGAGCTGCTCGGCATCGTGCCGCCCGACGACCGCCTCGGTTGCCTGCAGGACATCCACTGGTACGACGGCGCCTGGGGGTATTTCCCGACCTACACTCTCGGCGCCATGACGGCGGCCCAGCTCTTCGCCGCGGCCAGGCGGGCCCGGCCGGAGATCCCCGAGGCGCTGAGCAGGGGCGACTTCGCGCCACTGATGGCCTGGCTGGCCGAGCATGTCCACGCCCAGGCCTCCTCCGCCGGCTTCGAGGAGATCGTCGAGAAGGCCACTGGCGAGCCGCTGAATCCGGCGATCTTCCAGGCCCACCTGAAGGCCCGCTATCTGCAATAAAATAAATAGTATCAATATGTTAGAATATTTTCGGCAACAAGCTTAAGGCTCTTTGAACCATAAGATGTCCCTCCGCGACCCATGAGCAACCAACTCATGGGGAAAGTGGAGAGACCATATGTTCAACGTACGGATTATCGGGGGCCTGCGGGCTTCCTTCCTGGCGCTCGGCATCGCCGGCGCGGTGACCACCGTCGCCCAGGCGGCGGCCCAGGACGCAGACAACGGCCTGGTCGACGCCGCGGCGGCCCAGCTGGCCGCACGCAGCGACGTCTTCGCCGCATCCTCGGCCAATCTCCAGGTGTTGCCGCTGAAGATGGCTGGTTCCTGCCCGCGTTCCTTCATGGTGAAGGTCGACCTCGGCGCCCAGGCGCCCGGCAGATTGGCCTACCAGATCGAGACCCTCGACGGCCGCCTCTCGCAGATCTTCGAGGCCGATACCGAGGCCCATGACGACGGAAGTTTCGCCGCCCGGGCCGCGCACGAGATCACCCTGCGGCAGGACGACGAGGACAGTGAGGGGTTCTCCCGCATCGCCTTCAGTGCGCCGACCCTGGCCGACGACACGCCGGCGCCGCAGCCCAATTTCTTCGAGCGCCTCTTCGGAACAGCTGGCGAAGGCGATCCCTCCCGGGGCCTCAGCCAGCAGAGCTTCCGCGTGAAGGTATTGGCGCCGAACGAGGTCGTCTCCGCCTTCGACCAGCCGAGCGTCAGCTGCGAATACGCCGAGGTCCTGCGCAGCGTCCGCGAAGACCAGCGCGACGACGGCCGGGACCGTCCCGGTGATGGTCCGGGTGATGGTCCGGGCGACCGCGGCCGCGGCGGCAGCAGCTCCGGCGGCGGCGCCAGCGGTCCGGCCGGGACTCCCTGACCGGCGCGGAGGCGGCCACCCACCGAGAAAGCCGAAGGCCCGCCGTGAGGCGGGCCTTCGCAGTATCGGGACTTTATCATTTTGGCCTTCCCCGGGCCTCGTGGGCTATCCGATCGCCTGGACGGCCAGCGGGTTGCGGCCGCCCGGGACAAGCGTCTAGATTGGTTGCTTCTAAGGTTCTGTTGCGGTTTGGGGCGCTCGCGATGCGTTATCTCTCGACCCGGGGCGATGCCCCGGTCCTTGCCTTTGACGAGGTACTGCTCGCCGGGCTGGCCCGCGACGGCGGGCTCTACCTGCCGGAGAGCTGGCCAGAGTTCTCGCCGGCTGAGATTCGCGCCCTTGCCGGCAAGCCCTACGCCGAGGTGGCGTTTGCGGTAATCCGCCCCTTTGTCGCCGGGGCCATCGCCGACGCCGACCTGAAGCGCATCCTGGAGGAGACCTACGCCGGCTTCGAGCATGCCGCGGTGGCGCCGCTGAAGCAGCTCGACTCCCGGACCTGGCTGATGGAGCTCTTTCACGGGCCGACGCTGGCTTTCAAGGACTATGCCCTGCAGCTGCTAGGCCGCCTCTTCGACCACGTGCTGCGCCAGCGCGGCGATCGGGTCACGGTGATCGGCGCCACCTCCGGCGACACCGGCTCGGCCGCCATCGAGGCCTGCCGAGACCGCGACCAGATCGACATCTTCATGCTGCACCCCAGGGGCCGCGTCTCCGAGGTGCAGCGCCGCCAGATGACCACGGTGCTGGCGTCCAACGTCCATAACATCGCTCTCGAAGGCACCTTCGACGACTGCCAGGACCAGGTGAAGGCGATGTTCAACGACCTCGCCTTCCGCGACGCCATGAACCTCTCGGCGGTGAACTCGATCAACTGGGCGCGCATCATGGCCCAGATCGTCTACTACTTCGTCGCCGGCGTGGCGCTGGGCGCGCCCGATCGCGCCGTCGCCTTCTCGGTGCCGACCGGCAACTTCGGCAACATCTTTGCCGCCTACGGCGCCGGGCGCATGGGCCTGCCGGTCGCCCAGCTCATCGTCGGCTCCAACCGCAACGACATCCTCACCCGCTTCTTTGAGAGCGGCAGCATGGTGGCGGCGGGTGTCAGCCCGACCATCTCGCCCTCCATGGATATCCAGATTTCCTCCAACTTCGAGCGCCTGTTGTTCGACGTCTTCGATCGCGACGGCGCCAAGGTGCGGCGGGTGCTGCAGAGCTTCCGCCAGTCGGGCGAATTTTCTGTCACCGGCGAAGAGCACCAGCGCCTGCGCCGCCTGTTCGACGCCCATCGCTTCGACGACGATGAGACCTCGGCGGAGATCGCCCGGCGCCTGGCGGAGTGCGGCGAGCTGCTCGATCCGCACAGCGCCATCGCCACCGCCGCGGCGCGCGCCGAGGTGCGGCCGGAAATTGGCGCTGTGATTGCCCTGGCCACCGCCCATCCGGCCAAGTTCCCCCAAGCGGTGGAGCAAGCGGCGGGCGTGCGGCCCGAATTGCCGGCGCGCCTTGCCGACCTCTACGAGCGCGAGGAGCGCTGCGCGACTTTGCCCAACGACCTCGCCGCCTTGCAGGACTACATCCGCGACAGACGGCAGGACCCGCCCCAGCGCGCAGCCAGCCAGGCGAAGGGCGCGGCATGAGCGTCGAGGTCACGCGCCTGCCCTCCGGCCTGACGGTCGCCACCGACGCCATGCCGGGCACCGCCACGGTTTCCCTCGGCGCCTGGATCGGCGCCGGCACCCGCCACGAGGCTGCCGAGCTGAACGGAATCGCCCATCTGCTGGAGCATATGGCTTTCAAGGGCACCGAGCGCCGCTCGGCCCAGGACATCGCCGAGGAGATCGAAGCCGTCGGCGGGCACCTCAACGCCTATACCAGCCGCGAAAACACCGCCTTCTACGCCAAGATGCTGGCCGAGGACGCGCCGCTCGCCCTCGATATCATCTCCGACATCCTGCAGCATCCGACTTTCCTGGCGGACGAGCTGGAGCGCGAGCGCGCCGTGGTCCTGCAGGAGATCGGCCAGGCGGTCGATACGCCCGACGACATCGTCTTCGACTACTTCCAGGAGACCGCCTATCCGGCCCAGTCCCTGGGCCGCCCGGTGCTCGGCGAGAGCCACACGGTGAACGGCCTCGACCGCGGGGCGCTGTGGGACTACCTGCACGGCCACTACGGCCCGCAGCAGATGGTGGTGGCCGCCGCCGGCCGGATCGAGCATGCGCGCTTCGTCGAAATGGCCGCCGCAGCCTTCAGCCACGAGAATTTCACCAGCAACGGTGCCACCGACCCGGCAGTCTACGTCGGCGGCGATCGCCGTGAGCAGCGCGACCTCGAGCAAGTCCACCTGCTGCTCGGCTTCGATGGTGTCGGCTATCTCGACGACGACTACTACGCGCTCTCGGCTCTCTCCACCCTGTTCGGGGGCGGCATGTCCTCGCGCCTCTTCCAGGAGGTGCGCGAGAAGCGCGGCTTGGTCTATTCGGTCTACTCCTTTCAATCCGCCTTCCTCGACGGCGGACTCTTCGGCGTCTACGCCGGCACCGGCAGCAGCGAGGTGCGCGAGTTGGTACCGGTGATCTGCGATGAGCTTGCCAAGCTGACACACGGCGTTACCGACGAGGAACTGGACCGTGCGCGTGCTCAGCTGCGCGCTTCGCTGCTGATGAGCCGCGAGAGTTCGAGCTCGCGCGCCGAACAGATCGCGCAGCAGCTGCTGATCTACGGCCGCGCTGTGCCGGTCGACGAGGTGCTGGCAAAGATCGCCGCGGTGACGGTGGCCGATATCGGGCGCGTCGCGGCGCGCCTCATGGCCAGCGCACCGACGGTGACAGCCATAGGGCCTCTGGCGCACCTCGAGAGCGCCGAGAAGATCGCGGCGCGGCTTGGCTGAGACGGGGGGCGGGGGCCATGCTGTTCACGGTCTTTCGCGGCGACAGTCCCCAGGCCGTCCGCCTCGAAGGACCGCGCATCTACCTGCTGCCGCCGCGCATGGCCGACTGGAAGGATTGGTCCGGCCTGCGCGAAGAGAGTCGCGATTTCCTGGTGCCCTGGGAGCCGACCTGGCCGCACGACGCGCTGAGCCGGCACTCCTTCCGCCGCCGCCTCAAGGCCTATAACCAGGAATGGCGGCGCGGCACCGGCTTCTCCTTCCTGGTCCACCGGCTCTCCGATCACGCGCTGATGGGCGGCGTGACCATTTCCAACGTGCGCCGCGGCGTCGCCCAGGCGGCCAGCATCGGCTATTGGATCGGCGAGCGCTTCTCGCGCCAGGGCTTCATGAGCGAGGCCGTCTCGGCGGTCGTCGAGTTCGCCTTCGAGGAGCTGGCGCTGCACCGGGTCGAGGCCGCCTGCCTGCCGCACAACGATGCCAGCCGCAGCCTGCTGCTGAAGGTCGGCTTCCGGCAGGAGGGCTACGCCCGCCAGTACCTCCGCATCAACGGCAAATGGCAGGACCACCTGCTGTTCGAGATCCTGCGCGACGACCCGCGCCTGTAGGGGCAAACGCTCAGGCGTGGCCGGCGTCGCCGGAAAGCATGGAAACGTCGACGCCGAGCTTGCCGATCGCGCGCTCCCACTTGTTGTCGAGGGAGTCGTCGAATACCAGATCCTCGTCGGGTGCTACGTGCAGCCAGCCGTTGGCCTGGATCTCCGAGTCGAGCTGGCCCGGCCCCCAGCCGGCATAGCCCAGCGCCAGCAGGCTCCGGCGCGGCCCGCTACCCGCGGCGATGTCGCGCAGGATGTCCACCGTGGCGGTCAACCCCGTGGCGTCGTCGACCTGGAGGGTGCTGTCCTGGCGGTATTCGCCGGAGTGGAGCACGAAGCCGCGGCCTGATTCCACCGGGCCGCCGAAGTGGACGCGGATCTCGTCATCGATGGCCGGCGGGCCGATGCCGAGCTGCGCCAGCAGATCGGGGAAAGTGATAGCGCCGACCAGGCGGTTGATGACCAGACCCATGGCGCCGTCGGGGTGATGGGCGCAGACATAGATGACGGTCCGGGCAAAGCGGGAGTCGCGCATGCCGGGCATGGCGATCAGGAGCTGGCCGGTAAGGTATTCGCGGTCCTGCATGATTCGAGAATCTAGCCGCCCGCTGCCCCGTCGACAATGGCTGCCGTGGTGTTTTTTCCAGACTCCCGCCGGTTGCCGACCGGGGGCGGGCGGCCAGCGCGGGACACACGATCTTGTGAGGCCGGCTTGCCCGCCACTGGATATTATGGCTGTTGCCCTTTATATGCCCGACAGCGAGAGTCCGGTCTCGCGGCACGGGCCCTGGAGCGCGGGTGAGAATGCTTCGTAAGTCATTGACCCTCAAGGTCTTCGTGACCGGCCTCCTGGCCCTGGCCGCCCTCGTTCTGGCGTCCGAGGCCGCCTGGGCTGCCGCCGGTGCCTGGGTCGAGGAGGCACAGGCCCGCCTGCGCCTCGTCAGCGCCACGCAGTCGGTCGCGGATGACCGCGTCGACCTTGGCCTGGAGTTCGACCTGCAGCCGGGCTGGAAGATCTACTGGCGCTCGCCGGGCGATGCCGGCCTGCCGCCAGTGGTGGACTGGAGCGGCTCCGAGAACCTCGCGCAGGCGGAGATCGCCTGGCCGGTGCCGCACCGCTTCTCGCTGTTCGGCCTGGAGACCTTCGGCTATGGCGGCCAAGTGGTGCTGCCGATCGCAGCGCAGGTCGCGGATCCGGCAAAACAGCTCACCCTGCTTGCCAAGGTCGATTACCTGATCTGCGAGGAGATCTGCATCCCCTATACGGCCGAGCTGGCGCTCGCCCTGCCGCCCGGCGACGGTGCTCGCGCGCCGCAGGCCTTCCTCATCGAGAGCTTCCGCGACCAGGTGCCGGGCCTCGGCGCCGAACGCGGCCTCGGAATCTCCGGCGTGGGCCTCACCGGCTCGCTGGACGCTCCGGTGCTGGAGGTGACGGCGCGGTCGGAACGCCCCTTCGCTGCGCCGGACCTGCTGGTGGAGGCGCCGCCGGGCTTCCACTTCGGGGTGCCCGAGGTGACCCTTGGCGACGGCGGCAGGCAGGCGCTGCTGCGTGCCATGGTGTCGCGCAACCTTCAGGACAGAGTGCTGGAGGGAAAGCCGCTCACCGTCACCGTCATCGACGGCGCACGCGGGGTCGAAACCCAGGCTGTGGCCCGCTACCTCGTGCCACCGGGGCTGCCGGCCACCGATTTGTCTACCCTGGCCGGCATCCTCGGCCTGGCGCTGATCGGCGGTCTCATCCTCAACCTCATGCCCTGCGTGCTCCCGGTGCTCTCTCTCAAGCTGCTCTCGGTGGTGCAGCAGGGCGGCCGCGCGCGTGGCGCCGTCCGTGCCAGCTTCCTGGCCTCGGCCGCCGGCATCCTGTTCTCCTTCCTGGTGTTGGCCAGCCTCGCGGTGGCGTTGAAGGGGGCCGGCCTCGCGACCGGTTGGGGCATTCAGTTCCAGCAGCCGCTGTTCCTCTCTGCCCTGGCGCTGGTCATGGCGCTCTTCGCTTACAACCTCCTCGGCCTCTTCGAGGTGCCGCTGCCGGGTTTCATCGGGCGTCTGGCGGCGCGGGGGACAGGTGAGGGCGATCACCATAGCCTCACGGGGAGCTTCGCCACCGGCGCCCTTGCGACCCTGCTGGCGACCCCCTGCTCGGCGCCGTTCGTGGGCACCTCGGTCGGCTTCGCCCTGTCGCGCGGCGCTTTCGAGATCTACTTCATCTTCGCCGCCCTCGGCCTCGGCCTCGCCTTGCCTTACCTGCTGGTCGCCGCGGCGCCCAGCCTCGTGGCCTGGCTGCCGCGCCCGGGGGCCTGGATGGCGGTTCTGCGGCGCGTCTTGGGCCTGCTGCTGGCGGCTACCGCGGTCTGGTTGCTCACGGTGCTGGCGGCCCAGGTCGGCGTGCTGGCCGCCTCGCTGACCGCCGGCCTCCTGCTCGGCCTCGGTCTGGTGCTCTGGGCCGGCCCAAATCTGGCACCGAAGTTTCGCCTGGCAACGCCGGCGCTCGCGGGCCTGCTGGCTCTGGCCGCCTTCGCCCTGCCGGCCGGCGTTTCCGCCCCGCCGCGCAACGACGACCCGGGTGCCTCTGAACGCCTGGCCTGGCAGCCGCTCGACGCCACCGCCATCGCCGCCCTGGTGGTGGAGGGGCAGGTGGTCTTCGTCGACGTCACCGCCGACTGGTGCATCACCTGCCAGGTGAACAAGAAGCTGGTGCTCAACGCAGGGGCCGTGACCGACCGGCTGGCCGACCCCGGTGTGGTACGCATGCGTGGCGACTGGACCCTGCCAAGCGAGGCCATCTCCGGCTATCTCGCCAGCTTCGGACGCTATGGCATTCCCTTCAACGCGGTCTACGGGCCGGGCGCACCGGACGGCCTCGCCCTGCCGGAGATCCTCACCCGCGACGCCGTGCTGGCGGCCGTCGACCGGGCCGCAGGCGGCTAGCGGCCCCGCGCTCTCAGACCTTGGAATGGCGCGCCAGCCGCTCTATGTTCTTGGTCGATGCGGCGGGCGGCCGCCTAGGCTCGCCCGCAAAAGACAAATAGAGCTCTCCGCCCCGAAACCCATGAGGGCAGGGGGCGGCACTTCAGGGGAAAACTCACTATGACGATTCAGGTTGGCGACCGCATTCCGAGCGCCGCGTTCCGCGTGAAGACGGCCGACGGCATCCAGGAAGTCTCCAGCGACGAACTCTTCAAGGGCAAGAAGGTGGTGCTCTTCTCGGTGCCGGGCGCCTTCACCCCGACCTGCTCGGCCAAGCACCTGCCCGGCTTCGTGCAGAAGGCCGGCGAGTTCAGGGCCAAGGGCGTCGATACCATTGCCTGCCTGGCGGTCAACGACGCCTTCGTCATGGACGCCTGGGGCAGGGACCAGCAGGTCGGCGACAACGTGAAAATGCTGGCCGACGGCAACGCCGCCTTCGCCAAGGCCATAGGCCTGGAACTCGATGCCAGCGGCGTCGGCCTCGGCATCCGCTCGCAGCGTTTTGCGATGGTGGTCGAGGACGGCGTGGTGACCGGCCTCCACGTCGAGCAACCCGGTGCCTTCGAGGTGTCGAGCGCCGAAGCGGTGCTGGCTACCCTGTAAGCCGGCAAGGCGGGCTTCAATCGACGACGGCGGTCCTGTAGGGCCGCCGTTTCTCGTTGGGCTTAGCGCAAGCCGGCGATGCCGGCGCGGGCCAGGGCGTCGGCGCGCTCGTTCTCCGGGTGGCCGGCATGGCCCCTGACCCAGTGCCAGGTCACATCGTGGCGCTCGATCGCCTGCTCCAGGCGCTGCCAGAGGTCGACGTTCTTCACCGGTTGCTTCGCAGCGGTCTTCCAGCCGTTGCGCTTCCAGCCGTGAATCCACTTCATGATGCCGTCGCGCAGATAAGTGCTGTCGGTGTAGAGATCCACCTTGGAGGAACGCTTCAGCGTCTCCAGCGCCATGATCGCCGCCATCATCTCCATGCGGTTGTTGGTGGTCGCGCGCTCGCCGCCGCTCAGTTCCTTCTCGGTCCCCTTGTAGCGCAGCACGGCGCCCCAGCCGCCCGGCCCCGGATTGCCCGAGCAGGCGCCGTCCGTGAAGATCTCGACCGGCAGGGCGTCGGCGCTGGTCATGCCGTCCTCAGGTCCAGGCCGTAGGCGCCGGGGCCGTGGACCTGCTGGTGGAAATGCAGCTTCTTCCAGTATTCGAGCGGATCCTTGGGTTTCACGAAGGCGCCTTCCGGATGGTTCAGCCAGTCGTAGAGGCGGGTCAGCAGGAAGCGCAGGGCGGAGCCGCGCGCCAGCAACGGCAGCGCCGCCAGCTCCTCCTGCGAGAAGGGCCGCTCGCGGCTGTAGGACTGCAGCAGCATGCGTGCCTTGGTCACGTTGAAGGCGTTGTCCTGCTCGAAGCACCAGGCATTCAGGCAGATCGCCAGGTCGTAGGCGAAGAAGTCGTTGCAGGCGAAATAGAAGTCGATGATGCCGCTCAGCCGCTCATGGCGGAAGAACACGTTATCCGGGAAGAGGTCGGCATGGATGACGCCGGCCGGCAAGTCCCGTGGCCAGGACTTTTCCAGGTGGTCGAGTTCCGCCGCCAAGGCGTCGGCAAGGCCTGGCTTGACCCCGTCGGCCCGCGGCCTGCAGGCCTCCAGCAGAGGACGCCAGCCGGCGACGGAAAGCGCATTCTCGCGGCGCAGCCCGAAGTCGGCGCCGGCCAGGTGCATGCGGGCCAGGGCGCCGCCCAGGCCGGCACAGTGGTAGGTCTGGATGCGCCGCGGCCAAAGCCCTTCTAGGAAGGTGATCAGCGCCGCGGGCCGGCCGCAGAGCTGGCGCAGTGCCTTGCCGTCGCGCCCGTGCAGGGGCACCGGGCAGCTGATGCCGCGGCCGGCCAGGTGCTCCATCAGGCCGAGGAAGAAGGGCAGGTCGCCGGCAGCAACGCGCTTCTCGTAGAGCGTCAGGATGTAGTTGCCCTGCTCGGTCTGCAGCAGATAGTTGGAGTTCTCCACGCCCTCGGCGATGCCCTTGAACGAGAGCACCTCGCCGAGGCCGTACTCGGCGACGAACGCTTCGATGTCTTCGGCGGAGACTTCGGTATAGACGGCCATGGGGGAAGCGCGGGCGGCGGCGTTGGCGTGCGGGGCGGGATTGGTATCAGGCGGTGGCGGCTTTGACCGTCAGCTCCTTGGGGAGCTTGAAGGTGACGTCCTCGATCACGCCGCTCACGTTCTCCACGGTGACGTCGAAGCGCTCGCAGCAGGCGGCGACGACCTCTTCGACCAGGACCTCCGGCGCCGAGGCTCCCGCAGTAATGCCGAGCCGCCGGATGCCGGCGAGCCTGGACCAGTCGATGTCCGCCGCGCGCTGCACCAGCAGCGCCTGCCGGCATCCCTCGCGGCGCGCCACCTCGACCAGGCGCTGAGAGTTGGAAGAGTTCGGCGCGCCGACCACCAGCAGGGCGTCGCAGCGCCGGGCGATCTCCTTCACCGCCTCCTGGCGGTTCGTGGTGGCGTAGCAGATGTCTTCCTTCTTGGGGCCGTGGATGGCCGGGAAGCGCCGCGTGAGGACGGCGATGATCTCGCTGGTATCGTCCACCGACAGCGTGGTCTGGGTGATGTAGGCGAGATTCTCCGGGTCGTCGACCTCGATCCTCTCGGCCTCCCCGACGTCCTCGACCAGCAGGATCGCCCCTTCGGGAACCTGGCCCATGGTGCCGATCACCTCGGGGTGGCCGGCATGGCCGATCAGCAGGATCTGGTGGCCGGTGCGCTCATGGCGCTCGGCCTCGCGGTGGACCTTGCTGACCAGCGGGCACGTGGCGTCGAGATAGAAGAGATGGCGCCGCTCGGCCTCGTCGGGCACTTCCTTGGGCACGCCGTGGGCGGAAAAGATCACGGGGACGCCTTCCGGCACCTCGTTCAGCTCCTCGACGAAGACGGCGCCCTTGGCCTCCAGCGATTCGACCACGAAGCGGTTGTGCACGATCTCGTGGCGCACGTAGACGGGCGCGCCGTACTGCTCCAGCGCGCGCTCAACGATGGCAATGGCCCGTTCCACTCCGGCGCAGAAGCCGCGCGGATTGGCGAGGAACACGGTCAGCGGCTGCTTACTCATCCAAAGGGATCCCTGTCCTTGAATGGCGATCCAAGAAAGTCCTGGCTGGACGGCGCCTGTGTCGAGAGAACACGGCCGCGACTCCAGCCGCCGGCCCCCGATTCCTCGCTGCCCGCCTCCTAGGGTGGGGGCCTGGCGCCGGCTCCGCAAGGCTTGTTTCGCCCCCGTTTTTCGACCCTGGCCGGCCGGGGGGCCTCTTGCCGCACTGGCGCCGGTTGCCTAAAGTCCCGCCTGGCAAACGAGAAATCCGCCGAAAGGGCCACTTTCGGGCCGCGGCCGGCGCCCGTCGGACACTAATACAGCACGCCAGCGGAAGGAAGGCTTCATGACCGATCCGATTGCCGCCCAGAAGGAGCCCTACAAGGTTTCCGTCGAGGGAGGAAAGAAGTACTTCTGGTGCGCCTGCGGGCGCAGCAAAAAGCAGCCTTTCTGCGACGGTTCGCACAGCGGCACCGGGCTCGCCCCGGTGATCTATGAAGCTGTCGCCAGCAAGGAGGTGTTCTTCTGCGGCTGCAAGGCAACCGGCAGGCAGCCGCTCTGCGACGGGAGCCATTCGAAGCTCTGACCGGCATGACGCCGGCCGAAACTGACCCTTGGGAATAAGCGAGCCCACATGACAGCCTCTCCTTTCCGGTTTGAGACCTTTCGATCCCTTGGCCGCCCTTCACGCCTGCTGCTCGGCTTCGTCGGCCTGTCGCTGCTGGCTGGCTGCGCCAGCGAACCGGAAACGCGGCCCTGCCCGCGCGCCGTGGTGCTCAACGATGCCTCCCGCCAGGTAAAGTTCAACGGCCCGGGGCGAGATCTCACCGATGTGCTCTTCGAGGCCTCGATCGCGACCGGCAGATTGGTCTGCGAGTACGACGACGACGTCCTCGACGTCGACCTGCAGGTGCAGGTCGTCGCCTTGCGCGGGCCGGCCAACAACGATCGCCTTGCCAACATCCGCTATTTCGTCGCGGTCTCGCAGACCGACCAGACGGTGCTGGCGCGCGAGAGCTTCGACATCGCGATTCCCTTCCCCGGAAACCGCACCCGGGTCTCCGGCCTGGAGGAGATCGGCCAGGTAATCAGCCTGCCGGCGGGTCTCGACGGCGGCGACTATCTCATCTACGTCGGCCTGGAATTGTCTCGTGAGGAGCTCGAGTACAACCGGGCCAACTACTGAGGCTGGCGGCCGTGGCGTGTCTATGAGCCAAGGCCCCGACCGGCGGGCCCAGCCTGAGGGCGGCTGTCTCTGCGGCAGCGTCCGCTACCGTGTCGCGCGCGAGGCCGTACTCTGCGTCTACTGCTGCCACTGTCGCGACTGCCAGCGCCTCTCGTCGAGCGCCTTTGCCGTCTCGATGGTGCTGCCGGCGGGGGCCTTCGCGCTGCTTCGGGGTGAACCGAGAAGCGTCATCCGCCGCGCCGACAGCGGCCGCGAGAGCCGGGGCTTCTTCTGCGGCGACTGCGGGACCAGGCTGTTCGACCGCTTCGTCGCCAATGAAGACATCGTGGTCGTCAAAGCCGGCACCTTTGACGATACCGCGGGGTTGCAGCCCGTCGCCCAGTTCTGGACCGGGCGCAAACAGGCCTGGGTGACGCTGCCGCAGGACCAGTTGGTCGATCCCCGGCAGCCGGAGGGCTTCGAGGAGGTCATCGCCCTCTATCAGGCGCGCCGCGACGCGGGCAGTTGCAATCCGGGCAGTTGAAATTCGGCGGGTGCCGGGCTAGTTTCTTGCCTGCAGCAGGACGGTTGATCGCGAGTCGATCGTCTTTTGCCTTTGATCCCCTGCGGGAGAGACTGGTCTCCGCAAGAGACTGGCGCCGAAGGAGCAACCGCCCCGGAAACTCTCAGGCAAAAGGACCGCAAGGGAGAGGCGCTTCTGGAAAGCGGCCGCGTCCGGCCTTCGACTAAGCCGGGCGTGTCACACCGAAGGAGTAAATCGCCCCGCCGTTTGTTGGCAGGCCGATGAATCTCTCAGGTATCCACGACAGAAGGGGCCGGGCCACCTCCAAGGGGGTGGTACGGGCGAAATATCTTTTGTCGAAGGAGCCGTGCGTGGAGAAGACCAGCGCAACCGGGCCGAAGCAGACCGTTCTCCATGCCCTGCATCAGGAGCTGGGCGGCAAGATCGTGCCTTTCGCAGGCTACGCCCTACCGGTGCAGTATCCTGCCGGCATTATGGCCGAGCACAGGCATGCGCGCGAAGCGGCAGCCCTCTTCGACGTTTCCCACATGGGTCAGCTGCGCCTCGAGGGCGCCGACCGCATCGCCGCTCTGGAAGCCCTGGTGCCGGCCGACCTCGCCGGCCTCGCGCTGGGCCGCCAGCGCTACAGCTTCTTCACCAATGCCGACGGCGGCCTCCTCGACGACCTGATGATCTCCAATCAGGGTGACTGGCTGTTCCTGGTGGTGAATGCCGCCTGCAAGGCGGCCGACATCGCCCACCTGAAGGCCGGCCTCGAGGGCGATGTCAAGCTGGCCGAGCTGGCCGACCGCGCGCTGATCGCGCTACAGGGCCCGCAGGCGGCAGATGTGCTGGCGCGCTTCGCCCCCGGCGTGCAGACGCTGGCCTTCATGGATTGCAAGCCGGTCGACATCGAGGGTGCCGCCTGCCTGGTCAGCCGCTCCGGCTACACCGGCGAGGACGGCTACGAGATTTCGGTGCCTGCCGACCGCGCGGAGGCCCTGGCGCGCCGCTTGCTGGCGGAGGAGGAGGTCGCCCCGGCCGGCCTCGGCGCGCGAGATTCGCTGCGCCTGGAGGCCGGGCTCTGTCTCTATGGCCACGACATCGACGAGACCACCACGCCGGTGGAGGCAGACCTCACCTGGGCGATCCAGAAGCGCCGCCGCCAGGAAGGCGGCTTCCCGGGCGCTGCCGTCGTGCAGCGCCAGCTGGCCGAGGGCGCGCCGCGCCGCCGCGTCGGGCTGCAGCCGGAAGGCCGCGCCCCCGTGCGCGAGGGCACCGAACTGCAGAACGACAAGGGTGAAACGATCGGCAAGGTGACCTCCGGCGGCTTCGGGCCGACGGCGGGCGCTCCGGTTGCCATGGGTTACGTGACGGCCGAGCTGGCAGCGGAAGGCACGCCGCTGCAGGCCGTGGTGCGCGGCAAATTGCTGCCCTGTCGGGTGGCTGCGCTGCCCTTCGTGCCGCACAACTATTTCCGAGGCTGACTTCTTTGGGGGATGCGAGAGCATGAGTGAGAAACGTTACACCGAAGACCATGAGTGGGTGATGGTTTCAGGCGACGAGGCGGTGGTCGGCATCAGCAACCACGCCCAGGAGCAACTGGGCGACATCGTCTTCGTCGAGCTGCCGGGCATCGGCAAGGCGCTGGCGAAGGGCAAGGAGGCCGCGGTGGTCGAATCGGTGAAGGCGGCGAGCGAGATCTACGCCCCGGCCGACGGCGAGGTGCTGGCGGTCAACGAGGCGCTGACCGATGAACCCGCCAAGGTGAACAGCGATCCGGAAGGCGACGGCTGGTTCTTCAAGATGAAGCTCAGCGATCCGTCGCAGGTCGCCAGCCTGATGGACTCGGCCGCCTACAAGGCCTTCGTCGACGGCCAGGGCTGAACCGTCGTCTCCGACATCAATGCATTGGGGCCAAGTGGAGAGAACCCATGAGTAACGAACAGCCGTCCCTTGCCGCGCTGGAGAAGCGCGACGATTTCGTGCGCCGCCACATCGGGCCGGGCGCGCCGCAGATCGCCGCGATGCTGGAAAGCCTCGGCGTCGAGTCGCTGGACGACCTGATCGACAAGGCGGTTCCGGCTGTGATCCGCAGCACCACGCCGATGGCGCTGCCGCCGGTGCGCAACGAGCGCGACACCCTGGCCTACCTGCGACGCATGGCGAACCGCAACCAGATCATGACCTCGATGATCGGCATGGGCTACTACGGGACCATCCTGCCCGGCGTCATCCAGCGCAACGTGTTGGAGAATCCCGGCTGGTACACCGCCTACACGCCCTACCAGGCCGAGGTGAGCCAGGGCCGCCTGGAGGTGCTGCTGAACTTCCAGCAGATGGTCATGGACCTGACCGGCCTGGAGATCGCCAACGCCTCGCTGCTCGACGAGGCGACCGCGGCGGCGGAGGCCATGGCCATGGCCCACCGCGTCGCCAAGGCGAAGTCGGATACCTTCTTCGTCGCCGCTGACTGCCACCCGCAGACCCTGGCGGTGATCCGCACCCGCGCCAAGCCGATGGGCATCGAGGTGATGGTGGGCGATCCGGCCGTCGACCTCGCCGACCATCAGGTCTTCGGCGCGCTGCTGCAGTATCCCGGCAGCTACGGCCACCTGCGCGACATCCGCCCCATCGTCGACGCGCTGCACCAGCAGGACGCGCTGGCGGTGGTGGCCAGCGACCTTCTGGCGCTCACCATCGTGACGCCGCCGGGCGAGCTGGGCGCCGACATCGTGGTCGGTTCGGCCCAGCGCTTCGGCGTGCCGATGGGCTACGGCGGCCCGCACGCCGCTTTCTTCGCCACCAGGGACGCCTACAAGCGCTCGGTGCCCGGCCGCCTCATCGGCGTCTCCGTCGACGCCGCCGGGCGCCCGGCCCTGCGCATGGCCCTGCAGACCCGCGAGCAGCATATCCGCCGCGAGAAGGCGACCAGCAACATCTGCACTGCGCAGGTCCTGCTGGCGGTGATCGCCGCGCTCTACGCCGTCTATCACGGCCCCGACGGGCTCGAGCGCATCGCCCGCCGGGTGCAGCGCCTGACCGGCATCCTGGCCACCGGCCTGGGGCGCCTCGGCGTCGCGATCGAGAACGACAGCTTCTTCGATACGCTCACTCTCGCGGTGCCGGGGCGCGGCGAGCTGCTGCTGGCCAAGGCCCGCGAGGCCGGCATCAACCTGCGCCGGGCGGGGCCCGGGCGCATCGGCATCTCGCTCGACGAGACCACTTCGCGCGAGGACGTCCAGAAGCTGTTCGGGATCTTCGCCGGCTTCGGCGCCGAGGTGCCTGACGTCGCCGCCCTCGATGGTGAAGCCAGGCAGGGCATTCCGCTGGAACTGCGGCGGACCAGCGACTACCTGACCCATCCGGTCTTCCACCGCTACCACGCGGAGACCGAGATGCTGCGCTACCTGCGCCGCCTGCAGGCCAAGGACATCGCACTCGACCGCTCGATGATCCCGCTCGGCTCCTGCACCATGAAGCTGAATGCGACCTCGGAGATGCAGGCCATCACCTGGCCGGAGTTCGCCGAGATCCATCCCTTCGCACCGCTCGACCAGGTGCAGGGCTACCGCCAGTTGTTCGACGAGCTGGAGGGGATGCTCTGCGCGGCGACAGGCTTCGATGCCGTCTCGCTGCAGCCCAACGCCGGCTCCCAGGGCGAATACGCCGGCCTCATGACCATCCGCAAGTACCACGAGAGCCGCGGCGAGCAGCACCGCGACATCTGCCTCATCCCCTCCTCGGCGCACGGCACCAACCCGGCCTCCGCCATCATGGCCGGCCTGCAGGTGGTGGTGGTGGCCTGCGACGAGAAGGGCAACGTCGACCTCGCCGACCTGAAGGCCAAGGCCGAGCAATACCGCGATGCCCTCGCTGCCCTCATGGTGACCTATCCTTCGACCCACGGCGTCTTCGAGGCGGCGATCCGCGAGATCTGCGAGGTCGTCCACCGCAATGGCGGGCAGGTCTACATGGACGGCGCCAACCTCAATGCGCTGCTCGGCATCTGCAAGCCGGGCGAGATCGGTGCCGACGTCTCCCACATGAACCTGCACAAGACCTTCTGCATCCCGCACGGTGGCGGCGGACCCGGCATGGGCCCGATTGGCGTGCGCGCTCACCTGGCCCCCTTCCTGCCGGACCATCCGGTGGTGCGCGGCGTGAACCCGTCGGCGGGCGAGGGGGAGACCATGGGCGCAGTCTCGGCGGCACCCTGGGGCTCGGCCTCGATCCTGCCGATCTCCTGGGCCTACATCGCGATGATGGGTGCCGAGGGCCTGACCCGGGCGACGCAGATGGCGATCCTCAACGCCAACTACGTGGCCAGGCGCCTGGCACCGCACTTCCCGGTGCTCTACAGCGGCCAGAACGGCATGGTGGCGCACGAGTGCATCATCGACCTGCGC
>CAYYIV010000044.1:0-32931 GCA_964472095.1 uncultured Pelagibius sp.
ACCCCCGACTGATCGGACTCACACTATCAGATCAACGCGTTTTCACACAGGCTGGGTCATCAACTGCCCTTCCGGAGGTCCGGAGAGGACGACGACGCGACGCCGAACTGACCCGTGTCCGCGCAGCGAGTGGCAATGGAAACGGTCATGGTTTCTCCTCACCGCTCAACGACCAGTGTTTTACGGAGGTGGCCTTCTAGTCCGGGATCATCGCCGTCGCGTCGATCTCGACCAGCCATTCGGGCCGCGCGAGGCAGGTGACGACGATGCCGGTCGAGACGGGATGCACGCCCTTGATGTATTCACCCATGGTCCGGTAGATCGCCTCGCGATGGCGCACGTCCGTCAGGTAGACGACGACCTTGCACAGGTGCTCCATCCTGCCGCCGGCTTCCTCGATCAGCTGCCGGATGTTCTGCATCACCTTGTGGGTCTGTTCGACCGGGTCGTGGCTGTCGATGTTCCTCGCCGTGTCGAGGTCTTGCGGACACTGGCCGCGCAAGAAGATCATCCTGCCTCGCGCCACCACCGCCTGGCAGAGGTCGTTGTCGAGCTTCTGTTCCGGATAGGTGTCCTTGGTGTTGAACTTTCGGATACGGGTGTGTGTCATCGGTGTCTCTCGTTCCGGCTGTGCGAATGTTGATGTTCAGGACGTCTACCGTTGGGCCGCCGGCTTGTAGGCCAGATATGCGCGCTGCTTTGCGATGTGGTCGGCCAGGTATCGCGCGTCATGCCACACTCCCCAGATGAAGGACGAGCCGCGCCGGGTCTGCCAGGGCAGGCCGAGGAAGTAGATGCCAGGCTCGCTTGAGACGCCGCGCTGATGCAGCGGCCGGCCGCTGCCGTCGAGAGCGTTCACTTTCAGCCAGCCATAGCCGGCCGAATAGCCCGTCGCCCAGATGATCGACGTGATGCCGGCCTCTGCGAGATCGAGTTCGAGGATAGGTTCGGTCACGCATTTCGGATCGGGAGCGATGTTGCGGGCTTCCGGCTCTTCGGGCAGGTCGAGTCCGTTCCTCGCGACATAGGCGTCGGCCTCGTCGAGAAGCGCCAGATAGTCGGCATCCCCCTTGGCGAGGTTGCGCGCCAGATCGGCGGCCAGCACCAGCCGGCCGTCCCTGAACGCCTCGGTGCGCCCGAGCAGCGTCATGCCCTTTGCTGCGAACCGGCGCAGATCGACCGTCTGCCCGCCATTGGCGCCGCTGACCGCGATGGTGGTGTGCTCGACGCCGGGCACGGCCTCGGCATCCCACTTGTTGAGCACCCCTAGCCACCAGCAGAAATCCTGTCCGCGATAGCTGCGGGGCGGGCGCCCGTGCGGCCCGACCGACAGGAAGACGCGCCGGCCCGAGTCCTGAAGTTCGTCGGCGATCTGCACGCCCGAAGAACCCGCTCCAACGACGAGCACCGCCCCTTCTCGCAGATGCGCGGGGTTTCGGTAGTCCGCGGAATGGATCTGCGCGACGCCCAGGTCCTCCGGAACGAGGCCGGGGATGACCGGGGTCTGGAAGGGGCCGGTCGCGGCGATCACATGGTCGGCTTCGATCGTGCCTCCCGAGGTCTCGACCCGGAAGCCAGGCCGGCCGGCATTGCGGGTCACTTCGCTGACCTCGACGCCGCAGCGGAGGGGCGCGGCTATCTTCTGTGCATAGGCGACGAAGTAATCCGCCACTTCTTCCTTGCCCGGAAAACCATCCGGGTCGCTTGAAAACTCCATTCCGGGGAAGCGATCATGCCAGGCCGGTCCGTTGGCGACGAGCGAATCCCACCGGCCGGTTCGCCACCGCTCGGCGATGCGATCACGCTCGACGACCAGGTGCTGGATGCCATGGCCGCTCAGATGCTCGCTCATCGCGATCCCGGCTTGTCCTCCACCGACAACGAGCACCTCCACTTTCTCGACTGACATGGCTTCGTCTCTTTCTCGAATAGGAGTTTCAGCGATAGCGCTCTGCGGGCGTCAGGGCAAGAGTTCGGCGAGCTCGCGTCGGAACGGCAGCGCGTCGCCTATGTCGGGCGCGTCCAGTTCCTCGGCGTAGCGTCGGCCAGCATAGGTGGCCCATGCGATCGGGCCCGGTGCCGCGGCATCCCCAATTAGCTTCAGGGACGAGATCCCCGCCCCCTGCCAGTCGCGCGCGCGCAACTCGTGATAGAGCGCGTCGTTCGGGCTGCGGCTCGTGACCATGACCACCGCATCGGCCGCTATGGTTGTTTGAGACCCCGTCCACGTGCAACCCAGCCTGATCTCACCCGCATAGATGGCTTCCGGTGCCTTGGATACACTCACATTGACGCCGAGCGAGAGAAGTCGGCACATGATGACAGCCTGCTCCAGCGTGTTCTCAGTCCACTCCGCGACCTTGGTTGCAGGCGTGACGAAGTCCACCTGGCAGTCGCGCGCAACCAGAGCCTCGGCGATGACCGAGCCCATGTAGAAGTGGTCGTCGTCGTAGAGCATGACCCTTCCGCCAACCGGGCCGCCGCCCGCCATCAAGTCGTCGGGCGTGAACAGCGGCATCGCCGGATCGGTCGGTATCGGGACAAGATGCAGGCGCGCCACGGCATCCCGGCGCCAAGTCGCCCCGGTTGCGATGGCGACGTGCTCGAATCCCATCTCGAGGACGTCGTTGGCAGTCATGTGGCTGTCGAGATAGGTTTCGACATTCGGCATTGGCGCGATTTGGCCGGTGCGATAGTCGGCCACCCGCCCCCAGGCCGAGAGGCCCGGCAGGCCCCGTTCCCGCGCGACCCGGCCGCCAAGCGTGATGGTCGCCTCGGCCAGCGCGACGCGATAGCCGCGCTTTCCAAGCTGCAGCGCGGCTTCGAGGCCGGTCGGCCCCGCGCCGACGATCAGGATCGATTCTGACGGTCCCTTGGGACGCGGGCGCTCCGGATGCCAGCCCTTTCGCCATTCCTCCATGAAGGCGGTGTTCTGCGTGCAGCGGCTGATGGCTCCGGTCATGTCCCCGCTGACGCAGATGTTGCAGCCGATGCATTCGCGGATATCCTCGAAGCGGCCTTCCTCGATCTTCTTCGGCAGGAAGGGATCGGCGATCGATGGTCGCGCGGCCCCGATGAAGTCGAGGATGCCCTCCTTCACCTGCCTGACCATCTCGTCGGCCGAGGTGAAGCGACCGACACCGACGACGGGCTTGGACGTCAGGTCCCTGATGCCGCGCACCAGGTCCTCCTGCGCGGCCTCCGGCACGAAGCGCGAGGTGCCGGAGCAGTTCTCCCAGGTTCCATGCGCCAGATCCCAGAGGTCCGGAAGATCGCTGTTCAATGCGATGAACTCGCGGACTTCGGCGTTGGAGAAGCCAAGCGCACCAGCCTCGTGCAGCGACAACCGCATCGTGATCGCCATCTCGCCGCGCATTTCCTCGCGCGCATCGGCAATCACCTCTCGCACGAAGCGCGACCGGTTCTCGAGACTGCCGCCATACTCGTCACTGCGTTGGTTGGTAACGCGCGAGAGGAAGTGCTGGAAAATGCCGAAGCCGTGTGCGCCATAGAGGCAAACCAGGTCGAACCCGGCCGTCTTCGCGCGGCGGATCGCATTGCGGAACCAGCGCCTTATGTTGCGGATGTCTTCGCGGTCGATGGTTCGCGCCTGCACCGGATCGGCGGTGAAGGTGAGGATGGGGCCGCCGGTGACGGCCAGTGGCACCTCTCGGCTGTAGAGGTTTGGCCCATTGATACCGGAATAGGCAAGCTGGATGCCGGCAAGCGCGCCGTGCGACTTCATCGCCTCGGCCATGCGAGCGAGCGCGGGAATTTCCCGGTCGTCCCACAGGCGCTGTTCAATGAAGGGGGTGATTTCCGAACTTTGGTGAATCTCGGTTTGCTCGGTGAAGATCACGCCCCAGCCGCCTTCCGCTTTGGTACGGCGCATCTCGGCCACGGCCGAGGGGTCACGATAACCGCCACCGTTGCAGTGGGGCACCTGGTAGAAGCGGTTCTTCGCGACCTTCGGGCCGATGCGCACCGGCTCGAACAGGACGTCGTAGCGGCTAGGTCGGATGCTCGAATCCATGGCTCACTCCACGAGGCGAAATCGACGGTTGGCGCCGGGGGACGATGGGACTGATGCAATCTGAGGCATCGGATTGGGGACGCACCACCCCCGCCGTCGCCCAAGCGGGACGACGGTTCGTCAGTGCGGCGGTGCGTCCTTGGGAGTCGCTACCTCTTCAGGTTGGTCCAGATCGTGTCGTACAGGCGTTGCGTTTCCTCGTCGCATGCCGCCACGAAATCGAAGGTCGCGCCTTCGGGCGGGTTGTTTTCGGGGCTGTTCTTGATCTCGTCGGCGAGGAAAGGTTCGGTCCCCTCAACGCCGGCGGTGTAGGCAGCGTAATTGGTTACTGCCGCCGCATTCTGCGGATCCATCAGGAAGTTCATGAACTTCAGCGCATTCTCGCGGTTGGGCGCGTCCTTCAGCAGCACGACGTTGTCCATCCAGACGACGGCGCCTTCCTTGGGATAGGCGTATTCGACATTCGCACCTTCCGCCCGCGCCTTGGCCGAGAAGCCGTTGTAGATCATGCCCGCCGCCGCATCGCCGGAGACCAGCACGTCCTTGGCAGTGTCGGAGCCGAACGAGGCCCAGTTTGCCTTGGCCTCCAGCAGCATGGCCATCAGTGCCTTGAGCTGGTCGCGGTCCTGCGTGCATTGCGGAATGCCCATATAGATGGAGGCGAGCGCGAGAACCTCGCCCTGGCTGTCCAGCACGTTTATGCGGCCCTTCAGCTCCTCAGGCGGATTGAAGATGATGGCGAGCGTGTTGATGTCGCCTTTGTAGATGTCGCGGTTCACCGAGAAGGCGGTCGAGCCCCACTGATAGGGGATCGAGTGCTTTCGGCCCGGATCGAAGGGAACATCTAGCCACTCATCCTGGATGTTGCCGAAGTTCGGCATCTCGTCGGCCGTGAAGCTGTCGAGTAGGCCCTGGTCTGCCATGATCTTGACCATGTAGTCGCCGGGCACCGCCACGTCATACTGCCCGAGCCGGCCGGCTTTAAGGCTCGCCAGCATCGCCTCGTTCGAGTCGTAGGTGTCGATGGTGACGTTGATGCCGGTTTCCGCCTTGAACTTGTCCACCAACTCCGGCGGCATGTATTCGAACCAGTGGTAGACCTTCAGCTCGTCTGCGGCGAAAGCGGGAGTGGAAAGAAGCGTAAAGGCAAGCGCGAGCCTTTTCATTGACCTTCTCCTTTGGGTTAACGGATCTTCTGCCCGATGCGGTTGATGAGATAGCTCAGCGTGACGAAGGCGATGGAAACGGCCAGCATCAGCGTCGAGATCGCCATGATGTTGGGCTTGATACCTTGCTTGACCGAACCGAAGATTGCGGTTGGCAGTGTTTCCATGCCGGCGCCCTTGACGAAATTGGTGATGATGAAGTCGTCCAGGCTGATGATGAAGGCGAGCAGCCAGCCCGAGATCACGCCCGGCATCATCAGCGGCAGGAGGATGAGCCGGAACGCCTGCCAGCGCGTGGCGTAGAGATCGCGGGCGGCGAGTTCGTAGCTGTCCTCGATGCCCTGCAGCCGCGCCGAAATCGGCAGGTAGGCGAAGGGGATGCAGAAGGTGATGTGCGCGATCAGGATGGTGCCGTAGCCCGTGCGCACGCCAATAGTCGTGAAAAGGATCAGCGTGGCGACGGCGATGACGATTTCGGGCACCATCAGGGGCAGGCTGATCACTGCGAAGCTCGTCTGACGCGCCCGGAACTGTCCGCCCCGGACCATCGCCACCGCGGCCGCTAGCGCGATCACCGTCGCGGCGGTCGATGCAAGGAATGCGATGCTGATCGAGTTCCAGGCGGCGGCGCGGAAGATCGGCGCCTCGGGCCCGGCGAAGACATCGACATACCAGTGGGTCGAGAATCCACCCCAGACAGTGATTGAGCGGCTCGCGTTGAAGGAATAGACCGCGACAACGATCAGCGGCACGTAGAGGACTGTCAGACAGAGCGCGGTCAGCGCTCCGAAGCCCGTATAGTGCCGCATGTCGGTTCGCGCCGCCATCACGGCTTTTCCCGTCCGGCGACCCGCGCCTGCCACAGCAGCACGATCAGAACCATGGTCAGCAGGATCACCGCCACCGCCGAGCCGAAGGGCCAGTTGCCCGCGCTGCCGCGGAACTGTTCGTCGATCAGCGAACCGATCATGTAGGTGCGCGCGCCGCCCAGCAGGTCCGGTGCGAGGAAGGCGCCCAGCGACGGGACGAAGACGAGGATGCAGCCCGCGACGATGCCAGGCCTGACCGTTGGCAGGACGATCTCTCGCAGCACCGTCCAGGGGCCCGCGTATAGGTCGCGCGCGGCTTCCGACAAGGTGAAATTGTAACGCTCCACCGCAGAATAGATCGGCAGCACCATGAAGGGCAGGTAGCTGTAGAAGAGACCGATCTGAACCGCGAGATCGGTGTTGATGATGCGCAGCGGACTATCGATCAGCCCAACGGCCATCAGCGCCTCGTTGAGCGGTCCCTGGTCGCGCAGGAGAAAACGCATCGACACAGTGCGTATCAGCAGATTGACCCAGTAGGGCACGGTGATGAGGAAGATCCACAGCGCCCTGTGCCGGGAGCTGCGCGTGGCAATGAACCAAGCGGTGGGAAAGCCGATCACGAGGCACAGTAAGGTTGCCAACCCCGCCTGCCAGATGGATCGCCAGAAGATGGCAATGTAGGTCCAGTTTAGGCGCGGCGGCTCGTCTCCGAACAGGCCTCGTTCCACAAAGAACTGGTCATAGGCATCGAGGCTGAACTGCCAGATGATGCCACCGCGGAAATCCTTGGTCAGGAAGGAATAGACCGCCATCAGCGCGACCGGCACCAGCAGAAATATGCCGATCACCAGCCAGCTTGGCAGAAGCAGCGGCACGACGAGTCCGCGCCAGCCCGTTCCGCTGCTCGCGCTCGTGTTGGCTGGGCCGGCCGCCATCAGTCCACCAGAAGGCGCACCGCGCCCTCCTCGATCTGAAAGCCGATCTCATCTCCTTGCCGTGGCAACGAAGAGCGTGCCGAGTTCTGCAGCCGCACGGTCAGGCCGGCACCGTCCGGAAGACGTGCCAGCAATTGCAGGTCGGTGCCAAGATAGACCACGCGTTCGACGCGCGCGGTGAGATCGGCCTCGCCTCCTTCGGCCAGCGAAAGCCGCTCCGGCCTGATCGAGACGTGGTGGGCGCCTGGCGCCAGACCTTCGGGAGCTTGGGCGGTCAGGCCGCGGCAGCCGGCGAGCGCGATCTTGGCACGTCCGGTCGAAATCTCGCTGACCGTCACCGGCAGCACGTTGGTCTCGCCGATGAAATCGGCCACGAAGCGGTTGATCGGCGCCTCGTAGATGGTCCGCGGGTCGCCGACCTGCTGCACCTCGCCGGCCGACATGACCGCGATGCGGTCCGACATGGCCAGCGCCTCCTCCTGGTCGTGCGTGACGAAGACAAAGGTGATGGCCGTCGTCTCCTGCAACTGCTTGAGCTCGACTCGCATCGCCTGGCGCAGCTTCAGGTCGAGTGCGGACAGCGGTTCGTCGAGGAGCAGCACTCGCGGCCTTGGCGCCAGCGCCCGTGCCAGCGCCACGCGCTGCTGCTGCCCACCCGAAAGCTGCGAGGGGAGACGGTCGGCGAAGTCAGATAGATGCACCATCTCGAGCATCTCGGCGGCCCGCGCCTGCCGCTCGGCTTGCGCCATGCCCTTCATCCGCAGCCCGAACGCGACATTGTCGCGCACCGACATATGGGGAAACAGGGCGTACTGCTGGAAGACCGTGTTGACCGGTCGCCTTTCGGGGGGAAGGGCGGCGATGTTCAAACCATAGAGCGCGATTTCTCCTTCGGTCACGTCCTCGAAGCCGGCGATGGAGCGCAGGAGGGTGGTCTTGCCGCAGCCGGAAGGTCCCAGCAGCGTGAAGAATTCATTATCGGCGATCGACAGCGACACACCCTTGAGCGCTTCGAAACTGCCGTAGCGCTTCACGACCTGCTTGATGCCGATGGCTTCCCGCAAGAGAGTCCCACAGTTGCCTGGAATTTCAGACTGGACGGAATTCATATACCCCCTCATTGTTGCATTGACGGTAAATCCAGTCGATATCGGTGGTATATAACCCCAGAGGGGTATGATGGATGGCTTGCCCAATGCGGCCGAAGTCGCGCTGGCGGATGCGATCCGCACTATTGGCGGCGCTGGTTTCGAAGCGGCGTTAGGCCGCTTCCTGCGCCGCAGCATTGCCTGCAACAACGTGGTGGTGATCGCCTTCCGCCGTGCGGCTGCACCCGAGGTTCTCTATGAGCAGGCAGACGATCCGGTGGTGTTCCGCGACCTTCACCGGATCTATGTCGCGGGCGCCTATCTTCTCGACCCCTATCACGACCTGCACCTGAACCGCATCGCGCCCGGTGCCTACCGGCTGCTGGATATCGCTCCCGATCAGTTCCAGCGCAGCCAGTACTACCTCGACTACTACCGCCAGACGACGCTGATCGACGAGCTGACCTTCGTGAGCTATCCCGATGCCGACACGACATTGAACATCTGTCTCGGCCGCGATGCTTCGATGCCCCGACCCTTCGGCACGCGGGCGCGCCCAGTGGCCGCGCGGATCGCGCCGATCGTCACCGCGCTGGCAGATCGCCACTGGCACGAGCTTCGCTCAAATCCAGCTTCAGCCCCGGCACCGGCGTCGATGCCGGCGGATGCGCCGCCGGAGCGGCTGCGCCGGGTGCTGGGCGAGAGCCACGCGATCCGTCTCTCGCAACGCCAGACCCAGGTCGCCCTCCTGATCCTGCAGGGGCATTCCTCAGTCTCGATCGGTCTGCGGCTGGGTGTGTCGGCGCAGACCGTGAAGGTGTTCCGGCGCCAGCTCTACGCCCGTTGCGGCATCAGTTCACAGGCCGAACTCTTCGCTCTTCTCCTGCCGCTGCTGACCGCGAAAGCAGCCTGAATCCTGATGAGGAGTCAGCAATTGAGCCCCCGGTTCATCAAATGCGTGGCCCGCCTGATTCGAGTATCAAAAGCAGATGTTTACGCCGTATCTCAGTCTCAATTTTTAAGGGGATCTCCTCCTTTGAGGCGTTCAACGGCCGGCTGCGGGCGGAATGCCTGAACGCCCACTGGTTCCTGAGCCTTGCGGATGCAGCGGAAGAGTTGGAGGCTTGGCGTAGAGACTACAATGAACAACGGCCACATGGCGCCATCGGAAACAAGGTCCCGGCAGCGCTCACAAAATCAGGACATGCAGCCAGCCCGTGTTCCTGACAAGGCCGGAAAACTCTAACGCCCGCCGAGGGTGCGTTGGGGAGCAGATCACCTGGTGACGGACTCTCATATCAACTGCGGGAGCCTATGGGAGCAGGTCAGTCGTCCATCCGGATAACGACGGCCCGCAGATCGAGAGCGTCGGCAGGATCGTCGCGATGATCACGCTCGGGCTCGCCGAGGCGGGCACAAAAAAACAGGCCGTGCTCGATGAGCGGACGGCCTGTTCGGTAAAAGCGGTTGCGGGGGCACGCAACCACCGATACCGACACTCTCTTAAAGCGCTGATTTAACTGTTAATTTCAGGCTCGCCCCCTTTCCTCCGCGGCCTGCGCGATAGGTGGGCTACGATTGTAACCATCTGGTCCAATTGCTGTCGTAGACCGGACCAACGCCGACGGTCCGTTGACTTCGGCGTCGTGCCAGATGCAGACATTCGAGTACTCGGGTCATCTGCGGCATTGTCGACCGGCCTTATGTCTGTGAATCAGCTCAGAACTTGAATTGCAGAGTGAGCTCGATGAAAGCCGACAACAATGGCAAGATGTTCGAGCGCGGTCGTCAGTTGGCGCTGAAACTCTACCCCCGCAAAGGCCCAGAAGGGGTGCCCGATCAGCGTAGCGACAACGGTAAAAGCGGCGAGCGCTGCGGCCGCTGCACGAAACTGCCAGCCGAGGGCGATCGCAAGCCCGCCCAGGAGCTGAACAGCCACCATCGCGGCGACGGCGACGGCAGGCAGCGGCACGCCGAGCAGTTCGAATTCGCTGATGGCAACTTGCCAGCCCACCAGCTTCACCACGCCGCTATAGAGAAACACCGCTGCCAGAAAGAGTCTGGCAACGAGGAGCAGGCTGTCGGAGTGCGCACTGACTGTCGCTGCATAGAACGACACCTGGGGACCAGAGCGCAGCGCCCTCACGACGCGGCGCTCCACTGCACGAGAGCCAAATCAGTGCCGAGAAAACCCACGGTCATCGCAACCACCAGCAACGCACCGACGACCCGCGGAGGAGCCGGCAGCGGAAGATCGAACCATCGACAACCGGCGCCGATGAGAAATCCAAGTAGAATGCCGATCAGTGCGCTGCTCATGCTTCCTCCTCCCTTGTCCTTCCAGAGGGACCGCCGCAGAGGTGCCGCGTCTTCGCTTCCCGATGTGCTGCGAAGCGATCCGTGACGACATAGCCGAGGGTCATCGCCAGAACGAGCAACGCGCCGATGAGAACCGGCGGAGCCGGCAGCGGAATGGTGGCGAAACGGCAGACAACACCAATGGCAAGCGCAAGTAACAGGCCGAGCGCGATCTTCATGACTGAGTGCCTCCTGCGTTCTTCGGCGAACGCGCGCCGGTGCCTCTGCGGGCCGGCGCGAGATAGTGCCGGACCTCCGGTGGCGACTCACCCCGGTGAAAAGCGCGCGTGCGCGTGTGGATGTCCAGATCGTGCCGCGTCGCCCGCTCATGCTGACGCAGATGTTCCGCCCAGCTTGAGACGAAGAACCACTCTGTCCAAGCGCGCGGATCTGCTGCGTCCTGGTAGACGCCCCAGCCATAGGCGCCATCGCGGTGGCGCTCGCCCGAAAGCGCGTATACCTCCTTGAGAAAGGCGTCGGTGTCTGAGGCGTCGACTTCATAGCGGATTGCGACGAGGACAGGTCCGCGGTCGGGGTGATCGTCGAAATCGGCCGCGACAACGGGATCGGCCCAACTCATGGCGGGTGTGAGGTCCAGGCCCTCGCCCTGCCCCAGCTTGGCGCGCCAGGTCAGCGGAATTGCGACCAGCGCGCCGACTGCGGCAGCCAGCAGGGCTACCGGGATCGAGGTGGTGGAGGCGACCCCGCCCCATACCGCAGAGCCCGCGGCCATGCAGCCGAAGAAGACCATCAGCGAGATGGCGAGCCCGCGGGCACGCACCCAGTTGGGCAGCGCCGTCTGCGCCGAAACATTGAGGCTAGTCAAGACGGTGATCCAGCCAAGCCCCCCTAGGATGGCAGCAGAAACGGCCGGGAGAGCGCTTTCCGCCAGTCCCAGGATTGCCATTGCCACGGCAGTGACGACTGTGCCGGCCGCCGTCAGGACGTTCGCGTCCACGCGCCTGCGGATCCTCGGCAGTGAAATCGCGCCGGCGACAGCACCGCCACCGACCGCAGCGAGCAGCACGCCGTAGAGTTCCGCCCCGCCCCCCGGCAAGCTGCGCGCGACCAGGGGCAGAAGCGCCCAGTAGGCGCTGGCGAAGGTGAAGAAGGCGAAGGACCGTACCAGTGTCGCCTTCAATGGTCCGTTGCGGCCGGCATGGCGAAGGCCTGTCAACATCGCGGCGAAAAGAGGCTCCGGCGGCAGCCGTTGCGCCGGGGCGGCCGGCGGCGCCCAGAGCAGAAGCGCCCCGATGATCACGAGATTGCTGGCGGCATTCACGGTGAACGGCGCCGCCAGGCCGACGGCAGTGATGAGAACACCAGCCAGCGCGGGGCCGATCGCCCGGCTGATGTTGACCCCCATGGAATTGAGCGCGATCGCCGGCTGCAGGCTCTCGCGCGGCACCAGGCCCGGCACGATTGCCTGCCATGCCGGTGCCATGAATGCCGCGCCGGTGCCGATCGCAAAGGTGAAGGCGAGCAGCAGGACGGGCGACATGGCGTCCAGCGCCGTCAGCGCGGCCATAATGGCGACGACGACCGCAAGCGCGCTATTGACCACGATCAGAAAGCGCCTCTTGTCGACGCGGTCTGCCAGCGCCCCCGCGAACAGGGCGAAGAGGAAGATGGGTGCCGTCGTCGCTGATTGCACCAGCGCAACAAGTGCCGGCGACGGGCTGAGCGTCGTCATCAGCCAGCCGGCACCCACGTCATGCATCCAGGTGCCGGTATTGGACATAAGCGTCGCGGTCCAGAGCAGCGCGAAGGCGCGATGTCCGAAGGGACTCCAGGCGGACGCGCCGGAGATCTTCTCGGAAAGTTGGGGCTTTTCCCTGACTGCTTCCATACGTTCCACCCCGATCAAGCCGTGAGCTGCCATTGGGCCCGGCGGGAGCGCCACCCGCCGAGCGAGAAACGACCGGACCCGGCCTCCGCGAGGATCAGCAACCCTCCCGCGAGCCCAAAGTTCTTCATGAAATGCATGTACTGGTTGGCCCGGCCGGCATCCTCAAACGCCCAGAAATTGTGGAAGTGCGCCGTCGCGACGACGGTGAAGACAACAAGGCCGAGCGCGGCATACCGCGTGACGAGCCCCGCCGCGACGCCAAGAGCGCCGAACTCCCGACTGCGCTCTCAAGATAGAAGGCGACCAGCGCGAGGCGACAGAGAAGCAGGGTGATGTCGGTCATGGACTC
Organism: uncultured Pelagibius sp.; assembly: GCA_964472095.1. GTDB lineage: Bacteria > Pseudomonadota > Alphaproteobacteria > Kiloniellales > Kiloniellaceae > Pelagibius. The sequence continues at coordinate 12,591 of CAYYIV010000044.1, forward strand.
CGCTCTCACACCGCAAAGCAGGAGCAGCCGAGCGCGCCCCAGAAGGCGCGCTTATCGGAGACTGGCAGCGGGCTCGCCCAGGCGATCTGGTGGCCGTGGCCGTGCAGGCTGCAGGCCGAGGCGCAGCCGTCGTGGCAGGCGCGTGCGTGCTGCGGCTGCGGCGAACCGGCCGCCGCAGTGCGCAGACCGGGGCTGTCGAAGGCACCAACCGGGGACCAGTCTGGGCTGGCCGGCGGCAGCGGCGGTGCCAACTCGGCGAAGTCCGCGGTGCCGTACACGATGCGCCCGCCGACCATGGTGAGCACTGAGGTGATGCCGCGGATCTCGTCGGCGGGTACGGCGAAGTAGTCGGCGGAGAGCACGGCGAGGTCGGCATAGCGGCCGACGGTGAGGCTGCCTTTCACGCCTTCCTCGCCGGAGAACCAGGCCGAGCCCTCGGTCCATAGCCTGAGCGCCGTCTCGCGGTCGAGGGTGTTGGCTTCCGCCGTGAGGCGCAGGCCGCCAAGAGACTTGCCGGTGGCCATCCAGTAGAGACCGACCCAGGGATCATAGGAGGCCACCCTTGTCGCATCCGTGCCGGCCCCGACCGGCAGGCCCATCTCCAGCATGCGCGCAATCGGCGGCGTCGCCTCGGCCGCCTTCGCGCCATAGCGCTCGACGAAGTACTCGCCCTGGAAGGCCATGCGATGCTGGGTCGCGATGCCGCCGCCCAGCGCCTTGATGCGCTCCATGTTGCGCTCGCTCACGGTCTCGGCATGATCGATGGTGAAGCGCGTGCCGAACGGAGTCCGGCCGTTCACCCGTTCGAAGACCGTGAGGAAGCGGTCGATGGTTTCGTCGTAGGTGGCATGGATACGGAACGGCCACTTGTTGGTCGCCAGCAACTCGACGACCTTCTCCAGCTCCGCCTCCATGGTCGGCGCCAGGTCAGGACGCGGCTCCAGGAAGTTCTCGAAGTCAGCCGCCGACCAGGCGAGATTCTCGCCGGCACCGTTCACCCGCAGCATGGCATCGCCGGCGCCGGGCTCGGTCATGGCGACCCAGCGCTCATAGTCGGAAAGCTCCTGTCCCGCCTTCTGGGCAAAGAGGTTATAGGCGATGCGCAGGGTGAGCTGGTCGTCGCGGCGCAGCCGCTCGATCACCTGGTAGTCGTCGGGGAAGTTCTGTCCGCCGCCGCCGGCATCGATGACGCTGGTGACGCCGAGACGGTTCAGCTCGCGCATGAAGTGGCGCGTCGAGTTCGCCTGGTCCTCCAGCGGCAGCTTTGGGCCCTGCGCCAGCGTCGAGTAGAGGATGAGCGCCGAGGGCTTGGCGATAAGCAGACCCGTCGCATTGCCTTGCGCGTCGCGCTCGATGACGCCGCCGGGCGGGTTGGGCGTGTCCCTGGTGATGCCGAGCACCTTCAGGGCGGCAGCATTCAGCAGGGCATGGCTGTAGAGGTGCAGGATGAACACCGGCGTCTCCGGCGTCGCCGCATTCACCTCCGCGAGCGTCGGCCAGCGGCGCTCGGCGAACTGGAATTCCGACCAGCCGCCGACCACGCGCACCCACTGCGGCGCCGGCGTGCGCTCGGCCTGCGCCTTCAGTATGGCCAGCGCATCCGCCAGCGACGGTACGTTCTCCCACCTGAGCTCCATGTTGTAGTTGAGCCCGCCGCGGATGAGGTGGGTGTGGCTGTCGTTGAGGCCCGGAATGACCCGCCGCCCGCCGAGGTCGATGACCTCTGTCGACGGTCCGGCCAGCGGCATCACCTCGGCCTCGTCGCCCACGGCCGCGATCAGACCGTCCTTCACAGACAGCGCTGTTGCGGCGGGGCGGGCGCGATCGAGGGTCGAGATCTTCCCGCGGAGGAGAATCAGGTCAGGTGCTTCTGCCATACTTTGTGCTCCTGCTAGCTGCGGCCTGTGCAGGCTCAGCGCCGCGGCGGCGGCGAGTCCCCGGAGGACCGGCCGGCGGCCGATCCTCGGGGGGCGGTTGGGGTGGCCCGTCATCGCGCCCGCTACTCCGCGGCCGCATTGGTTGCGCCGACGGGGTCGAGCCGCATGCCGTGCTTCACCCGCTCCTCGGCCCCGTGCACCATGGTGTAGGCGTAGTCGACGCCCATGCCGTAGGCGCCGGAGTGCTCGCGCACGATGTCCATGACGGCGTTGTAGGTGTCGCGCCGCGCCCAGTCGCGCTGCCATTCCAGCATCACCTGCTGCCAGGTCATCGGCACCACACCGGCTTGAATCATGCGCAGCATGGCGTAGTCGTGCGCCTCCTTCGTAGTGCCGCCGGATGCGTCGGCCACCATGTAGATCTCGTAGCTGCCCTCGGCCATCGCCGAGAAGGCGAAGCCGTTGTTGCAGACCTCGGTCCAAAGGCCGGAGACGACGACCTTCTTCTGGCCGTTCTTGGCCAGGGCGTCACGCACCTTCTGGTCGTCCCAGGAGTTCATCGAGGTGCGTTCCAGGATGGGGTGGTCGGGGAACACGGCCAGCAGTTCGGGATAGGTATGGCCGGAGAAGCTGTTGGTCTCCACCGTGGTGATGGTGGTGGGGATGTTGAAGACCTTGGCGGACTTCGCCAGGGCCACGGTGTTGTTCTTCAGCACCTGCCGGTCGATCGACTGCACGCCGAAGGCCATCTGCGGCTGGTGGTCGATGAAGATGAGCTGGCAGTTGTCGGGAGTGAGAAGGTCTGGCTTGGTGGTCATGACTGTTGCTCCTGTTGTGTCTGAAACGCTGCGGCTCAGTCCTCGATGAAGGCCAGCAGGTCCGGGTTGACGGTCTCGGAATGGGTGGTGCACAGGCCGTGGGGCAGGCCCTCGTAGACCTTGAGGACGCCTTTCTTCAGCAGCTTCACCGACAGCAGGGCGGAGTCAGCGATCGGCACGATCTGGTCGTCGTCGCCATGCATCACCAGCGCCGGCACATCGATCGCCTTCAGGTCCCCTGTGAAGTCGGTCTCCGAGAAGGCCTTGATGCCGTCGTAGTGGGCCTTGGCGCCGCCCATCATGCCCTGGCGCCACCAGTTGCGGATGGCGCCCTCGGAGACCGTGGCGCCGGGACGGTTGAAGCCGAAGAAGGGACCTGAGGCGACGTCGAGGTAGAACTGGGCGCGGTTGGCGGCGAGCGCCTGGCGGAAGCCGTCGAAGACCTCGATGGGCAGGCCGCCCGGGTTGGCTTCTGTCTTCACCATGATCGGCGGCACGGCGCCGATCAGCACCAGTTTGGCGACGCGCCCCTTGCCGTGCTTGGCGACATAGTGCGCCGCTTCGCCGCCGCCGGTCGAATGGCCGATGTGGATGGCGTCCTTGAGGTCCAGGTGATCGACGACGGCGGCAATGTCGGCGGCATAGTGGTCCATATCGTGCCCGTCGCCGACCTGGGATGAGCGCCCATGTCCGCGGCGGTCATGGGCGATGACGCGATAGCCCTTGTGCCGAAAGTAGAGCATCTGCGCGTCCCAGTCGTCGGCGCTGAGCGGCCAGCCGTGGTGGAACACGATGGGCTGCCCGGAGCCCCAGTCCTTGAAATAGATGTCGACGCCGTCCTTGGTCTTGATGCTTGGCATGGCTCACCTTCCGTTTGCCGTCTCCGTTGGCCGCAGGGTGCCGGGCAGCGGGTCAGCCGCTCGCCGCGCCGATCGCCCCGCGCAGACAGGCCAGCAGCGTCGCGCTGTCGACCGGCTTGGCGAGAAAGGCGACCACCCCGGCCTGCAAGGCGCGGCGCCGCGTCGCTTCGTCGGGATAGGCGGTGATCAAGATGGTCGGGACCGGCTTGCCCGCGGCGACCAGGGCGAGGAACAGCTCCAGCCCGGACATCCGCGCCATCTGCATGTCGGCGATCAGACAGGCAGCGGCGGCGTTCTCGGCGGCACCGAGAAACTCTGCACCGCTCTCGAACACGGCGACCATGTAGCCGAAGGCCTTGACCAGGCCGGCTATGGCCTCCCGGGCCGAGGCGTCGTCGTCCACCACGGCAATCAGATGTGTCACGATCATCCCTGCCCACTTCAGTGCGATGAGGTAGCTCGGCCCAACGCGGGGAGGCGGATGCCTCACGCGTGGACTACCCAGCGGGAACGACAATGAGCTATTGCCCAGGTTTAGGGCAATTATACATGGGTATAGTCGGACTAAGGCTTGGAGGCGCTAGGCGGCGCAGCGCCAGCCAGGCGGTCAGCTAGACGCACCAGCTCGGGCAGGGAGTCCGCCTGCATCTTGCGCATCACCTTGCCGCGGTGGACCTTCACGGTGATCTCGCTGAGCCCCAGCTCGGCGGCAATCTGCTTGTTCATCCTGCCGCTGCACACCAGCGCCATGACCTCGCGCTCGCGCGGCGACAGCGTCTCGAAGCGCCGGCGCAATTCCGACAGTGCCGCCGTCTCGGCGCTACGCGCCCGCATCTGCTCGACACCGCGCGCGACCGCGTCCAGCAGGTCCTGGTCGCGGAACGGCTTGGTGAGGAACTCGATGGCGCCGGCCTTCATGGCAGCGACCGACATCGGCACGTCGCCGTGGCCGGTGATGAAGACGATGGGCAGGGCGACGCCGGCTTTGGTCAGCGTGCGCTGCAGTTCCAGGCCGCTCTGGCCGGGCAGGCGCACGTCGAGCACCAGGCAGCCGGCCTCGCCGAGATCACCATCATCGAGCAAGGTCTGTACCGACTCGAAGCGCCGCACGCCGTAGCCGACCGAACGCAGCAGGCTGTACAGCGACTCGCGAACCGACGCGTCATCGTCGACCACAAGAACCGTGTTCCCGGCGGCTGTCGTTTCCTCGTTCACAGAATGCTCATACTCGCGGCTGGGCGTCGTCGTCCGCCGGCAGGGTGAAGCGGAAGATAGCACCTCCGGCAGGGTTGTCATCCGCCCACAGCCGCCCGCCATGGCCCTCGATCACGGAACGGCAGAACAGCAGGCCCATGCCCAGGCCCTGCGACTTGGTGGTGAAGAAGGGCTCGAAGAGGCGGCTCCGCACGGCATCCGTCAGGCCGAACCCATCGTCCTTGACCATGACGAGCACCGTCCCCGAGCCGTCGAGGCGCGTCGCGACGCGCAGGACACCGGGCCGCTCCAACTGGCCGGCCATCGCCTCGGCGGCGTTGGCGAAGAGGTTGCACGCGACCTGCCCGAGTCGCAGCGGATCGCCGGTCACCTTCGGCAGGTCGGGGGCGAAGTCGATCTGGGTGACGAGGCGCTGCGGGCGCGCGTCGCGCACGCTGCGCTGCAGCGCTTCCGCCAGCAGGGCGTTGAGGTCCAGCGCAACGCGTTCGCCGAGGTCCTTCTTGAACATCGTCCGCACGCTTTCGATCACCTTGCCGGCGCGGTGGCCGTCCTCGGCGATGCGCTGCAGGGCGGCGCGCGTCTCGCCCAGGTCCGGCTGCGGGCGATCGAGCCAACGCAGCGCCGCGTCGGCATTGGTCACCATGCTGCCCAGCGGCTGGTTCACCTCGTGGGCGATGGAGGCGGAAAGAATTTCCAGCATCGAAAGGCGCCCCTCGCGGCTGCGCCGCTCGGCCATCAGCGAGCGGGCAAGGCGCACGTAGAGGGTGACGCTTTCCGACAGCAGCGCCAGGAGCACGGTGCTGGACGCTGCGAGGCCGTAGAGGCGGCCGGCCCACCAGCCGAGACTGAAGCGGCTGCCGCTGCTGACGTAGGCCAGCAGGACCGTTTCGATGACCGCGGAGAGCAGAACCACCAGCAGCCAGAGGTCCAGCACCGAGAGCGGGCGCGACAGCAGCAGGGTTGCTCCAGCAGCCAGGCAGAGCGCGATGGCGACTGGTGGCACGAACTGCCAGGCAGCGGCGACCTCGCGCGCGTCGGCCATCCAGCGCGGCAGCAGGGCACCGCCTTCCACCACGTAGAACGTAAGGCCGCAGACCATGGCAATAACCGCCGCGACAGCCATGGCAATGCGCCAATGCACCGAGGCCTCAGGAGTGCGGATCTCCGCTGCCGGATCGCGCATCAGGGCGTAGATCAGCAGCAGCAGCGGAAAACCGATTCGTCGGACTGCAGCAATAGTGGCGGTGCTCTGCAGGCCGGCGGCGAGCAGGCCAGTTTCCGAGAAGACGCCGGGGAAGGTGAGCCCCCAGGGGACCACCAGCAGGCCCGAGAAGAGATAGGCGACGGCCAGAACGAAGAGGCCGCGCGAGCGCTGCACCGAGAACATGGCGAAGAGGAGGGTCGCCGTGATCAGCTCGTTCACCAGCACTGCCGCGGCATAGGCCGGCAGCAGCGGGGCGGTGCCTTCCAGGCTCTGACGGGCAAAGGGGGCCGTGACGGCGAGGGCCGCGCCGAGGCAGAGCGCGATCGCCCAGGCGAGCCGGACTTGGTTGCGTCCGGCCGACAGGGTCGAGAGCAGAAGCTGGCTGTTCTCTCGGTCGCTGATGTCAGACATGGCTGCTGCTCGCCTAATCCGGATCTCTCCAGCAGAAAAGTTTCCGCAAAAACTAGCCGAAGACACGGCGTAGATCATGCGAATTGAGCGGAACGCCCCTTGCCTCGATGGCATAGCCGCCGTCCTTCTCGAACGCGCCTCAACCTCGAGGTTCCGGAAGTGGGGCAACGCCCCCGCGAACCTAGTCATCGGACCCGTCACTATCGTCGCCCTCGTTCGGGCCGCACCGGCATAGCTCAGCCGGGATCAGCGGCCTAAACGTCTGAAATACCTTGAAAGCTGACCTCTCCGGCCCCGACGCTCAGACCGCTGTCATCCTTGCTCTCCTTCAAACGAAGGAGGCAATCATGTCTGAACCTCAGAATTCATCCGCAACAAGCACCCAGAAGCACTCTTGGAATAAAGACAAGCTCGTTGGCGCAAAGCCGCCTCTCCAGCCAAAGCATGTCTGGGCGATACGCACGCGCCTGTAGCCCGATGTCCGGCTTCGTGACTTGGCCCTTTTCAACCTGGTTGTAGACAGCAGACTCCGCGCCTGCCTGGGGCCGCCAATGACGTAATCGGTCCTCACGCAGAGCCCGCGGCCCTGCCATCCTGGCGTTCCTGTCTAGCCGAACGCAGGTCATCGCGCAGGGATGGTCCAGTCGGTGCCGCGCGCGGTCGTCACATACTCGGGCCAGCGGAGGTCGATAGGTGGATCGTAGTCGCAGAGCGGCGCGAGCCAATCCGCGCCGCCGATCCCACCGCCTGTCCGCTTGTCGAACTCCGCCTTGGCGCGGCCCAGGGTCTCCGGCCGTTCGACGAGATCCAGAACAGTGAGCGCGATGGTCTTGGCTGCCGTCTCGATCATCGGGTCGATACAGGACGCCAGTCCGCCGAGGGCGTTCATGACCCAGGCCGGATAGGCCGCGCCGGCAGGCCGCGGCGCCAGAGCCGGACGGCCGACATAGAAGCGCGCCGTCGGGCAGTGCCAGCAGTATTCCGTGTAGTCGTCCGAGGTGAAATGGGTCTGCTGGGGCGGCAGCAAGGCGCGCAGCCGCGCCTCCGCCGCCTGCGGTTCGAGGAGCGCCTCGATCTCAGGCAGGAAAGGACGCTCCGCCGGCGCATCGCCGAGGTTCTGCTGGATCTGGCGGGCGAGCGCCTGCGCATCGTCGCCAAAGAGCGGTGCGCCGACGGCGGTGAGGTTCCGGTAGGTGAGCGCCGCCATGGCGTGGTTGGCAAGGCCCGGGCGCGACTTCGAGACCCATTGCCGCTCCCAGCGGCAGTGGCTGGCGAGCGCGGCCGCGTCGGCGACGCGGTCGAGACCGGCCACCACGTGCTCGGCGAGGGCCACAGTGGGCACGCGCGCCATGTACATGAGCTCGGCCTCGGGCGCCGGCAGGTTGTCGGCGGTGGCCTGGCCCGCGGTGAGGATGGTTTCGTTGATCGACGAGCTGAGGCCGCTGGGCAGCAGGTGCTCCTTGGCGGCCTTGCCCAGCATGTACATCTGCACCAGGGCATCGCTTGCGCCGGGCGCCCGTGGGGCGGCGTGCGAAGCCGGGATCGGGGAGTCGGCACCGGCGCCGGGCCAGGTTTCCGGCCGCTCGCAGATGAAACGGTAGACCCAGGCGTAGCCCGCGCCGCAATGGGTGTCCCAGCGCGCCGTGTTGCAGAGGGGCAGCATGTAGAAGGGGTGGAAGCTGATCGCCGCATCGAGCCCGTCGTAGCAGCCCTTCGCGGCATGGATCGGCTTCGACCCGCGCACCTTCTCTGCCGGCTCGCCGAAGAGGGCGACAGTGCCGGCAAGCCCCTGCGCCTCCATCGCCTGCACAGCGGCCAGCGCACCGACCAGCGCGGCGATGCCGAGGGCCGAATGCGGGTCCGTATGACCGCCGGCGCGCGGGCCGAGGCCCGGCCGAGGCCCGGGCCTCACGTCGGCCGCCTGGCAATTGTCCGGCACGCCGTCATATTCCGCGTAGGCCGCGATGGTCGGACCGGTGCGGGAGCCGCGGCGCGCGGCGAAGGCGGTCGGCATGCCGGCGCTGGCGCGCTCGACCTCGAATCCCGCAGCCTCAAGCTGCGCCACGTACCACGCGGCCGAACGATACTCCCGCCAGGCGGTCTCGCCGTAGTCCCAGATTTCCCGGTTCCAGGCCGACCATTCGCCGCGCCGCTCCTCGATCCAGGCCAGCGCCGAGGCCTTTGCCGCCGTCATCGCTCATCCTCCCCGCAAGCGTCACCGGGATCTTGCAGGTGAAAAGCCTTTGTGGAAAAGTGAGGTTTCTCACCTTGTTTGACCAATGAAATTCACCAGATGCAGGCTGGATGACGCACCTTCCTTCCATGAAGGCGCTGCGGGCGCTGGAGGCGGTCGGGCGGCTCGGCTCCGTGCGGCAGGCCGCCGAGGAGCTGAGCCTCACGCGCAGCGCGGTCAGCCACCAGCTGCGCTTCCTGGAGGAGGATCTCGGCTTCGCCCTCACCGAGCGGGTCGGCCGCGGCATCGTCCTGACCCTGCGCGGCGAGCGCTACGCCCGCGAAGTGCGCGGCGCGCTGCGCGCGCTGGCGCGGGCCCAGGCGCATACGGCCGAGACGGAGCTCGTCGGCCGCCTGACCATCAGCTGCACCCCGGGCTTTGCCACCTACTGGCTGTGCCCGAACGTCGCGCGATTCGTCGGCGACCTTCCCAACATCGATCTCAGCATCGTCTCGCCGCGCCGCCTCGACGACGTGACCGCGCCGGGCGTCGACATCTTCATCGCCTATGGCCAGGGTGGCTGGCCGGACATGTGGGTCGAGCCCATGGCCGAGCTTGAGTTCTCGCCGGTTTGCAGCCCGACGCTGCTGCAGCAGGGCCTGCGCGAACCGCGCGATCTCGCGCGCTTTCCCCTGCTGCATCTCGCCGACCAGAACGACTGGGTGCGCTGGCTCGCAGCGGTCCGGGTCGCCGAGGTCGACGCTCGCCGGGGCATTGCATTCTCCGACATGAACCTCGCGCTCTCGGCCGCCATGGCCGGTCAGGGCGTCGCCATGGGGGACTCGCTCATTTCCAGCAATGCGCTCGCTTCGGGAACGCTCGTCCAACCCTTCTCCGAGACGATCCCGGCGCCGGCCGCCTACTACATCGTCGCCGATCCGGCGGCGGTCGAGAATCCCCTGGCACAGGCCTTCCTCGGCTGGCTGCGCGGCCAGCTCTCCGCCATCGGCATCTCTCCTCAGCGCGCCCTGTTCCAATAAAGGTGAATCTAATTCATCTGTTCTGGGAGAATATTTCGTTTGAGGTGAATAAAAGCCGCCCCTAGGCTCATAGTTGCTACCGAGACAGGCAGGCTTCGCTTCTGCCTATTCTGTAATCACTTCGCGCCGGTGGGCAGCGGTCAGGGACCGCGGAAGGCGCAAACTTCGGAGGGAAGTCGAGATGCAGCAGGCCCGGCCGTTGCAAGCCCGTGTCAAAGGCGGCGGCACGCCGACGATGCCCAGGTGGACCTTGACCTCGGAAGCCGGCGTTCTGAAGGATGTGCTGCTGGGGCCGCCGGAAGGCTTTCGCTGGATGGGGCTTGAGAACGCGGCCTGGTCGTCGCTGGTCCGCGACACCATGAGGCGCGGCTATGCCTTCGACAAGCAGGTGGCCATGCGCCAGCACCGCGAGATGGTCAGCGCCTACGAGGACGCCGGCGTCACCTGCCACTTCCTGCCGCTCGACGAGTACAATCCCTACCAGGTCTACGCCCGCGACTCCTCCTTCATGACGCCTTACGGCGCGGTGATCTGCCAGATGGCCAATCCCCGCCGGCGCGGCGAGTACGCCGCCTGCCTGCGCTTCTACCTGGAGCACGGCATTCCGATCTACGACATGGTCTCGTCGGGCAACTTCGAGGGCGGCGACTTCAACATCATCGGCGAGCAGGCCGCTCTCGTCGGCTACACCGACCACCGCTCCGAGGAGGTCGCGGCGCGCCAGGTGGCCGGCTGGATGAAGGACGAGGGATGGGAGATCAAGTTCGCATCGATCGACCAGTTCTACGTCCATATCGACCTCATGGTCTGCATGCTCAACCAGAGCTGCGCGGCCGTCTGCCTCGAGACTACCGAGAGCGACATCGTCGAATGGCTGAAGGCGAAGAACATCGAGATCATCCCGGCCAGCTTCAAAGAGACGATGGCGCTCGGCTGCAACGTGGTGGCGCTTGGCAACGACCGCGTGCTGTCGACCGCCGGCGCCAAGGACCTCAACGCCAAGCTGCGCGCGGCGGGCTTCAAGGTCTACGACCCGGACATGACGATGTTCACCTGGGCCGGCGGCGGCGTACACTGCATGTGCCAGCCCCTGAACCGCGAGGCTGCTTGAAACGGGCCCTCGCCGATGACCTCCCGAATTCCACGGCTGGCCCGGAGGGTGGATTTGGCTGAAGCGTCGAAGATCTCCTTTCGGGCGGTAGACATCACCAAGAGCTACGGCCAGGTGCTGGCGCTCGAGCGGGTGTCGATCGACATTGCCCAGGGGGAATTCCTGACGCTTCTCGGGCCGTCCGGCTCGGGCAAGACGACCTTTCTCATGTGCCTCGCCGGCTTCGTCGCACCAACCTCGGGGCGGCTGGAGGAGGCCGGCGTCGACATCACCCGCCGACCCGCCGAAGACCGCCGCTTCGGCATGGTCTTCCAAGGCTATGCGCTGTTCCCGCACATGAGCGTAGCCGACAATGTGGCCTTCCCGCTGCGCGTGACCGGGATGCCGCGCCGTCAGCGCAGCAGCCGCGTGACGGAGATGCTCGACACCGTCGGTCTCGACGGCTACGCCCATCGCCGGCCGCGCGAGCTTTCCGGCGGACAGCAGCAGCGTGTCGCGCTGGCCCGCGCCCTCATCTCCCACCCCAAGGTTCTCCTGCTCGACGAACCGCTCTCCGCGCTGGACAAGAACCTGCGCGAGCAGATGCAGGAGGAGATCAAGTCGCTCCACCGCCAGACCGGCAGCACCTTCGTCTTCGTGACTCACGATCAGACTGAGGCCCTGTCGATGTCCTCGCGGGTCGCGATCTTCAATCACGGCCGGCTGCAGCAAATCGGCACGCCGCAGGACGTCTACGAGCATCCGGCGAACCGTTTCGTGGCGGAGTTCCTCGGGCGCATCAATCTGATCCCGGTGCAGGAAGCGATGGTTGCCGATCGCTGCCTGACCGGACGCTTCGAGGACCGGATCCTGAAGGCGCAGGCCGCCAGGGAAAAGCTCGAGGCGCCGGTCATCGCCGTGCGGCCGGAGTATATGCGGCTCTCGACGGAGGCGCCGGGCGCCGCGGAAAACGGCATCCGCGCCGTGCTGCGTGACCGCATCTACGGCGGGGCGCATTCGGTGTTGCAGCTGTCGTCCGCCTCCGGCCTCGAGATCCTGCTCCACATCGCGAGCACCGCCGATCTGCCGTCGGTCTCGCGCGGCGAGGAGGTCTGGGTGACTTGGCCGCAGGATGTCGGCTTCGCGATGTCCGGCCAGGCGTGATTTGTTGGCGTTACAGGTGAAAAATCAAAAAGGATGGAGAACATGGAAGCGAAAAACTGGGGACGGCTGCTGGCGGCAGCCGAAGGCGGAACCATCAGCCGGCGCCGCTTCGTGGCGGCCGTCGGGGCCGCGCTGGCACTACCGCTGGCGCTGCGCTCGACGATGTCCTTTGCGCAGGCCAAGGAGCTGGTGCTCGTCAACTGGGGCGGCGATGCCATGACGGCCTACGCCGCGGCCTACGGCGAGAAGTTTGAGGCGGATACCGGCGTCGCCGTGAAGATGGACGGCTCCGGCCCGACCGAAGGCGCCATCACCGCGCAGGCCAAGAGCGGCAACGTGGCCTGGGATATCGTCGACGCGGATCCCTTCTCGGCGATCACGCTCGGCAGGCAGGGCCTGCTGCAGCCCATAGACTACAGCGTCGTCGACAAGGCCAAGACCCGCGAGGGCTTCGGCTGGGAACACGCCATGTCGGCCTACTTCTTCAGCTATGTGATCGCCTACGACTCCGAGCTCTATCCGGAAGCGCCGACGTCCATGGCCGACTTCTTCGACGTCGAGAAGTTTCCCGGCAGCCGCGCCATGTACAAGTGGGGCGTGTCGAGCTGGGAAGCGGCACTTCTCGCGGACGGAGCCACCGCGGCGAACCTCTATCCGCTGGACGTCGAGAAGGCTCACGCGAAGATCAGCGCGTTCAAGGAGCATGTGGTCTCCTTCTGGGGCGGCGGCGCGGAGAGCCAGACGGCCATGCTCAGCGGCGAAGCCTCGATGGGCATCGTCTGGAGCACCCGCGCAAAGCTCATCGAGGAAGAGTCCAACGGCCGTATCAAGTACATCTGGGACCAGGGCCTGCTGTCGCCCGGCGCCATGGCGGTGCTGGAGAACAACCCGGCCGGGCGTGATACCGCCATGGCCTTCCTCGCCAGCATGCAGGACCCGGAAAAGCAGCTGGTGATGTTCGAGAAGCTGGGTCAGGGCCCGGCCAATCCGGCCGCCGACGCCCTGATCCCGGCGGATCAGAAGCGCCACAACTGCGTGGCGCCCGAGAACATGGCCCGGCAGATCTCGCTCGACATGGAGTGGTACGCGGAGAACTATTCCGCCGCCCTGGACCAGTACCTGGCCATGATCTCGGCCTGACCGGGGCAAGGTCCGAAACGGCAGCGGAGCGCCCGCGCATGACCGGCACGAGACGTCAGCTCGGCTATGTCGTCCTGCTCGCTCCGCTTCCCGCTTTCCTGGCGGGCGTCTACCTGCTGCCCTTCCTGGGCGTGGTCGAGTGGAGCTTCACCCTCCCCGAGCCGGGCGTCTCCCAGTACCTGCGCGTCTTCAGCGATCCCATCGTCCTCGGCGTCCTGTGGCGGACCCTGCGCGTCTGCTGCATCGTGACCGCCCTTACCGCGGTACTCGCCTATGCGATCTCCTACGTCTGGGTCTGCGGCAGCAAGACGCAGGCCACGATCGTAGAGTTCGGGGTGCTGATCCCCTTCTGGATCTCGACCCTGACACGCGCCTTCGGCTGGCTCGCCCTGCTGTACAACCAGGGCATCGTCAACAGCACGCTGCGGAGCCTGGGCATCATCGACTTCCCGCTCATGCTGGTGCGCAACGAGTTCGGCGTCATCGTCGGCATGACGCACTTCCTCATTCCCTTCGCGGTGCTGCCGCTGGTCTCTTCCATGCGCAACCTCGATCACCGGGTCCTGATGGCGGCGCGCGGCATGGGCGCCAGCCGGCTGCGCACCTTCTGGTCGGTCTTCGTGCCGATGACTGCTCCCGGCATCATCGGGGCAGCGCTGATCACCTTCATCTTTTCGCTCGGCTTCTTCATCACGCCGGCCATCCTGGGCGGCGGCCGCAGCGTGCTGATCGCCGAGTTCGTCTATGTGCAGACCTTCCATACGGTGAACTGGGGCCTGACCGGCGCGATTTCCGTGGTGCTGGTGGCGGCGGCGGCGCTGCTGATCGCGCTCTTCCTGCGCGTGGCGCGGCACAACAGGCTCGTGGGCTAGCCCATGGCCATCTATCGCCCGGGCCCGATTGCCCTGCTGCTGACCGCGCTGATCGTGCTTTTCCTGCTGGCGCCCCTGATCGCCGTGGTGCCGACCTCCTTCACGCCGTCGAACTATCTCTCCCTGCCGCGCGGCGAACTCTCGCTGCGCCACTACCGGACGCTGCTCAAGGCGCCGCAATGGAGCGAAAGCATCCTGCTGAGCCTGTGGATCGGGATGGTCGCGAGCCTGGCAGCCACCACCCTGGCGACGATGTTCGGCCTGGGCATCTGGTTCTTGCGGCCGCGCCTCACCGCCCTGCTTGTCGGCTTCGTGCTCCTGCCGATGATCGTCCCGCCCGTGGTTTCGGCCGTGACCCTCTATTTTCTCCTGACGTCGCTGTCGCAGGTATCCGCCGCCATCGGCTACGACACCTGGCCCGGCGTCGCCGTCGCCCATGTGGTGATGATCGCGCCCTTCGCTGTCATCATGATCCTGGTCTCGCTGGCGCAGGTCGACCGCAGCATGGACATGGCCGCGCGCGGCATGGGAGCCTCCCTGCCGCAGCGCATCTTCTCGGTCGTGTTGCCCAACATCAGGTTCGGCGTGCTCACCGCCGCCTTCCTCACCTTCGTGCTGTCCTGGGAGGAGATCGCGGTCACCCTCTTCATCACCAGCGTGAAGGCCGTGACCCTGCCGCGCCTGCTCTGGACGGGCCTGCGCGACAACGTCGATCCCGCCGTGGCCGCAATGTCCGTCGTGCTGATCGTCGTGACCGTCGGCGTTCTGGTCGCTGTCAACCTCTTCCGCGCGCGCCGCAGCGCGCCCACAGGCTGAGTCGGCGCGCCGTTAGTCGCGGTAGCTGGCGCCTTCCTCGTCGAGGATCGCCATCAGCTCGGCAAGGTGCCGGTCGCCCTCGCCAGGATAGGCATCGAGCTGCTCGGCGGTCAGCGACGCGACTTCGTCGGAGAGGACGCGCAGCGGCCGCCCGGTCCACAGCGCCTTCACGTAGGTCTCCGCCGCCCGCTCGAAGTAGTAGAGCCGGTCGAAGGCATTGGCGACGCTGTCGCCCAGCACAAGGATGCCGTGGTTGCCCATCACCATGACTTTGATCTTCGGGTCGGCCAGCAGCTTAACGCAGCGCTCGCCCTCCTCCTCGAAGGCTAGGCCGCCGTAGGACTCGTCGACGATGTGACGCTTGTGGAAGGCGGCCGAGTTCTGGTCGATCGGCGGCAGAGAGCTGTCGGCCAGGCTGGCCAGCACCGTCGCATAGGGCGGATGCACATGCAGGACGCAGCGCGCGTGGGAGCAGTGCCGGTGCACCGCTCCGTGCAGCCCCCAGGCGGTCGGGTCCGGCGCCTCTGGCGCCTTCAGCGTGTCGGGATCGTCGGCATCGAGCAGCAGCAGATCGCTCGCCTTGATGCGACTGAAGTGGCGCTGATTCGGATTGATCAGGAAGCGCTTCCCGCTGTCGTCCACCGAGAGCGAGAAATGGTTCGCCACAGCCTCGTGCATATTCAGGCGGGCGGCCCAGCGGAAAGCGGCCGCGAGCTCGCAGCGTTCCTTTGCAAAGGGCAGGTTGTGGTCGGAAGTCACCGTTACCGCGAGTGCCATCGGCTGTTCCTTCGTGGGTCTCAAGGATGCCAGGAAGACCGTCGGGCAGCTTGGAAACACCAACATACCAAGGGGTTCGCTCCTCCATGCTGTCACAATTCATCGTAGCGCTGGAAGACCGACACCCGCAAGATACCGCAAACCAAGGCTGCTTCTGGGTGGGCTGAGACGTTGCCCCAGGCTGCGCTCCGCCGCGGGCGACCGGTAGCGGGGAGCGGGGGCCTCGGCCGATGTGTGGGTAAGGTGGTTGCGGGGGCACGCAAGCACCTTTACCGAACAATTCTGGCTGCAAGGCCGCCCCGCAAGCAAAGGAATGCCGACGCTGGTGGCTGGCACTTCGGCGGCAGCCTAAATTTCCTGCTTCTCAGGAGCCAACGTCACCTCGAGAACCACCGGACCATGGTGCCGGTATTCCAGCTCGGCAAGGGCCCGGCCCTGCGGTTCCCGCGGGTAGTAGAGAACGCCGAAGTTCCAGCAGAAGACGCCAAAGGGCGTATAGTCATCGGGGGTACAACCCACCGTGCCAAACTGCCTCCGCAAGGCTGTGTGGCACCTTGCGGAAGTATTTGGCGCACTCACTTGAGATGTGTAGCTCCAACTCGACGAGCTTTGGAAAGATCACATCGTATGGACACTCGAGGTAGTCCTGGGGCGTTTCGACCTCATACCGTCGAACGACCCAATCGTCTTCCTTCTGCTCGGAAACGAGCCAGCGCAAATAAGCCATTGGACACACTTCTCCTGTCGGTTCTGTTGAATCGACTAGGAGGATGCTTGGCTACAACATGAAGTAGTGCTCAATCTCAATAGATGACCTCGACGGAGGCGGACAATACTCAGCTCCTCCTCCTCTGCAACTGCCGAGGAAGCTCCAGGCTGCCGGTGGCATTCCTCGAGGATTTACCGCCATCTCAATAGTCGGTTAGGGACTACATCGGAAGGAAGCGCGAGCAGCACCCCAAGAAGATCCGTATCCTTTCTGAGGATCACCACAGCGCAACGGGCGGCTGGTAGGGCCGCAGGCGTAATCGAATATAGAAGTTGGGGCAGAAGCAGTGACAGTCGAACTAACTCGTGAAGAACTGTTCAGACAGGTTTGGGACAGGCCGATGGCAAAGGTGGCAGCCAGCTATGGCATCTCGGACGTGGCGCTTAAGAAGATCTGCGACAAGCACAGAATTCCGGTGCCCGGCCGCGGATACTGGGCGAAGAAGGCCGCCGGCAAGAAAGTCGCCACAGCTCACTTCCGCGCGGTCAGCGATCCTGCGCTAAATCGCATCGTCATCCACGGCAGTCCGGCTCGGCAGCTAGGCGCCTCTTCACGATGGCGTATCCCCGCTGGCACCCAAGAATGAGCTACGAGAAAGGCCTCGCTTAGGCCACCACAAGCGCCTGAAAAGGGTCGAAAACCAGGCGAGTCTCATCTTCTGTGACCAATTCTCTGCTAAGTGACTCGCGCCTGAAGGATGGTCACCCCGATTCGATAAGCAAAAGCAGATACTTAAGCCAGATCTCGGAGAGTCTCACTTTTTAGGGCGAGTCTCATCTTTTAAGGCACCCTACAACAGCGGGGTAAGTGGTGGGCCCGGCAGGATTCGAACCTGCGACAACGCCGTTATGAGCGGCGAGTTCTAACCGCTGAACTACGGGCCCGGCGCCATTGTGCCGCCCGTCGGCGGCAGATCAAGCGAATAGGGTTGTACAAGAGAACGCTGCAGCGACAGTCAGTTCGCCGCCTGCCGCAGCTCCGGCGCGCGCCCCGGTCGCGGGTAGATGAAGCCGTAGGCGGCGTAGCTGCGCGAACCATAGACCCGGCCCGGCGTGTACCACACGCGCACCTCCGACCAGTCGTTGTTCGGCGAGACGTCGCGCACCGGGGTGTAGCGGTGGATCCGGCCGCCGTTCAGCCAGTTGGCCTGATGCACGACAATCTCCCGGCTGTTGCGCACCTCAGCGACCACGGCCAGGTGACCGAGTCGCAAGCGGCGGGTCTTGCTGAACACCAGCACAGCGCCGGGCTGCGGCGCTGCACCCTTGAGATAGCGTCCCTCGGCCTTGGACCACCAGGTCCAGGCATCACCGCGCAGATCGAGGCCGGAAAGCTCGCGCGCATAGGGCACGCATTGCAGCGGGCGAGCCGCCTTGATGACCGCCGGGCGCGCCCGCGGCAGGGCCGGCGGCGGGGGAAGCAGGGTGAGACCGGCCGGAGTCACCTCGTTCGGCGACGAAGTCACGCGCCGGGCCGCCTGCTGGCTGGCCATGCCGCTCACGTCAGATATTCGTTTGCTTTCGGCCTCCCCTTTCACCGCGACCGCCCGCGGGGCGGTGCAGCCGGCCAACAGCAACAACAGGACCAGACCGAGAAGCGGCGGGCAACACAGCCCCTCGCGCACAAGGCGGTGCGAGGCATCCGCTGACGGCATGAGATTTCCCCTCGTACGTGACTCCGGCTCCCCCGCCAGAGACAAAACCTGACAAAAGGTGACGAAACTAAGTGGCTGGACAGCCTTCCCGACAAGTGCTCCAACAGGCTGATACAGTGCTCTTCAGCCGCATGCTTCCCTGACTAACTGTTCCCCAAGCAAAACTTATCCGGAAGATTTGTAAAAGCACAGTTTTAACATAGCAAGAACCGAGAACTTCTCCCTACATCTCACTTGGCCAAAGCGCGTCACTTCGATCCGGGAAATCTCGATGATTCGTTCTATAGTTGTGCTGCCGGCGGCCCCGGTCGCCGCCGCCCTCACGCTCTCCGCCTGCGGCAGCAGTGCCGGTGCCCGTGGCCTGCCGGCGCCCTGACCGACGAGGACACCAGCGACCTCGGCGACCCTTGGTGGAAGTGAACCATGGAACAGTCCGGCATAATGGAATCCTAAGATTGCAGGCGAGACTCAAACTCAGCGCCGCCGCCGGACTGGCCGCCCTGTTGCTGCTTGGCGGCTGCGCGGCAAGAGCCGATTCACAGCGTCAAACGACGCCGCTACGTACACAAGCGCCGGCTCCACAGGCCACCGAATTGGCCGCAATTCCCGAACCAAGCGAAGTACCCGAGGAGGTGGTCACCGCCAGCTTCACCGGCCTTGCCTCCTGGTACGGCGAGCGCTTCCACGGCAGGAGCACCGCCAGCGGCGAGCCCTTCGACATGGCGGCGCTGACCGCTGCCCACCGCGGCCTGCCCTTCGGCAGCCGCGTGCGGGTCACCAACCTGGACAACGGGCGATCGGTCGTGGTGGTCATCAACGACCGTGGACCGATGGTAGAAGACCGCCTGATCGATCTCTCCCATGCCGCCGCCAGGGAACTCGGCTTCCTGCAGGACGGCGTGGCGAAGGTGCGGATCGACGTGCTCGGCGCCCCCTCCGGCTAGAGTTCTACCTCCCGAGCGAGAGAACCACCTTCCCGACGGCGACACGGCGCCGGCTGAGCTCGATGCGCAGCAGATCTTCGGCGAGCACCAGCGGCCCGGCAAAGTCGGCGGCAACCTCGGCGAGCAGTGCCTCGCGGTCGGCCGCCGGTGGCACGAAGTGGGTGAGCGCCAGCGCCTTCACTCCGGCCTCGCTGGCGATCCTGCCGACCTCGCCAGAGAGTGTGTGATAGGCGGCGACGTTGGCCACGGTCTCCGCCGAGCGCACGCCCGGCAGCACCGGCATCTCGCGGTGGATGAAGACCTCGTGCACCAGCAGGTCGGCTCCCCGCGCCGCGTCGATCAGGGCCTCGCAACGCCGGGTGTCGCCGGAGAGCACCAGCTTCTGCCCGGCCGCCTCGAAGACGAAGCCGAAGGCATGGCGCACCGGCTTGTGGTCGACCTCGACCACCTGGACCTCCAGTCCGCCGAAGGCGAGGACTTCGCCGCCCGCCATCTCCGTCACCTCGACCTGCAGCGCCGCCGTGGAGGGCCGCTTCTCGTGGGCGATGCGCTGGCTGAGCTCCGGCTCCCACAGCGCCATCAGCCCCTCAACGTAGCGCCGGGTGCCCGGCGGCCCGTACACCGGCAGCGGCCGGTCGCGGCCCTGGTGCCAGGAGGAGACGACGAGCTGGTAGAGGTCGACCAGATGGTCGGAGTGCAGGTGGGTAAGCAGCAGCGCATCGAGGTCGCGGCCCGGCGTGCCGGCGGCGACCAGGCGCTGCGTCACGCCGGAGCCGCAGTCGACCAGCAGCTTCACGCCCTCGCTGAGGATCAGCTGCGCCGGCCCATAGCGTTCGGTCGAGACCACCGGACAGCCGGTGCCGAGAAAGACGATTTCCATGGCTCCAGAGGCTAGCGTGGTCCGCGCCCGGCGCAACGGAAAAGGGCCGCCCCGAAGGACGGCCCTTTTCCTTTACAAGACCGCTGTCGCGCTCAGGTATCGAGGAAGGAGCGCAGCTTGCGGGAGCGGCTGGGGTGCTTCAGCTTACGAAGCGCCTTGGCCTCGATCTGGCGGATGCGCTCGCGGGTGACGGAGAACTGCTGGCCGACCTCTTCCAGGGTGTGGTCAGTGTTCATGCCGATGCCGAAGCGCATGCGCAGCACGCGCTCCTCGCGCGGGGTGAGGCTGGCCAGCACGCGCGTCGTCGTCTCGCGCAGGTTGGCCTGGATCGCCGCGTCCAGGGGGATCACCGCGTTTTTATCCTCGATGAAGTCGCCCAGGTGGCTGTCCTCCTCGTCGCCGATCGGCGTCTCCAGGGAGATTGGCTCCTTGGCGATCTTGAGCACCTTGCGCACCTTCTCCAGCGGCATGACGAGCCGCTCGGCAAGCTCCTCCGGGGTCGGCTCGCGGCCGATCTCGTGCAACATCTGGCGGCTGGTGCGCACCAGCTTGTTGATCGTCTCGATCATATGCACCGGGATACGGATGGTGCGCGCCTGGTCGGCGATCGAGCGGGTGATCGCCTGGCGGATCCACC
>CAYYIV010000045.1:0-30240 GCA_964472095.1 uncultured Pelagibius sp.
AGTTCGAGGAGGCCGCGCGCCTGCGCGACGAGATCAAGCGCCTGCAGGACCACGAGCTCGGCCTTGACAGGCCGGGCATGCCCACAGGCGGGGGCGGCTTCGCCGATCGCATCGCCCAGGCCGGCGCCGCCAGCAAGTCGCGCAAGGGCAAGTACGCCCGGGGCAAGCGGCGTTAGGGCCACGCCATGACCTTCGAAGCGCGCATCGCCCGCCTCTTCGCCATGGATGAGGCAACCTGGGCACGCCATGCCAATCCCTGGAGCGTGTGGACCCGCTTCGCCGCGCTGCCGGTGCTCCTGGCGGCGATCTGGTCACATGCCGTCCTCGGGTGGGGGGCGCTGTTCCCTATCGCGGCGGTTCTGATCTGGATCTGGGTGAACCCACGCGCATTCGGCGAACCGCGCTCGACCGACAGCTGGGCGGCGCGTGCCACCTTCGGCGAGCGGCTCTGGCTAGACCGCAAGCGACTAGTCATCCCGCGCCGCCATCGGCGGCTGCCACCGATTCTGGCGGCACTCGGCGGCATCGGATTCCTGCTTGCCCTAGGGGGTGCAGTCGCCCTCACCTTCTGGCCGATGCTCGCCGGCATGATCCTCTGTGCGCTGGCCAAGCTGTGGTTCTGCGACCGCATGGTCTGGCTCTACGAAGACATGGCCGCCGGCGACGCCCGGTTGCGGGAGTGGGTATCGTGAACGAGATGACCGAAACGAACGGCCGGCCGGGCGGCACCATCTACGTCGACGCCGACGCCTGCCCGGTGAAGCAGGAGATATACAAGGTCGCCGAGCGCCACGGCTGGACCGTGCAGGTCGTGGCCAACGGCATCATTGGGCTGCCGGTGCATCCGCTGGTCAAGCGCGTGGTGGTGGACGGCGGCTTCGATGCCGCGGACAATTGGATCGCCGAGCGCGCCGGGCCGGGCGACGTGGTGGTCACCGCCGACATCCCGCTGGCCGCGCGCTGCGTGAAGGCCGGCGCCGCGGTGCTGGCGCACAACGGCAAGGGCTTCTCCGACCGCTCGATCGGCATGGCGCTGGCGAGCCGCAACCTCATGGCCGAGCTGCGCGAGGCCGGCCAGGTGACCGGCGGGCCGCGACCGTTCTCGCAGCGCGACCGCTCGGCCTTTCTCTCCGCCCTCCATGAAGCCCTGGTGAAGCTGAAGCGGTCGCACCCATAACGGGGAAGTGATGGCCGCGGTCCCTTGCCGCCGCGCCCGCGGCGCCTCACATTGGCTGGCGCAGACAATTCCAGGAGATGCGTCATGGAACAGAAGGTGAAGAAGAGCCGCGACGAGCTACGCCAGGTTCTCAGCCCGGAGGCTTACCACGTCACCCAGGAGGCCGGCACCGAACGGGCCTTCACCGGTCGCTACCATGCGACCAAGACGCCCGGCACCTATGACTGCGTGGTCTGCGGCGAACCGCTGTTCTCCTCCCAGACCAAGTTCGACTCCGGCACCGGCTGGCCGTCCTTCTACGCCCCGGTCAGCGAGCAGGCGGTCGCCACCAAGGAGGACCGCAAGCTGTGGATGCGCCGCACCGAGGTGCTCTGTGCAGCCTGCGATGCCCACCTCGGCCACGTCTTCCCCGACGGCCCGCAGCCGACCGGCCTGCGCTACTGCATGAACTCGGCGGCCCTGAAGCTTCGACCGGAAGGCGAGCCCGAGGTCTGAGATTCCCCAGAGGCGACCTCGCGCCGAGTATTCCATTGAAATTCCCGCGGCGGGTCGACATCTAATGCTTGTTCGGCCTCTGGCCCACCCGCCGCGGTGGACAGCCGGCCCCTAGTCTGGGGCCTGCGGTCTGCCGCGATTCTTGTCGAAACCGTCCTGGTACCCCGTCCGGTCATGACAGCCCTCGCATTTCTGCAAGCCGGAGGTGGTCTAGCCCTGCTTTTCGTCGGCGGCGAGGTGCTGCTGCGGGGTGCCGTCGGCCTGTCCCTGCGCTTCGGGCTGTCGCCGCTGATCATCGGCCTCACTGTGGTCGCCATGGCCACCTCGATGCCGGAACTGATGGTGACCGTCACCGCCGGCCTGCAGGGGGCGACCGACATCGGGGTCGGCAACGTGGTCGGCTCCAACATCGCCAACATCCTGCTGATTCTCGGCATCGCCGCTCTGCTCTGCCCGATCGAGCGCGAGCCGCGGCGCATCCTGCGCGACACCTTGGCCATGGTGGGCGCCACCGCGCTTTTCATCCTGCTGGCCTGCTTTCAGCGCCTGTCTTTCCCGCACGGCGTCCTCATGCTTCTGCTGATGGCGGGCTACCTGGTAATGAGCTACATCGTCGAGCGCCGCGGTGGCAACGACACCGACTCCGGCCTGGAAGCCATCGAAGAGGCCGGCGCCACACCGAAGTCGGCCTGGGTGGCGGTCGCCCTGGTAGTCGGCGGCATCGTCGCCCTGGCCGGCGGATCGGAGCTGCTGGTGCGCGGCGCCTCCGTCATTGCCCGGGCCGCCGGCGTATCGGAAACCGTGATCGGTCTCACCCTGGTCGCCGTCGGCACCTCCCTGCCCGAGCTGGCCACCGCCATCGTAGCCGCGCTGCGCGGCCATACTGAAGTCGCCCTCGGCAACGTGCTGGGCTCCAATATTTTCAATATCCTGCTGATTCTCGGCGCCCTCTTCATAATCACCCCGGTCACCATGGCACCCGAGATCCTGCGCTTCGACATCTGGGTGCTGGCCGGCGTGACCCTGCTGGCCCTGCCGGTCATGCTGCTCGGCAAGCGGGTCAGCCGGTTGCAGGGTGGCGTCTTCGTCGTCCTCTATTTCGCCTTCGTGTGGTTCCAGTTCGATCCGCACAAGCAGGCCTCCTTCAGCGCCGAGGGCCCTGTCGGCCGCGGCACCGGCGCCCCGGCGGTTGAGATGGTGGCCGCGCGGCCCTAGAGCAGATCACGGACGCATGGAATCGCCTTCGGCGATCCATCGACCGTGATCTGCTCTACCCGTTTGAATTAAATCGGATTCACGCGGTCAGACGGAACCACCGAGTGGTTCCGTCTGACCGCGATCCGATCTAGGATGCCCGGGTTCCCCTGAGCCATCCGCCGAGCGAGAGTCCCAGATGCCCACCACTCAGCCCCGCCTCGCCGGCGACCGCGTGAAGTCCAGCGTGCTGTCTCAGCGCATCCTGATCCGCGACCTGACGCTGTCCTGCAGCATCGGCGTCAGCGACGAGGAGCGCGCCCGCCGCCAGCGGCTGCGCATCAACATCGAGCTCACGGTCGACTACCCGCCGCCGACGCGCGACAACATCAACGAGGTGGTGGACTACGGCCGCCTCGCCAAGGCTGTGCGCAACCATTGTCTGAGCACCACCTTTCGGCTGCTGGAGACCCTGGCCGACGAGCTGTCCGACGTCTGCTTCGGCTTCCCCCCGGTCAGCGGCACCAAGGTCCGCATCGAGAAGCTCGACCGCTACGCCGACATCGGTGGCATCGGCGTCGAGATTGCACGCCGGCGTAGCGACGCCTGAGCCCGAACGGGACGGCTAAGCCCTTGCAGGAACAGCCAATCCCCGCCCGGAAAAGACCGACTTGTACACAGGGCTGCGGCACATCGAAAATTCACCCCAGAGTCGATGACAATTTTGCGATAGCGCTGTTAACTTTATTCTTGACTTGGTTTTTCGTATTAAAAATCAATAGTATATTACAAATTGCCTAGAAAATGGGCAGATTAACAAAAGTGTAGAATTCCCTAAGACGGGGCTCAGGCGGGGGCAACATAGTCACAGTTTTATCCACAGGATTGGTGGATAGAATCGGGCAGCGCCCGGTAGCTTCCGGGCGGTGCCCGGGACCTAGGCTCGACCCGCCCCGGCAAATCCTTGACGCTGGTTGACCGCGCCGGCCGTGGTTGCTTTGTTCGATGAAGCGGTTAGCGCAAACAGGCTCCCCAGAGAAACCTCCTCCGTGACATCCCGGTTCAAGTAATGAGCAGAGTCCCCAAACGTCCCCGGAACGACCCCTCGGCGGGCGGCAAGCGCTCGGCCATGGGCCTCGAGGAGGACCCGTCCGAGCCCTATCTGCCGGAAACCGGGACGGAGGGCGCGGAACCGGACCTCGTCGGGCTGGGCGAGGGCCTCGCCCGCGGCGTCATGGTGATCGCCGATACCGTGAAGACCCTCTCTGCCAGCCCTGGTGTCTACCGCATGCTGAACCGCAAGGGCGACGCCGTCTACGTCGGCAAGGCGCGCCACCTCAAGCGGCGGGTCACCAACTACACCCAGATCGGCAAGCTGCCGCGCCGCCTGCAGCGCATGGTGGCGGAGACCGTGGCCATGGAGGTGGTGGAGACCCACACCGAGGTCGAAGCGCTGTTGCTGGAGAGCAACCTCATCAAGCGGCTGATGCCGCGTTACAACGTGCTGCTGCGCGACGACAAGTCTTTCCCCTACATCCTGCTGACCGCCGACCACGTCATTCCGCAGATCGCCAAGCACCGCGGCGCACACAATCGCGAGGGCGACTATTTCGGGCCCTTCGCCTCGGCCGGGGCGGTAAACCGCACCATCACCGCGCTGGAGCGCGCCTTCCTGCTGCGCTCCTGCAGCGACTCGGTGTTCTCAAGCCGCACCCGCCCCTGCCTGATGTACCAGATCAAGCGCTGCTCGGCGCCCTGCGTCGAGCGCATCTCTGCGCCCGACTACCGCGACCTGGTGACCCAGGCGCGGCGGTTCCTCTCCGGCCGCTCGCAGGAGGTGCAGCAGCAGCTGGGCACGCAGATGGAAGAGGCAGCCAGGCAACTCGACTTCGAAGCCGCCGCTGTCTACCGTGACCGCATCCGTGCCCTCGCCCAGATCCAGGCACACCAGGACATCAACATTGCGGGCGTCGACAACGCCGATGTCATCGCCGCCGAGGAACAGGGCGGCCAGATCTGCATCCAGGTGTTTTTCTTCCGCGCCGGGCGCAACTACGGCAACCGCGCCTACTTCCCGAGCCACGACAAGAGCCAGGGCATCGCCGAGGTGTTCGGCGCCTTCGTCGCACAGTTCTACGACAACAAGCCGGTGCCCCGCCTGATCCTGCTGAGCCACTACCTGGAGGAGCAGGACCTCATCGCCGAGGCGCTCTCGATGAAAGCCGAGTACAAGGTGGAGCTCAGCCGGCCGCAGCGCGGCGCCAAGCGCAAGCTGATCGACAACGCCCTGCACAACGCCCGCGAGGCGCTGGCCCGCCGCCTCGCCGAAAGCGGCAGCCAGAGGAAGCTGCTGGAACAGCTGGCCGAGATCTTCGCCCTGGAGAGCACGCCCGAGCGCATCGAAGTCTACGACAACAGCCACACCCAGGGCAGCGAGCCTTATGGTTGCATGATCGTGGCGGGCCCGGAGGGTTTTCAGAAGAGCAGCTACCGCAAGTTCAAGATCAAGGACCCGGAGACCGTCGCCGGCGACGACTACGCCATGATGCGCGAGGTGCTGACCCGGCGCTTTCAGCGCGCCCTCAAGGAGGACCCGGAGCGCAGCGGCAACCTCTGGCCGGATCTGGTGTTGCTGGACGGTGGCCAGGGCCAGCTGACTGTCGGCACGGAGGTCCTGGCCGACCTCGGCCTCGGCGACCTGCCGATCGCCGCCATCGCCAAGGGCCCGGACCGCGATGCCGGGCGCGAGCGCATCTTCCTGCCGGGTCGGCCCTCCTTCATGCTGCAACCGCGCGACCCGGCGCTCTATTTCCTGCAGCGCCTGCGCGACGAGGCGCATCGCTTCGCCATCGGTACCCACCGGATCGGGCGGACCAAGGCGCGCCTGCGCTCGGCCCTCGACGAGGTGCCGGGCATCGGCGCCAGGCGCAAGAAGGCCCTGCTGCTGCACTTCGGCGCCGCCCGGGCAGTGGCGAGGGCGGGCCTCACCGACCTCGAGGCGGTGGAGGGCATCTCCAAGACCGTGGCCCGTAAGATCTACGACCACTTCCACCGGGACGGCTAGCAGACCGGCTGGCGCACGGAGCGGGCGATTTTCCACCCCGGCTGGCCACCCTGCCCCCTGGGTCGCGCCCGGCGGCTGTGCTACAACGGCAGGGAGACGGGGCGCCCGCAGCACCGGCGGCGGGAAAGTCTTCAGGAGGAAGAACCGGGGCTCATGCTGACCAGCCTGCCGAACATTCTGACCTTGTCGCGCATCGCCGCGATTCCGCTGCTGCTGGCGCTGATCTATGTGGACACGCCGCTGTTCCGCTGGCTGGCCTTCACCGGCTACGTGGCGGCCTGCATCACCGACTATTTCGACGGCTACCTCGCCCGCCACATGAAGCAGATCTCGCCGCTCGGGCGCTTCCTCGATCCTATCGCCGACAAGCTGCTGATCGCCTCGCTGATCGTCATGCTGGTGGCGACCCGGTCGATCGCCGGCCTGGAGATGATCCCGGCCATCGTCATCCTGGCGCGCGAGATCCTGGTCTCCGGCCTGCGCGAGTACCTCGCCGAGATCAAGGTCTCGGTGCCGGTCACCAAGCTGGCCAAGTGGAAGACCGGCATCCAGATGGTGGCCCTCGGCTTCCTCATCGTCGCCGATGCCGGACCGGCGGCGATCCCGGTGCACACGATCGGCGAGGTCGGACTGTGGATCGCCGGCGCGCTGACCGCCATCACCGGCTATGACTACATGTCGCGCGGCCTCAAGCACATGGTCGGCCAGCAGAGCGGCAGCCAATGAGTATCGGTATGAAGGTCATCGGCCTCGCCGGATGGAGCGGCAGCGGCAAGACCACTCTCATGGTTCAATTGCTTCCCGCGCTGGTGCGCCGCGGCCTCAGGGTCTCCACCATGAAGCACGCCCACCACGCCTTCGACGTCGACAAGCCGGGCAAGGATTCCTACGAGCACCGCGCCGCCGGCGCCACCGAAGTGATGATCGGCTCGGGCAAGCGCTGGGCGCTGATGCACGAGCTGCGCGAGGAAGCCGAACCGGACAGCCGCAGCCTGATGCGGCACATGACTCGGGTCGACCTGCTGATCATCGAGGGCTGGAAGGCCGAGGGCCACGAGAAGATCGAAATCCACCGCCCCGCCCACGGCAAGCCGCTGATCCAGCCCGACGACCCCAACATCGTCGCCGTCGCCGCGGACGTCGAGGTGCCGGGCCTGCCTGTGCCGCGCCTCGACCTCAACGACGTCGAGGCCATCGCCGACTTCATCGTCGCCCACTGCGGACTCACGGTGAAGGCCCGGCAGGGCGCGGCGGAGTGAGGCCATGGTCCAGCTGAGCGACGACTGCTTCGCCCAGGGAGGCCCGCTCATGCGGGTCGACGAAGCGCGCCGGCTGCTGGCCGAGACCATTACGCCGGTGACCGCCGGTGAAGCGGTCGCCCTGCATCACGCGCTCGGCCGCATCCTGGCCGAGGACATCGTCTCGCCGGTCGACATCCCGCCGGCGCCCAATTCCGCCGTCGACGGCTTTGCGGTCTGGCATGCCGACCTCCACCCCGAGGCCGAGACCCGGCTGCCGGTCGTCGGCCGCGTGACGGCGGGCCAGCAGGATCTGCCGCTGGCACGGCGCGGCACGGCGATCCGCATCTTTACCGGCGCCAGGATGCCGGCCGGGCCCGACACTGTGATGATGCAGGAGGATTGCGGGACCGACGGTGATACCGTCGTCATCAGGCCGGGCATCCGCAAGGGTGCCAACGCCCGCAAGGCCGGAGAGGACGTCGCCCAGGGCGATGTCGTCTTGCAGCGCGGCCAGAAGCTGCGCCCGCAGGACGTCGGCCAGGCCGCCGCGGTCGGCCGACGCGAGGTTCTGGTCTCGACCCGCCTTAAGGTCGGCCTGTTCTCCACCGGCAACGAGCTGCGCGAGCCCGGCACCCCGCTGGAGGCTGGCGCGATCTATGATTCCAACCGCTATACGATCTACGCGCTCCTCACCGGGCTCGGCTGCAAGGTCGACGACCTCGGCATCCTGCCGGACCGCCTCGACGTGGTGCGGCAGGCGCTCGACGAGGCCAAAGGCCGGCACGACCTGCTGGTCACCTCGGGCGGGGTCTCGGTGGGCGAAGAAGACCACGTGAAGGCCGCCGTGGAGTCGCTCGGCAAGCTGCACCTCTGGCGCCTGGCGGTGAAGCCGGGACGGCCCATCGCCCTCGGCCAGGTGGGGCGCATCCCCTTCGTCGGCCTGCCGGGCAACCCGGTCGCCGTGGTGGTCACCTTCCTCACCCTCGTACGCCCCTTGATCCTGCGCATGATGGGCGGCAAGGACGCGCCGCCGCATACCTTTCGGGTGCGCGCCGGCTTCGACCACAAAAAGAAGAAGGACCGCCGCGAGTGGGTGCGCGCCCACCTGGTGGAAGACGCATCCGGCGCCCTCACGGCGGAGAAGTTCCCACGCGAGGGCGCCGGCATCCTCTCCTCCCTGGTCGCCGCCGACGGCCTCATCGAACTGCCCGAGGACTTGACCCGCCTGGAGGCCGGCGCGATGGTGGACTTCCTACCCTTCAGCGAAGTGGCGCAGTAACAAGGCCTTAGGAAGAAGATCACCCGTGAAGCTGCTGTATTTCGCCTGGCTCAAGACCAAGACCGGCCTCGCCGAGGAGGAGGTGACACCGCCTACTGGCGTTGCCACGGTGGGCGAGCTCTTGACTTGGCTCGAAGGCCGCGGACCGAACTTCGCCGACGCCCTCTCCGACCGCGGCGCCATCCGCGTGGCGGTGAACCAGGCCTACGCCAAGCCCGGCGATCCCGTGCGCCCCGGCGACGAGGTCGCCCTCTTCCCGCCGGTGACGGGAGGCTGAGCGCTATGGTCCGTGTGCAGAAAGAGGACTTCGACGTCGGCCGGGAGCTGGCCAAACTCGCCGAAGGCAACCACGCCATCGGCGGCCTCGCTGTCTTCGTCGGCCTGGTGCGCGACATGGCGGGCGGCAGTGGAATCTCAGCCATGACCCTGGAGCACTACCCGGCGATGACCGAGAAGATGCTCGCCGAGATCGAGGCCGAAGCGAAGGAACGCTGGCCGCTGGAGGCAAGCCTCGTCATCCACCGCTACGGCCGCCTCGAGCCCGGCGACCGGATCGTCATGGTCGCCGCCGCCTCGGCCCACCGCCAGGCCGCCTTCGAGGCCTGCGCATTCCTCATGGACTGGCTGAAGACCAAGGCGCCGTTCTGGAAGCTGGAAGAGACCGATGAAGGCGCCCAGTGGGTCGATGCCCGCGACAGCGACGATGCCGCTGCCGCCCGCTGGGTCAAGCGCGACCCCGACGCGGCGGAATAGTCGGCAGCACCACGATCCCTGCCGCAGCGGCAAGACCCAACGCCGCAACCATCGCAACCGCCGTGAACCCCGCCCCTGCGTAGACCAGCCCGAGGCCGGCGCCGGCGAGAAAGTGGGCAACGTAGGTGACGGCGCTGTAGAGGCCCAGGACCGCGCCGCGGACGGCGGGCTCGCCGCTCGACAGCAGCGAGACGAGGACGTTGAGGCCGAAGTGGTTCACGACACCCCAGGGCAGCGCGAGGGCCACGACGGCCCAGGGCGAGAGCCCCGCCACCACGGCCAGCAGCAACATGAGGCCGGCCAGCAGGAGGAAGGTCGGCGCGGCAACGCGCCAGGGGCCTAAGCGGTCGATGAGGCCGTTGCCCACCACCGCCAGCCCGAATCCCAGGCCGTAGCTGAGCGAGATCCAGCCGCCAAGCGATGGCCCGAGATCATCCGTCGCGCGCAGGTGGTCGGTGAGGAAGGTGTAGCAGCCGTAGAACGCGGCCATGTAGGCCAGCGTCATTAGCAGTAACCGCAGCACCCCCGGCTGAGCCAGCGCGACGCGGTAGGGCACCAGCCGGGCGCCCACGGGACGCGGCGCCGGCGGCAGGGTGAGCACGGCCAGGGTCGCCAGCGCGGCAACGACCGCCACGGCGCCGTAGGCGCCGCGCCAGCCGAACTGCTCGGCGAGCAGTGCGGCGGCTGGCACGCCGAGCACCATGGCCAGCGACCAGCCGACGATGACGCGGCCGACGGCGCGCGAGCGCAGTTCCTGCGGCGCCAGGTCGCCCGCCAGGGCGTAGGTCGCCGGCAGGACGACACCAGCAGCAAGCCCGCAGGCCGCCATGGCGATGGCCAGCATGACCACGTCGGGCGCCAGGGCGCAGCCGGCCAGGGCCAGGCCGAGCGCGGCCAGGGCGAGAGCCAGCACGCGCCGCCGCGGCCAACCGTCCAGCCGCGGCGCGGTGACCAGCGCCGCCAGCGCCACGCCCGCTCCGTAGAGGCCGACGGCCCGGCCGATGGCGGCGGGCCCCACCGCCAGTTCGTGCGCCATGTCGGTCAGCAGCGGGGCCACCATGAGCGACTGCAGGCCGACCGTGGCGATGGCCAGGGTCAGGCTCAGCAGATGGCGGCTGAGCGCCGGGGTGAAGCGGAGCGGAACGGCGGCTTCGGACATATCGCTTGGGGCCCCTGGAAAGGCGTGAACGGCCTATTCTCTACCGAATTAAATTCTGCACAACACACGATAGTGGCTTACAAGAAACTACGAATGCCGTTCTGTACAAAACCTGATAAGGTTACGGCTGTGGACCCGCTGGACCGAAAGCTGTTAGGCCTGCTCGCCGAGGACGCCACGCTCCCCTACAAGGAACTGGGCGAGCGGCTGCACCTTTCCGCCCCCGCCGTGCACGAGCGGGTGAAAAAACTGAAGAAGTCTGGCGCCATCCGCGGCACCGTGGCGCGGCTCGACGGCGAGACAGTCGGCCGGCCTCTCTGCGCCTTCATCCACATGGACACCGAGGGCTGGGGCAAGACGCCGGAGCTGATGGCAGTGGCCGACGACTCCCGCGTCGAGGAGATCCACGCCGTTGCCGGCGACACCTGCATGGTGCTGAAGGTGCGCTGCGAGAGCACCCGCGCCCTCGAGGACATTCTTCACCGCCTCTACAGTATCAAGGGCGTCCTCCGCACCCAGTCCTACATCGTGCTGAACACCTACCTGGAACGTGGACCGGGCGTCTAGAGCAGATCACGGTCGCATGGAATCGCCTTCGGCGATCCATCGACCGTGTGAATCTGCTCTACCCGTTTGAATTAGATCGGATTCACGCGGTCAGACGGAAGCACCGAGTGGTTCCGTCTGACCGCGATCCGATCTAGGCCTGCGCCGTCTCATACCGGATCGCCACGACCTCCAGTTCCTGGTCGCCGGCGGGGCGCTTCCAGATGATGACCTCGCCGACCTCGGCGCCGTCGAGGGCACGGGCGAGCGGCGAAACGTAGGAGACCTTGCCGTTCTGAGGGTCGGCCTCGTCCTCGCCGACGATGGCATAGTCGCGCCGCTTGCCGTCTTCGTCGGCAACGGCCACAACGGCGCCGAAGGCGACCTTGTCGCGCGGCTGCCTTGCAAGGTCGACGAGGATCGCCGTGCGCAGACGTTCCTCCCAATACCTCAATTCCTGTTCGACGCGCGGCAGGTGCGACTGGGCGGCCAGTTCGTCGCCGTGCTCCTTCAGTGCGGCGCGCTCGGCCTCGTACTCCTTTGTCTTGTCGCGCAGCATCTGCAGGCCCGCCGGCGTCACGAAGTTGGGATGCTCGCTCACCGGCAAGTTGACCTGCGCCTCGGGCGTGCCGGCGTCGTCTTCCTTCACGAAGGCGCGGGACATCTGAGAATCTCCTTCAAGTTCCAAAAACAGAAAACCGGGCGGCGCTTTCCTTTGCGCCGCCCGGTCTCTCATCGACCGATGAAAGGCGGCGCTAGGCGGCGCTGGCCGCCGCGTGCTTGCGCACCAGCATGTCGTAGTCGTTCATCAGGTTGCGGGTGATCTCGCCCGCCGAGAACCTGTAGTCGTCAATCTCGGCCACCGGCGTCACCTCCACGGCGGTCCCCGTCAAGAAAACCTCCTGGGTCGTCGCAAGTTCCTCCGGCTTGATCGCCCGCTCGATCACCTCATAGCCGCGCCGCTTGGCGAGGTCGATGACGGTGCGCCGGGTGATGCCGTCGAGGAAGCAGTCCGGCGTCGGCGTGTGGATCTTGCCGTCCTGCACCAGGAACACGTTGGCACCGGTCGCTTCCGCAATCAAGCCGCGATAGTCGAGCATCAGGGCGTCATTGTAGCCCTTGGACTCGGCCGAGTGCTTCGAGAGGGTGCAGATCATGTAGAGGCCGGCCGCCTTGGAACGGCAGGGCGCGGTCTCCGGCGAGGGCCGCTTCCAGTCGGCGACGGTCATGCGGATGCCCTTCAGGCGGGCCTCCGGCGTGAAGTAGGCCGGCCATTGCCAGGCAGCCACGGCCACGTGGATCCTGGTCTGCTGAGCCGAGACCGCCATCATCTCGCTGCCGCGCCAGGCGACCGGGCGGATGTAGCCGTCGACGATGCCGTTAGCCTCGAGAACCGCCATAGCGGCCGCGTCGATTTCCTCGCGGCCGTAGGGCAGGTTGAAGCCGAGGAGCTTGCCGGAGGCCAGCAGGCGGTCGTGGTGTTCCTCCATCTTGAAGATGCGCCCGGCGTAGGAGCGCTCGCCCTCGAACACGCAGGAGCCGTAGTGCAGCCCGTGGCTCAGCACATGCAGCTTGGCGTCGCGCCAGGGCATCAGTTCGCCGTTGTACCAGATGACGCCGTCACGGTCGTCGAAGGGCAGTATGGACATCGCTCGTTTCGTCCCTAAAAACCTTGCCAAGAGGCTTGTTGATCGTTGCACCGGTTTCGGCGTTGCAGGGGACCGGCCGGGGCCCGTAAGACTTCCCCTGGAAGAGCCCTGGGGAAGAACCTGTGGAAGGGTGCATCCCCCGGGAATACCTGAGGGCGGCGCCCGAAGTCTAAGGAAAAATCAGTCAGCAAGGCTAACCGATCAGAGATTTTATTCCGTAATTAGTTCCGATTTGATACTTTCGATCAAATATTGCTATCTGTATGTAACAAGATTAGGCAGATATGTCAACATGGCTGACGTAAAAGGCGGTCCCAACCCCCTCTTCCTGCGCGAAGAGGAGCTGCGCCAGGCGATGGAGCTGCTGTTCTTCGCCTACCGCGACTTCACCGGCGAGCCGGACCAGATCCTCGCCGACTATGGCTTCGGCCGCGCTCATCACCGGGTCATCTACTTCGTCGGCCGCAACCCCGGCATCATGGTTTCCGAGCTGCTGGCTATCCTGCGCATCACCAAGCAATCGCTCTCCCGGGTGCTGAGCCAACTGGTGAGCGACGGCTTCATCACCCAGCGCCCGGGCCTGCGCGACCGCCGCCAGCGCCTCCTGGAACTTACCGACAAGGGCCGCGAGCTGGAGAACAAGCTGACCGAGCAGCAGCGCGTGCGCATCGCCCGCGCCTACCGTGCCGCCGGCGCCGAGGCGGTGGAAGGCTTCCGCACCGTGCTCATCAACATCATCGACGAGGCCGACCGTGACCGCTTCGAGCGACCCGAAATGGCCGGCCGGCCCGCCGGTTCCGGGCCTGCAAAGACGCCGCCCGCAAAGGCCGCCGGCCGGCGCTAGCCGGCTCCGGGTCTGTCCTGCCGCTAGCGGGGTCCTGCGGGCGGCCCTATACTCCCGGCCATGAGCGAGCAAGCCGCGGCCGAGCAGCCGCACATCCTGGTCATCGACGACGACACGCGCCTGCGCGACCTGCTGCAGCGCTATCTGAGCGACCAGGGCTTCCGGGTCACCACGGCAGTCAATGCCGCCGACGCGCGTGCCAAGCTGACGGCGCTGGCTTTCGACCTGCTGGTGCTCGACATCATGATGCCTGGCGAGACCGGCCTGCAGCTGACCGAAACGCTGCGCCGCGACAATGCCGTGCCGATCCTGCTGCTGACCGCCATGAGCGAGACCGAGAACCGCATTGCCGGCTTCGAGTGTGGCGCCGACGACTACCTGCCGAAGCCCTTCGAGCCGCGCGAGTTGGTATTGCGCATCAACGCCATCCTGCGCCGCGTGCCGCCGGCACCGCGGCCGCCGAGCAAGATCACCTTCGGCGAGTTCTGCTTCGACCTGGAGCGCGAGGAGCTGACCCGTGCCGGCAACTTCGTGCGCTTGACCACCGCCGAGGTTTCGTTGCTGAAGGCGCTCGCCCGGCGCGCCGGCGAGCCGATCACACGCGACGACCTAGGCGAGGAGAGCATGATCAGCGGCAACGCCCGGACCGTCGACGTGCAGGTGACGAGACTGCGCCGTAAAATCGAGGCCGATCCAAAATTTCCACGCTATCTGCAGACGGTGCGCGGCACCGGCTACGTGCTGATGCCCGATTGACGCATCTGCAATTGATCTGCCACGGCCCCTGCCTCTATCGTCCGGTCCGATGACCTCTGCGCCGCCAAACCCGCTCTATCCGCAGGGCGCCCCCGGGCCGATCCGTCGCCTGCTGCCGCGTTCGCTGCTCGGCCGCGCGGTGCTGATCATCATCACGCCGCTGATCCTGATGCAGGTGATCTCGACCTGGGTGTTCTACGACCGGCACTACGACACCATCACCAAGCGCCTGGCCCAGGGCCTCGCCGGCGACGTCGCCGCGGTGATCGCCCTCCTGGAGCAGGATCCCGGCCTGCAGCAGCGGCGTGAGATCTTCCTGCTGGCGCGCAGCACCATGCAGCTCCAACTCACCCTGACGGAGGCCATCGACCTGCCGATGCTGGCGCGGCCCGGCGTAGCCAGTGTGGTCGAGGCGCGGCTCGAGGATGCGCTGCGCGAGCGCCTGGGCCAACGCTTCGCGATCGACACGCGCTCGATCCGCGACCGCGTCGAGATCCTGGTGCAGCTGCCGGAGGGTGTGCTGCGCGTGCTGGTTCCGACCGAAAGGCTGTTCTCCTCCACCACCTATATCTTCATCTTCTGGACCATCGGCAGCTCGATCCTGCTGTTCGGCATCGCCGTCGTCTTCATGCGCAATCAAGTGAAGCCGATCCGCCGGTTGGCGCATGCCGCCGAGAGCTTCGGCAAGGGCCAGGAAGTCCGCGACTTCAAGCCGGAAGGCGCCACCGAGGTACGCCAGGCCGCCGCCGCCTTCATCAACATGCGCGACCGCATCAAGCGGCAGATCGAGCAGCGCACGGAGATGCTGGCCGGCGTCAGTCACGACCTGCGCACGCCGCTGACCCGCATGAAGCTGCAACTCGAGATGCTGCAGGAGGTGCCGGACGCGAAGTACCTGCAGGCCGACGTGGCGGAGATGGAGCATATGGTGGAGGGCTACCTCGCCTTTGCCCGCGGCGAAGGCCAGGAGACCCCGTCGCCGACGGACCTCGGCGGACTGCTGCGCGATGTGGTGGCCCAGATGACCCGCGACGGCCGCGCGGTCGACCTGCATGTCGAGCAGGATCTTGCCCTGCCGTTGCGCCGCGAGGGCATGCGCCGCTGCCTCACCAATCTGGTCGCCAACGCGCAGCGCCACGGCAAGCACGTCGCCATCAGGGCTGGCCGGCGCAAGAATCTGGTGGAGGTGACCATCGACGACGACGGCCCCGGCATCCCGCCGGAGAACTACGGCGACGTCTTCAAACCATTTTTCCGGCTTGAGCAGTCGCGCAATCCGGCCACCGGGGGGATCGGGCTCGGCCTTACCATCGCGCGCGACTTGGCACGCAGCCACGGCGGCGACGTCACCCTGGACACGGCACCCGGCGGCGGACTGCGGGTGCGCGTCTGGCTGCCGGTCTGACGGGCGCCCTTTCGGCCATCTTTGCCGCCCCAGTTGAGCCCGGTTTGGCCGGCTTTCTCGGCCCGTTTATATAGCCTTAACCCTTGCCGACCTACCCTGCGCCAGCCGCCGCTTAAGCAAGAATGCCGCACTGCTGGGTTTTGGAGAGGGTCATGGCCGTCACGCGTGGGTTGATTTCGGAAGAAGAGCTCGATTCCCAGATGGAAAGCGAGGTGATCGACGAGGCACGCGATCTCGTCAGCAACCTCGAACTGCGCGTCCAGCAGGTCAAGAACGGCGTCCTCGCGCCGAAAGAGGCCGCCAAGATCCTGGCCCAGGAATCGGCAAACCTGCGCATGAAGGCCCGTGCGGTGAACCTGGTCGGCTTCGGCCCCCTGACCCACCGCCTGGACGAATACCTCAACGAGATCGATGCGATCGAGACCCGGCATGCCGATGACCTGATCGCCTTCGCCGACCGCATCTCCGCAGTGCTGGACGGCGAAAAAGTGGACGCCGACAAGGTTGCCGCCGTGTTGCGCGAGTTGCCGCAGCAGCACACTTTCAACGTCGAAGACGTGACGGTGATGGACAAGGACGTGACGCTGATCCTGCCGCAGCGCTCCGCCGCCAAGGTCGTCGGCCGCGAGCTTGCCGCCTGCGGCTATCGCGTCTCCACCGTGCTCAATCCGATCGAGGCTCTGGAGCTGATTCTCGAGACCAAACCGGACCTGGTGATCACCGCGCAGGTCATGCCGCGCATGAGCGGCGTCGACTTCGCCTGCGCCCTGGCTGCCATGCCGGCCACCAAGGCGATCCCCGTGGCCCTGCTGACCAGCCTGGACCCCGATCATGCGGACCTCAAGGCGCTGCCGATGAACGTAGGCCTGATCCGCCGCGGCGCCCACTTCGGCGACGACCTCGCCGACGTTCTGCAGCGCTTCAACATCACCTGATCCCGGGGCGCCGCCGGGTGAATTGCCCCGTCAGTACAACCGGCCGCCGTTGGGGACCGCCAGGTCAGGGGTGACCAGCACCACCTCGCCCGCGTTGTCAGGAAATCCGAGTACCAGGATTTCCGACATGAACTTGCCAATCTGACGCGGCGGGAAGTTCACCACCGCGGCAACCTGCTTGCCGACCAGTTGGCCGGGCTCGTAGTGCACGGTGATCTGTGCCGAGGTCTTCTTCACGCCGATACCGGCACCCAGATCGACCCACAGCTTGATGGCCGGGTGCCGCGCCTCGGGAAAGGGCTGGGCATCCACGATGGTGCCGACCCGCACGTCGATGCGGGTGAAGTCCTCATAGGTAATCTCCGGGGAAACCCCCTGGCCCGCTGCCATCCCTGCCACGCCCCCGCCGATACTGTCACCTGTCTTGCAAAACTGCCGCGACGCTACCACCCCGCCGCCGCATCCGGCAAGATGCCGGCGTGACACGGTTTTTTCACAAGGCGGCCGGCCGGCACTCCTTGGGCGCTCGGGGCCCGGCACCGAAAGTCCCCGGCCCGCGGCCGCCGCGCGACGGTGAATCACCGGGCGATTTCTCCTGCAGAACAAAACTTACTTTATCGTAAAAACGACACACTGTCGCGTTTTGACAAATAACGCCCTTTCCGGTAGTCTCCGCCTCCCTGTTAACAGCCGGCGCGCAGCAGCGCCTGGAGGCCCCCATCTCCTTCTCCCGTGAAGAACTCGACTTCGTCGTCCCCGCCCGGGCGCCGCGCACCCACAATCCGGCGCGTCGCAAGAAACTGGTCGACCGCCGCATGGACGACCTGCGCCGAATTTTCTTGAACGGCCTGGACCACCAGATCGCCCTGGTGCACGACCCGGACTACACTTATCCGAGCCACGAGTACGTCGAAGAAGACAACAAGACCGTGAAGCAGATGACCTACCGGCACCCCGAGCCCTGGTGGTTCGAGGAGGACGGCACCTTCTTCCTGCGACTGAACTTCGGCGAACGCCGAATGCTGATCCCCGGCAAGAACCCGGTGATCCGCGTCGGCAAGCGGAGCAACCTGCTGCCCACGCTGGAGGCCCTCCACCTCCTGGTCGACGACCGGGAGATGGACGACGTCATTGAGAAGATGGTGTTGGTCAGCCGCTAGGCGGAATGCCCAGGCGCCTAAGACTGCTGATCGCGGTCGATCGGTCCGACGTCAAGCACCGGCGCGGCGTCCAGCGCCTCCGCATCGAGCATGGCTGCGACCCGCTCCAAGGCGGCAACCAGCATGGCCTGCTCCCAGGAATCGAGATTCTCGAAGCGCTCCTTGAAGATTCCCTGCAGTCCGTCCGGTGCGGCCGCAAGCTTCCCGCGGCCCTCCTCGGTCAGCGACAGCCAGACCTGGCGGCGGTCGCTGTCACCCCGTTGGCGGCGTACCAGGCTCCGCGCCTCCAGCTTGTGCAGCAGGCTGGTGGTGGTTGCCTGGGTGATGCCCATGTGGGTGGCGATCTGACCCGCCGTGGTTTCGCCGTGCTGGTCGAGCACCTGCAACAGCAGCAGCTGGGACGCCGTAAGCCCCGTCGACCGCGACAGCTTGCGCCCATAGTTTTCGGTGGCGCGCAGGATCTGGCGCATGGCCGAGAGAGCCTGCTGGGAGCGCCGCTGCATGGTCTGGCCTTCGCCCTTCCCGCGATACTTTGAGGTTCGAAGCTTTCGGGGCCGGATTTTAGGGCGCCGCACTGGTCTCGCCAACAGGTCATTTAGTTCTGCTAACGAAAGATGATTTACTCTCACTTCCGGATCTCTTCATCTAGATAAAATTCCGTGTTTCCAAGAGTCTTGGGATTTCTCGTCTATTATCAGCGCTTCCTGCATTTGTTCTGCAAACTCATACCGGATTCATCTCTGATTTACGGTTGACAATTTAGTTTGATGTACAAATTATCTGATCTGCTTCACTGCCTGGAGATGACCGAAATGCAGCTGGACCAAGCCGTATACGTCCCCCGCGCCCAGGCCGTCGCCTATCGGCGGCCGCGCAAGGCCGATGGCGCGCGAATCTGGGCGCTCATCAAGAACATCGAGGCACTCGACGACAACTCGATGTACTGCAATCTGCTGCAGTGCTCGCACTTCGCCGGAACCTGTGCGCTGGCGGAAATCGACGGCCGGCCGGTCGGTTGGATCTCCGGCTACCTGCCGCCGGAGAAGGCGGACACCCTGTTCGTGTGGCAGGTGGCGGTGCACCCGGACGCCCGCGGTCGCGGCATCGCCAAGCACCTCGTCCGCGAGTTGCTGCAGCGCAAGGGCTGCGAGCGGGTGCGCCACATCCACAGCACGATTACCCGCGACAACGCCGCGTCATGGGGCCTGTTCCGCGCCATCGCCGACGATCTCAACGCACCGATGGTGGACGACACCCACTTCGAAAGCGAAGCCCACTTCGGCGGGCAGCATGCCACCGAGCACCTGGTGGAGATCGGGCCCTTCGACCGCGTCGCCCTGCGGCGCGTCGCCTGACTCCGCCGCACAACCCCCTTACCCCGTCACAGCAAGAGAGGCCCCTTCATGTCCGCAGCCATCGAGACCTTCACCCGCCGAGAGTCCGCGATCCGCAGCTACTGCCGCAGCTTCCCGATCGTCTTCGCACGCGCCCAGGGCGCCGAGTTGATCGCCGAGGACGGCCGCCGCTACATCGACTTCCTGGCAGGCTGCTCGACGCTGAACTATGGGCACAATGACGCGGACATGAAGCTGGCGCTGGTCGACTACATTCTGCGTGACGGGATCGCCCACGGCCTCGACATGTACACCGAGGCCAAGGCCCAGTTCATTGCCGCCTTCGAGGAGCTCATCCTCGAACCGCGCGGCATGGACTACCGGCTGCAGTTCACCGGTCCGACCGGTGCCAACGCAGTCGAGGCAGCGCTCAAGCTGGCCCGCAAGGTGACCGGCCGCCATCAGGTCGTCGCCTTCACCAACGGCTTCCACGGTGTCACGCTGGGGGCGCTGGCCTGCACGGGCAACGGCTACCACCGCAGCGGCGCCGGCGTGCCGCTCGAGGGCGTCACCCGCATGCCCTACGACGGCTACCTGGCCGATGGCGCCACCGGCCTGGAGATGCTGGCGCAGATGCTCGACGACCCCTCCAGCGGCCTGGAGGCGCCGGCCGCCTTCATCGTCGAGACGGTGCAAGGCGAGGGTGGCCTCAACGTCGCCTCGGCCGAGTGGCTGCGCGGGCTGGAGCAGCTGGCGCGCAAGCATGGCAGCCTGCTGATCGTCGACGACATCCAGGCCGGCTGCGGGCGCACCGGCACGTTCTTCTCCTTTGAGGACATGGGCATCTCGCCGGATATCGTGACGCTGGCCAAGTCGCTCTCCGGCATGGGCCTGCCATTCGCCATGGTGATGATGAAGCCGGAGCACGACATCTGGAAGCCGGCCGAGCACAACGGCACCTTCCGCGGCAACAACCACGCCTTCGTCACCGCCAGGGTGGCGCTGGAGAAGTTTTGGAAAGACGGCGCCTTCGCCGAGCAGATCGCCGCCAAGGGTGAGCATCTGGGCAATCGCCTGGCGGCGATCGCCAGGAAGCACGGCTATGCCACCAAGGGGCGCGGCATGTTCCGCGGCATCGACTTGGCAGGAGGCGAGACGGCGTCCGCGATCTGCGCCGCCTGCTTCGAGCGTGGCCTGGTGATCGAGACCTCCGGCGCGCGTGACGAGGTCGTGAAGGTGCTGGCGCCGCTGACCATCAAGATGGAGCAGCTCGACGCCGGCCTCGACAAGCTTGCGGAAGCCTTTGCCGAGACCCACCGTTCGGCGGCTGCGGCTTGAAGGAGAAAGCAGAATGATTGTCAGAGATTACAATGCAGCCAAGGACAGCGAGCGCCGGGTGGTCTCGCAAGGCTGGGAGAGTGTGCGCCTCCTGCTGAAGAGCGACGACATGGGCTTCAGCTTTCACATCACCACGATCTACCACGGTGCCGAGCTGCAGATGCACTACAAGAACCACCTGGAGTCCGTCTACTGCATCTCCGGCGAAGGCACCATCGAGGACTGCGCGACAGGCGAGGTGCACGAGATCCGACCTGGTGTGATGTACGCCCTCGACAAGCACGACAAGCACATCCTGCGCGGCAAGACCGAGATGATTATGGCCTGCTGCTTCAATCCACCGGTGACCGGCAAGGAAGTTCACGGACCGGATGGCGCCTATGCCCTGGAGAATGATGCGGCCTGAGGCGCCGCCGCCGGGCAACCCAGCGACCCGAAGGCAGGCGAAACTGTACAGTGAGGGAACCAGTGATCCAGCAACGCTCCGATAACGAGAACGGTGACGCCACGCCGCGCTACAGCGTGCACAAGATCGGCGGCACCTCGATGGCCGCGGTCGATACCGTGGTGGAGAACATCGTGGTCGGCGACCGCGCCGGCGACGCGCTCTACAACCGCGTCTTCGTGGTGTCCGCCTACAGCGGCATGACCGACCTGCTGCTCGAGCACAAGAAGACCGGCGAGGCCGGCGTCTATGCCCTCTATGCCGGCTCGGAGAGCGAGAGCGAGTGGGCCTGGGGTGACGCCCTGACCCGCACCGGTTCGGCGATGCGCAAAATGAACCGCGAGGTGCTCAGCGACCCGGCCGACATCGCGCTGGCCGACCGCTTCGTCGAGGAGCGCATCGAAGGCGTGCGCAGCTGCCTCCTGGATCTGCGGCGCCTGTGTTCTTTCGGCCATTTCAAGCTGCCCGAGCATCTGATGACCGTGCGCGAGATGCTGAGCGGCATCGGCGAGGCGCACAGCGCCTACAACCTGATGCTGCGGCTGCAACGCGCCGGCGTGAACTCAACCTTCGTCGACCTCACCGGCTGGCGCGAGACCGGCGCCAGGAAGCTCGACGAACGCATCGTCGAGGCCCTCGAACCCCTCGATCTCTCCCGCCAGGTGCCGATCGTCACCGGCTATGCGCAGTGCGAGGAGGGCTTGGTAGGTCTCTACGGCCGCGGCTACAGCGAGATCACCTTCTCTCGCATCGCTGTCCAGGTCGGCGCCGTCGAGGCAGTGATCCACAAGGAATTC
Source organism: uncultured Pelagibius sp. (assembly GCA_964472095.1). GTDB lineage: Bacteria > Pseudomonadota > Alphaproteobacteria > Kiloniellales > Kiloniellaceae > Pelagibius. The sequence continues at coordinate 21,572 of CAYYIV010000045.1, forward strand.
CATCTCTCCTCGGCCGACCCCAAGTTGGTGGGCGCGGACGCGGTCAAGTCCATCGCCGAGACCAACTACGACGTCGCCGACCAGCTGTCCAACATGGGCATGGAGGCGATCCATCCGAGCGCGGCCAAGGGCCTGCGCCAGGCATGCATTCCGCTGCGCATTAAGAATGCCTTCGAACCGGACGACCCCGGTGCGGTGATTCGCGGCGACCTCGAGGCCAAGGCCCCGGCCGTCGAGATCATCACCGGCCTGAAGGGCGTCTATGCCTTCGAGTTCTTCGAGCAGGACATGGTCGGAGTGAAAGGCTACGACGCGGCGATCCTGGAAACGCTGAAGCGCCACAAGGCGCAGATCGTCGCCAAGACCTCCAACGCCAACACCATCACCCACTTCCTGAAGGGCGCCGCCAAGGCGGTGAAGCGGGTCGAGCAGGACCTCAATGAGCGCTTCCCCTCCGCCGCGATCAACTCGCGTAAGGTGGCGCTGATCTCGATTCTCGGGCGCGATCTGCGTATTCCGGCGCTCGGCGCCCGCGTGCTCACCGCCCTGGCCGAGGCCGGCGTCGAGCCGCTCGGCTTCAACGACCTGCTGCGCAAGGTCGACATGCAGGTGATCGTTGACGAGGGCGACCACGATAGCTGCATCCGGGCCCTGCACCGGGCCTTGATCGAGCAGTCGGCCGCCGCACCGGCACCCTCGCTCAGCGCCGCCGCCTGATGAGGCTCCCCTGAGGCGCCCCGAACCTGCGTTTGCCGAAGCCGGGTCCTTTTCGCTAAAGTCGCGCCCGAGATTCGAAAATTCTTGAAGCGAGGCGCGATATGACCGACGGCTTGGACCGAGCGGAGCTGATTTCCCTGCTGGAGACGCTGGGCAGTGACAACGATGAGGAAGTGCTGGCCGCGGCCCGCGTGCTTGACACCAAGGTTGCGGCTGCCGGCACGTCGTGGAACGTGCTGCTGACCGCCGGCAGCGGCGCGGCGGAAGCCGAGGCGGAAAACGACGAAGAGCCGGAGGAGACCCCTGTTGCCGCGGCCTTGCCGGCCGACGAGGCCGCCAAGAACGCCGAGACCCTGGCCCTCATCGACAAGCTGCTGGCCCGCAGCGGCCATTCCGAGGACCTCCGGCAGGAGTTGGAGGACTACAAGACCGACATCGCCGAAGGCGAGTTCAAGGACGGCGACCACAGCTACATCCGCGCCCTCTACAAGCGGCTGCGCTGACGCCGCCGCTCAGGAGCAGTTCAGGGGTATCTCCGGGTGAAGCGCCTCCTCATTGTCGCCCACATGCCGTCGGAGAACACCACCCGGCTGCGCGATGCGGTAGTCGAGGGTGCCCGCTCAGCGGAGATCGAGGGTGTCGAGGCCTGCGCCCTCACCCCCTTCACGGCCGGCCCCGACGATGTTCTGGCGGCCGACGGCGTAATCCTCGGCACCACCGAGAACCTCGGTTATATGAGCGGCGCGCTGAAGGACTTCTTCGACCGCAGCTACTATCCGGTGCTGGAAAAGACCGAGGGGCTGCCCTACTGCCTCTACATCCGCGCCGGCCACGACGGCACAGGCACCAGACGCGGCGTCGAGACCATCGTCACCGGCCTGCGCTGGCGCCAGGTGCAGGAGCCGCTGATCTGCCGCGGCCCCTGGCAAGAAGGCTTCATCGACGACTGCCGCGAACTCGGCATGGCCATGGCGGCGGGCCTGGAAGCCGGCATCTTCTGAGACGGCGTCCGCTTCAGGCGACCAGCTTCTTCTCCCTGGCGAAGGGGCTCAGACCCAGCCACGACTGCAATGCCGCCTCCAGCTTCCTGCTGCCGGTGACGAGCAGCTTGCCGTCATCCTTGGCCCGGGCCACGGTCTTATAGCCCATCCAGATCTCCGTCATCGTCCTGAGGTCCGTGCTCACGTAAAGGTCGACGTCGAAGCCGGGATCCACGGAGCAGAGATCGACACCGGCACCGGGCTCTACGATGAGCCACCAATTCCTCCGCGCCTGCGGGAGCTCGCCGTAGATGAACTGAATGGTGCTGCGGCCGCGCGGCATCGGGTCGGTGTCGAGATTGCGTCGCATGTCCCACATCAACAGGTTGGGATCGAGATTGCGCAGCGACGACTCGGACTCGACCCACCGCTGCCCCCAGATGCCCATCGCTTCGACGACGTGCTTCAGGTCGCGGCCGGCCGCCGTCAGCTTGTACTCGTGGATATCCCCTTCACCGGCCAGCGGCCTGCGGGTAAGGACCCCCGCGGCTTCGAGATCGCGCAGGCGCTTGGTGAGCAGGGCCGGGGACATGCGCGGCACGCCGCGGCGCAACTCGTTGAAGCGGGTCGAGCCGGCGGCCAGTTCCCGCAACAGGACGATGGTCCAGCGTGTGCAGAGGATTTCCGCCGCCATCGCGACGGGACAGAACTGGTTGTAGCTGCCTTCGGCCATGCGCCTCTCCTTCGGGCTTTGCCCCGATTGTCCGGAGGAGAGGCTACGCCGGCGGGCGCCGGCTTGCCAGTTCAGTTATTGTACTAGCGCGCTTCACTTCGTGAACTGGCAAGCCGCAGCCGTCAGCTGCCCGCGAGGTTGCTGGCGAGGAAGTCCTGGAAGGTCCGCCAGGACTGGGTGTCGGCGACCTCCCGGTAGGCGCCGGAGCCGAATACCGTGAAGGCGTGCGGCGCACCGGAATAGACCTGGATCTCGTATGTAAGTCCGCCGGCCTCCAGCTCCTTCGAGAGCGCCGCCACGTCGTCCATGGTGATGGCCGTATCTGCCCCTCCGTGGGCGATCAGCAACGGCGGCGTCGAGTCCGGATAGCTCTGCCCCTCCGGGGTGGCGAGACCACCGTGGAAGCTTGCGTAGCCGACGATGTCCTCGGCCTGGCCCGAACGCGCCATCTCCAGCACAGCGGCACCGCCGAAGCAGTAGCCCATGACCACCGCCGGGCCGCTGGCACGCTCGCGCGCCGCGGCCAGACCACCCATCAGCAGGCTGCGCATCTTCTCGCGGTCGCTGTAGAGCTTGCCGGTCTCGGTGCGACGGGCGTCGACGTCGGCCGGCCGGTTGCCCTTGCCGAAGAGATCGACGGCGAAGGCGTCGTAGCCCATCTCGGCCAGCATTTCGGCGCGCTTTTCCTCGTAGTCGTTGAGCCCGTCCCAGTCGTGGATGATCACCACCAGGCCCTTGGAGTCGCCCTTGGCGGGCGCGCTGTAGCCCTCGAACTCCGCGCCGCCGACACTGTAGGTCACGCTCTCGCCGGCCTGAACCGCCAAGGGCAGCATCGCCGCCGCCACCACGCCCAGAACCGCAAGCCTCGCTGCATGCCTCATGTCCGCTCTCCCTCTTCGTTGGGTGGTTTTTCAGCCCGATAAGATAGAGCGGCCCTGGAAAATGTTAAGCCCCGCCGTGACGGCGGGGCCGCCGCCCGGCGGCCGTCGGTCGGGTCGAAGCGTCACGGCGTCGAATGGCTGCAGCACAAAATAAAAGGGGCCACCCCGAAGGGTGGCCCCTGATACTTTTCGGAGGAAACGGCTCCGCGAACAGGTGGCTTACTTCTTCTTCGCGGTCTTCTTGATCTCGCCGGTGAACTCGCCGAAGCTCTCGCTCACGCGGGTCGACAACAGGCTGGCAGCTTCGCCGTTCGACTTGCTGGCGATCTCGGTCAGCTCCTGCAGGTTGGCAACGGCGGCCTCATAGGCCTCCTTGGCCAGCTCGGCCTGCTTCATCAGCTTTTCCTGCGGCGTTCCGGCTGCATTCAGATCGGACAACGCCTTGGAGGCGTCCTCGACGCCCTTGCGGACGATCTCGGCCTGACGGCGGATCACCGCCTGCGCGCCCTCCAGGGCGATCTTGTTGGCCAAGGCGAAGGCCTCGAGATTGCGCTTCTGGTACTCGACCAGGGCCTGGGCATCGAGGCCCGGCACCTTGAACTGGTCAGCGACCTTGGCGAAATCGAACTTCTCCCACTGCTCGGTGAACTTGCTGGGGTCCATGAAGGTAGCGAAGTCCAACTTGGAGAACTCACCATTCAAAAACGGATTACTGGAAACGGCCATGATCTGGGCTCCTCATCCCTGGCGGGTTTGTCCCGCGGAGAAAATGTTGCATCGCACCAATCAGTGCGTGACCCTGATATAGGCCGCCGTTCGTACGCGGTCAAGGAATTTTTGTTGCACTGCACAATGAATTTTTGCGAGGCAGGCCAACGTGTCGCGCCGAATCCGCGTGCAGGCGCGAAATTCATTAACCATAACGGTGGTTTGGCGGTCCGGGACCGGGCCGGGCGCCAGGCGCCGGGAAGCCAGTCAGGCGGCGGCGCGTCGGGGCCGGGCGTTCTTGAGGCGGCCGATCAGGCTGTCCACGCGGGAGAGTTGCTTGTCCAGGTGGGCCATGGTCCTGGCCATGTCGTCGCTGTCGTCACGGAGCCAGACCCGGATGGCCGAGAGATAGATTGCCGAGAGCCCCTTCAGGCGCAGCACGCCACGGCAGCCGGTGGTGGCGAAGCCGGCGGCCTCCAGGGTGACTGCCATGGACTTGGCGAGACGGCCGAGCCCGCCGCAGACGGCCAGCGGGTCGCGCAGCTGATCCTGCAGGATGATCCCCAGGGCCTCCCTGTAGGGCTGCAGGGCGTCGAAACGCCGCATCAGCATGTCGAAGAGTCGGTCGCGCGCCGGCGTATCGAGGTCCTCGACGTCCTCCGCCATCATCTCGGCGTCCACCCGGTCGGAGAAGCCGTCGAGGATTGCCTGCTTGGAGGGAAACAGCGGGTAGACCCGGGACAGCGGCAGCCCGGCCGCCGCGGCGATCTCCGCCAGGGAGAGATCGCGCCAGCCGCGCTCGAGCACCAGCGCGAAGGCCGCGTCGATGATGTGTTGGGGCGTGTCCGCAGCCCTGCCGGAGTCCTTCGCCGAAGTCTTTTTGGCAGAAGCTTTGCCGGAGCGCTTGCGCGCGGATGGTTTCTTGACCATGTCGGACTGTCCTCCTTAGAGCCTAACTTAGGGCCCGGACGGGCCGATTGAAAGGCCGCCCCGGACTATCCTTGCTTCTTGATCGCCGCCACCCGGCCGCCGGTCAGAGCCACCAAGTCCTGCGGAGCCAGGCGGAACACGGCGTTGGGCGTGCCAGCGGCAGCCCAGACCTCCGTCAGATCCATGAGGTCCGCATCAATGAAGACGACCGGCGCTTCACAGTGGCCGATCGGCGGCACGCCGCCAATGGCGAAGCCGGTCTTCGTCCGCACGAAGTCGGCATCGGCGCGCTCCAGCTTCTCGCCCAGCAGGCAGCCCACTTCCTTCTCGTCGACCCGGTTGGCGCCGCTCGCCATGACCAGCACCGCGCGGCCGCTCTCCCGCGCACGGAAAATCAGCGACTTGGCGATCTGCGCCACCGCGCAGCCGATCGCCGCGGCGGCTTCCTCGGAAGTGCGCGTCGAGGCCGGAAACTCGCTGACGCGAAAGTCGAAGCCGGCAGCCTCGATGGCCTCCTGCACGCGCCGTGCACTGTCCTTCAGGGGGCTTCACTCATGCTGCAATCATCCCGTTCCAATCCAATGCCCCGACCATAGCAAGACTCACGCCGGGCGGCGAGCCGGTCGGAGCAGCAGTCCGTAGGCCGGCAGGGCGAGGATCGCCAGTGCCAGACTCTCCGGCACGCCGAGCATCCAGCCGGTAACCGCGGCAACACCGCACCACAGCAACGGAATGACCAGCAGAAGCCAGGTCGCCCGCCCCTCGACCACCAGCAGCAGCGCGAGTGTGAAGAGCACCGTCGGGTCGGGCGCCAGGCCGACGATGCGGGCGCTGGCAAAGCCGGCGTCACCGAGCCCGGCGACCAGCGGCAGTCCGAAGATTGCGGCGGCTGCCAGGACCAGCGCCGTCATGCTGGCAATACTGGTGACGGCACGCAAGGCAGGTGGCCGCCACACCAGGGCCCAGAGCAGCAGCCCGGCCTGGGCTACGAAGGCCCAGCCGTAGATTGGCGCCATAAAGTCGAGCTGCGCGAGGTGCTGCTGGAAGAAGACGAGGCCGCACCACAGCCAGCCGGCGGCGAGAAGGGCACCGACGGCACGGCCGCCGCCGCGGCGCGGCGAAACGGTCAGCCAGACTGCGGCCAGTGCAATCGCCAGGGCGAAGACCTGGGCCGGCCAGATCGCGGCGTTGTAAAGGGCATAGCTGGAGGCCAACACCTCCGCATCGAAAGGAAACATGACCCCAGCCTACAGGCTCTCGACGTAGTCCACCATGCGACGGCGCAGCGCGGCGTCGGGCAGGCGACCGGTGAGTGCACCCATGTTCTCCGCCATGTGGTCGGGACGCGAGGTTGCCGGAATGACGCAGGTGACGGCGGGGTGGGAAACGATGAACTTCAGCAGGAACTGCGGCCAGTTCGCGGCGTCGAACTCCGCCGCCCAGTCCGGCAGCGAATGTCTTTCGACGTGGCGGATCAGCGCCTTCTGGCGGAAGGGACGGTTCACCAGCACGGCCTGGCCGCGCTCCGCGGCCAACGGGAGGAGTCGCTCTTCGGCCCTGCGATCGAGGATGTTGTAGGTGAATTGCACGAAATCGAGCGGCTGACTGCGCATCACCTCCTCCATCGCATCATGGCGGCTGCCGTGGGAGGTGGTGATGCCGAGGTAGCGGATGCGGCCCTCCTCCTTCCAGCGCTTCAGGGTTTCGAGGTGGCCGTCCCAGTTCAGCAGGTTGTGCACCTGCATGAGATCGAATCGCTCGACGCCCCAGCGCGTACGCTGCTCTGCCATCTGCTCCGGCCCGTCGGACTGCAGCCAGGTCCAGACCTTGCTGGCAGAGAACAGCTGCGACGGGCGGCCGAGCTTCTCCAGGCCGTAACCGATCACCTCGGCCGAGGTGCCGTACATCGGCGAGCAGTCGATCACCTTGCCGCCCCGCGCGAAGAAGGTCCTCAGAACTTCCGCGCGCTGATCTCGCAGCCGCTGGTCGGCGCCGACGTTGAAGGTAATCCAGGAACCCATGCCGATGACCGGCAGCGCTTCGCCGGTCGAGGGAACAGCACGGGTGATCGGCGCGGCGTCAGCGGCGCGCACCAAGCGAGCCGCGAAAGGCAGCATCGCCATGCCGCCCAGCACGGCACGCCGAGAAGGCTGCCTGCGTCCGGTGCTCATTGAGTATGACATGGCCCCGCGGGCCGGAATGTCAAAGGCAGGTGCCGACCTTCGCTATCCCAATGCCCGGCTGCGGGCGGTGGCGGCGGCGATGGCTCGGGTCATCAGCGGCTGCAGGCCGTCGTCGGCCATGAGGATCTTGAGGGCCTCCAGCGTGGTACCGCCGGGCGAGGTGACATTCTCGCGCAGCTTGGCAGCGGGCTCGCTGGCGATGTGTACAAGCTCGCCGGCGCCGGCCACGGTGACGCGGGCGCACTGCATGGCGAGGTCTCCCGGCAGGCCGGCTTCGACGCCTGCCTTGGCGAGGCACTCGATGAGAAGAAACACGTAAGCCGGGCCGCCGCCGGAGACGGCGGTGACCGCGTCGATGAGGCCTTCGTCCTCGACCCAGGCGGTCTCGCCGACCGCCGCCAGCAGCTCGCCGCAGATCCCACGCAGCCTGGCATCCGCCTTGCTGTTGGCACAGAGCACGGTCATGCCGCGGCCAACGGCGGCCGGTGTGTTCGGCATGGCGCGCACGACCGGCGTGTTGGCGCCCAGCGTCTTCTCAAAGCCGGCGAGGCGCCAGCCGGCAGCGATGGAGAGCGCCGCCGCGCCGCTGTCGGCGAAGGTCTTGTAGTCCGGCAGGGCGGCGGCCAGCATCTGTGGCTTCACCGCGAAGACCATGAGGGCGGGGTTCAGATCGGCTGGCAGGCCGGCGGCGTCGGCCGCGTGATGCACGCCGCGGGAGATGACGCCCTGCAAGGGACCGGCATTGGGCTCGACGATCCAGACGTCGGCGGGGCGGATGCCGCGGCTCAGCCAGCCTTCCAGCAGAGCCCCGCCCATCTTGCCGCAGCCGACCAGCAGCAGCGGTCCGCCCAGGTTCATGGCTTCACGCGTGTCATGACGTAACGGGCTTCATAGCGCCATCTGCATCGCGTCAGGCTTCGCCCATGGTCTCCAGCATGGCGGCATCGAGGGCTTCGCGCACCGGCGAGCCGCCCCAGACCACCATCTGGAGCGCCGGATAGATGCGGTCGCACTCCATCAGCGCGGCTTCCACCAGATCTTCGAGCTGCTCGACCGAAGCGCCGGACAGGCCGCGCAGCGGGATGGTATGGCGGAACATCAACGCCCCCTCCTCCGCCATGAGGTCGAAGTGGCCGAGCCAGAGCCGCTCGTTGGCGTGCGCCAGCAGGTCGCAGACCTCCTTGCGGCGCTGCTCCGGCACTTTCATGTCGAAATGGCAGGAGAAGAACATCGAGCTGACCTCCGCCTGCCAGACGGAATACATGTGATACTCGCACCAGTGACCGCCCATTTCGATGAGCAGCTCCGACTCGCTGTGGCGGTCGAGGGTCCAGTCGTTGTCGGCGCAGAGTTCTTCCAGAAGGTCGAGGGGGTTGATCGGATGGTGATAGTCGGAAACGAGTTCGACCATTGCGATACAGCCTCTTCGGTTTGCGGTGGCAGGGTCTAGCGTCCCGCTTAGGCCCGATATATGGATTAAGGCGACGCCGCCGCTACCAGATGTAGCGTAGCCCCAAAAGATTCCGCTGTGCAACAA
>CAYYIV010000046.1:0-28141 GCA_964472095.1 uncultured Pelagibius sp.
CATGCGCCGCATCCTGCGCAAGATCGCCGAGAACGACTATTCGAACCTCGGCGACACCTCGACGCTGGCCGATCCCGGCGTCGTCGACGACCTCATCAGTAACCGCATGAACCGCGGCTGAACCGCACATCGCAGGCGCGTCTCTACGAGGGCCGGCGCCCACCAGGGCGCCGGCCCTTCGAGTGTCCTGCGATCCAGAAGAACCAGCGGCATCGTCTAAAGCGCTTTCTGCAGGGCTTCCGCCAGGCGCCGCGCGCCGCGCTCGATTTCATCTTCAGGCACGGCGGCGTAGCCGAGCAGCAGGCCCTGGCGATCCGGCGTGCCGGAGAAATACTCGCAGAGGGGCGAGACGGCGATGCCGGCCGCCGCGGCGACCTCAGCCGCGCCGCGGTCACCGAGGCGCGCTGCGACCGGCGGCGTCAGCCAGGCCATGAGGTGGAGGCCGGTGTCGTCGGGTGCCACCGAGAGAAAGTCGCCGAGGTGGCGCTCCGCCGCCGCCACCAGCGCCGCCTGGCGGGTGGAATAGAGCCGGCGCATGCGACGCACATGGGTGGCGAAGTGGCCTTCCTCGATGAAAGCGGCGAGCACCGGCTGGACCAGCGCCGTCGGCTGCGCGCCGAGGGCGCCCTGGGCGGCACTGACCGCATCGACGAGGTTCTCCGGCACCACCAGATAGCCGACACGGATGGAGGGGAACAGCACCTTGGAGAAGGAGCCGATGTAGATGACGCGCCCGGCCGCTTCGCGGCCGCCCTCCTCGCGTCCCGAAGCGAGGCCGAGCAGCGAGGCGAGCGGCCGCCCGGCGTAGCGGTACTCGCTGTCGTAGTCGTCCTCGAGAATCCAGGCGTCGCTATCGCGCGCCCATTCCAGCAGCTCCAGCCGCCTCGCCAGGGAGAGCGTGGTGCCGAGCGGATAGTGGTGGGTCGGCGTGACGATGGCCGCGCGTGCCGCCGGGCCGCGGCGCCGCCCCTCCGCCACCAGCAGGCCCTCGCCGTCCAGCGGCACCGGCACCGGACGCGCACCGGCGGCGATGAGCGGGCCGCGCAGGCCGGGATAGCCGGGCTCCTCGATCCACACCGCATCGCCCGGCTCGAGCAGCAGCTGGATCGTCAGATCGAGAGCCTGCTGCGCGCCGGCGGTGACGATGACCTGGCGCCAGTCGCAGGCGAGGCCGCGGAAGGCGGTGAGATAGCGGGCGATGGCCTCGCGCAGGGCCTGCAGCCCCGCCGGGGCGCCGAGCCGCAGGAGCTGCGCCGAGGGGTGGCGCCAGAGGCGGCTGTGCAGCCGCGCCCAGACGTCGAAGGGAAACTCGTCGGTTTCCGGCACGCCCGGCATGAAGGCGCGCTCCGGGCCGTGCTGGCGGCGTCGCAGGCCGACCAGCGCGCGGCCGCGGGCGGAGAGGCGCGGCGGCGTAGCTGGCGCGGCGGGCGCCGCGCGGCCGCGGCGCACCGGGTCGGCCGGCGGCAGGCCGAGCAGATCTTCCGGCAGCACCCGACTGACGAAGGTGCCCGAGCCGGCATGGCCTTCCAGGTAGCCCTCGCTGAGCAGCTGGTCGAAGGCGCTGACCACGGTGTTGCGCGAGCAACCGAGCTCGCCTGCCAGGGCGCGACTGGAAGGCAGGCGCGTGCCCGGCGCCAGGCCGCCAGCCAGGATGACCGCGCGCACCTGGTCGTAGAGCTGCTGCTGCAGCGAGGCTGAGGCGCCGCGATCGAGCGCCAGGGCCAGCAGCGGCGTGCGGCGGCGGGCCGGCAGCGGCGAAGTGGCCCTAGAAACTTTCAAGAAGCGGTCCTTTCTATGAAGCCACTATCGCTCTAGCGTGCCGCCCGTTCCAGCAAAACCACATCCCCGACGGACGGCAGCCATGAGCACCCTACAGGTCGACTACCCGCCCACCGAGCGTACCCGCGTGAAGCGCTCCCACGAGCGTGGCCGCTACGATCGGGAATCCGTGCATGCGATCCTCGATGCCGGCCTGATGTGCCATGTCGGCTACGTCCTCGACGGCCAACCCTACGTGACGCCGACCGCCTATTGGCGCGAGGGCGAGCGGGTCTACTGGCACGGCTCCTCCGCCAGCCGCATGCTGCGTCACCTGAAGCAGCGGCCACGGGTCTGCTTCACCGTGGCGCTGATGGACGGCCTTGTGCTGGCGCGCTCGGGCTTCCATAGCTCGGTGAACTACCGCTCGGTGATGGCCTTCGGCTTGGCCGAGGTGATCGAGAACCCGGCCGCCAAGCTGGCCGCGCTGGAGGCCATGATGGAGCGCCTTGTGCCCGGGCGCTGGCCTTCGCTGAAGCCCCCGACGGTGCAGGAACTGAAGGCCACGACCGTGGTCTCCCTGCAGCTTGAAGAGGTCGTGGCCAAGGTGCGCAGCGGCCCGCCGATCGACGAGCCGGAGGACTACGCCCTCGACGTCTGGGCCGGTGTGGTGCCCACCGCTACGGTCATCGGCCGCCCCGAGAGCGACCCCGACCTGAAGCCCGGCATCGCGGTACCGGAGAACCTCTCCCGCATCCGCATCGGCTAGCCGGGACCCACCCATGCGCGAAGCGCGTTTGCCGGCGGCGGCGCGAGCGGCTATCAGCGAGGCATGAGCGTCGAAGCCCCCACCGCCAAGCCCGCCGGCGCCGCCACGCGCGACCTGCCCAGGGACTTCAGGGGCATAGGGGCTGCCGCGCTCTTCGTTCTGCTGTGGAGCACCGGCTTCATCGGCGCCAAGCTGGGCGTGCCCCATGCCGACCCGCTGACCTTCCTGGCACTGCGCTTCGTCTTCGCCACCGCCCTGCTGCTTTGCCTGGCGCTGGCGACGCGCGCGCCCTGGCCGCGCGACCCGCGGCAGATCCTGCATCTCTGCGTCGCCGGTATCCTGCTGCACACCCTCTACCTGGGCGGCGTCTACGTCGCCATGTCGCTGGGGGTGGAGGCGGGACTCTCCGCCCTCATCGTCAGCACCCAGCCGGTGCTGGTCGCCGCGCTGGCCGGCTTCCTGCTGGGCGAAAAGGTGACGCCGCGCCAGTGGCTGGGCCTCGCGCTGGCGGTTTGCGGCGTGACCCTGGTGGTGTGGCGCAAGCTGGGCGACGGCTTCGGCACCCTGGAAGGCGTCGCGCTCTGCCTGCTGTCGCTCTGCGCCATCTCCGGCGCGACGCTCTATCAGAAGCGCTTCTGCGGTGCGATGGACCTGCGCAGCGGCTCGGTCATCCAGTACGCCGCCGCCGGCACTGCCGCCGGCCTCGGCTCGCTGCTCTTCGAGGAGCAGCGCGTCGACTGGAACGGCGAACTGATCTTCGCGCTGGCCTGGCTGGTGCTGTTGCTCTCGCTCGGCGCCGTCAGCCTGCTCTACTGGCTGATCCGCCGCGGCGAGGCATCGCGGGTCTCCAGCCTGTTCTTCCTGGTGCCGCCGGTGACCGCCCTGGTCGCCTGGCCGGTGTTCGGCGAGACCTTCGGCCCGCTGGCGCTGGCCGGCATGGTGGTCACCGTGATCGGCGTGGCGCTGGTCAATCTGGAGAAGCGGGGCGGCGAGGCCAACCGCCTCAAGACGCCCTCCTAAAGGTCGACCTTAGAAGTCGACGCAGATACCCTTGCGCTCCCAGTCGCCGTAGCGCGTCGGCTCCGGTCCGCTGGGGCCGCCGAACTCCTTCGCCCGTTGCGCCGCTTTCCCGGCAGGTGTCGTCGCGGTCTCCTTCAGGGGTGCGACGGCGGCCGGGCGCGGCTTGGGCTGGCGGGCGGTAAACTTTAGGGGCATCGTCCATATATGGTACCGCGCCGCCATGCCGCCAAGGCTTGAAGCAGCGCCCGCCGCCGCCTACTTGAGAGAAGCCAAAACGATGCGTTTTTTCCCAGGAATCTGCGGATTTTAAAGCGATGAATTCTCTGCGTACCGGTATCCTGATGGCGGCCATGACCGGCCTCTTCCTGGCCGTCGGCTTCCTGCTGGGCGGCACCGGCGGCATGCTGATCGCGCTGGCGATCGCCGTCGCAATGAACGCCTTCGCCTACTGGAACGCCGACAAGATAGTGCTGCGCATGTACCGCGCCCGCCAGGTCGACCGCGCCAGCGCCCCATCCCTGGTCGGCATCGTCGAGCAGCTGGCCGACAACGCGGGCCTGCCGATGCCGCGCGTCTACATCATCGACGACGCACAGCCCAATGCCTTCGCCACCGGGCGCAACCCGGAGAATGCCGCCGTCGCCGCCACCACCGGCCTGCTGCAGCGTCTCTCCGCCGAGGAGGTCGCCGCCGTCATGGCGCACGAGCTGGCGCACATCAGGAACCGCGATACCCTGACCATGACGATCACCGCGACCATCGCCGGCGCGATTTCCATGCTGGCCAACTTCGGCCTGTTCTTCGGCGGCAACCGCAACAACCCGCTCGGCATTTTCGGTGCCATCCTGGTGATGATCCTGGCGCCGCTGGCGGCCGCCCTGGTGCAGATGGCGATTTCGCGTACCCGCGAATACGCCGCCGACCGCGCCGGCGCGGAGATCTGCGGCCAGCCGCTGTGGCTCGCCTCGGCGCTGGAGAAGATCGACCGCGCCGCCCGCGGAATCGACAATCGCACTGCCGAGAGCAACCCGGCGACGGCGCACATGTTCATCATCAATCCGCTGCACAGCCACCGGGTGGACAACCTTTTCACCACCCACCCACGCACGGAAAACCGCATCCAGCGCTTGCGCCAGCTGGCCACCAAGATGGGCCAGGCCGGCGCCCGCCCCGCCCGCCCCTGGGGTTGAGCCTCCTCAAGACCTTGCAGTCGGCCGGGCGAGGCCTTACAGCCTAGCGCCATGATCGAAAATCCGAAGGGCTCCCCCTCGAAAAACCGTGACCTCAGGGGCCAGAACGCCCGCAAGACTGCCCTTGCCGTCCTGAGCGCGGTGCTCGACGACGGCCGGCCGCTCGACGAGGCGCTGGCCCGTAATCCCCATCTCGCGAAGCTCGAGGCGCGCGACCGGGCCTTCGCCCGCCTGCTGCTGGCGACCGTGCTGCGTCGCCTGGGCCAGATCGACGCCGCGCTCGATGCCTGCCTCGATCGGCCGATCCGCGCCAAGGACATCGCCCTGACACACATCCTGCGCCTCGGCGCGGCGCAACTGCTGTTCCTGGAGACGCCGCCCCACGCGGCGGTGAGCACGGCGCTGGACCTCGCCAGGGGACCCCGCCTTGCCGGCCAGCGCGGCCTGCTGAACGCCGTGCTGCGCCGGCTGTCCCGCGAGGGCCGGGCGATGGTCGAGGCACAGGATGCCGCACGCCTCAACACCCCGGACTGGCTGTGGCAGCCCTGGTGCGCCGCCTACGGCGAAGCGACCGCCCGCGCCATCGCCGAGGCGCATCTCGTGGAGCCGCCGCTCGACCTGACCTGCAAGAGCGACCCCGCCAGCTGGGCGGAGAAGCTGGGCGCGACGCTGCTGCCCGGCGGCAGCCTGCGTCTGGCCGCGGGCCAGGGTGACATCACCCGTCTGCCCGGCTACGCCGAGGGCGCCTGGTGGGTGCAGGACGCCGCGGCCGCGCTGCCGGCCCGCCTGCTGGGCGCGGTCGCCGGCAAGCAGGTCATCGACCTCTGCGCGGCGCCGGGCGGCAAGACCGCGCAGCTCGCTGCAGCCGGCGCCGAGGTCATCGCGGTGGAGCGCAATGTGGAGCGTCTGGGCCGCCTGCAGGAAAACCTGCAACGCCTGCAACTCGCCGCCACCGCGGTGGCCGCAGACGCCGCCGACTGGCAACCGCCGGCACCCGCCGACGCCGTGTTGCTGGATGCCCCCTGCTCGTCCACCGGCACTCTGAGGCGCCACCCCGATATCGCCGCCCTCAAGGACAGCGCGCAGATCGCCGCGCTGACGCAAGCTCAGGACCGCCTGCTCGCCCACGCCGTGACGATGGTGAAGCCAGGCGGCCTGCTGGTCTATGCCGTCTGCTCGCTGCAGCCGGAGGAGGGGCCGCAGCGCATCCACGCCCTGCTGTCGTCCGACGGCCGCGTCGAGCGGCTGCCGCTGGCGCCCGGCGACCTGCCCAGACTGCCCGAAGCGATCACGCCGGAGGGCGACCTGCGCACCCTACCCTGCCAGCTGGCGGACCAGGGCGGTATGGACGGCTTCTATGCCTGCCGCCTGCGCCGGAGTTAGCGGCCCGCGATTAGCTGTCCTCGCGTTGGACGACGGTTGGCGGGATGACCACCAGCAGGGTGTTGTCGGCCCCGACATAGACTTTGCCGATGAGCAGCTTGCGCAGCAGCGGCACGTCGTGCTGCACCGTCGGCGTCAGGTCCGCGGCGAACTCGCCGTTCGGGTTCATCTCGGCCATCAATTTCACGCCTTCCGGGTGAAGGGTGTGATTGAGCAGGGCGACCGCCATGGAAATGGCGCTGAACTTCGCCAGCAGGCTGTGATCGATCTGGCGGATCGCCGGCCGGTCGCGCAGGTCGTACTGGTTGTCGCCGTTGAACACGATGATGCGGTAGTCCTCCAGCCGCAGGTCGCCCTTCAGGGCCACCGCGACGGTGTCGTCGCCGGCCTGGTAGACCGAGCCGACCTCGAGCGACTTGAGGAAGTCGTCGGCTGAATAGGTTTTGGCAAAGACCCCGCCGAACAAGCCACCGAGGCCGACGCGGTTCTGGCTGGTGACCTCGACGCCCTGTGCCGTCAGCAGGTTGTAGGTCAGGTTCTGCATCATGAACACCATCATGGCGACCCGCAGCCTGACATTGGCAGCCAGCACCAGCGGCAGATAGTTGTACGGCGCGACCTCGTAGCGCGACTGGCCGTCGCGCCGCTCGTTGCTCTGTTGGTCCGGATTGGCCAGGGCCGCCGACGGCACCTGCGCCAAGAGCATCACCGCCACCATGGCGGCGGTGAGTCCTCGCTTGATCATCTTCAACCCCCCATTTCCCCAACTCGTGCGACGGATCGGGTCCCCGCTGGACCGTGCTATTCTTCCTCGCCGATGATGATCGTCGGTCGGATCAGGATCATCAGCTGGCCGTTGCTCCTTTCGTGCACAGAGCCCCTGAAGAGGCGCTTCAGCACCGGAATGTCGGCCAACAACGGCATCTTGCCGCCGGCCTCCGGCACCGACGTGCGGGTCAGCCCGCCGAGCACGATGGTCGTCTCACGCGGCGCGGTACCGGCGATCATGGTCTGCACCGAGGGCAACGCACCGAAGTCACCGAGGTCGCTGGGCGCCACCTCGAGGATTCGCGATTCCACCGCGATCTCGTAAAAGCCCTTGCCGTTCACCACGCCGACCTTGCGCCCGCCCGCATCGCCGCCGCCGTCGAGCACAGCGGCAAGCGTGTCCTCGCCGGCCAGGTAGACGCTGCCGACCCGGTTCTCCGGCGTGAAGTCACCGGCGCTCAGAGGCTTTGCGAAGAGGCTTCCCAGCAGCGGGATGTCGCTGACGTCGGCCCGGTCGAGGCCTTCGATCTCGACCCCCAGGGACGGCTCCGCGATCTCGACGATCCGCGCGCGGATCAGGATGACCCTGGAAATGGCCAGCCGGCCATCATCAGTGATGAGGGGAATATGGTTGAGCCGGGACTGCTCGTTGCGCGACTGAGTGTCGCGCGGCTCGTTGCGCTCGCCGCCTTCATTTCTGGCCGGCGCGTCCGGCGCTGCCAGCGCCACCAGCAAGGCCCCCACGACGGCCGCCAGAACGCGCCGCTTGCACAAGGATCCGGTCATGGAACCTGCCCTCCCCCAAGGGTGCGGAAGCCGCATCTTAGCAGACTTGTCCAGGGATGGGACGCAGAACCGTCCGGCCCCGCCGGCTACCCGGCTTTGCGGCAGTGCCGCCGCGCTCGCCCATGTCTTTTCGGGGCTGCGGCTTGCGGGGTCGGAATCTTGCTGATACCTAGTGCTGATCCCAGGCAGCGCCGACAGGCGGCAGCCACCGAGAACCAAGCGGGACCCGCGCCCCATGCAGCAAGCCGTCCGGATCGCCCCTTCCATCCTGGCCGCCGATTTCGCCCGCATGGGCGAGGAAGTCCGCGCTGTCGCCGAAGCCGGTGCCGACTACATCCACGTCGACGTCATGGACGGCCACTTCGTGCCGAACATCACCCTCGGTCCCGACATGGTCGCGGCCTTGCGCGCCTACACCGACAAGGTGTTCGACGTGCACCTGATGATCTCGCCCATCGATCCCTACATCGAGGCCTTCGCCAAGGCCGGCGCCGACATCATCACCGTGCACCCGGAGGCGGGCCCGCACCTGCATCGCACGCTGCAGCTGATCAAGAGCCTCGGCAAGAAGGCCGGGGTATCGCTCAATCCGGCGACTCTGGCGGAGGCAGTCGACCCGGTGCTGGGCGACATCGACCTTATCCTCTGCATGAGCGTGAACCCCGGCTTCGGCGGCCAGAGCTTTATCCCCAGCACGCTTGCGAAGATCGCCGCCCTGCGCCGCAAGATCGACGACAGCGGGCGCGCCATCGACCTGGAGGTGGACGGCGGCATCAACCCGGAAACGGCGCCGCAAGCGATCGCCGCCGGTGCCGACGTACTGGTCGCCGGCAGCGCCACCTTCAAGGGTGGGCCGGAAGCCTACGCCGGCAACATCCGCAAGCTGCGTGGCGCGGCGTGATGGCGAACGGCAGCCACGCGGAACCCCACGCGAAGGCTGGCATGACTGCAGGCCACAGAGAACCCAGAGGCCGCAGGGCCCTGGCCATAGCGGGGCTGGCACCGGGGCTCGCCCGGCTGCGCGCCTGGCTGGCGCTGCCGCGCGCGCTGGCCCTCGGCCGTCTCGCCTATGCCCTGAAGCGCCCGCTCTTCGCCCTGCCGGAAGGTCCCTGGCGCTGGCGCGGCAACCCGCCGGCGACCGCCGCCCTGGTGCCGCCCGACCCCTGGCCCGGTAACGCCCAGCGCGGCGTCGCCCTGCTCGACGACTGCTTCCACTTCCTCGGCCGCAGCCTGACCCGGCCGGCACCACTGTGGAATCCGGTCGGCGTCGATCCTGCCTGGCTGGAGGTTCTGCACGGCTTTGGCTGGCTGCGCGACCTGCGTGCCGCCGGCGGCGACGGCGCCCGGCGCAAGGCGCGCGGCCTGGTGGCCGACTGGATCGCCGCCAACACCGCCTGGTCACCCGTCGCCTGGCACCCGGTGGTGACCGGCAACCGCCTCGCCCACTGGTTCAGCCAGTACGAGTTCTATGCGGCCAGCGCCGACGTCGAGTTCCGTCAGCGCCTGCTGATCGCCGCCGCACGCCAGGCGCGCCACCTGTCCGGCGTGCTGCCGGCCGGCCTCAGCGGCGCCGACCTGGTTTCGGCGGCCAAAGGGCTCTGCATGGCCGGGCTCTGCCTGCCGGACGGCGGGCCCTGGCTCGCCCGCGGCCTCGAGCTGCTGACCGCGGCCCTGGAAGACCAGATCCTCTCCGACGGCGGCCAGCGCGAGCGCTGCCCCATCCTGCTGCTCTCGGTGCTGCGCGACTGCATCGACCTGCGCGCCGCCCTGCTGGCGGCCGGTCAGGAGGTGCCGGGCGACCTCGGCCTGCGCATCGAGGGCATGGCCGCCATGCTGCGCCTGTTGCAGCACGGCGACGGTGGGCTCGCCCTGTTCAACGGCGGCAACGAAGGCGAAGACCTGCAGATCGGCCTGGTGCTGCAGCGCGCAGCCAGCGGCAAGGGCCCGCTGCAGAGCGCCCCTACGAGCGGTTTTCAGCGCCTGCAGGCCGGGCGCAGCCTGGTCCTGGTCGACAGCGGCCGGCCGCCACCGCCCGGGTACGACCGCCATGCCCACGCCGGCACCCTCAGCTTCGAGATGTCGGTCGGCCGCGACCGCATGATCGTCAACTGCGGGGCCCAGCGGGGCGCCGGCGAGTGGCGCGCCGCCCAGCGCAGCACTGCGGCCCACTCCACGGCGACCCTGGCCGACACCAATTCCTCCGAGCTGCTGGCCGAGGGCGGCTTCGGCGCTCGGCGCGCGGCGGTAACCTGCCGGCGCGACGAGGACGAGGGCAACATGTGGCTGGAGGCCTGCCATGACGGCTACCAGCCACTCTTCGGCATCACCCACCAGCGCCGTCTGTTCCTCTCCGCAAACGGCGATGACCTGCGCGGCGAGGACCGCTTCATCGCCGCGGCACCGCCCGGCGCGTCCTGCGACTTCGCGCTGCGTTTCCACCTGCATCCGGAGGTGCAGGCCATGGCGGCGCAGGACGGCCACTCAGTGGTGTTGCGGCTGCCCAAGGGCGGCGGCTGGCGGCTGCGCAGTGCCGGTGCCGCTCTGGCGTTGGAGCCGAGCGTCTACCTCGGCCAGCCCGGCCAGATCCGCCGCAGCCAGCAGATCGTTCTCAGTGGCAGCCTGGCAGCGAACGAAACGGTGGTGAAGTGGGCCTTGCAGCGTCTGGAGAGCGCGCGCTGAGATGGTCACGGCGGCGACCCCTGCCTGGCTCTCGAGCCCCTGGGGCCTGGGCCTCGCCATCGCCGTCACCGCCCTGGCGAGTTGGGCCGCCACCGGCGCGGTGCTGCGCCTGCTGATCGCCTGGCGGGTTTACGACGAACCGAACCACCGCAGCAGCCACGCCCGGGCAAAGCCGCGCGGCGGCGGCCTGGCGGTCGTGCCGGTGGCGCTCGCCGCCTGGATCGCCGCCACCCTGGCCGGCGACAGTGCCGACGGCGGCTTCTGGCTGGTCGTTGCCGGCGCCGTTCTGTTGGGCGCGATCTCCTGGGCCGACGACCTGAAGCCACGGCCGGCCAGCCTGCGGTTCGGCGTCCAGGTCGCCGCCGTCACCCTCGGCCTCTGGGCACTCGACCCGGCACAGCTGGTGTTCCAGGGTCTGCTTCCGCCGGCCGCCGACCGCCTCGCCACGGCGCTGGCCTGGCTGTGGTTCATCAATCTGTTCAACTTCATGGATGGCATCGACGGCATCACCGCGGTGGAGACCGTCGCCATCGGCGGCGGCCTTGCACTGGTCGCCGTGCTGCAGGATCTGACCCCGGCCACGATCTTCCAGGGCGCGGCGCTGGCCGCCGCCGCCATCGGCTTCCTCTATTGGAATTGGGCGCCGTCGCGCATTTTCCTCGGCGACGTCGGCTCGGTGCCGCTCGGCTACCTGCTCGGCTGGCTGCTGGTCGGGGCTGCGGCCGACGGATTCTGGGCCGTCGCCCTCATCCTGCCGCTCTATTACCTGGCCGACGCCACCTGGACCCTGTTGCGCCGCGCCGGGCGGCGGGAGACGCTGTGGCGGGCTCACCGCGAGCATTTCTACCAGCGCGCGGTGCAGCGCGGCTTTGGCCACGGCGCCGTGGCCCTGCGCATCCTGCTGTGCAACGCCGTGCTGGTGGTGCTCGCCCTGGCAGCCTCCAGCGGCGGCGGCATCTTGCTGCCCTGGATCAGCCTGGCGCTTGCCTTGCTTGCGGTTGTTGTCCTTCTGGTTATTCTGGCGCGACAGGCACCTCCGTCGACGCGTCCCGAGTCGGCGCCACCTCCGGACTAGGCGCGCTCTGCACCGCGGCGGCGGCCACAGCAGACGAGCATTCCGCAGCGCATTCGCGAAGAGGGCCAGGAAATCGGCATGAAGTTGGGCTCCCCCAAGTTTCCCAGGCAGATCGTCGCCTTCCTGCACGACCTGACCATGGCGGCGGCGGCCTTCATGATTGCCCTGCTGCTGCGTCTGGGCAACGAGGCCTGGACGTCGCTGATGACGGCACTGTGGCCGGCCATGCTGCTGTTCACCGCGGTCTGCGGCCTGGTCTTCCTGATCACCGGCCTCTACCGGGGCGTCTGGCGCTATGCCTCGATGAACGACCTGGTGGCGATCACCCGGGCGGTCAGCCTGTCGCTGGCGGTATTCCTGCCGATCACCTTCCTCGTCACCCGCCTCGACAGCCTGCCGCGTTCCTGGCTGGTGATCACCTGGTTCGTGCTGATCTTCCTGCTCGGCGCGCCACGCATGCTCTACCGGGTGTTCAAGGACCAGGGTTTCCGCCACCTGCTGGAGCGCGACCGCCACCGCCGCGTGCCGGTGCTGCTGATCGGCGCCGGCGACGCCGCCGAAACCTTCATCCGCGAGATGGCGCGCGACCGCGACGGCGCCTTCGAGGTGCTCGGCGCCATCGACGAAAAGGGCACCCGCATCGGCCGCCATATTCACGGCGTGCCGGTGGTCGGCGAGCTCGACGACATGCCGGAGGTCTTCCGCCGGCTGGCCAAGCGCGAGCGCAAGCCTCAGCGGGTGATCCTGACCAAGCCGCTGGAGCGCCACGAGCTCGACTACGTGCTGGAGCTGGCTGAGAGCCATGGCGCCACCGTCGCCCGCCTGCCACGGCTGACCGACTTCAGCGGCGGCATCGAGGAGCGCCTGCAGATCCGCCCGATCGCGATCGAGGACCTGCTGGGCCGGCCGCAGACGCCGCTCGACCGCCCGGCCATGCAGCGACTCATCGAGGGTCGCCGTGTGCTGGTGACCGGCGCCGGCGGCTCCATCGGCGCCGAGCTGACGCGCCAGATCGCCGCCTTCCGGCCCGCCCAGCTGACGCTGTTCGACAACTCCGAATACAACCTCTACAGCATCGACCTGGAGCTCGGCGAACGCTTCCCCGAGTTGCCGCGCACCGCGCTGATCGGCGACGTGCGCGACTGCCAGCGGGTCGACCGCCTCTTCGCCGAGGCGCGGCCCGACCTGGTGTTCCACGCCGCCGCCCTGAAGCACGTGCCTTTGGTCGAGTACAATCCGCTGGAGGGCCTGCACACCAACGTGCTGGGTACCCGCAACGTCGCCGACGCCTGCCGCCGCGGCGAGGTCATGGCCATGGTGCTGGTGTCGACCGACAAGGCCGTCAATCCGCCCAACGTCATGGGTGCCAGCAAGCGCTTGGCCGAGAGCTATTGCCAGGCGCTCGACCTGCTGCGCCGCTCGGGCGCCGGCCAGGCGGTTGCCGGTCCGCAATTCGTCACCGTGCGCTTCGGCAACGTGCTGGGATCGACCGGATCGGTGGTGCCGCTGTTCCAGCGCCAGCTGGCTGCCGGCGGCCCGCTGACCGTGACCCATCCGGAGATGACGCGCTACTTCATGACCGTGCGCGAGGCGGTCGAGTTGGTGCTCCAGGCCTCGGCGCTCGGCACCGCCAGCCCGCCGGAGGAAGCCGGGTCGATCTATGTACTAGACATGGGCGAGCCGGTGAAGATTGTCGACTTGGCGCGCCAGATGATCCGCCTGGCCGGCCTGCGCCCCGACAAGGAAGTCAAGATCCGCTTCACCGGCCTGCGCCCCGGCGAGAAGCTGCATGAGGAGCTGTTCCACGGCAGCGAGGTCCTGATGCCGACCGCTCATCCCGGCTTGAAGCTGGCCACGCCGCGCACCGCCGACGCGGAGCTGCTTGGCCGCAGCCTCGACGAGCTGGCCGCCCTGCTGCAGCACGGCGATCGCGACAAGGCCCTGCGGCTGCTGCAGCGGCTGGTGCCGGAATTTCACGGCAGCGGCGCGGCAGATCGGCGCAGCGCCGTCGCCGGTGCCTGATGCCCGCCGACTCGCCGCCCCGATGCTTGACGCTGCGGCCGCCACCTCTTACTAAACCGGCATCCTGAAGCCGCCTTCCGCCAACCGCTGCCGAGTGGAGTTGCCCGCCGATGCCCGTCGACACCCTCATGCCGATCAGGCGCGCGCTGGTTTCGGTCTCCGACAAGTCGGAGCTGGTCGCGTTCGGCCGCTTCCTCGCCGGCCAGCATGTCGAGATCCTCTCCACCGGCGGTTCGGCGAGGGCTCTTTCCGAAGCCGGCGTGCCGGTGGTCGAGGTGGCGGCCCACACCGGCTTTCCGGAGATCATGGGCGGCCGGGTGAAGACCCTGCACCCCAAGATCCACGGCGGCATCCTGGCGCGCCGCGACCAGCCCGATCACCTGAAGGCGATGCAGGAACACGGCATCGGCGGCATCGACATGGTGGTCTCCAACCTCTACCCCTTCGAGGCGACGCTGACCTCCGGCGCCGACTACGACAGCTGCGTCGAGAACATCGACATCGGCGGCCCGGCCATGGTGCGCGCCGCCGCCAAGAACCACGACTTCGTCGCCATCGTCACCGACCCCTCCGACTATGCCGTAGTGATGGCGGAGATGACTGCCAACCAAGGCGCCGTCGGTGCCGCGCTGCGCCGCCGCCTCGCCATGACCGCCTTCGGCCACACCGCTGCGTACGACGCCATGATCGCCGGGTGGCTGGCGCGCGAACAGGGCGAGAGCTTCCCGCAGCGCCTCGTCGTCGCCGGCCGGCTGCAGCAGAGCCTGCGCTACGGCGAAAACCCGCACCAGGCAGCGGCGGCCTATGCCAGCGGGGCGGCGCGGCCCGGCGTGATCGGGGCCACGCAGCTGCAGGGCAAAGAGCTCAGCTACAACAATCTCAACGACACCAACGCCGCCTTCGAGCTGGTCGCCGAGTTCGCTGCGCCGACGGTGGCCATCATCAAGCACGCCAATCCCTGCGGCGTGGCCAGCCGCGACAGCCTCGCCGCGGCCTATGCCGAGGCCCTGGCCTGCGATCCGGTCAGCGCCTTCGGCGGCATCATCGCGGTGAACCGTGCGCTCGACGCCGCCACCGCCGAGGAGGTCGCCAAGCTGTTCGCAGAGGTGGTGATCGCCCCAGCCGTCGAGGACGCGGCGAAAGCGATCCTGGCACCCAGGAAAAACCTGCGGGTGCTGGTCACCGGTGGGCTGCCCGACCCTGCCGCCGCGGGCCTGCTGCTGACCCCGCTGGCCGGCGGTTTCCTGGCGCAGAGCCGCGACAACGGGCGCATCGATCCCGCGGCGTTGAAGGTAGTAACGCGGCGGGCGCCGAGCGAGCGCGAGCTGGCCGACATGGTCTTTGCCTTCCGCATCGCCAAGCACGTAAAATCGAACGCCATCGTGTACGCGCGAGACGGCGCCACCGTGGGCATCGGCGCCGGGCAGATGAGCCGCGTCGATTCCTCGCGCATCGCCGCCTGGAAAGCGCGCGAGGCGACCCCTGCGGGACAGAAGCCAAAGACCGAGGGCGCGGTCGTTGCTTCGGATGCCTTCTTCCCCTTCGCCGACGGCCTGATGGCCGCGGTCGAGGCCGGCGCCACCGCGGTGATCCAGCCCGGCGGATCGATGCGCGACGAAGAAGTTATCGCCGCAGCCGACGCTGCCGGACTCGCCATGGTATTCACCGGCATGCGCCATTTCCGGCACTGAGACGCTGCGGACAACTCAGCGTCGACTCCACAGAACGTGCTTCAGCGCCTGTCGGTGCAGGTCCCGGCACGACCGGTCTGCTTGCCCGACCGGCTGTACGTATACGGCAGACACAGTTGATTCAGCAGCCCTAGATTGTAGCCAATTTTTCATACTTTCTCCCTAGTTTCGCTTCCCAGCGCAAAGCCGCGCCAGATCAGACACCTGCTGCACGTCGGCAAGCGATGCGCACGCAAGGTCACGGGAACATCGATGCTGAAGCTGAACTGGGACAACATCACCATCATGGTGGTCGACGACAACGCGTTCATGCGTAACCTCATTGTCTCCACCATCCGCGCCCTCGGCATGTCCAACGTCATCGCCAAGTCGAGCGCTACCGACGCGATCCAGTCTCTCAGGGAAAGCCGTCGCGATCCGGGCAGCGCCGGCTTCGGCACCGTCGACATCATCCTCTCCGACTTCGTGATGGAGGAGGTCGACGGCGCACTCTTCCTGCGCTGGATCCGCACCAGCAAGCATGCGCCCGACCGCTTCGTGCCGTTCCTCATGGTCTCCGGCGCTGCCGACCAGAAGATCGTAGAATCGGCGCGCGATGCCGGCGTCTCCGAGTTTCTCGCCAAGCCGTTCTCCGCCAAGAGCATCGGCGACCGCATCCTCGAAGTGATCAAGAATCCGCGCCAGTACGTGTTGGCGCCGGGTTACTTCGGGCCGGACCGCCGCCGCCAGGAGCGCCCGACCTCGTGGAAGCTCGGCGACGACTACACCCAGCCGGAGAAGAACCGCCGCGTCACCCAGGCCTCCGAGATCCAGGTGATCCACGCGCGCTCCAACATCCGCACCCTGCGCGAGGACGTGCGCGCCGTCTACTTCCGCCCGGCCAACCGCCTGCGCGACAAGCTCGGCCCCAACGCCCTGCGCGCCCAGATCGACTTCGATCCGCTGGTAATTCAGGCGGCGGAAAACCGCATCAAGGACCTCGTCGGCGACTATGCGGTCTGGGTGAAGAACTATCTCGACACCATGGGGCGGTCCTACGAGGCGCTCTGCAAGCAGGATGACGATCCCAAGCAGCACATCTTCACCATCAACCAGATCGCCCACGAGCTGCGCGGTCAGGGCGGCATCTTCGACTATCCGCTGCTCACCTCCTTCGGCAAATCGCTGTACCAGGCCACGCTGGACACCCGCGGACAGATCACGGAGAGCCGCCTGAAGCTGATCGAGGCACACATCGACGCGCTGCGCGTGGTGTTCAACAAGCGCGTCCACGGCAGCGGCGGCAAGGTCGGCGCCGAGCTGCTGCAGGACATCGAGCGGGCGGTGAAGAAATACAGCGAGCCGCCGCTGGCCGGCGCGGCTTTGTAAGAACGCGAACGCCTACTCGGCGAACTGCTCGACCAGGAAATCGACGAAGCTGCGCACCCGGGCGGAGAGATGCCGGCCCGGTGGATAGACTGCCTGGATCGCACTGTCCGGCCAGTGATGATCGGGCAGCAGGCGCTGCAGCCGCCCGGCCTTGATGTCCGGGCCGATCAGCCAGAGCGGCGAGAGGATGACGCCGAGTCCGCCCAGCGCAGCGGCATGCAGCATCATTGGATTGTTGGTCTCCAGGTTGCCGGCAACGGAGACGCTGCACTCCTGGCCGCGCTCGTCGATCAGATGCCAGTCGTAGCGCTGGGCGCGGTAGGTGTAGACCAGACAGTTGTGCGCAGCGAGATCCGCCGGCCGCTGAGGCGCCGGGCGGGCGGCGAGATAGGTCGGGGCCGCGGCCAGCACGCGGCGGTTGGCGGCCAGGCGGCGGCCGATCAGGCTGGAATCCTCCAGGTCACCGACGCGCAGGGCGATGTCGAAACCTTCTTCGATCATGTTCACGAAGCGGTCGTTGAGATCAAACTCCAGGGTCAGTTCCGGGTGGCGCGCGAGAAAGGTCGGCAGCACCGGCAGCAGGTGGAGAATGCCGAAGGCGGTCGGCAGCGTGACGCGCAACCGCCCGCGGACGACGGTGCGGTGGCTGGAGACTGCGGCCGCGGCGTCTTCCAGGTCGATCAGGATGCGGCTGGCGCGCTCATAGAAGGCGGCGCCCTCCTCGGTCAGGCTGAGGCGGCGGGTGGTGCGGTTGAAAAGACGCACCGTCAGCTGGTCCTCCAGGCGGCCGATCTGCTTGCTGACCGCCGAGGGCGTCAGACCGAGCGCCCGCGCGGCAGCCGAAAAGCTGCCTTCCCGCACCGCCCGGACGAAGACGGGAAGTCCTTCCAGATTGTCCATCGCCATCTGTCCTTTGCCAATTGAGCACAAATCATATGACGAATGGATATATTATCAATTCAAAGGAATGGTCATAGCGTCAGCCTGACGACAGGCAACCCCAGCCGACGAGGTCAGCGACCATGACGAGCAGAACCGACAGCACCGCCCCTGCGATCCGCCTCCGCCTTTCGCGCCAGCCCGTTGCGCAGGCGGCCATGGCGATATCGCGGGCCGAGATCGAGCGCGCCATCGCGCGCGGCCGGGCTTTACAGGGTGAGGCCCTGCGCAGCGGCATCCGGTACCTCTTTCGCTTCCTGGTGGCCGGCTGCAGCCTGCGCAAGCTGCGAATCCCCGGCAGCCAGCCGGGCCGACGTCACGCCTGCTGCTGACCGGCCCCCGCGTTGCGCCGCTGCGGATCGGCGAGCGGCCAGAGCAGCAGGAAGCCAGCCAGGAAGAACAGCAGGATGGTGGCCATGCCGACGCGCTGGCTGTCGGCCCAGACGGTGGCCCAGCCGACCAGTGCCGGGCCGAGGAATGCGGTGACCTTGCCCGAGAGCGCATAGAGCCCGAAGAACTCGGTCGCCAGCTCCGGCGGCACAATGCGAGCGTAGTAGGAGCGGCTGGCAGTCTGCGCCGGGCCGATGAAGGCCCCGATGCCGCAGCCGAGGATGTAGAACCAGGCTTGGCTGTCGATCAGCAGAATGGCCGTGCCGAGCACGATCAGCGCGGCGATCGAAGCAAGGATGGTGAACTTGGCGCCGACCAGGTCATCGACCCAGGCGAAGCCGAAGGCGCCAAGGCCGGCGGTGACGTTCAGCAGAATCCCGAAGATCAAGATGTCCTGGAAGGACATGCCGAAGGTCCCGGCGGCGTAGATGCCGCCGAAGGCGAAGAGCGTGTTGAGGCCGTCGGTGTAGAGCATGCGCGCCAGCAGAAAGCGCCCGGTCTGGCCGTGGCTCGGCAGCAATTTCAGCGTCTGCCACAGGCTGGCGAGGCCGTCGCGCACCGCGACGGACGGCCGGAAGGGCGGCGCGCTTTCGCGCACCAGGAAGAATAGCGGCAGCGCGAAGACGGCGAACCACAGTCCAACGAAGGGCCCGGTGATGCGGACCTCCTCCGCCTGGGCCTTGTCGAGACCGAAAAGCGGTATCTCCGGCATGACGAAAAGCACGAGGCAGAGCGACAGACAGGCAAGCCCGCCGGCGTAGCCGAGTCCGCCGGCCCAGCCCGAGAGGCGGCCGAGGTGGCTGGGCGGCGCCACCTGCGGCAGCATGGCGTTCACAAAGACCTGGCCGAACTCAAAGGCCGTGTTGCCGAGCGCGACCAGCAGCAGCGCCGGCACCACGAAGCGCGCATCGGGCTCGATCCACCACAAGCCGAAGGCGCAAGCGACAGCGACGACGGTAAAGGCGCCGATCCACGGTTTGCGCCCGCCGCCCTGGTCGGCGATGGCGCCGAGTACCGGCGCTAGCACAGCCAGCGCGAGGCCGGAAAGGCTCAGCATGAGGCCCCACTGGCCAGTGCCGGCCTCCGGCGTTTCGGCCACGCCGCGGGTAAAATAGGCGGCGAAGACGAAGGTGACGATTACCGTCGGATAGGAGGAGTTGGCCCAGTCGAAGAGGCACCAGGCGAAGGCTGTGGCGCGGCGGCCCTCCCAGCCGCCGCCGGCAGGCTTCACGGGCGACCCTGTGTCGGCGGCGCTGAGGTCGGAAGCGATCGAAAGGCTCCTCGGGCGGCGGGTTCTGCGTCTCCGCTAGCAGCTTTCTAAGGCGCGCTCAAGCGGTGTAGGCTGGCCGCCCCGAGGCGCACTACAAGAGGGCCGGATGCTGATCGTCACCACCGATGGGATCGAGGGCCGCAAGGTCGCGGAATATCTGGGCATCGTCTGCGGCGATGCCATCGTCGGCGCCAACGTGTTCCGCGATGTCTTTGCGCGGGTGCGCGACATCGTCGGTGGGCGCGCCGGCGGCTACGAGAAGGCGCTGCGAGGCGCCAAGGACCATGCCATCGCGGACATGATCCTCGAGGCCGAAGGCCTCGGTGCCGATGCCGTGGTCGCCGTCGACCTCGACTACGAGGTGGTCGGCGACTCCATGCTGATGGTCTCCGCCAACGGCACCGCCGTGCGCTTCGCCTAGATCGTGATCGGACGGAGCCACGAAGGAATTCTCTTCGGTCCTGGTCTGCTTTAGCCGGAAACCATCGACTTCAGCTGGCGATTGGCCACCGCCAGCATGGCAAAATCCGGGGTGCCGGACGCCTTCAACTCCTCCAGCAGCTGCTCGGTACGCGCCACCAGCGGCTCGCGCCCGGCCGACCAGGAGGCAATCACTTTGTCGGTGACTCCGCCTTTGGCTGGCCCTTTGGCCTTGCTGTTGCCGTTCAAGACCCGTGTGGTCAGTTCGCTCTGGTGGCCGTAGAAGTCGTCGATGATGGCGGATACCGCCAGCTTGTCCCAGCCGGTGTCGGTCGGCAGCGAACCGGCCGAGCGGCGCAACCAGTTGAAGCCGAAGCGCTCGCCAATCTTGAAATAGGCGTCGGCGACCTGCTCCACCGGCAGCTTCAGCGTCGCCGCGATGCGCACGATGTCGCAAACAGGCGCCAGCAGCGGCAGGCTGGCGATGCGGCGGGCCAGGTCCTGCGGTGCCCCCTCGGCAACGAGCTGCTCGCTGTTCTGGTCGAGCAGTGTGCGCTCCCCCGGCGACAGCAGAGTTTCGATGCGGTCAACCAGAGTGGCGACCCCGGCGCCGAAGCGCCCGATCTCGCCGGCGATGTCGAGCGGGATGCCGACTTCGCGCAGGAACCACACGGTCTCGCGCTCTATCAATCGGCCGGACTCCACCAGCATGCGCGCCTGCAACGACGCCGGCACCTTGTTGTCCAGCGCCTCGATCTCGGCCCAGAGCCCGCGCATGCCGAAGATCTCGCGGGTGATGACATAGGCCTTCACCACTTCTTCCGGCGGCATGCCTGTCTTCTCGCGCACCTCGTGCACGAAGTTGATGCCGAGGCGGTTGATCAGGTTGTTGCTGACCACGGTGACGACGATCTCGCGCTTCAGCCGATGGCGTCCAATCTGCGCGGCGTAGGTTTCGCGCAGCGGCGTGGGAAAATAGGTCGTGAGGTCGGCAGCAAAGTAGGCATCGTCCGGCAGGTTGGACTCCAGCAGCTGATCGTAGAGCACCAGTTTTGAGTAGGACAGCAGCACCGCGATCTCCGATCGGGTCAGGCCCTCGCCGCGCTTCATGCGGTCAAGCACCTCTTCGTCGTCGGGCAGGTACTCGATGCGGCGGTTGAGCTGGCCCGCCTTCTCCAGTGCCCGCATGAAGCGCGCGAAGCGGTCGATCAGGTGTCCACCGAGCATATGGGTGACGGTGATCGCCTGGCTCTGCAGGTAGTTGTCGCGCAGGCACTGGCGCGCCACCTCATCGGTCATACGCTCAAGCAACTTGTCGCGTTCCTTGCGGGTCAGCTTGCCGGCCTGTTCGGCGTCGCCCAGCAGGATCTTGATGTTCACCTCGTGGTCGGAGCAATCGACGCCCGCTGAATTGTCGATGAAGTCGGTGTTGCAGTGCCCGCCGTTCATGCCGTATTCGATACGGCCGAGCTGGGTGAGGCCGAGGTTGGCGCCTTCGCCGATCACCTTGGCACGCAGCTCTTCGCCGTCGACGCGCAGCGCGTCGTTGGCGCGGTCGCCGACGTCGAGATGGCTTTCGGTGGAGGCCTTCACGTAGGTGCCGATGCCACCAAAGAACAAGAGCTCGACTTCGGCCAGCAGTATCGCGCGGATCAGCTCGTTCGGCGTCAGACTGTCCTTGGCGATGCCGAAGCACTGCTTCATCTCCGGCGTCATCTTGATCGACTTTGCGCTGCGTTCGAAGATGCCGCCACCCTTGGAGATGAGCTTGGCGTCGTAGTCGATCCAGGTCGAGCGCGGCAGGTCGAAGAGGCGCTTGCGCTCCGCCCAACTGAGCGCCGGATCGGGGGCGGGATCGATAAAAATGTGCTGGTGGTTGAAGGCGCCGATCAACAGGATGTGCTGCGACAGCAGCATGCCGTTGCCGAAGACGTCGCCCGACATGTCGCCGCAGCCGGTGCAGGTGAAGTTCTGCTGCTGGATATCCTTGCCGAGCTCGCGGAAGTGGCGCTTCACGCACTCCCAGGCGCCGCGCGCGGTGATCGCCATCTTCTTGTGGTCGTAGCCGGCCGATCCGCCGGAAGCGAAAGCGTCGTCGAGCCAGAAATCGTACTCGGCCGAGACGCCGTTGGCGATGTCGGAGAAGGTTGCCGTGCCCTTGTCGGCGGCGACCACCAGATAGGGATCGTCGCCGTCGTAACGCAGCGCCTGCGGAGGCGGCAGGACGCGGCCGCGCTTCAGGTTGTCGGTGATGTCGAGCAGGCCGCGGACGAAGGTCTTGTAGCACTCGATGCCGGCTGCGAGGAAGGCGTCGCGCCCGGCCTCAGGCGCAGGCGGCCGCTTCATCACGAAGCCGCCCTTGGAGCCCACAGGCACGATGACGGTGTTCTTCACCTGCTGCGCCTTGACCAGGCCGAGCACCTCGGTGCGGAAGTCCTCCAGACGGTCGGACCAGCGCAGGCCGCCGCGCGCCACCATGCCGAAGCGCAGGTGAACGCCTTCGACGCCCGGGCTGTAGACGAAGATCTCGCGCAGCGGCTGCGGCTGCGGCAACTCCTCGATGGCGCGCGAGTCGAACTTGAAGGAGCAGTAGATCTTCTCGCCGCCGCCATCGGCCGGCTGGAAGAAATTGGTGCGCAAGGTCGCCAGGATGAGGTTCAGGTAGCGGCGGATGATGCGATCCTCGTCGAGGTTCGAGACCTGGTCGAGCTGGACATGGATGGCCGAAACAATCCTCTCGCAGGCCTTTTCGGCATCCTTGGCCCGCGACGGCTCGAAGCGCGCCAGGAAGAGGTCGACGAGATTGCGCGTCAACGCCGGATTGCGTGCCAGCGTCGCTTCCATGTAGGCCTGGCTGAAGGGGATGCGCGCCTGGCGCAGGTACTTGCAGTAGACGCGCAGCATGATCACCTCGCGCGCCGTCAGGCCGGCATGCAGCACCAGCTTGTTGAAGCCGTCGTCCTCCATGCGGCCGTGCCAGACGCGGGCGAAGGCTTCGTGGAAGGCATCGCGTACCGCCTCGAGGTCGATGGCGGCCTTGCCCTCGGCCACCATGTCGAAGTCGTGCAGCCACACCGGCGCCTCGCGGTCCGGCAGCTCGATTTCGTAGGGCACCTCGCCGATCACCTTGAGGCCCATGTTCTCGAGCACGGGCAGAATGTCGGAGAGCGGCACCGGGCGGTCCAGCACGTAGACCTTGAAGCGCAGATCCTCGGGCGGTGCACCCTCCGGACGATAGAGGTACATCGAGAGGTCGTTGCCGGCGATCGCCTCCTCGATGTTGTGGATGTCCTCCACCGCAATTGTGGAATCGAAGTGTTGCTGGTAGTTCAGCGGGAAAGCGCGCTCGAAGCGCCGATGTGCGCGGATGCCGTCTTGCTCGCCGACCGCTTCGATCAGCGTCTCCTCCAGCAGGTCGGACCAGGAGCGCGCGGCCTCCGCCAGACGGGCCTCGAGTTTGCTCAGGTCGACCTTGGGGATGCGGCCCGGCTCGGTCTTGATGATGACATGCAGGCGCGCCAGCACCTCGTCGCTCATCTGGGCGGAGAAGTTGGCACAGTGGCCCTGGTAGGCCTGCGCCAGGATATCCTGCAGCTTGCGCCGCAGCGTGGTGTCGTAGCGGTCACGCGGCACGAAGACCATGCAGGAGACGAAACGCTCGAAGGGGTCGCGGCGCACGAAGAGCGCGGTGCGCTGGCGCTCCTGCAGATGCAGCACCCCGATGACGATCTGGTGCAGGTCCTCGACAGAGATCTGGAACAGCTCATCGCGCGGATAGTTCTCCAGGATGTGCAGCAGGGACTTGCCGTCGTGGCTGCGTGGCGAGAAGCCGGACAGCTTGACGACAGCGTCCACCTTCTGGCGCAGCAGCGGGATGCTGCTCGGCGAACGTGAATAGGCGATCGAGGTGAAGAGGCCGACAAAGAGGCGCTCGCCGGTGACATGACCCTTGGCGTCGAAGGTCTTCACCGCCACGGTGTCGAGGTGCACCGCGCGGTGCACCGTGGCGCGGCGGTTGCCCTTGGTGGTGCGCAGCAGCTGCGGCCGATGCATGAAGTCACGCACGTCCGGCGGCAGCTTGCCGAGGTTGCGCAGGCCGTCGAAGACGCGCACCTCGGGATTGCGCAGAATGCCGAGCCCGCGCGACTTGGCGACCTTTGACACCGCAGAGGCGCCGCGGCCCTGGAAGACGATTTCGCGGTAGCCGAGATAGGTGAAATGGTCGTCATCCAGCCACCTGAGGAATTCGAGGCCCTCGGCGATTTCGGCTACCGGCAGCATCGGCGGGCGCGTCTCCAGCTCTGCGATCACCTTGCGGCAGCGCTCGCGCATGGCCGGCCAGTCCTCGACCGCGGCGCGCACATCGACCAGCACCGCGGCGATGCCGGCGGCGATCTCCGCCAGCCGCTTGGCCGGCTGCTCGCTGATCTGGATCTGCATCACCGACTCGCCGCTGTAGGCGGCGGCGCCGGGCGTGGCTTTCGCCGGGGCCTTCTGGTCGGCGATCTCGATCAGCTTGCCCTTGGCGTCGCGGCGCAGGGTGATGATGGGGTGGATGACGAGATGCACCTCGGCATCGTTGCGGTTGATCTCCGCCGTCACCGAATCGACGAGGAAGGGCATGTCGTCGTTGATGATCTCGATCACGCTGTGCGGCGATTCCCAGCCGTCCCTGTCGAGATCCGGGTTGTAGGCGCGCAGGCTGGCCTTCCCGGGCAGGCGTTGCTGCAGGCGCTCCCACAGCGCCAGGGCCCCACCCGCGAGGTTTCCAACCGTGCCGCCGCGCAGGTCGGTCGGCGGCACATTGGCGAAGAACTGTCGGACGAAAACCTCGGCGCGCTTGGCCCTGGCCGCAGGCAGGCGCTTGTGCAGCACCTGTACCACCTGGCCGATGAGTCGGGATCGCGTTTGCGCGCTCTTGTCTGCCATGGCGAATTCCCCTTAACGCAGATTCTTGGATTGCCTGCTCGGTCGCTGCCGTACTGCTCTGCCGGGTGACCACATCGCGCGCAGAAAGTCGCATTGAGACTCGCTGCGGCGGCTCTGATCATCCGGACTACACGCTAAACCATTCCGGTGCCTCAGGTTAAGGACGGAAAGTTGTGTCTTGAAGAAACCGTCAGACCGGCGCGGGCGCGAAGCCGCTCCGCCGCGCGCTTGCCTCGGGCAACCGACCGGGCGCAGAATTGTGATAGCGCTAGCAATTTGGCCTTTTCCGGCGGAAAATGCTGCAATGCGCGCCGCAACGAAGGGGCTTGAGGCCGAGGGGCAGCATGGCAAGACGTAAGAAGGGGCGCACGACCATCGCCGACGTGGCGGCACAGGCCGAGGTGAGCCCGATCACGGTGTCGCGCGCGCTGCGCGAGCCGGCCCGCGTATCCGAACCGCTGCGCCGGCGCATCGATGCCGCCGTCCGCGCCCTCAACTACGTGCCCGACCAGCACGCCCGCGCGCTGGCCTCGGCCCGCACCAATGTGGTCGGCGTGCTGATCCCTTCGCTGACCAACACCGTATTTGCCGACGTGCTGCGCGGCATCCACGACCGCGCCGAGAAGA
This sequence comes from uncultured Pelagibius sp., assembly GCA_964472095.1. Lineage (GTDB taxonomy): Bacteria > Pseudomonadota > Alphaproteobacteria > Kiloniellales > Kiloniellaceae > Pelagibius. Next base: position 25,085 of record CAYYIV010000046.1, read on the forward strand.
CCGACCTCCAGGTGCAGTTCGCCAACACCCGCTATTCCCCGCTGGAGGAGGAGCGGCTGATCCGCCTCTTCCTCAGCCAGTCACCGGCGGGGCTGATCGTCGTCGGCCTCGACCAGACCGCGGCGGCCGCCAAGCTGCTGCGCGCCGCCGAGCTGCCCATCGTGCAGATCATGGAACTTGGCCCCGAGCCCTTCGACATGATGGTGGGCTTTTCCCAGTTCGAGGCCGGGCGGGCGATGACCGAGCACCTGCTGAGCGCCGGCTACCGCCGCATCGCCTTCCTGGCGGCACGGCTCGATCCGCGCAGCAACCGTCGCATGGCCGGCTACCGCGCGGTCATGGCCGAGGCCGGCCTCGCCGACGACAGCCTGATGGTGCAGACCAAGGCGCCGTCCTCAGTCCAGGTCGGCTGCGAACTGCTGCGCGAGATCGTCGAGCGCCGGCCGGACGTCGACGCGGTGTTCTGCAACAACGACGACATCGCCCTCGGCGCCCTGTTCGAGTGCCAGCGCCTCGGCCTCGCCGTGCCCGAGCGCCTGGGCGTCGCCGGCTTCAACGACTTCGAGATGTCGGCCGCCGCCGAGCCGCCGATTACCAGCGTGGCGACTGAGCGCTACGCCATGGGGGTCGCCGCCATGGACATGATCGCCCAGACCATCGCCGGCGCTCCGCCGGAACCGAAGGTGGTCGACCTCGGTTTTCACCTCTGCCCTCGCGCCAGCACCCGCCCGGGCCGGTCGAAAGCCGCCGTACAGCGCAGCAAGGCGCCCGGCGCCAACCTGGCCGGGAAAGAGGCCCGCGGCTAGAAATTCTCGAGCCAGGGGCGCAGCGCCACCTCCCAGCTCCAGGCCGAGCGGTGCTGGCGCGCCACCTGAAAATAGGTCTCGGCGATGGCGTCGGGATCGAGCAGCGAGTCCTCGCCGTCGTCGGGCCGCCCGGCCGATCGGATTGCGCCGTCGATCACGAAGTGGGCGATGTGCAGGCCCTGCGGCTGGAACTCGCGGGCCAGCGACTGGGCGAGGCCGCGCAGGCCGAATTTTCCCATGGCGAAGGCGGCCGACCGGGCATAGCCCTTCACGCTGGCCGAAGCGCCGGTCAGCAGGATCGATCCGCTGCCGCGCGCGACCATAGCCGGCACCACCGCGTTGCAGACCAGGTAGCCGCCGTAGCAGGTCACCAGCAGCGCCTCCCTCACCGCCTCCGGGTCGAGCTCGGTGAAGGGGCCGCGCACCCGGGCGGAGGGATTGAACATCACCACGTCAGGCAGACCGAGGTCCGTCGTCACCTGCGCCACCATGGCATCCACCGCCGCACGATCGGCGACGTCGCAGGCGTAGGTCCGTGCGTTGAGCTCCTTGGCCAGGCCGCCCAGCTTTTCCGGCCGGCGTGCCGCCAGGGCGACTCTTGCGCCGTCCCGCGCGAAGCGCCGCGCCACCGCGGCGCTGAGCCCCGCCCCCGCCCCGACGATCAGTACCGTTTCCGCCATGCTTGCCTCCTCTATCAGGGAACTTTCACCCGCCGGCAGAGGGGCCGGCGCGGCGACGGGGCGCCGCGCCTTTCCCTGCCTCAGACCAGCGAGAGGCGGACGTCGAGGCCGTTGCGGGTGGCGTGGGAATAGGGGCAGACGATGTGGGCCTGATCGACGATGGCCTGGGCGACCTCGCGATCGAGACCCGGCAGGCTGATCGCCAGCTCGACGTCGAGCCCGAAGCCCTCGCCGTCGTCGCGCGGGCCGATGCCGACCTTGGCGGTCACCTTGCTGTCCTCGGCGACCTTCACCTTCTTCTGCCCGGCGACGAACTTGATGGCGCCGAGGAAGCAGGCCGAATAGCCGGCGGCGAAGAGCTGCTCGGGATTGTTGCCCTCGCCGCCCGGCCCGCCGAGCTCCTTAGGGGTGGTCAGGGTGACGGCGAAGGCGCCGTCGGCGGTCTTGGCCGACCCGGTGCGGCCGCCGGTGGCGCTGGCTTCGGTCTTGTAGAGGACTTTCATGGCTAGGTTCCTTGTCTTCCGGGCCCCGCCGGGGCCCTTGCGGTTGTTGCCTAAGGGTTTTGGCCCTTACGATGTAGAATATATATCGCGCACGATCTAATCGTACAATAGGCAACAAGGACATTTTTAAAGCGGCTGATTTCGCTGACTTTTTCAGATCGATTTGCTTGCGCGCGATATAATCGCGCATATATCTTATGCCAGACAGTGTCATGTTGTGGATCTTCGGAGGAGTTCATGCCGGGCAAGAAATCGGACCCGCTCGACCTCGATGCCCAGTTCTGTTTCGCCATCTATTCGGCGGGCCATGCCCTGAACCGGGCCTACAAGCCGCTGCTGGCTGCGCTTGGCGTGACCTATCCGCAATATCTCGTGCTGCTCACCCTCTGGGCCGAGGACGGCCAGAGCGTCGGCGGTATCGGCGAGCGCCTGATGCTGGAGTCGAGCACCCTGACGCCGCTGCTGAAGCGCCTGGAGACGGCCGGGCTGATCCGCCGCGAGCGCAACCCGGAGGACGAGCGCCAGGTGCGCGTCCGCCTGACGCCGCGCGGGCGCCGGCTGCGCGACAAGGCGCAGGCCGTGCCGCGTTCGATTCTGCAGGCAACCCAGTGCGATGCGGAGGCCCTCGGCCGCTTGCGTGAGCGCCTCGTCGGCGTGCGCGACGCGATTCTGCAGTCGGTGGACGAAGTCTAGAGAACCAGACGGAGGCGGCCGCTCAGCCCTTGGGGCGGATGCGCTGCAAGAGGTCCCAGACCGGCAGCGCGGCCAGGCCGCCGACCAGGCCGGCGAGATAGCTCGGCAGGGCGAAGCCCAGCACGGCGTTCCAGATCAAGGCGACAACATAGCTCGCCCCCAGCATCACCAGCACGGTGATGAGGAGGCGCTGCCAGAGCGGCAGCCGATACTGAGACATGACAGGCCCTTCGGAAAGTTGGCGCGCGTTCCTTGTTCTCCCCTTTTGCCGCCGCTGTCAAACCCGGCGGCTGTCGGGCTGGGGTGCCCCGATGCGGGCGGCCTAGCAGGCTGCTGAAAAAGTCCTCGCGATAGATTTTTAGTCGTGATTCTCTG
>CAYYIV010000047.1:0-27741 GCA_964472095.1 uncultured Pelagibius sp.
GGATCGTGGCGATCATGTTCTACGAAGTCGTCATGCGCTACGTCTTCAAGAAGCCCACGCTCTGGGTAAACGAAATGTCGCTGTGGACCGCCGGCGCAGTCTACCTTCTTGCCGGTCTCTATGTCATGCAGCAGCGCGGCCACATCCGCATCTTTATTCTCTACGACATGGTCTCGCGCAAATGGCAGCGCACCTTCGATGCGATTTCTACGGCCCTGATCGTGCTCTTCGCCGCCGCCGTTATCTGGGGTGGCTTCAACGAGGCCTATGCGAAGCTGATGCGCTGGGAGACCTTCGGCACCGCCTGGGATCCGCCGATTCCTGCCACCATGAAGCCGCTGGTGCTGGTAACCGTCGTGCTGATCGCCATCCAGGCTGTGACGAATCTCGTCATCGACTGGAATAAGGAAAAGCAGATTCACGACCTCGTCAAGGAAGTGAAAGAAGAACTCGTCGACTGACGAATCTGAAGAACAAGGCCAAATTCAAGGCCGTGCTGGGGGGATAGCAACTTCATGGATATCGGAACGATCTCGCTGATTCTGCTGATCGGGATCTTCGTTCTGCTGGCCATCGGCATGCCGCTGGGCTTCGCCTCCGGCTTCATGGCTGTCGCCGTGCTGGTGATGAAGTTCGGGCCCGACCTGCTGTTCCGCTCCTTCGGTACCGGGCCGTTGAACATCCTTGCCCAGCGCATGTACGGCCTGATGACGGACTACGTGCTGATTTCCGTCCCGCTTTTCATATTTATGGCCTGTCTGATGGAAAGATCGGGCATCGCGCGGACCATGTTCGACAGCCTGAACATCTGGTTGAGCCGCACCCGAGGCGGCATCGCTATCGTCACTGCCGTCATGGCTATCATCATGGCCGCCATGTCCGGCATCATCGGCGGTGAGGTCGTGCTGCTGGGTCTCATCGCGCTGCCCAATATGCTGCGGCTGGGCTACAATCAGAACCTCGCCATCGGTACGATCTGTGCTTCCGGCAGCCTGGGCACCATGATCCCGCCTTCCATTGTGTTGATCATCTTCGGCTTGGTGACGGATACCTCGATCCACGCCCTGTTCAAAGCGGCCTTTGTGCCGGGCTTCATTCTCGGCGGCTGCTACATCGTCTACATCATTATCCGCACGCGGCTGAACCCGGAGCTGGCGCCACTGCCCGAAGGCGGCGATGGCGTCACCATGGCCGATAAGCTGCGCGCCCTGCCCGGTTTGCTGGCACCGCTCGCGGTGGTCTTCGTGGTCCTGGGATCGATCTACGGCGGGATCACCGGCATTACCGAGGCGGCCGGAATGGGCTGCGTTGCCGTGCTGCTGCTGATCACCCTCCGCGGCGAGATGTCGTGGGCGCTGTTCAAGGACTCGCTGATGCGGACCTGGAAGTCCACCGGCACGATCCTGTGGATCACATTCGGCGCCACAGCCCTGGCCGGCGCCTACTCGATCGCCGGGGGCCCGACCTACGTTGCCAACCTCATCGTCGGTGCGGACCTGCCGACCATGGGTATCCTGCTGGTCATGATGCTGATCTTCCTCTTTCTCGGCGCCATCATGGACTGGGTCGGCATCGTGCTGCTGGTCATGCCGGTCTTCCTGCCCATTATCCTCAAGCTGCCGATCGAGGAAATTGGCCTCACAGGCGCGCTGGTTGCCGCGCCGAGTTTTGTCGCCGTCTGGTTCGGTATCCTCTTCTGCGTGAACATGCAGGTGAGCTTCCTCAGCCCGCCCTTCGGGCCCGCGGCCTTCTATCTGAAATCCGTCGCGCCGCCGCACATCACGCTGCCCGACATCTTTCGCGGCTTCCTGCCCTTCATCGGCATTCAGTTGATCGTGCTGATGCTGGTCCTGCTGTTCCCCGAGGTGACGATGCTCTTCGCGCCGCGCTAGCTGCGCGGCACGTCCAGCTTGCCGCGCGCCTCACCAGCAAGGCGCACCAGCAGAGGCCGCAGATCTCCGACCGCGGAGAGCGGCGCGTCGAACCACAGCCGCTGCACCTGATTGCCGAGCATGAGGTCGAGGCCTTCCGGGTCAAGCCCGGCAAGCCGCCAGGGGCCGGGTTGGGCGTCGCAAAAAGCTCGAGCATAGAGCTCGACCGCGTCGGCATGATCAGCGTTCATGTGCTTGATCGCGCCGGCTTCGAAGGCGAGCAGCCCCTCGAGGCCGCTCATGTCGGTCAGCAGGTCAGCGGGCGTCATCGCGTAGGCGCGCCCGAAGCCGCCGTTGAGGCTGGCGCGCACGACCGCCAGCCGCCAGAAGCTGAAATCTGGAAAATCGACGTAGAGCTCGGCCTTGGGGTGGCGGGCGAGGTAGCGCCGCTTCAGGCGCTCGCGCACCTGCCCCGCGCCGATGCGCTCGGCGCGGCCGGTCACCGTGAGGCGCGGGTGGGCGAGCGGGTCGCCCTTGCCCGGCTCGCCCAGCAGGACGGAACAGCGCGGATCGGCCAGCAGTGCCTGGGTATGCGCCGACAGCGTCGAGGTGAGAAAGACGGGCGAGCCGTCCATGTCCGAAGCAAGGCCGGTCCGTGTCGCCAGCGGGCCGCCATCCGTCGGATCGAGAGTCGCCAGAGCGCCGTGCCGCGCGCTCCGCAGCAGGCCGCGCGCGAGGCGCCGCGCCGCGTCGTCGACGGGCAGCAGGGAATCCTTCTTCTTGGCCGGCTGGGGCGCCGCGTCGTCCATGGGCGCCAGTATAGGACCACGCCGGTCGACTGCAATCGGCGCGGCGCGAAACGTGTACCGATCGGTCACAGCAATGAGGGGATTTCGCGCCGGGCCTGACTTGGCCACGGCAGGCCGCTGCGGAAGGGGCTATACTGGCCGAAACGGAAAAGGGGGAACCCGATGCGCCCGACGAAACGGGACGAGCTGGTCGGCAAGGCCCTGCGCGCCTTCTACGCGCACGGCTTCCATGCCACCGGCATGGACCGCCTGGTGGAGGAGACCGGGATCTCCAAGACCTCCATGTATAAGCACTTCCGCAGCAAGGAAGAGCTGATCCTTGCTGCGCTGAAGCTGCGCGACGCGCAATTCCGCGAATGGCTGCTACACCGCATGGACGCCCTCGGCAAGACGCCGCGCGAGCAGCTGCTGGCCATCTTCGACGCGCTGACCGAATGGGTCGTCGAGCCGGGCTTTCGCGGCTGCATATTCGTCAAGGCAGCCTCGGAATTCCAGGAGCCGGAAGACCCGATCCACGCCCAGGCGGCGCGCCACAAAGCCCTGCTTTTCGATCACTTCCGCGACCTGGCTGCTGCGGCCGGCGCCGGCGATCCGGCGCTGCTCGCCCGCCAGCTGCTGATCCTCAAGGAGGGCGCCATCGTCGCGGCGCAGGTGGAAGGCTGTCGCGAAGCCGCTGCGCAGGCCAAGGCAGCAGCCGCAACCCTGCTGGACAACGCCCTCGCCCACTGACCGGACACCGGGCTAACGGGCAGGAAACTAGCTGCCGGCAGGTGTCGCCTTGGCGAGCTGCGCCTCGATCGCCTGGGTCACCTTGGGCGAGGTCGGCGCCGTTACGGTGGAGAACCAGTCGGCAAGTTCGCCGTCGGGACCGATGAGGTACTTGTGGAAGTTCCAGCGCGGCTTGGCGGCAACGCCGAGCTGCCCTGCCGCCCAGCGGTAAAAAGGATGCGCCTCGTCGCCCACCACCTGTTCCTTGGCAGTCAGCGGGAAGTCGACATTGAAGTTCACCTCGCAGAATTGCTTGATCTCGGCCTCGCTGCCGGGTTCCTGGCCGCCGAAGTCGTTGGACGGCACGCCGAGCACCACCAGGCCGCGCGCGCGGTAGCGCTCCCAGACCTCCTGCAGGCCTTCATACTGCGGGGTGAAACCGCAACGGGATGCGGTATTCACCAGCAGGACGACCTTGCCCTTGTACTGGGCCAGCGGCAGCGCGCCGCCCTCGATGGCGGTGAAGCTGAAGTCATGGGCCGAGCCGGACGAGTCCGCCGCCGCGGCAGAGCCGGCGAGGACAGCCAGCAGCGCGAAGATCATTGGACTCCGCTTGAACCTGGACAGGCCGAAAAGCATAGCAGGCTCCGCAATGGACAACGCAGAATTACTCCCCATCTTTAGAAAGTTAGCTCGAAGCGACCGCGGATCAAACCCGCCCACCCTCACGCAAGCGGCATCAAGCCATGTTCAACCCGACAGAGGGCACCCTCGCCGCCCCGGCGCTCGCCTCTTTCGGCGGCGCGCTCTCGGTGGCGGTGATCGGCGCCTCCGGCGGCCTCGGCAGCGCCTTCACCGCAGCACTGGAGCAAGCGCCGTCGGTCGCCCGGGTATTCGCTTTCTCGCGGTCGCCGTTGACACCGACGTGCCCGAAGACCGCTTGGCAGGCGATCGACCTGATGGATGAGGAGACCATCGCCCGCGCCGCCGCTACGGTGAAAGCGGGCGCCGGGCCTCTGCATCTGGTCGTCGTCGCCACCGGCCTACTGCACGACGCCGGCCAGCAGCCGGAGAAGTCCTGGCGCGGTCTCACCGCCGCTTCGCTGCAGCGGGCCTTCGCCGTCAACGCCATCGGACCGGCGCTGGTCGCCAAGCATTTCCTGCCGCTGCTGGCCAACGACCGCAAAGCGGTGTTCGCCGCGCTCTCGGCCCGGGTCGGCAGCGTCGAGGACAATCGGCTGGGCGGATGGCACGCCTACCGCGCCTCCAAGGCCGCCCTCAACATGCTGATCCGCACCCTGGCGGTGGACCTGGCGCGGCGCAACGATCGTGCGCTCTGCGTCTGCCTGCACCCCGGCACCGTAGACACGGCGCTGTCGCGGCCGTTCCAGGCCGGCGTGCCCGAGGGCAAGCTGTTCACTCCGGCAGGCGCCGCCGGGCGGCTGCTGGACGTGCTTGACGGCCTCTCGCCCGGCCACTCCGGTGGGCTCTTCGCCTGGGACGGCCAGCGCCTGCCCTTCTAGCTCAAGCGCCCGGCTCGAGGGCGATCTTAGCGGCGGCCACCTTGCCGCCATCAAGGTCGCGGAAGGCGTCAAGCCCGGCGGCCAAGGGGCGCCGCTCCACCCAGCCGAGCTTTCCGAGGCGCCTCTCGGCCAGCGCCGTCAGCGCGCTCTGGAAGTCCGTCATCGTATAGGTATAGGTGCCGATGAAGGTGACCTCCTGGAGCGTCGCCTTGCGGACGTCGAGGCCGCCGTCGTTGTCGCCGAGACCGATGTGCAGGATGACGCCGCCCGGGTCCACCCACCGGCAGGCTGCCGCGCGGGTCGCCGCCGTGCCGACGGCGTCCATCACCAGGCCGGACACCGCTTCGCCGGGATCCTCGTTACCCGGATCGAAAGTGGCAAAGCCTTCAGCAGCGACGGTCTCGCGCCGTAGCGCGTTAGTCTCCGCCACGCGGACCGCGGCACAGCCGAAGGCGCGCAGGGTCAGGGCCGAAAGCAGGCCGATGGCGCCACCGCCAATCACCAGCCCGCGGACCTCGGCCAGCGGACGGTGCAGCGCACGGGCGGCGACCGTCACGCCGTGCCAGGCGGTCGCCGCCGGCTCGGTCAGCGCAGCTTCCACCGAGGAGAGGGTCTCGGGCACCGCCAGCACATTGGATTCGGGCGAGGTCACCAGCTCAGCGAAGCTGCCGGGGCGGTTCATCGACATCATCTGGCGCCGGGCGCAGAGGTTGCCGCGACCTTCGCGGCAGGCTGCGCAGCTACCGCAGGAGACCAGCGGGTTGATCACCACGCGGCTCCCCGCACGGGCGCCGCCAACCACCCTGCCGACCGCCTCGTGGCCGAGGATGAGCGGTGGCCTGCGCCGCTCATCACTGCCATGGAAGGCGTGCATGTCCGAACCGCAGATGCAGCAGGCCTCGACCTGCAGCAGGGTTTCGCCGGCTTGCGCCACGGGGTCGGCGACCTCGCGGTAGTCCAGTTCGCCAGGACCGGTGTAGACCAGCGCCTTCATTTCGCGGTGAAGCCTCCATCCACGTAGATGACCTGACCGGTGATAAAGGCAGAGGCGGCCGAGGCCAGAAACACGGTGATGCCGTCGAGATCCTGCAGCCGCCCGTTGCGGCCGACGGCGGTCTGCGCCGCCAGCGCGGCGACCTTCGTCGCGTCATCGAAGACCGACTCTGTCAGCTCGGTAGGGAAGAAGCCCGGCGCGATGGCATTGGCGGTGATGCCGTCGCGCGACCAGGCCTCGGCCATAGCGCGGGTCAGCTGCGCGACGCCGCCCTTGGAGGCGCCGTAGGCCATGCCGTTGGCGAAGGCACGCGCCGACTGCAGCGAGGCAATGTTGACGATGCGCCCGGCGCCCTTGTCGCGCATGCCGGCGACGCAGGCTCGCGCCAGGAAGAAGGGGACGGCGAGGTTCAGCGTGAGAGTGCGCTGCCAGGACTCCGGGGTGATGTCCTCGGGTGACTCGCGCAGGTTCACCCCCGCGGCGTTCACAAGGATGTCCGGCGCCCCGAAGATCTCGCCAGTCTCGCGCACGATCGCGTCCATGTCGGCCGGGTCGGCGAGGTCACGGGCGAGGCCGGCGGCAGTGCCGCCCGCTGCCTTGAGGGTCGCCACGGCATCAGCCAACTGCGGCGCGCGGCGGGCGACGAGCACCACCGCCACACCGGCTTCGCAGAGCGCTTGGCCCATGCGCCGGCCGAGACCGCTGGAGCCGCCGGTAACCAGGGCGACCCGGCCGGAGAGGTCGAAGAGGCCGGCGTCTGCCGTCATGCCGCTGCCGTGTCGAAGTCTTCGTCGGGGAAGTACTTGGCGAGACGGTCGTCGCCGGTACGCGCGTGAGCCTCCATACCTTCCAGGCGAGAGATCCGCGCCGTTACCTGCGCCACTTCGCGGTTGGCCTCGCGGGTCATGCGCTGGTAGGTGACGGTCTTGATGAACTTGTGCACCGAGAGGCCGCCGGTGTAGCGCCCAGCACCCTTGGTCGGCAGGATGTGGTTGGTGCCGGAACACTTGTCCCCGAAGGCAACTGTGGTCTCCTCGCCGAGGAACAGCGAGCCGTAGTTGGCAAGATGCTGCAGCCACCATTCGCAGTCGTCGGCCTGGACTTCCAGGTGCTCCGGCGCGTAGCGGTCGGAGACTTCGACGGCGTCCGCGCGGGTCTCGCAGAGCACGACCTCGCCGTAGTCGCGCCAGGCGGCGGCGGCGGAATTGCGCTGGGTCTGCGGCAGCTTCTCGATGAGTCCCGGCAGCAGCGCCATGACGTCCTCCGCCAACTTGCGGTCGAGGGACACCAGCCAGGCCGGTGAGTCGGGGCCGTGCTCGGCCTGGCCGACCAGGTCGGAGGCGACCAGGCGCGGGTCCGCCGTCTCGTCGGCAATGACCAGGATCTCCGTCGGCCCGGCGAAGAGGTCGATGCCGACCTGGCCGAAGAGCATGCGCTTGGCTTCGGCCACGAAGCGGTTGCCGGGGCCGACAAGGATGTCGGCGGGATGCCCGGTGAAGAGGCCGTAGGCCATGGCCGCAACGCCCTGCACGCCACCGAGGTTGAGGATATGGTCGGCACCGCAGAGGTCCATGGTGTAGAGGATGCCCGGGTGGATGCCGCCGTGCTGTGCTGTGGGCACCGAGCAGGCGACGATATTGTCGACGCCGGCGACCTTGGCGGTGGCAATCGACATGATGGCCGAGGCGACGTGGGCGTAGCGCCCGCCCGGCACGTAGCAGCCGGCGGTCTTCACCGGGATGAGGCGCTGGCCGGCGAAGAGGCCGGGCGACAACTCGACCTCGAACTCCCTGACCGAATCGCGCTGACGTTCGGCGAAGTCGCGCACGCGGGCGTAGGCGAAGTCGATATCCCGCTTCAGGCGCGCCGGCACCTTGGTGGCCGCCGCCTCAATGGCCGTGCGGTCGACCAGGATGTCGCCTTCCCACTTGTCGAAGTCGGCGGCATAGCGGCGTGCCCGCTGTTCGCCGCCCTCGCGGATATTGTCGAGAATCTCGCCGACGATGCGGCGGGTGTCGGCCTCGCCGCTGGTCGGCTGCTTCGCTGCCTTCTTCAGATACTGGATCGCCATCTCCGATGCCCCACAAGTCCCACTCGATTCATGTAAGCGTTTACATACTCTTGTGCCAGAGAGCGCCAGAATCAACAGAAATGGTGCGATTCTGCGCGGGTAAGCATTTCCGATTGTTGCGCCCTGTCCCTCAATACACCGCCCAGAGGGAGAGCGCCGGGACGAAAGCCAGCAGCAGCACCACGGCCAGCATGGCTAGCACATAGGGCACCGCGCGACGGGCGATGCCCATCACCGGCTCGCCGGTCAGCCCCGCCAGCACGAAGAGGTTGAGACCCAGCGGCGGGGTGACGAAGCCGACGCCCAGCGCCGTCACCATGAAGATGCAGAAGTGGATCTCGCTCATGCCGATGTTTTCGGCCAGCGGCAGCATGATCGGCGCCAGGATGACGATGTTCGGCGTGGTTTCCATGACGCAGCCGGCAATGATGAAGATGCCGAGCATGAGCAGGATGATCAGCGTCGGGTCATCGGTCAGGGTGGTGATCGCCTGCACGAAGGTCTGCGGCACTTCCAGCGCCGCCAGAGCCTGGGCCAGGGGCAGGGCGAAGGCGATGATCGGCACGATGACGCCGTTCACCTTGGCCGAGCTCAACAGCATCTTGGGAAAGTCGTCGAGTGTGAGGGTGCCCTGCAGCAGGCCGATGACGATGGTGGTGACCACAGCGACCGCCGCAGCCTCGGTCGGCGTGAAAACGCCAGAATAGATGCCGCCAAGGATGATGATGGGGATCATCAGGGCGTATTTGCCGTCCCAGACCGCCTTCAGCCAGCGCCGGAAGGAGAAGGCGACGTCGGAATACTCGTAGCCGCGGCGCCGGTTGATGACGACGTTGGTCAGCATGATGGAGATCATGATCATCACGCCGGGCACCGCCGCCGCCAGGAAGAGGGTCGAGGCGGATATCCCGAGGATAAGCCCAATGATGATGTAGGCGATCGACGGCGGGATCAGGATGCCGGTGCAGGCGCCCGAGGCGACCAGGGCGCAGGCGTAGGGCTTGGGATAGCCGGCCTGCACCAGGCGCGCGTAGGTGATGCGGCCTACCGCTGCCGCGCCGGCGGCATCGGAGCCGGAAATGCAGGCGAAAAAGCCGCAGCCCAGAATGGTGGAGGTGCCGAAGCCGCTCTTGAGGCTGCCCATGGTCGCCTCGGCCACGTCGAGCAGCTTGCCGGAAAGCCCGGAGCGCACCAGGACGTCGCCCGTCAGGATAAACAGCGGAATGGCGATGAGGGCGAAGGTGTCGATGCCGGAGAACAGCGCCTCGCCGAAGAGCGTTAGCGGCAGCACCTCGGTGAACATCAGAAGGCCGATGGCCCCGAACCCCAGCGCCACCCAGACCGGCACCGCCAGGCAAAGCAGCAGCACGATGCCGAGCAGCGGCAGGCCGACGGTCCAGCCCAGCTCGGTGGAGGCTTCGGGAATGCCGTAGAGTTGGTACATCTTCTCGCGGCCCCTAGTCGAACAGCTTACGGCCGGCGAAGTGCGGCCGGCCCTCGCGCAGGTCGCTGACGTCGCGCCGGATCGACTGGCCCAGGCGCAGCAGCATGATGGCAAACCCGAAGGGTACCGCCATGAGGAACCACACACGGATGATGCGCAGGCCGTCGGTCACGTTGCCGTACTTCCAGGACACCAGCACCGGATCGAGCGACCAGTAGATGGCAAAACAGGCCAAGGCCAGCGTCAGGAGGTCGCCCAGCAGATAGATCAGGGCAGCGCCGCGCGGCGGCAGCATGTGGGTGATGACGTCAATGCGAATGTGGGCGCGGTCGCGCACCGCCACCGCGGCACCGATCCACACCAGGTAGATGAAGGCGTAGCGCGCCGTCTCCTCGCCCCAGACCGAGGAGTACATCAAGACGAAGCGCCTGATGACCTCGATGGCGATGACCAGGACGATGAAGCTGTAGAGAAACAGGAGCATCCAGCGCTCCGCGTTCTCGTCCAGCCATCTCAAGGCGTCACGCATGCTGCTCCCCAAGGCGGTAGGCAAGACGCTTGGGGGCGGTGCTGACCACCGCCCCCAAGCGACCGAAGCAAAGTCCCGATGCCGCGACCTCAGACGTCATGCACGTAGTAGGGGCTGGCGGTGTTGGCGGCCTCGAGCAGCTTTTCGAAGGTCTCGAGGGAACCGGCGAGGTCCTTTTTCCAGCTGTCCCACTCCGGACGCTGATGGCCGCAGGCCTCCGCCCAGGCGGCGATCTCGTCGGCCGTCGGCACGTAGAACTGCACCCCGGCCTTGGCCATCTCCGCCATGGCGAAGGCGCGCGAGGCCGGCACCTGGGCGAGGTTCTGCAGGAAGGTGATCTGGCTGGCGAAGCCGATGGCTTCGCGCAGGTCGCCCGCCAATCCCTGTAGCCACTGGGTGTTGCAGGCATAGACCTGGCTGTCGGGCACCGGCGCGCTGAAGGTGACCCAGGAGAGAATGTCTTTGAAACCGAAGGCGTAGAGCGCCTCGACCGAGGGATCCAGCGCGTCGGCCACGCCCTGCTTGATCGCCGACGCGGTCTCGCCCCAGGCCACCGGCGTCGGATTGGCGCCGGCAAGGCGATAGAACTGTTGCAGGATGTTGGAGCCGGGAACGCGGAACTTCATGCCCTTGAGGTCGTCCGGCGTCTTGACCGGACCGTTGACGCCGCGGCGGATCGCCACCGTGCGCGGGTCGATACAGAAGTAGAACAGCGGCGTGAAGCCCTTGGCCTCGACCCGACTGTTCACCTCGGTCTTCCAGGCATCGGAGGTCACCAGGTTGACGAACTTCTGGTTCGGGCCGACCCAGTAGGGAATGTTGATGAGGTCGACCGCCGGCGCGAAGGGCGAGAAGTTGGAAAGCGAAAACTGCGCCGCCTGCACGGTGCCCGCCTGCACCTTCTCAGCCAGCTTGGTGCCAACGCCGAGCTGCCCGCCGGCGGCCAGCTTCACGTAGACCTGCCCATTGGTCGCGTTCTGGATGTTCTCTTTGACGTTCAGCTGCATCATCGGATAGGAGCGCGTGGTGCCGATGCGGTACTCGGTGGCGACGGTCATGGTCTCCTTGGCCGCCGCCTGGCGCTCCTTCTCCTCCTCGGCGGTCTGCGCCAGGGCGGCATCACTCAGCAGGCTGTTGGCGCCCAGGGCGACCAGCGCCGTGGTGGCACCGTACCGCTTTGCCGCACGAAAGAAGGCGCGGCGCTCCGGCATGGAGACCGACGGGTCCTTGCTCTTGTCACTCATCTGATTCCTCCCTTTTGGTGTTGTCGGTTGTCTTGAGTGAATTTTGGGCAGCCCTCGCCCTCGATTTTGCGCTAGCTGCCGCTACTGCCGTCGCGCGACCCCACCGCCTTCTCGCGGGCCAGCGCGGCCAGGGTGAAAAACAGCGCCGAGAGCAGCAACAGCAGAAACTCGAGCACATCGGGCAGCAGGAAACCGAGCTGAAGGCTGAGCATGATGCGCGCCTTGCCGAGCAGCACATTGAGGCAGAAGAGCACGAAAAGCAGCGCGCAGACCGCCAGCAGCAGGCGCGCGCGACGCGCGCTCTGCAGATCGACGACCGGCTTGACTGGCCCGGTTGGACTGGTGGGTGGCTGCGGCATTTCCGTTCCCGTCGGCCGCGCCATTGCGGGAGCGCTCCCCAAGAGGACCGCGCGCCCGGGCGCACCCATTGCTTTCCCGCCGACCCGTTTGCCGGCCCGCATAGCCGGTCGTGGATAGGTAAGCGTTTACATTATTGGCCCCAGTGTAACGAATTCCAGCCCAGTCTTGTCAACCGAGAATCGTGCGCCACTTCTCCGATGGTCGGTTGACCAGCTTAATCCAATAAGAAAAAATGGATACAATCATAAGCGGCAACCGCAGGGCCCCCGTCGGCCGACCTGAGAACAGGCTTGAGCAAGCGCTTACAGAAACGCACCCGCCGCAATGACCGGCCGACCGCCACGCTGAAGGACGTGGCGCAGCGCGCCGGGGTCTCCACGGCGACGGTCAGCCGCGTGCTGAACGCCCAGGGCAAGGTGAACCGGGAGACTGAGGCCCGCGTGGCCGCGGCCGTGGCGGCGCTCAGCTACGTTCCGCACGCCGCCGCCCGGGCGCTGGCGTCGCGCCGCTCGCGCACCATCGGCGCGGTCACCGCCGCCCTCGACAACCCGATCTTCGCCAAGGGGATCCAGGCATTGGAGCACCGCCTGGAGCTCTCGGGCTACGGCCTGCTGGTGGCTTCCTCCAACTACGAGCCAGCGCGCGAGCTGAAGCAGGTGCGCACCATGGTGGAGCGCGGCATCGATGCCATCATGCTGCAGGGCGACAGCCACCTGCCGGAGGTCTACGCCCTGCTGCAGCGCAAGGGCATCGCCTACATCAACACCTGGGTTTACGACGTCGCGGCAACGCACCCCTGCTGCGGCTTCAACAACGAGATGGCGGGATGCAACCTGGCCGACTACCTGCTCGACCTCGGCCACCGCGAGATCGCCATGGTGGCCGGCGTCACCGCCGGCAACGACCGCGCCCGCAACCGCATCAACGGCGTGGCGGCGGCACTGCGCGCGCGTGGGCTCGACCTGCCGCCATCACACATCGTCGAGCGGCCCTATTCACTGAGCGACGGGCGCGACGGCCTGCGTGAGCTTCTCGCCGCGCCGGGCCCGCCGCCGACAGCCGTCATCGGCGGCAACGATCTGCTCGCCATCGGCGTCATGCTGGAGGCGCAGCAGTCCGGCCTCACGGTGCCGGGCGACCTCTCGGTCGGCGGCTTTGACGACATCGAACTGGCGGCCAACATCGCCCCGGCGCTGACTACCATCCACGTGCCGGTCGAGGAGATCTGCACCCTCGCTGGCGACTACCTGGTGGCGCGTATCGAGGGCCGCCCGGCGCGCGACCACGTCGCGCTCGAGGCCCGGCTGGTGGTGCGCCAGAGCACCGCACGCCCCGGCGGACGCGCCTAGAACCTCTCCTTAGAGCGGATCGTGACCAGACGGAACCACGAAGCGGTTCTGACTGGTCACGTGAATCCGCTCTACATCAAACGGAGAGAACGGACGCACGGGGTCGCGGGAGAGTGCAATGCGATTCCTTTCGACCCTGATCTGCCCTAAGCGCGCGGATCGTCGGCGGCGTTGGGCTCGCTGAAGCGCAGGCGATTGCCGAAGGGATCGCTGACCTGCATGACCCGGGCATCCCAGGGGGCGTCTTCCAGGCCGGGTTTGTTGTAGCGGTATTCCTTGGCCACCA
This sequence comes from uncultured Pelagibius sp., assembly GCA_964472095.1. Lineage (GTDB taxonomy): Bacteria > Pseudomonadota > Alphaproteobacteria > Kiloniellales > Kiloniellaceae > Pelagibius. Next base: position 13,189 of record CAYYIV010000047.1, read on the forward strand.
GTTCGCGGTGATAGGCAGCGATGCCGCGCATCCATACAAAGACGGTCGACCCAGGGCTGGCGTCGCCGTGGTGCTCGCTCAGATGCAAGACGATCTCGGGGCGGGAAATCTGGGCGTAGAGCGGAAAGTCGTCGCCGAAGCGATGCTCCCAATCGATCTTGAAGCCGAGGAAATCGACGTAGAATTCCATCGCCTTTTCGACCGCGAAGATGCGCAGGATCGGGATAGCGGACTTGAACTGTGGCCCGGCAGGGACCTGCGCCGGATTGCCTGCGGGCGCGCCGTTGTCCGTCGCAAGCTTAGCGGCGAGCACGTTCCAACTGTCGGCGCCGAACTGCCGGGCGACGATCTCCAGGCAGGCAGCGTGCGAGAGCGCAATATCGCTTTCGCACAGCGTGGCCCGCAGAGACCGCGCCATGGCCTTGGCGTCACGGAATGTACGCATGGAATGGATCCTTTGCTTCCGGGCGAACGGAAGGTGGTCAGTGCTTGCGTTACTGACCCGTTCGCCACCGTGCAAAAGGATCAGGGATCTGGGGATGATGCTTTCACCCTACTCCCGAAACGGAAGCGCAAGCGGCTGGCTGCATCGGCCAAGCGGCACTATAGGGTGCGACGTGAAAGGCCGTCAACTCGGCGCAGGCAGGCGCCTACTGTGCGGCCAGCTGGTAGGTCGGCTCTTCCTTGGCCGACCCGGCCCTGTCCTTGGGCAACAGCAGTGAGAGCAGCGGCGGGATGATTGCCAGGGTGAGCAGCGCGGAGAGGCTGAGTCCGCCGATCACCACAGAGCCGAGGCCACGGTAGAGCTCCGAGCCGGCGCCGGGGAAGACGGCCAGCGGGAGCAGCCCGAAGATCGAGGTCAGAGTGGACATGAAAATCGGCCGGATGCGGTTGCTGGCCGCCTGCAGGATCGCCTCAGATGAGATCATGCCGGCGCGGCTGTTCTGCAGCGCCTGGTCGACCAGCAGAATCGCATTGTTCACCACAATGCCTATGAGAATGACGAATCCCAGCATGGTCAGCATGTCGAGCGGCTGGGCCACGTAGGTATTGAGCACGGCAAGCCCTAGCAGGCCGCCGGCGGTGGCGAGCGGCACCGAGAGCATGATGATCGCCGGGTAGACCAGGCTCTCGTAGAGCACCGAGATCACCAGGTAGACGATGATCAGCGCCACCACGAGGTTCAGCTGCAATGCGCCCCATGTCTCCGAGAGGTCGTCGGCCGCACCGCTGAGGCTCAGCTTCATGCCCGGCCTCATCGCTTCGGCCTCCAGTGGCGCGACCACCTGTTCGCGCACAATTTCGATGGCGTCCTGCAGCGGCATCGACTTGGGCGGGCTGAGCGTGATGGTGATGGCCCGCTCGCGGTCGACATGGAGGATCGACGTTGGTCCGCTGGTCAGCTCGATGTCGGACAGCGAGTCGGCCGGCAGCACCTGCCCGTTGCCGGTGACGATGGGCAGCGAGTTGATGCCTTGCGTGTTGGTCACCAGCCCCTTAGGGGCCATCAGGGTCAGGTCGATGCGGCGGCTGCCGAGATTGATTTCGTCGATCCGCGCACCGTCGTTCATGACGTCGATGCTGACGGCAAAATCGCGGGCAGAGAGGCCCGCCTTGGCGAGTCGCCTGAGGTCTGGAGTCACGCGGATTTCCGGCGCGCCGAGCTCGAGGCCCGGCGAGATGCGCGTCTGGGCGCCGCTTTCCTCGGAAAAGGTCTGCGCCAGCAGCTCGTCGGCGCGCTTGGCCACCGCCAGAATGCCGTCCATGTCCGGCCCGGTGACGTTGAGATTGATCGCCCGCGACCCGCCGACCGACCGGCCGAAGATCGAGGACTGCGACACGAAGCCCCTGGTGCCGGGATCTGCCTCGTTGATGGCCTTGCGCAGCACCGGCACCAGCTCGCCGGCGCGCTCGATGTCGGCGCTGCTGGCGCCGACGAACATGATGTCGCGCAGGGCGACGAAGAAGAAGTTCTCGATGCGCGGCGGCGCGTCCGGATCCGGCTCTGCCTCATTGCCCCACAGCGGTTTGGTGGCCGCCTCGATGCGCTCGGCGATCCGGAAGGTGGTGTCGAGGTTGTAGCCCGGCGGCGGCTGGACGCGCGAATAGACGAAGTTGCGGTTGCCGTCCGGCAGGTAGTCGAGCTTCGGCATGAAGGCGTAGGTCGCCAGCGCCGCACCGCCGCAGATCACCGCCACCAGGACCAGCGAGACGATGCGGCTGGTGATGACCCGGCGCAGGAACCCCATGACGCCGCGCACGAACAGCCCGGCCAGGGAGTCGACGACCGGCAGACGGAAGCGCTTGCTGAAGTCGGTCTGCGGACGACCCAGCATCTTATTGGACAGCGTCGGAATGACCGTAATGGCAACCAGCAGCGACAGCAGCACGGCAACCGAGATAGCCACGGCGATGTCGCGGAAGAGCTGACCCGCCGGTAGCTCCAGCAGGAGAATCGGAATGAACACCACCACGGTGGTCAGCGCCGAGGCGAGAATCGCGCCCCAGACCTGTTTGGCGCCCTCCTGCGCCGCCGCGGCTGACGGCGCACCGTGCTGGCGCAATCGGAAGATGTTCTCCAGCACGACGATGGCGCCGTCGACCACCATGCCGACAGCGAAGGCGATGCCGGCCAGCGAGATCACGTTCAGCGAACGGCCGACCACCGCCATGGCGACAAAGGTGGCGATTACCGAGATCGGGATTGCGACCACCACCACGAAGGTGGCGCGCCAGGAGCGCAGGAACAGCATCAGGATCAAGGCGGCCAACAGGCCACCGACGAAAATGTTTTGCTGCACCAGGCTGATGGCCGAGTCGATGTAGAGTGTCTCGTCGTAGTAGATCTTCAGCCCGACCTGTTCGAAGCGCAGCGGGCCGGCGTTCAGCTCCGCCACCGCCGCGCGCAGGCCGTTCATCGTCTCGATGACGTTGGCGCCGCTTTCACGCACCACGTTGAGGCTGATCATCGGCACGCCGTTGAAGCGCCGGTTGCTGGTCGGCTCCTTGTAGTCCAGTCGCACGTCGGCGATCTCGCCGATGGTGACGTCGGCAAGGCGCCCGCCGCCCGTTCCGCCCGGCGCGCCGTAGGAGGTCTGCACCACCACGGAGCGCACCTTGGCCACCGTAGCGGTTTCCGAATCCGTCCGCACGATGTAGCGGCGCTTGCCCTCGTCCACCGCGCCGGCGGTGAGCGAGACGTTGGCATCGCGCAGGGCCTGCAGCACCTTGGGCACCGTCAGGCCATAGCCGGCCATCACCGCGGGTTCGACGATCACCTGCAATTCGCGGCCGCTGCCGCCCGAATAGTCGACCTGGGAGACGCCCGTCACGCGCTGCAGGCGGTCCTTGACCAGATCTTCCATGAGGTCGCCATAGACCTCGATGTTGCGGTCGTTTCCGGGCAGCCGCGTCATCGCAAGGCGCGCGATGGGCACGTCCTCGGACCCCGAGGTGCGGATCGAAGGCTCGCCGGCCTCGTCGGGAAAATCGGAGACGTTGCCCAGCCGGTTGGACACCAGCATGAAGGCGCGGTCCATATTCTGCCCGATGTCGAATTCCAGCGTGATGCGGCTGCGGCCGAGCGATGAGTCGCTCGACATCTCGGTGAGGCCCTCGATGCCGGTGAGTTCTTCCTCGATGCGGTTGGTGATCTCGCGCTCGACTTCCAGCGGCGAGGCGCCGGACCAGCCGGTGGTGACCTGCAGCACCGGACGGCGCACGTCGGGGGTCAGTTGAATCGGAATGGTCTGCAGAGCGACGAGGCCGAGGGCCAAGACGATCAAGACCACAGCGGTAACCGCCGTCGGCCGCCTGATCGCGAACCCGATGAGATCCATACGGTCTTCACCCGCCGTGCTCTGGCACCCGAGTTGCCAGCGGGTGCGATTATGGGGCTGCCTTCCCATCTAGCGCAATGACTTCCTGCGACAAGCAGCGGCAGAGAAACGGCCAAGAAACCAAGGGCTAACCTATGAATTCAATCAGCCTGCAACACCGCTTCGGGCAGCCAGCCCACGGCCACGGTTCCGGGCGCCTGCGGCGGCGGCTCGGCCCGGGCGAAGATCGCCGCCTTCAGCTCGGCCGCCCGCCAGCCCGGATGCGCGGCCTGGAGCCTTGCCGCCAGCGCCGCCACCCGCGGCACCGCGAAACTGGAGCCGGATCCGCGCACCGGGTTGCCATGGAAGCCGGTGACGGCGAGGTTCTCCGCCGGCACCAGCAGGTCGACGCTGACCGCCCCCCAGTTGGAGCCACGTGCCAGGCGGCCGTCGTCCTCGGCCGAGGTCACCACGATCACGTTGTCGAGAGGCAAGGCGGCGGGATAGACCGGCATCGCATCGATGTCGCGGCCGTCGTTGCCGGCTGAGGCGATGAAGAGTATGTCCGCATGGATCTTCGCGGCAGCCGCGAAGGCGCTCCAGTCGTCCGGGTTTCGGCTGCCCAGAGGGAGGGCGACGATGATGGCGCCGGCTTCCGCCGCGCGCGCTACCACTTCGTCCATGCGCGTCATATCCGGCCGCGGATAGCGGAAGGGCACGAGGCGCACGTCCGGCGCTTCGGCGAGCAGCCGGCTCGCCACCTCGCTGCCGTGGCGGATCGGGAAGAACTCTGAACGGCCGGTGTCGCCGTCGAACGGCCTGGGGTCGAGGTCCCAGAAGTCGTAGCCGAGTATCTCTCCCTCCGGATCGCGGGCGAGGCGCGCGGCGATCTGCGGCAGCAGGTAGTTCACGCCGCTGTCAACAAGGGCGACCGTCACCCCGGTCGCATCCTCGCCCGGCGGCACCGCCGGATCGAGCGGCTCTTCGCCGACCACCGTTTGCATGTCCGACGCCAGCAGCAGCAGCGTCGTTGCCCTGCCGTTGCCGTAGCGCAGCGCGCGGGCTTGCAGGATGCGGCACATCCCATCGGCCAGCGCCAGCATCAGCGGCCGGTCGTCGCCCAGCGCCCGCACCTCGATGTCGAGGCGGCGCAGCGCGCCGCCGGGCTGCAGACCCGTTGCCACTACCGCCAGGTCCGCCGTAGATGCCACCAGGCGAATTTCCCGCCTGAGCCAGTTTGCGGATGGGCCGGCGTCCTCCACATCGGTGAGGGCATAGCCGGGCAGCTGGCGCTCCAGCGCCTCCGTGTCTTCGAGACCATCAGGGCAGAGCTGCTCCGCCACGGCCTCGATGGCGCGGCGCGCCGCCTCCTGCGATGGCGCCGCGGCGGCCGGCACGGCAGCCGGCGCCCACAGCAGCGCGGCGGCGACTGTCCAGCGCCAAACGCAGATGCTGCCGACTTCGATCATCCTGGGATCCCGACCTGCCCCGAGGACTTCGCCACAAGTCGGGCGGCGGGACAAGGGGCGGCGGCACTGCCGCCGCCCGTTGCTTGCGCTAGGCGCGGTCCTGCAGGCGCGCTTCGCCCTGCTGCCCGGCGCAATGGGCACAGCAGAAGACGCTGTCTCCCGCCTCAACCCCGTGGCCGATGATCCGCGTCTCGCAATGGGCGCAGACCGGCGCCAGGGCATTGATCGCGCATTCGAAGCTGTCGAAGGTATAGCTGCGGCCGTCTATGGTGATCTCGAAAGCCTTGTCGTAATCGTTGCCGCATTTGTGGCAGATGGCCATCGTTGGGCTCCTTCCTGTCGATTCCTTCCGCGTAGGCTGAGTGGCTTTCCACGGACGCTCAATGCGATGATTCCGAGATCTCCCCCAACGCCCCGCCGGCTTCGCGGTTGGCACCGCCTGCGGAGAGGTCGCCGAGCGAGACGATACCGACCAGGCGTTTGTCGTGGTTCAACACCGGCAACCGACGGATCTGCTTTTCGCCCATGTTCGCGGCGATCTCCTCGGTCGACTGGTCCTCGAAGCAGTAGAACACCTGGTCCGACATCGCTTCACGCACCGCGGTCGCCGTGGGATCCTTGCCCTCGGCGATGGCCCGAACGACGATGTCGCGGTCGGTGATCATGCCGATGAGCCGATCTCCTTCGCCGACCGGCAGCACGCCGATATCCTGGTCACGCATCTTGCGGGAAACCTCCGCGATCATGACTGTGGGATCGATCACGTCGACTTCCGTTGTCATCACGTCTTTGATCTTCATGCTTTGGTCCTCCGTGTGTTTCGGTAGCTCGACGGGCCTGCTTTTCGAGAACCCGCTCTCCCCTTTGCATGCCAACGTCACGCCACGGCACAGGTTTCCCGCCGAGGCGCAAAAAGGTGAAAAGACAGGGCCGCGGCAACGGCAGGTCATCGGACCACTTGTGCCCCATCGGCAACAAACTTGATCCTGCGGCGGGCGCTATCGCCCGGCGCACAGACCTCATCTGTAGTGAACCCCCTGCACGACGTCGGCGCACCCGCAGGGGCGCCGAAGCCAGAGAGGAGACTGCGATGAGCCTGATTGCCGCTGCCCTTCAACCTCGGGCGCCCGCGCCGCTGTCCGCGGCCACCCTGCACGCACCGCTCACCTTCATCCGCCCCCAGGCGGCTAAGCCGGTCCTGGAAAGCGCCGCACTAACCGGCCGCGCGCCACGGGAACTCTTCGACACCGATGATCACGAGGTCGCCATCCACGATCTGCGACCCCTCGCAGGCGGGCTGTCGCTCGACCGCGATGGCTTCGTGTTGCGCTGGGCGCCGACCGCGGTCGAAGACCTCTACGACGACCGGGCGGTGGAACAGGCCTACTACCCGGAAGTCGAGGCGCTGGTGAGGCGCGAGCTTGGCGCCGACCGCCCCGTGACGAAGGTGGTGATCTTCGATGCCACGCGGCGCTCCGATGCCGCCACCGGGGCGGCCAACCGCGACGGCGCACGCGGACCGGCCGGGCGGGTGCATGTCGACTACACGGAAGCGAGCGGCCCGCGCCGCGTGAAGGATCTGCTGGGCGAGGAGGAAGCCGCGCGGCTCGCCGCCGCTGGCGCGCGCATCGTGCAAGTCAACGTCTGGCGGCCGATCCGCGGCCCGGTGGAGCGCTCTCCCCTCGCCCTGGCCGATGCCGCCAGCGTGCGGCCCGCGGACCTCGTCGCCACCGACCAGATCTTCCCCGACCGTGTCGGCGAGATCTACCACCTGGCCTACCACCCGGCGCAGCGCTGGTACTACGCGCCGGCGATGACGCGCGACGAGGTGATCCTCATCAAGGGCTGGGACAGTCGCGACGACGGCCGCGCCCGCTTCACCCCGCACAGCGCCTTCCGGCTGCCACAGCAGCGCAGCGATGCTCCGCCCCGCGAAAGCATTGAGGTGCGAACCATCGCGGTGATCGAATAGCGCTTCGGGCCGGAGGCGCGGGCGGCGGGCCCGTGCTCTCGGCCTACCCTGCGCTGCTGTAGGGCTTGGTGAGGACCTCGAGGAGATGGCCGTCGGGATCCATGAAGTAAAAGCCCCGCCCGCCGTTGTGTCGGTAGATCTCCCCCGGCTTCTGCCGGCCCGGATCGGCCCAGTACGACATCCCCTTCGCCGTGACGCGCTCGAAGATGGCATCGAAGTCGTCCTCGCCGATCAGGAAGGCATAGTGCTGCATGGCGATCTTGCCTTCGGTCTCGTAAAAGTCGAGCGAGGCGCCATTGTCGAACTCGACGACGAGGAAGGGGCCGAAGGAACTGGGCGCCGCCCGCCCCAGGATCTCTGCAAGGAAAGCTGCGGACTGCCGCTGGTCGTGACACCAGACGATGGTGTGGTTGAACTCTACGCTCACGGGACCTCTCCAAAACCTGTGGACCGTGGATCTTCCTCCCGAGGCTGGACTCCCGGGATCAAGTTCGAAGTTGGTTCTGCATAAGCCGCATCGAAAGGGGCATTTTTGCTTCGCGCCCCATAGTCGGCGCAAATCCTGCGAAGCGCATAGCGCAAAGCAGGATGGCGGAGGGGGAGTCCGCCATCGTTCTGTTTCAGGCTGTTTCAGGTTGGCCCGTTAACCACAGGGAAAGCCTAATTTTCTCCGAATCTGCGTGTCAGCCTGTTGCAGTCAATTTCACCCAAGACCAACTTTCCTGTGGTACTAAGTGTGGTACGGGCAATGCAGGACAGGTCAAATGGGCAAGCTGACAGCGCTGGGCGTGAAAAGGGCCAAGAGCGGCCGGCACAGCGATGGCGATGGTCTCTATCTCGTGGTCGACGAGAAGGGTAACGCCAAGTGGGTGCTACGCATCCAGGTCAATGGTAGGCGGCGGGACATCGGGCTGGGGAGCGCGAGGAGCGTCACCCTGGCCGCCGCGCGGGAGTCGGCCGATGAGATGCGCAAGGGGTACGGCCGCGGGGAAGACCCCGTGGAATTGCGGCGCAAGGCAAAGATCACCCTCCCAACATTCAAGGAGGCGGCAGAGGCCGTCCACAAGGAGCGGAAGCCCGGCTGGAAGAACGGAAAGCACACCGACCAGTGGATACGGACCCTGGAGATCTACGCCTATCCGAGGCTCGGTGACCTTCAGGTCCACAAGATCGACAGTGCCCTCATCCGGGACGTGCTTGCCGAGATCTGGCTGAAGATCCCCGAGACAGCGCGCCGGGTGCGTCAACGGATCGGCATCGTGCTGGACTACTGCCACGCCAAGGGGTGGAGGGAAACTGAGGCGCCTATGCGCTCGGTGTCCCGCGGGCTCCCCAGGCAGAGCGACAGGAGGGGGCATTTCGAGGCTATGCCCTGGGCGGAACTGCCGACCTTCCTCGCCAACATGCAGGAAACGCTCTCTGCTGAAGAGAAGACCCTGCTCCTGCTGGAATTCACAATTCTGACCGCGACCAGGTCAGGGGAGTCCAGGGGCGCGCGCTGGAGCGAAATCGACCGCCAGAAGCGTGTCTGGACCATTCCCCCGGAGCGCATGAAGAGCGGGCTGAAGCATCGCGTTCCGCTGACGAAGCAGGCACTGGATATCCTGGATCGGATGCAGGAGCTGCGCAGGACCAAGGATAAGCACGCCTTGATCTTCGAAGGCATGAAACTCGGCAAGCCGATGAGCGATGCCACCCTTACCCGCCCGCTCCGGCGCGCTGGGCTCAGCATCACGATCCATGGCTTTAGATCCACCTTCCGGGACTGGGCTGAAGATAACACGAGGTTCTCCAAGCCTCTGATTGAGAAGGTCCTGGCCCACACCGTGAAGGACAAGACCGAGAGGGCCTACCACCGGACCGACTCATTCGAGAATCGCCGAAAGCTGATGGATGCTTGGGCATCCTATTGTAACCGGGAGCGCACTAAGGGAGCCAATGTGGTGCCTCTCAAGAAGAAGGGCGCCTGACGTGCCGGAGATCGTCTTTCCCGAAGAGATCGGCGTGGAACCAGGGACACCGCCAAGCGAAGAGACAATAGCGGAGACATTGCTGGCCTACCTGCTGTGGCCGACAGATGAGAAACAACGTGCAGACTTTAGCGCATGCAAGAGCGTCCTCAACGTCGACAGCACTTTGGAGAATGAGGACCTCGAAAGGCCACTCACCGCCTTGTACCCAGACGTCCCCGCTGACGTGCTGGCCGAAGCGTGGAGGTCCTCCAAGGCTGAAGCAAGGCGCCACTTTTTCGGCATCTTGGGGGAAGAAGGAATTGTCGCACAGGCATCGTTGTCGGGCGGACTGCCGTTAATGTTGGACCAAGCCAACGCCAAGCGCGGCGGTTGGATGGCCGCTGGGGCCATTCTGATCACCGTGCGGGCGCTTCACCTCCATCACCGCGAAGAGATCGGTGGCGCCAGTGTCGGAAGGGCTGTGGACCTTCTGGAGCGCCACCAAAGGGCCCGAGTGAAGGATCTGGGCAAGGAAGCAGCAGGTAAGATTTCGCGCGTAGATCGCGAGCTGCAGCGGGCCTGGTCAGAATTCAAGCCCGTGGCGCACGTAGCCGCCGCAATCCTGACGATCTACGAGGCTACCGGCAAGGAGCAGCCAAGCCTTTGGGTCTTGCTTCGAAGCCACCTCTGGGACGTCGTAGCGACCTCGCGGGATTTCCAGACGTTTGCCGTTGGCTTCCAGGAGAAACGCAGTCGAAGCACTCTGCTTGATCCTGCGGCCACCTATTCGATCCCCGACGACATTGGTAAGGGGCGTGGAACGGTCTTTCCGCCTCCACCACTCGGCGAGCACCTGCTGCATCTCGCACAGAAGTACGAGTTCCGCCCCCGTCAGTAGGGCAAAATCGCGCCGCGTAAGCCGTTGAACTCACTGGTGGGAGTCTTTTTCCACCAGACGACAGGGCCATCTCGAAAAAAGAGAATCATCTCTTCAGGACTTTGCACACGAAACCCCGCCGTACCACCGGCGGACCTGATGGAGATGAGAATGCAGACCGTTGCTGTTACCGCCACCCCTGAGGCCGGCCCGCTGCTGGTCACCGTCAAGGGCGCCGCTCAGGCGCTCGGCGTGAGCCCCACGTCGATCTGGCGACTGACCAAGAAGGGCAACCTCGAAGTCCGCAAGATCGGCGGCCGGACTCTGATCACGATGGAGTCCATCCGTCGTGTCGCAGAACACGGGGCCGCATAAGCAAACCCCTCGCCAGGGGCAAACCGGCGAGGGGCAGAATTCGCTTAAGCGGTACTACAGGACCCCCGCAATCTAGCGACGACTGCTTTTCTTGGCAAGCCGGTGAGTCCCTGTCCCAGCACAGGAGATTTACCCATGTATAAGCATCCGACCGACACCCGAGACGCGCCCACGGCGCCCGCCAAGCGTGGCCGGCCTCGTGGGACGCTCGCCCTGCCTCACCAGCGTCCGCGCAGCGTGGCGCTGCCGTTTGATGACGCCGACTCGACGTCAACGCCCGAGTACCAGGCCGCCTTCCGCCGCTTCCTGCAGTGGGTGGTCTGCGCCGAGATGGAGCGGAACCCCGATGACCGCCGGCAGGCCTTCGAAGAGGCCGTGCGCGTCCTCCACGCCAGTGGCCTGCAGGCTCGCGATCTCCTGGAGGCCACCCGATGAGCAGATGCATCGATCTCCAGGCGGAGATGGACCTGGCGTCCGACGCCCTCACGCCTCGCCGGCTCATGGATGCCGGCCTCGACTGGGAGGCGGCCATGACGGCCGGCGGAATAGGCCTTCTGAGGGCCGAAATTCACGCTGACAGCGCGTTCCAGCCCGTTCCGGAGGGCGGACAGCCCCTTTGGTGCCTGCCGTGCTTCTACGGCCCAATTCAGCCCTCTACGCTGGCTGACATCGTCGCCTGGTCACCCGCCACTCCCGACTGCTGGTACCGCCGCACCGGCCTCGCAGCGGTGTTGGGATACGTGAACGTCCAGCGCTGCCGGGCCTCGGTCTGGGACTTCGGCGGTGACGAGCCTCTGCCGCCCCCCACACTGACGCTCCACCCGACGCCCAAGCACTACGCTCTGGCAGGCTTCGATGGCGCCGTCATCCTGGACTGGGAATTCGGCCCCCCTGAGCTGGAGGGCGTCGAGCAGGTCCACTGCGGCGTCCATGTCGACCTCGCTGAGAAGCTCGATCACCACCTGCAGCGGCGCCAGCCGACCCTCCCAAAGATCCTGGTCCACGACCAGCGCAAGGCGAGGGCCGCGTGATGGACAAAACTGTTTCCCTCGAAGAGTACCGCAACAGCGCGGCGATGCCGGACATGACGGTGCTCGATGGCGGCCGGCGCCCCGCACCGCCAATCCCCCTGGAGATGTTCGGGCCCTTCTGGTCGGAGTGGATCGTCCAGCAGGCCGATTGCCTGAGCGTACCTCCCGACTTCGTGGCGTACCCGTTTCTGGCGAGCGCCGCCTCGCTGATCGGCAACACCCGCCGAGCCTTCGCCTGGGGCAAGTGGTACGAACCGCCGATCATCTGGGCGGCTATTGTCGGGAACCCGAGCAGTCGCAAGAGCCCCGCGGTCGATGTTTCCCGCGATCTCCTTTCGGTCATCGAGGCCGGACTGGCCGAGGGCTTCAGTGAAACCCTGCGTCAGTGGGAGACGGAAAAGCAGACTGCCGAGGTCTCCAAGAAGCGGTGGAAGGAAGACGTCGAGGAGGCGCTCCGCCAGGGGCGCCCGGCACCCGAGATGCCGGACTCTGCCGTGGACCCTGAGAAGCCTGCTCGCCCCCGCATCATGGTCGGCGACACGACCCCGGAGGCACTGGCCCATCTGCTCCTCGCCAACAAGCGGGGCCTCCTGTGCTGGCGTGACGAGCTGTCTGGGTGGCTTGAGAGCTTCGGACGGTACAACAAGGGTGGTGACAGGGCGCTGTGGATCGAGGCATTCGGCGGCCGTCCCTACGTGGTCGATCGTGTCGGCCGCCCCGAGCCGCTGAGCATCGAACGGATGAGCATCTCCCTGACCGGAGGCCTCCAACCGGACCGCGTGGCCTCGCTCCTGATGTCAGGTGACGACGACGGCCTCTGCAGCCGCTTCCTGCTCACCATGCCCGATCCACTGCGTCCCAAGCGTCCCCAGAGCAGCGTAGACGGCCGGGAGGCCCTGGAAGCCTTTCAGCGTCTCCAGGGCCTGGAAATGGGCGTAAACGACGAAGGCAAGCCGGTGCCGGTCACGATGCCGCTCTGCGCCCCCGCTGCGGACATTCTGGAGCAGTGGCAGAAGGCTTCCTACGACCAGGACGGCGATGCTCTCGGCCTCTACGGGTCGCACCTCGGCAAGTTGAACGGCTACGTCCTTCGTCTGGCGCTGGTGTCTGAGCTGCTGCGCTGGGCCGCCGGCGTCGAGCCGACACCGCCTCAGGAGATCAGCGCCGACGTTGTGGGTGCGGTCTGTGACTTCATGGATAGCTACGCAAAGCCGATGGCGCTCCGAATCTACGGCGACGCCACGTTGCCGCCGGCCGAGCGCGGGGCCGCGCAGATCGCGCGGCGCATCCGCAAGGAAGGGCACCGGATGGTGAACCTGCGGACGGTTCGCCGTGACTGGCGCTTGCCGGGCCTCAAGGAGACCAACGACGTGAAGGCGGCAGTCGATGTGCTCTGCGAGGCCGGCTGGCTTACACCCGCCGGCACCCGTGAGGGCGGCACCAAGGGCCGACACTCTGCCGACTACCGGGTCAACCCTCTCGTGTTCGAGGACTGCGATGGGTAAGTGGTCGGAGATGGCCCGAGGGCTGGCGACCGATATTTCGGTATCCCCCTCTGTGCCATTAGTGCCATTAGCGCCATTAGGTCCGCTTCAGGAGGACTCAGGTCCCAAGGCAGCACCTAACGGCACTAATGGCACTATTGGCAGAGAGGGGGAACACAAAGACTCCCTGCCGGCTTGGTGGCGCTCCCGCATCGATGCGATGCCCGACGATGCCCCGGTCGGAGTGCCTGCCTGGTGGTGGCGGCCGGTGCGGGATGTCTCACAGCGCTTCCTAGGCGAGTGGGGAGAGACCGCCGAGAGGCTCGGGTGGTCTACTGCCGATCTTTTCGCAGTGGACGCCAGCAGGCCGTACGAGCGGATCGACCAATACGGCCTTTGTGTCCTCCTGGCAGGCCGCTCAGGCGAGCGCGTCGTCGCCCTCACCGCTGCCGGTGCCACCATCAAATCCGGTCGTCACCTGACGAGCTTCCGCCGTCCTGACCTGGAGCCTGCGGGCATCGTGCTCGTGTGGACACTGGCCAATGACGGATAGCAGCCGCGAGCGAGTGCGCCGGCATCGGGCGCGGAAGAACAAGGGCGTCGTGTGGGCGACCGTCGAGGTCGACGTGGCCCTGAAGAAATGGCTCGTCTCGGGCGGGTGGTTATCGAAGGCAGAGCAGGATGACCCGAAGAGGGTTGGTTCCGCCGTCGTCTATGCGCTTTGGTGCCACTTTCTGAAGCCGGAGAGAAGGTAGCCGGTAACGCGTTACCAAAAAACCTACATCCCGCTGAAATAACAGCCACTTTCGGCACCCACTGGCGGGACGCAAAAGCCCAGCCGCAGGTATCCTCTAAAGCGGCACGGCGAGCAGAACGGAGAGCGGGCGATGCATCGCGGCAACGTGACGGCCACAGACGTAGCGGTGGCATTCGAGGACATGAAGCGCGCGTACCTTGATCTCATGCAGGAGGAGGGTGTCGACGACCCGCGAGAGCTGCTGAGAATCCGCAAGGTAACGCCAGCCGTGCGCCGAGCTTCTGAGGCTGCCGACAGGTTCCTGGAGATGTTCGCCGCCTGCGACGGCCACCTTGCCGATTGGACTGGAGTGAGAAGCAATGCCAGCACTTCATAACCGAGCTTTGGTGCTTGCGGCAATCCTCGCCCTCGGTATGTCGCACGCGCGCGCCGTAGAGGTTCCGACGCAGGAACACCACGACGCGCTCCGAGCCAGAGTCGAGATACTGGAGCAACTGCCGCCTCCAGACCAGGAGCCCGCCCAAGGCACCGAAATTTTAACATGCGTCGGCACTTTCAGTTATCCGGCCGGCCAGTTGCCCGCAGGCTTCCCGTTAAATCTGCAGTGCAGCATCGAAACTGACGCCACGGCGAATTAGGAACGGCTGTCAGATGACCAACTTACCCGATCTGCACCGCCGGCACCTCGACGAAGGGCAGCGCGCCATGATTGCGGCGCGGCTGGTCAACGTCAGGCACGGCGGGGACCGCAAGAGCGATCAAGCGGCAAATTTGCCGGTTGATGCCGTCACCACCCCATGTGCCGCAGCGATGCTGAA
>CAYYIV010000048.1:0-27345 GCA_964472095.1 uncultured Pelagibius sp.
GGACCAGAGGCAAAATCCACTGTCCGACGGATTTTTCAGCAGCCTGCTAGAGCAGCATCAGCTCGAAGCCGGGGACCGACCAGGGGACGGCGCCAGCCTGCAGGGCCTCGACCAGGCGGCGGCGCTGCTCGAGGTCTTTGATGTTGGCAAGGATCATGGCGTCGAGCGCGAGGTCGGGATGATGGGCCTGGTGCAATACGGCCAGTGCCGCAGCCTGATCGACGGCGCGGTGGACGCGCGCCTCGGCCGGCACCGCGGCCAGCGCCAGCGGCGCGCCGGCTTTCTCCGGGTCGGCCAGGCAGCCGTGCACCGAGAGGTAGACGAAGGCCTCGGAAATCTCCGGGCCGCCCTCGATCGTCAGCTTCACACCGCCCATGCGGCCGTAGCCGTAGTTGCCGGCACCGATCTCCGTCTCGTGCATACGCAGCAGCTGCGCCGCGGTCAGCCAGGTGACGTAGACCTGCACCCGCGTGCCCGGTGCCTCGTGCAGGGTGGCGGAGATCGCGCCGTAGCGTGTCACGTGGGCGGAGAACACCACGTCGTGGTCGCAGAGCCAGGCGCGCGTCACCGGGATCGCCGAGGCCTCGCCCGTCAGATGCCCGAACTTGCGGTGCAACTGTTCCGGCGCGCGGTTGGAGCCGTGCGCGATGACCGGCACTCGGCCCTCGAACAGCTCCGGAGCGAGTAGCCCACCGAGAGCGGCGCTGGCGCCTTCGCGATAGAGGTAGGAGCCGGACGGCGCCGCATAGGGATAGCCCTTGGCCAGGCGCAGCAGCGCGTCGTCGGTTTCAGGAAGCGCCCAAGGCACGGCCGCGGCCGTCAGCAGCCGGGAAGCCGCACCGGTTCAGTCGGTGCAGGGCGGAGGCGCGTCGTTGTCGATGCACTCGATCCGATAGCGGGTCGTGCAGTGGTCGACCGTCTGCCAGGCATGCTTGGCCCACTCTCTCTTCGCCGCTTCGTAATCGGCGAAAGGGCCGAACCACGTCTCGTCGCCGCCGACGGCTTCGACGAAGTGGGTGTCCTTGTATTCGCCACCAACCACAAAGTATTGGATCATCAGGCTCCCGCCTCGCAACTTGAAAAGCTTTCGTCGCCCGCTTTCGCCATCGAACGCGAAACTGAGCGCTTCAGCCAAGACCCCTATAAGGATAGGGAATTTCCGAACGCAATGTATAGTGCCAATACGGCATTTCAAGTTGGTTAATCCGACCTGACTTGTTTGGTTCCTAAGCGTCACTTTATTGCCAAAATCGGCCATCTCCGAGCCCACAGCAAAGCTTTCCCAGCCACCTCAACAGAGGATAGATTAACGCCTACCGCCCTGTACCTGTCCGATAGTGCCGCCCGGCGCCTTGCGGATGCAGCGGCGAACCGGAACAGGGGAGAGCGGAGAACAATGGATTTGGGACTTTCCGGCTTCAGCATACTGGTGCTGGCCGTCGTCGTGCTGGCGGTGATCATCGTCACCATGAGCGTTAAGGCGGTACCGCAGGGCTATGAGTATACGGTCGAGCGCTTCGGTCGCTACACCAAGACCCTGACGCCTGGGCTCGGCATGATCTTTCCGGTGGTGGATCGCATCGGCGCCAAGATGAACATGATGGAGACGGTCCTCGATGTGCCGCAGCAGGAGGTCATCACCCGCGACAATGCCCTGGTGCGGGCCGACGGCGTGGTGTTCTACCAGGTTCTCGACGCGGCCGCCGCGGCCTACGAAGTTCGCGAACTGGAGCGCGCGATCCTCAATCTCACCATGACCAACATTCGCACGGTGATGGGCTCGATGGACCTCGACGAGCTGCTATCGCGGCGCGACGACATCAACACCCGCCTGCTGCACGTGGTCGATGACGCCACCGCGCCCTGGGGCATCAAGGTGACCCGCATCGAGATCCTCGACATCACGCCGCCGACCGACCTGGTGGAGTCGATGGGCCGCCAGATGAAGGCGGAGCGCGACAAGCGCGCCGCCGTGCTGGTCGCCGAGGGCGACCGTCAGGCCCAGGTGCTGCGAGCCGAGGGCGAAAAGCAAGCGCAGATCCTGGCGGCAGAAGGCCGTCGCGAGGCCGCCTTCCGCGATGCCGAGGCGCGCGAGCGCGAGGCCGAGGCCGAGGCCAAGGCCACCACCATGGTGTCGGAGGCCATTGCCCGCGGCGATGTCAACGCGGTGAACTACTTCGTCGCCCAGCGCTACGTCGACGCGCTCGGCAAGTTCGCCGACTCAAGCAACCAGAAGACCTTCTTCCTGCCACTGGAGGCCACCAGCCTGATCGGCGCCGTCGGCGGCATCGCAGAGATCGCCCGCGACGCCATGGAACAGCGCAGGGCGGCGCGCGGCGACGGGCCGGGCGGCAGCAGCGGGGGCCGCGGTCCCTGGGAAAGCGGCGGGGAGATCAAGAGCTGATGATCAGTTTCGAGCAGATCGAGTTCTGGAACTGGTGGGTCGTCGCCGTCTTCCTGATCGGCATCGAGATCTTCGCGCCCGGCGCGGTGTTCCTGTGGATGGGCATCGCCGCCGGCATCGTCGGCGTCGCGCTGCTGGTCTTCCCGGAGATGACCTGGCAGATTCAGCTGCTGGTCTTTGCGGTTCTCTCTTTGGTGTCGACCTACGTTTGGCGCTACTTCCTGCGCGACCGCTTTGCCAGGCCCGAGAACGGACGCGTGCTGAACCGGCGCGGCGCCAGCTACGTCGGCCGCACCTTCACCCTGAAGGAGCCCATCGTCGACGGCACCGGCCTGCTGCACGTCGACGACTCGCGCTGGAAGGTGGAAGGCGACGACATGCCCGCCGGCGCCAAGGTGAAGGTGACGGCCGTCGACGGCACCGTGCTGAAGGTCGAGCGCGCCTAGGGGCCTGTAGTCAGCTAGGTTGCGGGCTTTGGTATGAGCGAAATCGGCCTGCTGTTAGGAGCGACGACGAAGGACATGCCAATGCATATTCGAGGAGGAGCGACGCGGCAGCGGGCCGATTTCGCCGTATCCCCAGGGGACGGGGCGGATTTAGGTCTGGGCCGCGTCGAGAAAAGCTTGTGGTGGGCCACACCACTACGCTTTCCTCTCCTAATCCAGACCTAAATCCGCTCCCGCCAAACCCGCAACCTAGCTGACTACAGGCCCCATGCCCTTTGCGTCGCTGCGTGACTTCATCGACCGCCTGGAACGCGCCGGGCGGCTGAAGCGCGTTACGGCGCCGGTCTCGCCCGAGCTGGAGATGACCGAGATCCAGACCCGGCTGCTCGCCGAGGGCGGCCCGGCCGTGCTCTTCGAGAACGTCGTCTACGCAGACGGCCGCAAGGCGGAGATGCCGGTGCTGGTGAACCTCTTCGGCACGGTCGAGCGGGTCGCCTGGGGCATGGACCGCGAGCCCGGCCAGCTGCGCGAGGTGGGCGAGACCCTCGCCTTCCTGCGCCAGCCAGAGCCGCCGGGCAGCTTGCGCGAGGCCTGGGAGCACCTGCCGCTGCTGAAGACGGTGATGGCGATGAAGCCGAAGACGGTGGCGACGGCACCCTGCCAGGAGGTGGTGCTGCAGGGCAGCGAGATCGACCTCGCCCGCCTGCCGGTGCAGACCTGCTGGCCCGGCGAGCCGGCGCCCCTGATCACCTGGCCGCTGGTGGTGACCCGCGGCCCGGATCCGGAAGGCGATAGGAGCGACGACTTCAACCTCGGCATCTACCGCATGCAGGTGATCGGCCGCGACCGGACCATCATGCGCTGGCTGAAGCATCGCGGCGGGGCGCAGCACCACCGCCGCTGGAAAGCGGAGAAGTCCGCGCCCCTGCCCGTCGCCGCCGTGATCGGCGCCGACCCCGGCACCATTCTGGCCGCGGTCACCCCGGTGCCCGACACGCTGTCCGAGTATCACTTCGCCGGCCTGCTGCGCGGCCGCAAGCTGGAGCTGGTCGACTGCAAGACCCAGCCGCTGAAGGTGCCGGCCGAAGCCGAAATCGTCATCGAGGGCGAGGTCTCTCTAGAGGACACCGCCGAGGAGGGCCCCTACGGCGACCACACCGGCTACTACAACGCCGTCGAGCGCTTCCCGGTCTTCCAAGTGACGGCGATCACCATGCGGCGCGACCCGATTTATCTCTCGACCTTCACCGGACGGCCGCCGGACGAGCCCTCGGTGCTCGGCGAGGGCCTCAACGAGGTCTTCATCCCGCTGCTGCAGCAGCAGTTCCCGGAGATCGTCGACTTCTGGCTGCCGCCGGAGGGCTGCAGCTACCGCATCGCCGTGGTTTCCATGAAGAAGGCCTACCCCGGCCATGCCAAGCGGGTGATGATGGGGGTGTGGTCGTACCTGCGCCAGTTCATGTACACCAAGTGGGTCATCGTGGTGGACGACAGCGTGAACGCGCGCGACTGGAAGGACGTCATCTGGGCGATCTCCACCAAGATGGATCCGTCGCGAGACATCACCCTGATCGAGTCGACGCCGATCGACTATCTCGACTTCGCCTCGCCGGAGGACGGCCTCGGCTCCAAGATCGGGCTCGACGCCACCGACAAGTGGCCGCCGGAGACGAAGCGCGAATGGGGCCGCGAGATCCGCATGGACCAGGCCGTCGTCGAGCGCATCGACAGGCTCTGGCCGGAGCTCGGCCTGCCTGGTACCGGCAAGGCGATCTGGAAGTAGCGCCCGCCGGGCGCCCCGGGAACGCAGGGCTGAAACAATTCCCAGACTTTCTCGCGCCTTTTGAAACACTTCGCAACAATTCGACGTCTGGAAACTTGGCCGGGGCGAGCTAAGCTTATGGGTGAGAGAAGGTCTCTCAGTCGCCGCGCCCGCCCGTGCCCGCACCCCTTCGCGGGGGGTGGCCTCCATTGGCGAAGCGGAACTGCCGTGAGCGTCGTGACCAGCTGCCTGCCCGACCACCCCTCCCACGCGCCCTGCGAACCGCTGCTGGCGTTGCGCTCGCCGGTGAACCGGGTCAGCTACGACTATTGGAAGCAGAAGCGCGCCGGCCGGGCGATGCCCGCACGCAGCGATATCGACCCGGCGGAGATCGCCAAGATTCTGCCGCACGTCTTTCTGCTGGACGTCCGCCAGGAGCCACTGGATTTCCGTTACCGGCTGATCGGCACCAAGATGGATGAGCACATGCTGGACCGCTACACCGGCCTGTGGATGAGCCAGATCCCGCACCAGAGGGCGCCGAGCCGCATCTGGGCCAATTGCCGCAAGGTGGCACTGGAGGGCCGGCCGCTCTCCGGCGACACGCCCTACATCGGCAAGGGAAAGGAGTTCCTCTCCACCGAGGACCTCATCATGCCGCTGTCCGACGGCGGCGAGACGGTGCAGATGCTCTTCGTCACCGTCGGGTTTGTGTAGTCCCAAAGTTAACCAGATCCGCCAAAAACCTTGACCCCCAGCGGTCCGGCGCCTACTTTTCAGGCGCTATGACGATCTTTCACTGGACCCTGTCGCTTCGACTTATTGCCCCGGCCGCCTGAACAGCGCGCCGGGTAAAGCCGTCGTCCGACATCTGCAGGTCCCTGAAAGAGGTTCGCTCCGATGAGCGACAGTCCGCGAAAAACCCCAGAATTCTCCCCTTCCGCGCCGTTCCATGCCTGTTTGAACCGTGCTCTGGCTCCCGGTTTGCGACTTAGCAGCGGCCGCTGCGCCCCGCTGGCGCCGCAGCGGCTGTAACCTCGCCACGCCATTCCCGGACCCATGAAATGCGGGCCCGGTGGCGGCAGAGCCCTCGATTGGAGAGGCCGCCCCGCCCGGCCAGAAGGAACCAGAGCCATGAGCAGCACATCCATGAACCCGCGACCGCCGGCAAATCCGGTCACCAAGTACACCGCCTTCCGACCCATCGCGCTGCCCGACCGCCAGTGGCCGAACCGGGTCATCACCGAGCCGCCGGTCTGGTGTTCGGTCGATCTGCGCGACGGCAACCAGGCGCTCATCGAGCCGATGGACGGCGCACGCAAGCGGCGCATGTTCAAGCTGCTGGTGGAGATGGGCTTCAAGGAAATCGAGGTCGGTTTCCCGGCGGCCTCGCAGACCGACTTCGATTTCGTGCGCGAGCTCATCGAAAAGGACATGATCCCCGACGACGTCACCATCCAGGTGCTGACCCAGTCGCGCGACCACCTGATCGACCGCACCTTCGAGGCGATCGCCGGCGCGCGCCGTGTCATCGTCCACCTCTACAACTCGACCTCCACCCTGCAGCGCCGCGTCGTCTTCGGCCTCGACCGCGCCGGCATCGTCGACATCGCGGTGAAAGGCGCCGAGCGCATCCGCGAGCTGGCGGCCAGGATGGAGGGCACGGAGATCGTCCACCAATACTCCCCGGAGAGCTTCACCGGCACCGAGATGGACTTCGCCAAGGAGATCTGCGAGGCGGTGATGGACGTCTGGCAGCCGACGCCGGAGAACAAGACCATCCTCAACCTGCCGGCCACGGTGGAGATGTCGACGCCGAACATCTACGCCGACCAGATCGAGTGGTTCCACCGCAACGTCGAGCGGCGCGACAGCTTCGTCCTGTCCCTGCATCCGCACAACGACCGCGGCACCGGCGTGGCGGCGGCCGAGCTGGGCGTCATGGCCGGCGCCGACCGCATCGAGGGCACGCTGTTCGGCAACGGCGAGCGCACCGGCAACGTCGACCTGGTGACCCTGGGACTGAACCTCTTCACCCAGGGCATCGATCCGGGCATCGATTTTTCCGACATCGACCGCATCCGCGAGACCGCCGTCTACTGCAACCAGCTGCCGGTGCACGAGCGCCATCCCTACGCCGGCGACCTGGTGTTCACCGCCTTCTCCGGCTCCCACCAGGACGCCATCAAGAAGGGCATGGCGGCGATGAAGCAGAGCAACTCCGGACTCTGGGAGGTGCCCTACCTGCCGATCGACCCGCGCGACCTCGGCCGCTCCTACGAGGCGGTGGTGCGCATCAACAGCCAGTCCGGCAAGGGCGGCATCGCCTACATCCTGCACAACGAGTACGGCCTCGACCTGCCGCGCAAGCTGCAGGCCGCCTTCAGCCAGAAGGTGCAGGAGCGCGCCGACAGCTCCGGCAAGGAGATCACGCCGCAGCAGATCTGGGACCTCTTCGAGGAAACCTACCTCGTGTCACGCCAGCCCATCGCCTTCATCGAGCATCGCTCAGTGCCCGACACCCATGCGACGGAGCTGCGTCAGCTCACCGCGACGATCGAGGAGAACGGCGTCCGCCGGCAGATCCAGGGCAGCGGCAACGGCCCCATCGCCGCCTTCGTCGACGCCCTGCGCAAGGACTGCGGCGTCGACATCAAGGTGCACGACTACCACGAACACGCGGTGGGCGCCGGGGCCGATGCCAAGGCCGTCGCCTACGTCGAGGCAGAGGCCGCCGACGGCCGCGTCTATTGGGGTGTCGGCCAGCATCCCAACATCGTGGTGGCCTGCTTGCAGGCCGTGGTCAGCGCCGCCAACCAGATGGCCGCCGCAGCCAACCCGCAGAGCGATGGAAAGGCCGCCTAACCCTCTTTAGTCGAAACCTCGGAAACCGTCGCCAAGGCCGGGATCGCACGATCCCGGCCTTTTTCTCTGGTCACCCGGGACGACAGCAATCGGCGACCGCTTTTTCGCCTTAGCGCAGCCGGTGCCTTTGCCTACATATTGCGGTGGGCGTTGGAGCAACAGCATGAAGGTTGTCGGCATGAGTTCCGGCCGGACCCTGCGCTTGGCGAAAGCAGCCGAATGCGGCAGCCTTAGCGCGCTGGCGCTGCGTTCCAAGGCCTACTGGGGCTACGACCCCGTCTTCCTGCAAGCCTGCCGCGAGGAACTCACCGTCTCTCCCAAGGCGATCGCGGCCGGCCGCGTGGTCGTACTGGTCGAGGAGGACACGCCCCTCGGCTTCTACGCGCTCGACAGCAGCGAGCGCAGCGCGGAAGGGGAAATCAGCCTGTTCTTCGTCGAGCCGGCCGTTATTGGCCATGGCATCGGCCGCGCTCTCTGGGATCATGCCGTCGCCAAGGCCCGCCACGAGGGCCTCACCCGACTGAAAGTGCTGAGCGACCCCTTCGCGCTGGGCTTCTATCGCGCCGTCGGGGCCACGCTGTCCGGCAAGATCCGCTCCCCGGTGCGCGCGCCTGACGGCAGCGAACGCTGCCTGCCGGTGCTGCACTACGAGTTGTAGCCGCTCTTGTCCTTTGGCGGGGTGCAAGGCCGGGCTCCAGCGCCTATATTCCCCTGCATGACCGCAGCCGCCCCCTTCCCCGAGAGAGGTGCCATGACCGCAACGGACGATCCGCTTTCCCTGCTTGACGACCTCGTCACCAAGGCCAAGAGGGCTGGCGCCGAATCCGCCGACGCCGTGCATTTCAGCTCCACCGGCCTGTCGCACGCCCAGCGCCTGGGCGCGCCGGAGCGTCTGGAGCGTGAGGAGAGCCACGACGTCGGCCTGCGTGTCCTATTAGGCAAGCGCCAGGCCATCGTGTCCTCCACCGACCTCGCGCCCGACAGCCTCGACGAATTGGTCGAGCGCGCCCTGGCGATGGCAAAAGTGGTGCCGGAAGATCCCTACTGTGGCCTTGCCACGGCCGAGGAACTGGCCAGGTCGGTGCCCGCGCTGGACATCCTCGACACCGAGGAGCCGGCGCCCGAGGTGCTGATCGAGCGCGCCCGCGCCTGCGAGGAGGCCGCCCGCGCAGTCAGCGGTGTCACCAACTCTGAGGGCGCCGAGGCGAGCTGGAGCCGCATCAAGATCGCCCTGGTGACCTCCAACGGCTTTGCCCGCGGCTATGGGCGCTCCGGGCATTCGGTCGGCGTCTCGGTGATTGCCGGCGAGGGCCTCCATATGGAGAGCGACTACGAGTTCGCCTCCGCCGTCTACGGCCCCGAACTGGAAGACGCGTCAGAGGTCGGCCGGCGCGCCGGCGAGCGCGCGGTACAGCGTCTCGGCGCCAAGAAGCCGCCGACCCAGCGCCTGCCGGTGGTCTTCGACCCACGCGTCTCCAACAGCCTGCTGCGCCACCTGGCCGGCGCCATCTCCGGCCCCTCGATCGCGCGCGGCACCTCCTTCCTGAAGGACAAGCTGAACAACCAGATCTTTCCCGAGGGCATCACCATCGTCGACGACCCGCACCGCCCGCACGGCCTCGCCTCGAAGCCTTTCGACGGCGAAGGGCTCGCCAACGGGCGCATGAACATCGTCGAGGGCGGCCGCCTGACCACCTGGATCCTGGACCTGAGCTCGGCCCGCCAGCTCGGCATGCGCTCGACCGGCCACGCGGCGCGCGGCACCTCCAGCCCGCCTTCGCCGAGCACCTCCAACCTCTACATGGAGCCCGGCAGCGCGACGCCCGCCGAGCTGATGGCCGATATCGAGCAAGGCTTCTACGTGACCGGCATGATGGGCATGGGTATCAACGGCGTGACTGGCGACTACTCGCGCGGCGCCTCCGGCTTTCGCATCGAGAAGGGCGAGCTGACCTATCCGATCAGCGAGGCGACGGTGGCCGGAAACCTGAAGCAGATGTTCATGAACCTGACGCCGGCCAACGACCTGGTGTTCAAGTACGCGGCCAACGCGCCCACCCTGCGCATCGATGGCATGACCCTGGCGGGGAACTGACGCCGCTTGCTTCGCATCTGCTGCCCCAAGCGTCGCTTCCGCGGGGGCCCGGTGGCCGCGGAAAGGCCAAGCTGCGGCCTTGGCAGGAAGAGAGGCAGCCATGCAACTCGACTGGCACGGTGAAGTCGGTGTGGGCGCCTCAGATGCGGAGCCCGATCACCACGACATCGACATGGCCGCGGTGCGCGCCTATCGCCTGGACTCCGCGCGCCGGCAGATCGCGCGCCACGGTCTGGCCGCCTGCCTGCTGTTCGATCCGGTGAACATCCGCTACGCCACCGGCGCGCGCAACATGCAGGTCTTCCATCAGCGCAATCCCTCGCGCTACCTCTTCCTGCCGGCGGAGGGCCCGGTCATCCTCTTCGAGTTCGCCGGCTGCATGCACCTGGCCCGCGACCTGGAGACCATCGACGAGATCCGCCCGGCCGTCACGGCCTCCTACGTCGCTGCCGGCGAGGCCGTCGCCGCGCGCGAGCAGCTGTGGGCGCGGGAGACCGCGGCCCTGCTGCGCGAAACCCTCGGCCGGGGTGCGCGCATCGGCATTGAACGCGTCAACGCCGGCGCCGCGCTGGCGCTGGCGGCGGAAGGCTTCGCCCTCGCAGACGCCCAGGCACCAATCGAGCGCGCCCGCGCCGTCAAGTCGCCGGAGGAGGTGAAATGCGTGGTCGCCTCGCTGCGCGCGACGGAGCACGCGGTGGCGGGCCTGCGCGCGGCGCTCAGGCCCGGCCTCAGCGAGAACCAGCTGTGGTCGCTGCTTCACCAGGGCGTCATCGCCGAGGACGGAGACTACATGGAGACCCGGCTGCTGAGCAGCGGGACGCGCAGCAATCCCTGGTTCCAGGAGTGCAGCGAGAGGATCATCGGGGAGAACGAGCTGGTCGCGCTCGACACCGACGTGGTCGGCCGCTTCGGCTACTACGCCGATTTCTCGCGCACCTTCCATGCCGGGCCCGGCAAACCCACTGCGGCCCAGCGCGCGCTCTACGGCACCGCCCACGACCAGGTGCACCACAACATGGCGCTACTGAAGCCGGGCCTCACCTTCCGGGAATATTCCGAAAGGGCCTGGACTATCCCCGAACGCTACTTCGCCAACCGCTACTATCTGTCGGCCCACGGCGTCGGCATGACCGGCGAGTATCCCTACCTCTACCACAGCGCCGACTTCGCTGAGGCCGGCTACGATGGGGTCGTCGAGGCGGGCATGACGCTCTGCGTCGAATCCTATATCGGCGAGGAAGGCGGCGGCGAAGGCGTGAAGCTCGAACAGCAGGTGTTGGTCACCGAAAGCGGCGTCGAGCTGCTGTCGCGCTTTCCTTTCGAAGCGGAGCTGCTAGCATGAGCAGGACTCAGCCGGCGGTGACCATGCTGAGGGCGTGCGGCAGCGGGCTGATGCGCACCGGCAGCTGGGCGATGATGTCGCCGTCCGCCTGCAGCGGGGCGCCGGGATCGCCCTCGATGCGGATGTCCCGGCCGGTGACGATTTTGAAGCCCTCCATCCCGAGCAGGGAGCCGCGCTGCAGCGCCACCGCGTAGCGCAGGATGTGCTGCACGTCGCCATGGCGGAACAGGCAGACGTGCAGCATCGGGTCCTCCAGGCGGGCCTGCGGCACCAAGAGATAGCGCCCGCCGTAGAAGCGCGCGTTGCTGACCACCACCGAGGCCGCTTCGTAGGCTTTGCCGTCCACCGTCACCTGGAGCGGCGGTGGTTTCCGGCGGCACATCTGGCAGACGCCTTCCAGCAGGTAGGCGCCCTTGCCGAGCAGCCGCTTCATCCGCAGGTCAATACCGGCGACCACGCGGGCATCGAAGCCGGCGCCGGCCATCAGCGAGAACACCCGGCCCTCGCCCGCGGCGGCACTGGCCTGGCCGAGCGAGACCGGCTGCACCGGCCCGCGCGCGATGACCCGGGCGATGTGGGCCGGCACCAGGTCGAGGCCGAGCTCGGCGGCCAGCACGTTGGCGGTGCCGAGCGGCAGCACCGCCAGGGGTGGCAGAGCGCGCGCAGCCCCGGCACCGGCTACCCCCGGGCGGCCGATCAGGCCGTTGATCACCTCGTTTATGGTGCCGTCGCCACCGGCCGCGACCACAAGGTCATGGGCCGCGGGATCGGCTTCCTGCGCGAAGACTGCGGCGTCGCCGGGCCCGGTGGTCGGCCGCACGTCCATCGGGCAGCCGAGATCGGCGAGATCCGCCAGCACGGCCTCGAAGCGCCGGCGCCGACTGCCGCCGGCGGTCGGGTTGTAGATCACCAGGAGGCGCCGCGTGGCGCCGGACTTCTGCAGCGAATCGGTCATAGCGGGCGCGATCATAGGGCTTTCGCCGGGAAATTGCAGGTGGACATTGTCCCGGGGAATCCCCTGTGCGGCGCCGGAAACGAGCGGTTTTGGCCGCGTGACGCCGCGCCAGACGACATGGTAAACTCAAGGTCTCATCAACGGCTGACGAAGTCTTTAACGGCTTCCCCCGGGCGATTTGTCGGACAAACCCAAGGCTTCCAAGAAGCATGTAGACCTGCGTGACGAGCACACCAAGGTGCTGGTCCGCCGCCTGGTGCGCGATTATGTAGCCGAGCACAAGGGCCGCATCCTGCTCGCCCTCCTCGGCATGGCTCTCGTCGCCGCCACCACCGCCGCCTTCACCCAGCTGATCAAGCCGGTGGTGAACGAGATCTTCATCGCCAAGCAGTCGACCCTGCTCTATCCCATTGCGCTGGCCACGGTCGCCGTCTTCACTCTGCGCGGCTTCGCCGCCTACGGCCAGGCGGTGCTGATGAGCCACGTCGGCCACCGGGTGGTCGCCAAGATCCAGCAACAGCTCTTCGACAAGCTGATCGGCGCCGACCTGGCCTTCTTCCACCACAATTCGCCGGGCACCTTAATCTCCCACTTCATCAATGACGTGAACTTGCTGCGCAACATGGCCTCCAATACCCTGACCGCCATCGGCAAGGACAGCCTGACGGCGATCTTCCTGATCGGGGTGATGTTCGCCGAGGACTGGGTGCTGGCGCTGATCACTACGGTGATCCTGCCGCTGGCCATCCTGCCCTCGGTGCGCATCGGCCGCTCCATGCGCAAGGTCTCCGGCAAGAACCAGATTCAAGTGGGGCGCCTGACGACTCTGCTGGACGAAGCCTTCCAGGGCATCCGGCACGTGAAGGCCTACGTCATGGAGCGCTACGAATCGAAGCGCGCCGACGAAGCCATCGAGGAAGTCTTCCGCCTGAACCAGAAGTCGGCGCGGGTCAGCAACATTATCCATCCGGTGATGGAGGCGCTCGGCGGCTTTGCCATCGCGGCGGTCATCCTCTACGGCGGCAGCGAGGTGATCGGCGGCAACCGCGACGCCGGCTCTCTCTTCACCTTCATCTTCGCCCTGCTGCTTGCCTACGAGCCGCTGAAGCGGCTGAGCAAGCTGAACGCCATGCTGCAGAACGGCCTGGCGGCGGCGCAGCGCATCTTCGCGCTGCTCGACCAGGCGCCAGAGATCGTCGACGCGCCAGACGCAAAGCCGCTGCGCATCGCCGGCGGCAGCGTGCGCTTCGAGGCTGTGCATTTCTCCTACGACGGCGCCAAGGCGGCACTGCACGGCGTCAGTCTGGAGGCGCCGGGCGGCCGCACGGTCGCCCTGGTCGGCCCTTCCGGTGCCGGCAAGTCGACCATCCTCAACCTGATCCCGCGCTTTTACGACCCCGAGAGCGGCAGCGTCAGCATCGATGGCCAGGATCTGCGCGGGGTGACGCTCGACTCGCTGCGCAGCGCCATCGCCCTGGTCAGTCAGGAAATCCTACTGTTCGACGATACACTGCGCGCCAACATTGCCTATGGCCGTCCCGGCGCAAGCGACGCGGAGATCGAGCGAGCCGCTCGCATGGCCGGCGCGCACGACTTCATCATGGGCTTTTCCGAGGGTTACGATACCCAGGTCGGCCCGCGCGGCAGCAACCTCTCCGGCGGCCAGCGCCAGCGCGTTGCCATCGCCCGCGCCATGCTGAAGGACGCGCCAATTCTGCTGCTCGACGAGGCGACCTCGGCCCTCGACAGCGAGTCGGAGCGCCACGTCCAGCACGCTCTGAGCCAGCTGATCAGCGGGCGCACCACCTTCGTTATCGCCCATCGCCTCTCCACCGTTGTGGACGCCGACATCATCTACGTGATGGAGGAAGGCCGCATCGTCGAGCAGGGCAGCCATGCCGAGCTGCTGGCGCGCAGCGGCCACTACGCAAAGCTCTACGCCCTGCAGTTCGCCGAGCAGGAAGATGGCAACGGCCCCAAGCATCTGAGGGCCCAGGCCTAACGGGCCGCGCCTGACCGACCTCTGCGGAGCGCCGCCGGTGAAGCTCATCAATACCTGGATCAGATCGGAAGCGGCCCAGCGGCTCCTCGGCTACTGCGTCGCCGCTCTCATGTGGCTGTTTCACCTCACTGTGCGCTGGCGGCGCCATGTGCATCCGGATACCCAGGCCCTGCTCGACGCCGGCAAGCCGGTGATCCTCTGCATGTGGCACGGCCGAATGTTCTTCCTCTCCGGCGGCTGGCCAAAGCCGCCGCGGCAGCTGGGCGTGCTGACCTCGGCCCATCGCGACGGGCAGATGGTGGCACGCGGAGCGCAGGCCTTCGGCTACGAGACGGTGCTCGGCTCCAGCCGGCGCGGCGGCGCCACGGCGCTGCGCGGCATGAGCCGGCTGTTGAGCCGGGGAACCACCATGGTGGTCACGCCCGACGGCCCCAAGGGGCCGCGCATGCGCTTCAAAGCCGGTGCCGTGAAGGCCGCGCAGATGACCGGGGCGCCCTTGGTCGCATTGACCGGCAGCGCCCGGCCGCGCAAGGTTTTCGCCACCTGGGATCGCTTTTGCCTGCCGCTGCCCTTCGCCCGGGCGGAAATTCATTTCGGCCCGCCGATCCAGGTTCCGCGCGATGCCGATGCAGCGATGCTGGAGCGTAGCCGCCAGGCGGCCGAAGACAGCTTGAATGACCTGACCAACAGGGCCGAGCGCGCGCTCGGACAGGAAGAAATCCAGGCCGCCGCGCCTGACGACATCGCACAGCGCCATGCAAGCGCCTGATTTCTGGCGCCGCGACGGACCGTTGGCGCGCCTGCTGACACCGCTCGGCCTCGCCTATCAGTTGGCCGGCGCCGCCCGCCGTGCCGTCACCAGGCCGCAGAGGGCGCCGGTGCCGGTCATCTGCGTCGGCAACCTGGTGGCTGGCGGCGCCGGCAAGACGCCGGTGGTGCTGGCGCTGCTCGCGCTGCTGAACGACCGCGGTCTGAAGCCGGCAGCACTGACCCGCGGCTACGGCGGCAGCACCGCGGGACCGCTGCAGGTCGACCCCGCCCGCCACGACGCCGCCAAGGTTGGCGACGAGGCGCTGCTGCTTGCAGCCGCGGCGCCGACCTGGGTGGCGCGCGACCGCGTCGACGGCGCACGCGAGGCCGTCGACGAGGGCGCCGAAATCCTGGTGTTGGACGACGGCTTCCAGAGCCCGGGCCTGCAGAAGGATCTCTCGCTGCTGGTCATCGACACCGCCTATGGCCTCGGCAACGGCCGTGTCATGCCCGCCGGTCCGCTGCGCGAGACGGCGGATAGCGGTTTCGCGCGCGCCGATGCCGTGGTCATGATCGGCGAGACCGGGAAGAACCAGATGGAGCCCTGGGCGAAGGGCCTGCCGGTCCTGCGTGCGCGGCTTGTACCGGGCGACACTGCCCTGGCCGCTTCCCTCAAGGGCCGCCGCGTCTTCGCCTTCGCCGGCATCGGCCGGCCGCAGAAGTTCTTCGACACCCTGAGCGCGCTCGGCGCCGAAATTGTCAGCCGCGAAGCTTTCGCCGACCACCAGCCCTACACCGCCGCCACGCTGGCGCGCCTCAGCGCCTCAGCATCCAGAGCCGGCGCGCAGCTGATCACCACCGCCAAAGATGCGGCGCGGATCGGCGCCGCGGCGCCGGCGGACCTTGCGGTGCTTGACGTCAAACTGGTGTGGGAGGACAAGGACGCTCTGCTCCGCCTTCTGGAGCGCCTGCCCCTGCCCTCCCCGAGGACCACCACCCCATGACCGGCTGGGCCCACAAGCACCGCCCCTGGCGCAAGGCCCTGCGCTCGATCCGTCACGCTGCCGAGGGCCTGTTGCAATTCCTCGTGATGGGCTTCTTCTGGCTGCTGCCGGTCGATTTGGCCTCCAACATGGGCGGCTGGTTGACCCGCCAGATCGGCACCCGCCTGCCGGTGAACCGCCGTGCGCTGAAACACCTGGCCATCGCCTTCCCCGACATGCCGGAGACCGAGCGCCGCCGCATTCTCGCCGGCATGTGGGACAACCTGGGCCGCCTGGTGGCGGAGTATCCGCACCTCGGCACCATCGCCGATCCCGGTTCGGGCCGCGTCGAGGTGCTGCACGCCGAGCGCATGGTGGGAGTGCAGCAGGGCGGCCGCCCATTTATCGGATTTTCCGCCCATATGGCGAACTTCGAGCTGATGCCGATCGTCGCCTACAACCACGGCCTCAATCTCACCGTGATCTCGCGCCCGGTGAACAATCCCCTCATCCAGCGCATGCTGCTGTATTTCCGCGAACGGCCCACCGGCAACTGGGGCAAGGTGCCCAAGGGCATCGAGGGGGGGCGCCAGACCGTGAAGCTGCTCGACCAGGGTCTCAACCTCGGCGCCCTGGTGGACCAGCGTACCAGCCAGGGCGTCGCCCTGCCGCTGTTCGGCCGGCCGGCGCGCACCACCCTCGGCATCGCCAAGCTGGCCATCGACCGGGACCTGCCGATGGTGCCCGTCCACCTGGAGCGCCTCGGCGGCGCCCGCTTCCGCATCACCCTGGAGAAGCCGGTCAGCCATCCGCAGCTGGGCGACCGCCAGGCCGAGGCAAGGGCCATGATGACCGAGGTGAACTGCATCCTGGAGCGCTGGATCCGCCACCGCCCGCAGGACTGGTTGTGGCTGCACCGTCGCTGGGACAGGCCTTAGCCGCCTACTCGGTTTTCGGCATCGGCGGGACCAGTAGGGTCGGGTCGATGCGTTCGTCGCCCCAGTTCATGCGCCAGTCGAGGTGCGGGCCGGTGACGCGGCCGGACTTGCCCATCAGCGCCACCACCTCACCCTGGCGCACGCGCTGGCCCTCCATCACCGCGATCTTCTCCAAATGCAGGAAGGTCGAGCTGAGGCCGTGGCCGTGGTCGATGATGAGGGTGGCGCCGCTGAAGTACATGTCGGGATGCGCCAGGGTGACGACGCCGTCGGCCGGCGCCATGATGGGCGTGCCGACAGGGCCGGCGATGTCGACGCCGTAGTGCGGCTGGCGCGGCTCGCCGTTGAGGATGCGCTGAGAGCCGTAGACGCCGGAGATCCGCCCCTGCGCCGGCCACACGAAACCGGAATCGAAATCCGTCTCCGGCCGGTCGGTGGTGCGCGCCTTTGCAGCCGCCTCGGAGTCGGCGCGGATGCGCGCCAGCACCCCGTCGGGCGGGGTCACGTAGTCCTGGGCAATGCCGTCGATGCGCTGGATGTCGTAGTCGCGCCGGGCGACCTCGAGCTCCCGTGTCGTCACGGCGCCGTCCGCCATGGTGACCTCCAGAGTCGCCCTTTCCGCCGCGTCGCGGCCGAAGCCGAAGATGAAGCGGCCGTCGGCGGTCATCCGCAGCGGCTTGCCGTCGAGGCGCGCCTGGGCGCCCGGCTGGGTCTGGCCGAAGATCAGCCCGCCCTGGATGAACGGGCCCTTGAGGGTGAGCTCGGCGGCCTGCGGTGCGGCCTGCAGGGCGAGGAGGCCGCAGAGGGCAATGACGAAGCATCGGATCATAGCAGGGAGCCTTGCGGATCGTCGGAGGTGGACTTCTTCCTGGGCGTGGCGGGCTTGGCCGCCGGATCCTCCGGTGGGGCGGAGACCGACCGGGCGCCGCCACCGATGGCCGCTGCATGCTGATCGTCGGCGAACTCTAAATCCAGTACCAAACCCGGCGTCACGCCCTCTGGTCCGGTGATCGCCCCTTCCGGGCCGCGCACCACGGCATAGCCGCGCTTCAGCACCTTCTTGTAGGAGACGCTCTCCAGCACGCGGACGAGGCCATCGAGCTCGCGGCGCCGGTCGCCGAGCAAGCGCGGGCGCAGGGTATCGAGCCGTCCGGCCGGACCGGCCAACTGCTCCGCCTTCACCGCCAGCAGCTGGCGCGGGTGCGGCAGCCCGGCGCGCAGGCGGTCGGCACGGGCCTGGCGGTCCCTGATGAAGGCGTTCCAGCAGTTCCGCAGACGTTCCGCACGCTCGTCGAGGCGCTGGCTCATGTCCTCCAGCAACCGCTTGGGGTCGACCAGGCCGCGGCCGAGACCCTCCAGCTGCACCCGGCGCTCGGCCACCATGCGGGCGGCGGCGCCGAGCAGGCGACGCTCCAGCTCGCCGGTCTGGATCAGCAGCTCGCGGCGCACCGGCACCGCCATCTCGGCGGCGGCGGTCGGCGTCGGCGCCCGGCGGTCGGCAGCGTAGTCGATGAGGGTGGTGTCGGTCTCGTGGCCGACGGCGGAGATCAGCGGGATGGCCGATTCGGCGGCTGCGCGCACCACGATCTCCTCGTTGAAGGCCCAAAGGTCCTCCAGGGAGCCGCCGCCGCGTGCCACGATCAGCAGGTCGGGCCGCGGCAGCGCGCCGCCCCCGGCCGGCAGCGCGTTGAAGCCACGGATCGCCGCCGCCACCTGCTGGGCCGCGCCCTCCCCCTGCACCAGGACCGGCCAGACCAGCACCCGGCGCGGGAAGCGGTCGGCGAGGCGGTGGAGGATGTCGCGGATCACGGCGCCGGTCGGCGAGGTGACCACCCCGATCACCTCCGGCAGGAACGGCAGCGCCCGCTTGCGCTCCGCGTCGAAGAGACCCTCGGCCGCCAGCTTACGGCGACGGTCCTCCAGGAGCTTCAGCAGAGCGCCTTCGCCGGCCAGCTCCAGCGCCTCGACGACGATCTGGTACTTCGAGCGGCCCGGGTAGCTGGTAAGGCGGCCGGTGGCGATCACCTCCATGCCGTCTTCCGGCGCCAGAGACAGCTTGCCGGCGGTGCCGCGCCAGCAGACGGCATCCAGCACCGCGTTCTCGTCCTTCAGCGCCATGTAGAGGTGGCCGGAGGCGGCACGCTTGAAGCCGGAGATCTCGCCGCGCACACGCACACGCTCGAAGGTGCCTTCGAGCGTGCGTTTCACGGCCAGGGAGATCTCGGAGACCGAGAACTCCGGTACGTTTCCGGGCGTGGGGCCACCGTCGAAGGCGGAATCTGGATAAAAATCGGTCATGGCTGCTGCCCGCTATGCTACAAGAGCGCCGCCGTACAGGCCATGGCGGAGCGACGGACTCCGGAGAAGTTTGTTGGGGGCAGCATGAAGGTACTGGTAGTCGGCGGCGGCGGACGCGAGCATGCGCTGTGCTGGACCATCGCGGCCTCTCCCCTCTGCCACAAGCTCTTCTGCGCGCCGGGCAACGCCGGCATCGCCGAGGAAGCCGAATGCGTTCCCATCGCCCCCGAGGACATCGCCGGCCTCCTCGCCTTCGTGCAGAAGGAGGCCATCGACTACGTGGTGGTCGGCCCGGAAGGCCCGTTAGTGCAGGGGCTGGTCGACCGCCTCGCCGAGATCGGCGTGAAGGCCTTCGGGCCGAGTGCTGCCGCGGCGCA
Source organism: uncultured Pelagibius sp. (assembly GCA_964472095.1). Taxonomy (GTDB): domain Bacteria; phylum Pseudomonadota; class Alphaproteobacteria; order Kiloniellales; family Kiloniellaceae; genus Pelagibius. The sequence goes on from CAYYIV010000048.1 coordinate 19,218, forward strand.
GCTGGAAGGCTCCAAGGGCTTCACCAAGGATCTCTGCGCCAGGTATGACATCCCCACCGCCGCCTACGCTCGTTTCACCGACGCGGCCGCCGCCAAGGCCTACGTCTACGAACAGGGCGCGCCGATCGTGGTGAAGGCCGACGGGCTTGCCGCCGGCAAGGGCGTCACCGTCGCGATGACCGAGGACGAAGCCCTGGCCGCCATCGACGAGGCTCTGGCCGGCGGTGCCTTCGGCGCGGCCGGTGCCGAGCTGGTCATCGAGGCTTTCCTGGAAGGCGAGGAGGCGAGCTTCTTCGCCCTGGTCGACGGCGAGACCGCCCTGCCCCTGGCCACCGCGCAGGACCACAAGCGGGCCTACGACGGCGACCAGGGGCCTAATACCGGCGGCATGGGCGCCTACTCGCCGGCGCCGGTGATGACCCAGGCCATGATCGACGAGACCATGGCGCGCATCATCACGCCGACGGTCGCCGCCATGCAGGCCGAAGGCATGCCCTTCAAGGGCGTGCTCTACGCCGGCCTGATGATCACCAGGAACGGCCCCGAGCTGATCGAGTACAACGTGCGCTTCGGCGATCCCGAGTGCCAGGTGATCCTCATGCGCCTGATGTCGGACCTGCTGCCGGCCCTCATCGCCAGTACCGACGGCGTGCTCGCTTCCTTCGACCTGCGCTGGTACCCGGAGGCGGCGCTCACCGTGGTCATGGCCGCCGAGGGCTATCCGGGCACCTACGAGAAGGGCAGCGTTATCCGCGGCCTTGACCTGGCACCGGGCAACTCCGACGACGTGCAGGTGTTCCATGCCGGCACCAAGACCGGCCCGAACGGCGAGATTCTCGCCAACGGCGGGCGCGTGCTGAACGTCACCGCCATGGCGCCGAGCATCAAAGCGGCACAGGAGCTTGCCTACGCCGCCGTCGACCGTATCGACTGGCCGCAAGGCTTCTGCCGCCGCGACATCGGCTGGCGCGCGATTGCGCAGCGCTGAACCGATGCCGCGCGCCGGCCTGAGCATTCCCGTTGTGAAGACCGGGCGCTTGATCCTGCGCGGCTACGCCCCGGACGACTTCCGGCACCTGGCCGCCCTTTGGGGCGACCCCTCGGTCACCCGCTTCATCGGCGGCCAGCCCTCGACACCATCCGAGAGTTGGTTGCGCCTCCTGAGCAGTGCCGGCCACTGGGCCTTGCTCGGCTTCGGCTACTGGCTGGCCGAGGAGCGCCAGGGCGGACGCTTCGTCGGCCAGATCGGCATGGCGGACTTCAAACGGGATATCGAGCCGGGCTTTGATGGCGCGCCAGAGGTCGGCTGGGTGCTATCGCCATCGGCCCACGGCAAAGGCTATGCGACCGAAGCAGTGCAGGCGGCCCTGGCTTGGGCGGATTCGAATCTCAGAGCAAAGCGCTACGTCTGCATCGTCGATCCGCAGAACCAGGCGTCGCTGCGCGTAGCCGACAAGTGCGGCTTTACGCCCTTTGCCGAAACCGAGCTCAAAGGATCGTCGGTGCTCCTGATGGAGCGCGTCGCGGGAAAGCGACTCTAGCGAAGCATCTCCGCCACGTAGTTCGGCAGGGCAAAGGCGGCTTGGTGGACGGCGGGATTGTAATAGCGGGTCCCGATTCCTGAATCCTTGTAGCGCCGCTCCAGAATTTCCAAGCTGACCTGGCGCCCGGCGGGATCGTCGCTGCCCCAGCCGAAGGCCATGGGGCCGCCGGAGTAACTCGGCACCGTCGCCAGGTAGCAGGCTGCATCGGCGAAGAGCCCTTTGAAGGCCCGCATCGTGTTGGTGAGCTCCGCACCTTGCAGGAAGGGTACGCCGTTCTGGGTCACCAGGATGCCGCCGGCCGCCAGGCAATTCTTCGCCTTGCCGTAGAAGGTCTCGCTGAACAGCACCTCGCCCGGCCCGATGGGGTCGGTCGAGTCGACGATGGCGACGTCGTAGCGCTCCGCAGAGTTCGCCACGAAGTCGACGCCGTCGGCGATCACCAGGTCGAGGCGCGGATCGTCGTAGGCATCCTTGCAGATTGACGAGAGGTACTGCTTGGAGAACTCGATCACCCCGGCGTCGATCTCGACCTGGGTCACTTTCTCGACGCCTTCGTGCTTCAACACCTCTTCCAGCATGCCCCCGTCGCCGCCGCCGACGATGAGCACCTTCTTCGCCGCGCCGTGGGCTAGGATCGGCAGGTGGGCGAGCATCTCGTGATAGATGAACTCGTCCGTTTCCGTCGTCTGCACGACGCCGTCCAGGGTCAGCACCCGACCGAAGGTGCCGTTCTCGAACAGCACGAGACGCTGGTGCGTTGTCTCGCTGTCGAAAAGGATCCTGTCGGCTTTGAGGCTCTGGCGGAAATCGGGGTGCAGCGTTTCGTCGATCCAGCGGCTCACAGGCCGCGGCCCCGCCGATGCTCCTTGACCCCCACATGGGAGGGCCTGAAGCGTTCGCGCAGCACCTCGACGGCGCGGTGCGGCTTTGCGTCCCCGCACATGAAGATGTCGAGCGCCGCGTAACCGGACTCCGGCCAGGAGTGAATGGAGATGTGCGACTCCGCCAGCACCGCGACGCCGGAGATCCCGTCGTTTGGCGTGAAGTGGTGCAGGTGGATGTGCAGCAGCGTCGCCTCCGCAGCCTCGACGCATTCACGCAGCGTGTCTTCGACGTAGGTGAGGTCGTTTATTCCCTCGGCGCCCCAAAGATCCACGATCAGATGCGTGCCGGCGAAGCGTTCGCCGTCACGCTCGATGAAAAAATCCTTGCGCTCCTGCCCCTCGATCGGGGCGAGAGCGCGGCTGTTGTGTTCTTCCGTTTTGGAGGCGCTTGGGTTCTCGTCCAAGTCGATCCCCAGTTGGAAGAGGGCGTGTGACTTCGCCATCGGTCCTCCAACGCAACCAGTAGATTGACCCAGTAAAACTGAGGCGCGCGTTTTCGGTTCTTTGGCCGCTCAATGCAAGGAAATTTTTTGGATTTCAGCTAGAAAATTCAAGGCTGAAGCGCCCAGCCCGCCGCACGTCGGCGGTTTGCGCCACGATTAGCCCTAACCAGCGTGGACCTTGCATCGCCACGCGAGATCGAATATCACGGTGCCTGTTCGTAGGGGAGTAGCCGCCTCGATCGCACGTCTGTGCTTTACGAGGCCCCGCATCAACAGACTTGGCTTGGCAGTTTTCCTGCCGGCCGTGGTGCGGGGAGATCCTTTGGATTTGGTGAGACCTATGACGTTCCGTGGGGCACAAGGAGCCGGCCCGCACGGTGCGTCATAGCGTGGGTCGCCGGCTCCAGAGAGATCAAGAAAAATGTCCCAAATCCTTGCCATCTTCGCGACCGTGTTCCTGGCGGAGCTCGGCGACAAGACGCAGCTCGCCACGCTGCTCTTCGCCTCCGGGCGCGAGGCGCCGCCGCTCATGGTCTTCCTCGCCGCCGCCGCGGCACTGGTGCTGGCGACGGCAGTGGCCGTCATGCTCGGCGTCGCGGCGGAGCGTCACCTCGCCGCCCTGCCGCTGAAGCTCATCGCCGGCGCCGGCTTCGTGGCCCTCGGCCTCTGGACGATCTGGGACCACCTGCGCGCGGTGCAGATCGTCTGAGCCGGCGGCACGGCGCCAGCCGGCGACGGCGTTCAGCGCCGTGCCTGGAAGAAGCCGCGCAGCAGGTCGCCGCAGGCCTGCTCCTGCACGCCGCCGACCACTTCCGGGCGGTGGTGGCAGGTCGGCTGCTGGAAGATGCGCGGCCCATGGTCGACGCCGCCGCCCTTGGGGTCGTACGCGCCGTAGACGACCCGGCGCAGGCGGGCAAAGGAAATCGCCGCGGCGCACATCGGGCAGGGTTCCAGGGTCACGTAAAGGTCGGCGCCGGTCAGCCGCTTCAGGCCACTGGCGGCCGCCGCGGCGCGGATTGCCAGCATCTCGGCATGGGCGGTAGGATCGCCGTCGCGCTCCACCCTGTTGTGAGCCTGGGCGAGGATCTCGCCACTGGCGGCATCGACCAGCACGGCACCCACCGGCACTTCGCCGGCGGCCGCGGCGAGGTGGGCCTCGGCCAGGGCCTCGCCCATGAAGTCGGGGTTCTGCGGTTTCACGGGCCTTGTCATGGCGGGAGAGCCTGCCCGCCGGGCGACGGCCGGTCAAGCAGGGCCAGCGCTTGCTCTAAGTCAATGCCGGGAACCAAGCAGCCCCGTTAAGCTTTTTGCGAATGGATCGGCACCAGCGAGAAGGAGGCATGTCATGGCAGAGCAGAACCAGCCTGAGAGCGAGGCTGCGGAGATCGACCTCGAAATCGACCCCACCACGATCTGCTTCCTGATCGCCAAGGCGCGCGCTTTCGACGCCAAGGTGGGTGCTGCCGACCGCGACGATATCTCCCAGCCCGGCGAGGATGAAATGCACGATGTGCTGGAGGACTACGGCGACGACCCGGTGGCCGAGGAGATCCGCGGGACTATCGAGGATCTCAACGAGGACGAGCAGGTCGAGCTGGTGGCCATGATCTGGGTCGGCCGCGGCGATTTTTCAGTGGCTGAGTGGGAGGATGCGCTCAGCGCCGCGCGCGAGCGCCACACCGGGCCGAGTTCCGCCTACCTGCTCGGCATACCCCTTCTCGGCGATCTGCTGGAAGAGGGCTTCACGGCGCTCGGCCATTCCTGCACCGACTACGAAGTCCCCCTCTAGGGGGTCCCACTCGCCGGTTGTAGGGAGGCGGCGGCCCGCCTAGATTGCCGCCATGGCACAACAACGCAGTGCGACGCCCGTCGTCGGCATCACCCTGGACTCCGAGCCAGCCGGCGGCTGGTCCAAATACCCCTGGTACGCCGTGCGGCAGAACTACTGCGCGGCGGTGATAGCGGCCGGCGGCCTGCCCGTGCTGCTGCCGCACGAGCCGGACCTGGCCGAAGCCTACCTGGCACGCATCGACGCGTTGCTGGTCACCGGCGGCGCTTTCGACCTTGACCCCGCCCTCTTCGGCGCCAACACCCGCCATGAAACTGTGCGCACCAAGGACCGCCGTACCGCCTTCGAGGCCGCCGTCACCCGCGGCGCGCTGGAGCGCGACCTGCCGCTGCTCGGCATCTGCGGCGGCCAGCAGCTGCTGAACGTGGTGCTCGGCGGCACCCTCATCCAGCACATTCCCGACGAGATCGAAGGGGCACTGGCCCATGAACAGCCGAACCCGCGCCATGAGGCCGGGCACGAGGTGGCGCTGGCCGCCGACGGCCTGCTGCAGTCGATCTGCCGCACCGCCGGCATGGCGGTGAACTCGGCGCACCACCAGGCGGTGAAGGCGGTCGGCCCCGGCGTGGCGGTGAACGCGGTGGCGCCCGACGGAGTGATCGAGGGCATCGAAGCGCCGAGCTATCGCTTTTGCCTCGGCGTCCAGTGGCACCCGGAATTCGCTATCGGCCCGGGCGACAGCGCCATATTCCGCGCCTTCGTCGCTGCCGCCGCCTGAGAGAGACGCCATGGCCGAAATCGAGAAGGGCGAACGCGTCGCCAAGGTGATTGCCCGTGCCGGGCTCTGCTCGCGGCGCGACGCCGAGGCTTGGATCCTCGCCGGCCGAGTGAAGGTGGACGGCCGCGTGCTGGCCAGCCCCGCCGCCGCGGTGACATCCGAGAGCCGCATCGAGGTGGACGGCGAGCCGCTGCCCGCCGCCGCGGCGCCGCGCCTCTTCCGCTACCACAAGCCGCGCGGCGAGATCACCACGGAACGCGACCCCCAGGGCCGCACAACGGTGTTCGACCACCTGCCGCCCGAGCTGCCGCGTCTGCAGGCGGTCGGCCGCCTCGACATCAACTCCGAAGGCCTGTTGCTGCTGACCAACGACGGCGCGCTGAAGCGCCAGCTGGAACTGCCGTCGAGCGGATGGCTGCGCCGCTACCGCGTGCGCGCCCACGGCCGCGTGACGGCAGAACGCCTGGCCGCGCTGGCCAAGGGCGTCACCGTCGAAGGCGTCGACTACGGCCCGGTGGAGGCCAGCCTGGACCGCCAGGCCGGCGCCAACGCCTGGCTCACCGTCGGCCTGCGCGAAGGCAAGAACCGCGAGGTGCGCAAGATCTGCGCCCACCTCGGTCTCTCGGTGAACCGCTTGATCCGCATCGCCTACGGCCCCTTCACCCTCGGCAAGCTGCCCAAGCGCGGGCTGGACGAGGTCGAAACCGCGCGCCTGCGCCAGGCCCTCGGCCTGGAGGAGAAAATCAAGAAGAAGCACGGCAAGGGCTACGCCAAGGCCAAGCCGAAGCCGAACCGGCCAGGCTCGCGCCGCGGCTTCAAGCACCAGCGCGAGGCGGCGGAGAAAGGTCCGGGGGAGACCCGCGAGCCGCGCGGCCGCGGCACGCCGGCGGCAGGTACCAAGCCGGCGCCCCCGCGGAAGCCGGCGCCTGCGAAGCCAGCAACCAGGAAACCCGCCCCAGGCAAGGCCGGCGTGAAGAAAATCGCCGCCCGGAAGGCCGCCGCGAAACCCTCCACCGCCCGCAAGAGCCATGCGAATCGTCGCCGGCCGTCATAGGGGCCGCAGCCTCAAGACGCCGAACGACCTCGCCGTACGGCCGACCGCCGACCGCACCCGCGAGGCGCTGTTCAACATCCTGGTCAGCGGCAAGTTGAGCGAGGAAGGCGGCAGCCGGCTACCGGACGCGCGCGTGCTCGACGCCTTCGCCGGCACCGGCGCGCTCGGCCTCGAGGCGCTGTCGCGCGGCGCGGCGCATGCGGTCTTCATGGAGAACTACGCGCCGGCCATCGAGATCTGCCGTGCCAACATTGCCAACCTCGGCGAGGGCGGGCGGGCTGAGCTACTGGCCTGTGACGTGCTGCATCCGCGCCCGGCCCCCGAACCTTGCGACCTCGTCTTCCTCGACCCGCCCTACAACCAGGGCTTTGGCGAGAAGGCCGTAATCGCTCTGCTGAAGGCCGGCTGGATCGCGTCGGACACCCTGGTCTCCATCGAGTTGATGAAGAGCGAGCCTTTCCAGACTCCGGCCGGCTTCAGCGAACTCGACGCCCGCACTTACGGCAAGGCCAAGCTGCTGTTCCTCAGGTACGAGGGGTAAGGGTTCAGCGCCGGCCGAAGAGCTTTTCGATGTCAGCGAGCTTCAGCTCGACATAGGTCGGGCGGCCGTGGTTGCACTGGCCGCTGTGCGGCGTCGTCTCCATCTGGCGCAGGAGGGCGTTCATCTCCTCGGCGTTCAGGCGGCGGCCGGCGCGCACTGATCCGTGGCAGGCCAGCGTGCCGCAGACATGCTCGAGGCGCTCGCGCAGGGCCAGCGCCTCACCGAGCTCGGCGAGCTCGTCGGCGAGGTCGCGGATGAGGCCCTGCACGTCGACCTCGCCCAGCAGTGCCGGCACCTCTCGCACCACGATGGCGCCGGGGCCGAAGGCCTCAATCACAAGACCAAGCTCTTCCAGCTCGGCGGCACGTTCGGCGATGCGGTGGGCCGCCGGCTCGTCGAGCTCAACCACCTCGGGCAGCAGCAGCAGTTGGCGTCTTACGCCACTGTCACCGAGCTGCTGCTTCATGCGCTCGTAAACCAGGCGCTCGTGGGCGGCATGCTGGTCGACGATGACGATGCCGTCCGCGGTTTGCGCAACCACGTAGGTGCCGTGCAGCTGGGCGCGCGCCGCACCGAGCGGAAAGCGCTCGTTCTCCACCGCTGCCGCCTCGCGTGCGTCGGCTTGAGCGGTCGCCGCCACCGCCGCCGGGCCGCGGTCGAGGCCCGGCAGGGTGCCCGTCTGCAGAGGGGCATAGTAGGCAGCCGTCGCCTCGGCGAGGCCGCCCGGCAGGGACGTGCGCAGCTGCGCGCCCCAACCCGATCCGTTCGGCGCCGATCGGCCGCTGGCGGAGCTCTGCGCACGAAAAGCGCCGAGCGCCGAGTCGGACACCGTGGTCGAGGCGCGGTGGCCGGCCTGGGCCAGGGCGTGCCTGCAGGCCGAGACGATGAGGCCGCGCACCAGCCCGGGATCGCGGAAGCGCACCTCCGCCTTGGCAGGGTGCACGTTCACGTCGACCTCTTCGGGAGGCACCTCGACAAACAATGCCACCAGCGGATGGCGGTCGCGGGCGAGGAAATCCTGGTAGGCGCCACGGATGGCACCGTAGAGCAGCTTGTCGCGCACCGGCCGGCCGTTCACGAAGAGGTATTGGTGCT
>CAYYIV010000049.1:0-27109 GCA_964472095.1 uncultured Pelagibius sp.
TCCTGACAGTCGGGCTGACAGGGGATCGGCGAAGCGGAAAGGGCGACATGGCTGAGGAAAAGCGGCCGCACCCCATCGATGTTCACGTCGGTGGGCGCGTGCGGTTAAGGCGGACGATGGTCGGAATGAGCCAGGACAGGCTGGCGGATTCCCTCGGGCTTACATTCCAGCAGATCCAGAAATACGAGAAAGGGGTCAATCGCATCGGCGCCAGCCGGGTGTTTGAGATTTCTCGCATTCTCGGTGTTCCGATCCAGTTCTTCTTTGATGATTACGATATCGACACCGGCCGCTCCTACGGTTTTGCCGAGGCGGGTCCGGACGACGGCGCGGCGATGATGGAACTGCTGAACTCCCCGGAGGGCGTGCAGCTTTGCAAGCATTTTGCGTCGATCACCGATCCCAAAATCAGGAAACGCGTGCTTGAGCTCGTAAAGTCCCTCTCGGATGACGACGGGGCGGCGTCCAGGGGCTGATCGGCGGCGCCTTTTCGCAATAGACTTCCGCGCGCCCCTTCGTTAGAAGCCCGGGCGCGTAACGTATAAAGTTTTCCTTATATAGGGGTCCAATCGCCAATGGCGCGACAGTCATACCTGTTCACCAGCGAAAGCGTCGCCGAAGGACATCCGGACAAGGTGTGCGACCGGATTTCGGACGAAATTGTCGATCTCGTCTACCGTGAGGCGGCGTTGACCGGGATGAATTCCTGGAATGTGCGCTGTGCGTGCGAGACGCTGGCGACCACCAACCGCGTCGTCATCGCCGGCGAGGTTCGCGTTCCTGAGACCCTGATGCGTGACGCGACCCATGTGAAGCCCGACCGCTTCATTGAGGCGGCGCGCAGCGCCATTCGCAGCATCGGCTATGAACAAGACGGCTTCACCTGGCGCGAGGCGACGAAAATTGACGTGCTGCTGCACGGCCAGTCCGCCGATATCGCGCAAGGCGTCGATAAGGCCGCCGACGCCAACGCCGAGGGCGCGGGCGATCAGGGCATCATGTTCGGCTATGCCTGCCGCGAGACCGCAGCACTGATGCCGGCGCCGATCTATTACAGCCACAAGATCCTCGAACTGCTCGCCGCCGCCCGCCATGCGGGCAAGGGCGACGCCGCGCTCCTCGGCCCCGACGCGAAGAGCCAAGTGACCGTGCGCTATGAAAACGGCAAGCCCGCCGCCGTCACGTCAATCGTTCTTTCAACGCAGCATCTCGACGCGTCGTGGAACTCGGCCAAGGTGCGATCCGTCGTCGAGCCCTATATCCGCAAGGCGCTGGAGGATCTGCCGATCGCGGCCGACTGCAACTGGCACGTCAACCCGACCGGTAAGTTCGTCATCGGCGGGCCGGACGGCGACGCCGGCCTCACCGGCCGCAAGATCATCGTCGACACCTACGGCGGCGCGGCGCCGCACGGCGGCGGTGCCTTCTCGGGCAAGGATCCGACCAAGGTCGACCGTTCGGCCGCCTATGCCGCGCGCTATCTCGCCAAGAATGTGGTGGCCTCCGGCCTCGCCGACCGCTGCACCATCCAGGTCTCCTATGCCATCGGCGTGTCCAAGCCGCTGTCGGTCTACGTCGACACCCAGGGCACCAACGAGGTTGACGAGGTCAAGCTGGCGAAGACCTTGCAGGAGTTGATGGATCTCTCGCCGCGCGGCATCCGCGAGCACCTGCAGCTGTCGCGGCCGATCTACGCGCGCACCGCCGCCTACGGCCACTTCGGGCGTGCGCCGGACCCCGACGGCGGCTTCTCCTGGGAGCGTACTGACCTGGTCGAGAGCCTGCGCAGCACCTTCGGGGCCTGACACCGCCTCTTTCGTCCGTCATAGAGCGGCAGACAGCAATGATGGCGCGGCGCAATCTCTACGGTCGCCAGCAGGGCCGGCCACTGCGCGCCGGCCGAAAGGCGCTGCTGCAAGGGGCCCTGCCGCAGGTCGAGATCGTCTTGCCGGAGGATGGCGGCACGCTGTCCCCGGCGGCGCTCTTCGACCCGCTGCCGGTCAAAATCTTCCTTGAGATCGGCTTCGGCGGCGGCGAGCACCTCGCTTGGCAGGCGGCGCACCATCCCGCCGCCGGCTTCCTCGCTGCCGAGTATTTCATCACCGGCGTGGCCAGCCTGCTCGGGCAGCTGCAGGCTGCAGGGACCGCAACGCCTCTGCGCCTCTACACCGGCGACGCCCGCGACCTGCTGGAATGCCTACCCGACGCGGTGCTCGACCGGATCTTCATCCTGTTTCCGGATCCCTGGCCGAAGCGGCGCCACCACAAGCGCCGGCTGATCCAGCCCGCCACGGTGGCGCAGCTGGCGCGGGTGCTGAAGGACGGCGGCGAGCTGCGCTTCGCCACCGACGACACGGGCTACCTCGACTGGACGCTGCAGCGCCTGACCGGCGAGCCGGCGCTCAACTGGCAGGTGGCTGGGCCGGCGGACTGGCGCCGGCGACCGGACGACTGGCCGGCGACCCGCTACGAGGAAAAGGCCCTCAGGGCAGGGCGTCGGCCCGCCTACCTGCGCTTCCGGCGCCGCCCGCGCTAGCCTTTCCGGGGCTTTCGCGAGGCCAGAAAAGCCTTGCAGGCTGCGGGTCTCGGGCGTACAGTCGCCCCGATCAAGATGGCGGTATCGGCCAATAATTGATGCCGCCGGGCTACCGAAGGGTGGGCCTCTGGCCCGCCTTTTTTTATTATCGTAATCGCTAGGGAGGTTGGGCTTGCCCCAGGCCTTGGAAAGGGCTTCTTCAGGGCTGGCCGGGACCACTGCCATGACCAATACCGTGACCAGTGGCAAGACCAGCGAAGGCAAGGCGGCGGAGGTCGAGCGCCTGATCGCTCCGGCGATCGAGGCGATGGGCTATGACATCGTGCGCGTGGAGCTGTCTGGCGGTGACCGCCTGCGCCTGCAGGTCATGGCCGAGCGGCGCAGCGACGGCAGCATGAACGTCGACGACTGCGCCGAGGTCAGCCGCGCCGTGGCGGCGATCCTCGACGTCGAGGATCCGATCGACAGCGCCTACACGCTGGAGGTCAGCTCGCCGGGCATCGACCGGCCGCTGACCCGTCTGGCCGACTTTGACCGCTTCGCCGGTTTCGAGGTGCGGCTGGAAACGGCGCTGCCGGTGGATGGCCGCCGCCGCTTCCGCGGACGCCTGCTGGGCACCCGCGGCGCGGACATCGTGATGGTTTGCGAAGACGGCGAGATGACCTTGCCCTTCGCCGACATGCAGAAGGCAAAGCTGGTGCTGACCGACGATTTGATCGCCGCCAGCCGGCAGGCCGACGAGCCCGCGAGCGGGCAGGACTAACGACGAGACTTCTTGGGAACGAAACGAGCTATGGATACGAGCGCTCTTGCACGAACCGAACTGCTCCAGGTCGCCGACGCGGTGGCTCGCGAGAAGTCAATCGAGCGTGACGAAGTTTTAGAGGCGATGGAGCAGGCCATTTCCAAGGCCGGCCGCGCCAAATACGGCCACGAGCACGACATCCGCGCGGAGATCGACCGCAAGTCCGGCGAGGTGCGCCTGCGCCGCTATCGCGAGGTGACCGACGAGGTCGAGAACGAGTTCACCCAGATCCTCACCAAGGACGCCCAGGCGCGCAAGGAAGGCGTTCAGCCGGGCGAGTTCATTATCGATGATCTGCCGCCGATCGACCTGGGCCGCATCGCCGCACAGACCGCCAAGCAGGTCATCGTGCAGAAGGTGCGCGAGGCCGAGCGCAAGCGTCAGTTCGACGAGTACAAGAACCGGATCGGCGAGGTGGTGAACGGCATCGTCAAGCGCAACGAGTTCGGCAACGTGACGGTCGATCTCGGCCGCGCCGAGGCCCTGATGCGCCGCGACGAGTCGCTGCCGCGGGAATCGTTCCGCACCGGCGATCGTGTGCGCGCCTACATCTATGATGTGCGTGAGGAGCAGCGCGGCCCGCAGATCTTCCTGTCGCGTACCCACCCCCAGTTCATGGCCAAGCTCTTCGCCCAGGAAGTACCGGAAATCTACGACAGCATCATCGAACTGAAGGCGGTGGCCCGCGATCCTGGCAGCCGCGCCAAGATCGCGGTGGTGTCCTACGACAGCTCGATCGATCCGGTCGGCGCCTGCGTCGGCATGCGCGGCAGCCGCGTCCAGGCTGTTGTCAGCGAGCTGCAGGGCGAGAAGATCGACATCATTCCCTGGTCGGAAGACACCGCGACCTTCGTGGTCAACGCCCTGGCGCCGGCCGAGGTGACCAAGGTGGTGCTCGACGAGGATGCCCACCGCATCGAAGTGGTGGTGCCCGACGACCAGCTCTCGCTGGCCATCGGCCGGCGCGGCCAGAATGTGCGCCTGGCTTCGATCCTCACCGGCTGGGACATCGACATCATGACCGAGGAGACGGAATCCCGCCGCCGTCAGGAGGAATTCCGCGCCCGCTCGCAGATGTTCATCGACGCTCTTGATGTCGACGACGTCATCGCCCATCTCCTGGTGACCGAAGGCTTTACCGGGCTGGAGCAAGTCGCCTTCGTGCCGGTCGAGGAATTGGCCCAGATCGAAGGCTTCGACGAGGAAGTCGCCGAAGAGCTCCGAGCCCGCGCCCGCGCCCATCTGGAAGAGCTGGATCGCCACAACGAGGAGCGCCGGCGCGAGCTGGGCGTCACCGACGAGCTGACCGAAGTGGAGGGCCTGACGCCTTCCCTGCTGGTGATGCTGGGCGAGCAGGGCGTGAAGACCCTCGACGACCTGGCCGATCTGGCCGCCGACGAGCTGCGCTTCGCCTGCAGCAGCCAGCGCGGTGAACACAGCCTGGAGAAGATGGCCGCGCTGTCCAATAGCGAGATCGACCGCATCATGCAGGCCAGCCCGATGAGCCAGGACGACGCCAATGCCATCATCATGGCGGCGCGCGCCCACTGGTTCGATGACGAGCCGGCGCCCGCAGAGGGCGCGGACGCCGAAGCCCAGACGGAGGCACAAGTCTGACCGGAATGGCGAGCGCGACGGCCCAGCCCGACGGCGGCAAGGCCCCGGCTGAAGAGCAGGGGGCAGGCCCGCAGGCGCGCGGCAAGCACCGCCGCGGCAGCCGGGCTGCGCCGGCAGAGCCGCAGCGGCGTTGTCTGGCCAGCGGCCTGGTGCTGCCGAAGGAGCAGCTGCTGCGCTTCGTGGTCGCCCCGGACGGCACCCTGGTGCCCGATCTGGCCGAGCGGCTGCCAGGGCGGGGTTTGTGGTTGCAGGCGCGTCAGGATATGATGGCGAAGGCCTGCGCCCGGAAGCTCTTCGCCAAAGCGGCGAAGAGACAAGTGCGCGTGCCTGACGACCTTGCGCGTCAGGTGGAGATTCTGGCGCTCCGGCGCTGTCTCGATCTGCTGGGCCTGGCGCGCCGCGCCGGGGCCGTGGTGGCGGGATTTGAGAAGGTGAAGGCTGCGTTGCGCGGCGGTGAGGTCGGTCTGCTGGTCCAGGCGGAAGATGCCGCCGACGACGGAAGGCACAAGATCCAGGCCCTCGCCCGTGCGGTGGGCCCGCAGGTGCCGCACCTGCAGTTCTGCGGCGCGGCGGAACTGGGTGCGGCGGTCGGTCGCGAGGCGGCAGTGCATGTGGGCATCGCGCCGGGTCGCTTTGCCGAGGGCCTGTTACGAGAAGTGCAGCGTCTCGCAGGGTTGCGCGGCGCGGCGATGCAAGCAAACGAGGTTGGGCGCCCAACCGAAGGTGAGCGCTAGAGGATATGACGACGAGCAACGAATCAGAAGCCAAGCGGCCGTTGAAGCTGAACCAACCGGGGAAGCTGCAACTGAAGAAGACGGTCGAAACCGGCCAAGTGCGTCAGAGCTTCAGCCATGGCCGCTCCAAGGCGGTCACGGTGGAGGTGAAGCGCAGCCGGACTTTCGAGCGCGGCTCCTCGGGACGCATGAAGGAAGTCACCGAGGCGGCGGCCGAGGCTGAGGCAACCTTGACCGAGGCGCCGACGCCGGCGCCGCAACCCGAAGTCGAAGAGAAGCCTGCCCGGCGGCTCTCCGCGGAGGAACGCGCGAGCCGTGCAAGGGCGCTCGAATCTGCCCGTGAGGAAGAGGCGGCGCGCAAGGAACGCGAGGCTGAGGAAGCCGTGCACCGCGCCGAGCAGGACAAGCGCGACGCCGAGGAGCGCGTCCGCCTTGAGGCCGAGGAAGCGGAAGCCCGCAAGCTGGCGGCAGAGGCCGAGCCGGATCCGGCTGCAGCCGCTGCGGAAGCGTCGGCCGTCGAAGCGACAGCCGAATCCGGGCCCGGTGCGCCCGGGATCGCCAGGGATCGGGCACGCCCTTCCGCCAAGGCGGGAGAGCCAGCCGAGGAAGACGAGGACTCGTCAGCCCGCGCCAAGGCGCGCAAGGGCCCCGTGGCCGCGCCGAAGGCACCTGCGCGCACCCGCGGCGAGCCGCGTCGCCGCGCCGGCAAGCTGACCATCAATCAGGCTCTCGACGGCCAGGAAGGGCGCCAGCGCTCGCTGGCCGCCATGAAGCGTCAGCGCGAGAAGCAGATGCGCGCCGCCGGCGGCCAGCAGCCGCATCAGCCGCCGCTGAAGGTCGTGCGCGAAGTGGTGATCCCCGAGGTGATGACCGTGCAGGATCTGGCCAATCGTATGGCCGCGCGCGGTGCCGAAGTCGTTAAAACTTTGATGAAATTGGGGGTCATGGCAACCATCAACCAGTCGATCGACGCTGACACTGCAGAACTGGTGGTCGAGGAATTCGGCCATAAGTCGAAGCGCGTGTCCGCCGCCGACGTTGAAATCGGTATGCGTGGCGCCGACGACCGGCCCGAGGAGTTGGTGGCGCGGCCGCCAGTGGTCACCATCATGGGCCACGTCGACCACGGCAAGACCTCGCTGCTCGATGCCCTGCGCTCGACTGACGTGGTCTCCGGCGAGGCCGGCGGCATCACCCAGCACATCGGTGCCTACCAGGTGCGCCTCGCCTCCGGCGACCGCATCACCTTCATCGATACCCCGGGCCATGCCGCCTTCACCGAAATGCGCCTGCGCGGCGCCACGGTGACCGACATCGTGGTGCTGGTGGTGGCCGCCGACGACGGTATCAAGGAACAGACGGTGGAGGCGATCAACCACGCCAAGGCCGCCCGTGTGCCGATCATCGTTGCCATCAACAAGATCGACAAGCCCGGCGCCGATCCCGCCCGGGTGAAGCAGGAGCTGCTGCAGCACGAGCTGATCACCGAGGATCTCGGCGGCGACATCCTGGCGATCGAGGTTTCGGCGCTGAAGAAGACCAATCTCGAGCGGCTGGAGGAGGCCATCCTGCTGCAGTCGGAAGTGCTCGAGCTGACCGCCAATCCGAAGCGTCCGGCCGAAGGCGTCATCATCGAGGCCAAGCTGGAGCGCGGCCGCGGATCGGTCGCCACCGTGCTGGTGCAGCGTGGCACTCTGAAGGTCGGCGACATCTTCGTGGCCGGCGGCGAGTGGGGCCGCGTGCGCGCCCTGGTGAACGAACGCGACGAACAGGTCGAGGAAGCGGGACCGGCCACGCCGGTCGAGGTTCTCGGCCTTAACGGCACGCCGCTGGCCGGCGACGACTTCACCGTAATGGAGAGCGAAAGCCGCGCCCGCGAGATCGCCGAATACCGCCAGCGCAGCCGTCGCGAGAAGGAGTTCGCCGCCACCGGCCGCAGCACGCTGGAACAGATGATGAGTCGCATCAAGGAAGGCGAAGCCTCCGAGCTGCCGGTCGTCGTCAAGTCCGACGTGCACGGCTCGATGGAAGCTATCGTCAGCTCCTTCGAGAAGTTGGGCACCGACGAAGTCAAGGTGCGCGTTCTGCACAGCGGCGTCGGCGGCATCAACGAATCCGACGTCACCCTGGCGAATGCTACCGGTGCCATGATCATCGCCTTCAACGTCCGCGCCAATCCGCAGGCACGCCAGATGGCGCGGCGCGACGGTGTCGACATCCGCTACTACTCGATCATTTACAACGTGGTCGATGACGTAAAGGCGGCGATGAGCGGCCTGCTGGCGCCCAAGCAACAGGAGAACTTCCTGGGCTACGCGGAGATCCGCCAGGTGTTCTCGAACTCCAAGGTCGGCAAGGTGGCCGGCTGCATGGTCACCGAAGGCATCGTCAAACGCGGCGCCAAGGTACGCCTGCTGCGCGACAATGTGGTCATCCACGACGGCACGCTGAAGACGCTGCGGCGCTTCAAGGACGAAGTGCGGGAAGTGAGGGACGGCTACGAGTGCGGCATGGCCTTCGAGAACTACACCGACATCCAGGTTGGCGACCAGATCGAGTGCTACGAGATCGAAGAGATCGCCCGCGAACTCTAGGCTCGGCTTGCGGGTCCGGCGCCGGTGGGGTGCCGGACCCGCAGCCTGAACCCGGGACCTGATCCTCGGGCCGGAAAACGTAACATGGCTCATTCGCGAAGCGCCAAGGGGCGCGCAAAGGCGTCCTCACGGGGGGCGTCCTCACAGGGATCCAGCCAAAGCAGAAGCCAGCGTCAGCTGCGGGTCGGCGAGGAACTGCGCCATGGCCTGGCGCGTCTGCTGACGCGCGGCGAACTGCGCGATCCCCAGCTTGCCGAGATCAGCCTGACGGTGACCGAAGTGCGGATCAGCCCGGACCTCAAGAGCGCCACCGCCTTTGTCGTGCCGCTCGGCGGCGGCGACCTCGCGGCGGTGATCGACGTTCTGAATCACGCTGCCGGATTCCTGCGCAGCCAGCTCAGCCAGGAGGTGCAGCTGCGCTACACCCCGAAGCTGTCGTTCCAGGCCGACCACTCCTTCGACGAAGCCGCCCGCATCAACGCCATCCTGCACCATCCCCGGGTGATCCAGGACGTCGAGGCAGAAGCCGCTGGACCGGAGGGCGTCGAGGACGATGTGGCGGAGCGCGAACCCGATGGCCGGTAAGGCCGCCGCCCCCGACAGGCCCGCGCCGGTCAACGGCTGGATCATCATCGACAAGCCGCTCGGTCTCACCTCGACCCAGGTGGTCGGCCGCGTGCGCCGTATCCTCAGGCCGCGCAAGGTCGGCCACGGCGGCACTCTCGACCCCCTGGCCAGCGGCCTGCTGCCGATCGCCCTCGGCGAGGCGACCAAGACCGTCTCCTATGTGATGGACGGACGTAAGAGCTACCGTTTCACCCTGCGTTGGGGCCAGGCGACGGCGACCGACGACGCCGAGGGCAAGGTCATCGAGGGGCATCCGCATCGCCCGGACGCGGCCGAGATCGGCGCTGTGCTGGCCGGCTTCACCGGCGAGATCGAGCAAATCCCGCCGCTCTACTCGGCCATCAAGGTGGGCGGCCAGCGGGCCTACGACCTGGCCCGTGCCGAGACCGACTTCGAGCTGAAGCCACGCAAGGTCATGGTTCACGCCATCACCCTGGAGGCGATGCCGGACCGCGACCGCGCGGTCTTCGAGGTACACTGCGGCAAAGGCACCTACATGCGTTCCCTGGCGCGCGACCTGGGCCGGGCGACCGGAACGGTCGCCCACATCGTAGAGTTGCGGCGATTAACCGTAGGCCCGTTTACAGAGGCGGACGCGATTTCGCTGGATTCCCTGGAATCTATGGGGCATAGTCCCGCCGCCTTGGAGCAGGTGCTCCCGGTTGAGACTGCGCTGGACGACATCCCGGCGCTGGCTCTTTCCGAGACCGAGGCGAACCGCCTGCGCAGCGGGCAGGCCGTGTCCATGGTGGCGCGCGCCAACCGCGATCGCATCAGCGAGCTCAGCAACGGATCCATCGTCTTTACCACAGCCGGCGGCAAGCCGGTGGCGTTGGCCCGTTATGAAGCAGGCGACATTCATCCGGTCCGGATTTTGAACCTTTAGTTTATTGGAGACATTGCGATGTCGATTACTGCCGAGCGCAAGACAGCGCTGGTTCAAGAGTATGGCACCCACGAGGGTGACACCGGCTCACCGGAAGTTCAGGTCGCAATCCTCTCGGAGCGGATCTCGAACCTCACCGAGCATCTCAAGACCCACAACAAAGATTTCCACTCGCGCCGCGGCCTCCTGGTCATGGTTGGCCAGCGCCGGCGCCTGCTGGACTACGTGAAGAGCAAGAACAAGGCCCGTTACGACGCCTTGATCCAGCGCTTGGGCCTGCGCCGCTAGGGCCAGGACCTACTGAAGATCCCTCGTGTTGCGGTACCGCGCCGGCCCCTGCGGCAAGCAACGGTACTGCCCACGGGGACGATTGGATGCAATGAAAGTAAGCGACATCGTGACTGTGCCGGCACGATGGTCTTTTGAGGGCCGGGCCGACGTAAGGGGCGTCCGGGGGAGTTCCCCCCGGTCGCGACGCCCCTTGCGCGGGTCCGGCGCTTTGCTTTGCGGCACGCGCTGACGACGCCATTCGGGCGCGTCGGCCAGGCAAGCGATAGGTTGGAAGGACCGAACAAGCATGTTTGACATCTATAAGCACGAAATCGAGTGGGGCGGCCGTAAGTTGACCCTGGAAACCGGCCGCATCGCGCGCCAGGCCAATGGCGCCGTCCTGGCGACCTACGGCAACACCGTGGTGCTCTGCACCGCGGTCGGCGAATCCTCGCCCCGGCCGGGTATGGATTTCTTTCCGCTCACCGTGAACTACCAGGAAAAGACCTTCGCCGCCGGCAAGATCCCCGGTGGCTTCTTCAAGCGCGAAGGCCGTCCCTCGGAGAAGGAGACCCTGGTCTCCCGCCTCATCGACCGGCCGATCCGCCCGCTCTTCGCCAAGGGCTACAAGAACGAGACCCAGGTGATCTGCACCGTGTTGAGCCACGATATGGAGAACGATCCCGACATCGTGGCTTTGGTCGGCGCGTCGGCCGCACTCACCATCTCCGGCCTGCCGTTCCTCGGCCCCATCGGCGGCGCGCGCGTCGGTTACAAGGACGGCCAGTACATTCTGAACCCGTTGATGGACGAGGTCGCGGACTCCGCCCTTGATCTCGTGCTCGCTGGCACCCGCGACGGCGTGCTGATGGTCGAATCGGAAGCCCACGAGCTTTCCGAGGAGATCATGCTGGGTGCCGTCAACTTCGGCCATGAGCAGATGGCGCCGGTCATCGACGCGATCATCGCGCTGGCCGAGCGCTGCGCCAAGGAGCCGCGCGACATCCCGGCGCCGGCGCCGGAGATCGCAGAGGTCAAGGACAAGCTGCTTGCCGGCGGCATTCGTGAGAGCCTCACCGCGGCCTATACCGAGGTCGACAAGCTTTCCCGCCAGGCCAAGGTGGCCGCGGCGCGCGAAGCCGCCGTCGCAAACCTCAGCGACGCGGAAAAGGAACTCGCTTCCGGCCTCTTCAAGTCGCTGGAAGCCGACGTCGTGCGCGGCAACATCCTGAAGACCGGTAAGCGAATCGACGGTCGTACCACCAAGGACATCCGCCCGATCGTCGCCGAAGTCGGCGTGTTGCCGCTGACGCACGGCTCGGCGCTGTTCACCCGCGGCGAGACCCAGGCGCTGGTCACCACCACGCTGGGCACCGGCCAGGACGAGCAGCTCATCGACTCCCTGGAAGGCAGCTACCGCGAACACTTCATGCTGCACTACAACTTCCCGCCCTACTCGGTGGGTGAGTGCAGCTTCCGCCTGGCCCCGGGCCGCCGCGAGATCGGCCACGGCAAGCTGGCCTGGCGCGCTGTGCGCCCGCTGCTGCCGGCAAAGGAGGACTTCCCGTACACCGTCCGGGTGGTCTCCGAGATCACCGAGTCCAACGGTTCGTCGTCGATGGCGACGGTCTGCGGCGCCTCCCTGTCGCTGATGGACGCCGGCGTGCCGTTGGCCCGGCCAGTGGCCGGCATTGCCATGGGCCTGATCAAGGAGGGTGACGACTTCGCGGTACTGTCCGACATCCTCGGCGACGAAGATCATCTCGGCGACATGGACTTCAAGGTCGCCGGCACGGCGAACGGTGTCACCTCGCTGCAGATGGATATCAAGATCACCTCGATCACCAAGGAGATCATGGAAGTCGCGCTCAATCAGGCGCGCGATGGCCGACTGCACATCCTCGGCGAGATGAACAAGGCGCTGACCTCGGCCCGCGAAGGCGTGTCGGACAAGGCTCCGCGCATCACCGTGATCAATATCCCGAAAGACAAGATCCGCGACGTGATCGGCACCGGCGGCAAGATCATCCGCGAGATCTGTGAGGAAACCGGCGCCAAGATCGACATCGAGGACGACGGCACCGTCAAGGTGTCTGCGGTCGATCAGGACAAGGCCCAGGCGGCGCTCGACTGGATCAGGTCGATCGTGGCGGAGCCGGAGATCGGCGAGATCTACAGCGGCAAGGTCGTGAAGGTGGTCGACTTCGGCGCCTTTGTGAACTTCCTCGGGCCGCGTGACGGCCTGGTTCACATCAGCGAACTGGCTTCCGAGCGCGTCAACACCGTCGCTGACGTGGTGAAGGAAGGCGATGCGGTGAAGGTCAAGTGCATCGGCATGGACCGCGGCAAGGTAAAGCTGTCCATGAAGCGCGTGAACCAGCAGACCGGCGAAGACCTGGAGGCCAAGGCCAGCTAAGGTCCGAACGCAGAGCCGAATATCGAAGCCGGCGGCGGGGTGATGGCGACATGACCTCTCCGCCGGCTTTTTCTTTGCCGCCCTTGCGGCTGCCCATGATCATGGGCCACCGCGGCGCCAAGGCGCTGGCGCCGGAAAACACGCTCTCCTCCATGAAGGCGGCGGCGGCAAGCGGCGCCACCTGGGTCGAATTCGACGTCATGCTGACCGCCGACGGCCAGCCGGTGCTGTTCCACGACGACACCCTCAAGCGCACCACCGGCGTGAAGGGGGAGATGGCGAAGACGGCCTTTGCCGTAGTGCAGGGCCTCGATGCCTCGCTTGGCTTCGCGCAGAAATTCGGGCTCCGCCGCGGCCAGCGCTTCGCCGGACAGGCCGACTGCCGGGTGCCCTCTCTGGAGCAGACCGTCGCCTGCCTGCTCGAGCTGAAGCTCACCCCCAACGTGGAAATCAAGCCGACCCCGGGACTGGCCACCGAGACGGCGGAGGTAGCTCTCACCCGTCTGCTGGATCTCTGGCCTGAGGACCGGCTACTGCCCCTGGTCAGCAGCTTCGATCGCGCTTCCCTGGCGGCGGCCAGGCGTGTCGCGCCGCACTGGCCACGCGGCCTTCTGGCCGAGACCTTTCCGGCCGACTGGCGCCAGGCCATGGTCGAACTCGACTGCGCTTCGATGCACCTCGACTGGACCCGCACCCGGCGCGCCCATGTCGCGGCGGTGAAGGCGGCGGGCTATGCCTTCGCGGTCTACACGGTGAACGGGGTGCGCGCCGGTCGTCGGCTGCTCGACAAGGGCGTCGACTGCCTGATCACCGACCGCCCGGACCTCTTGATCCCGGCGCTCGACGGATAGAGCGCTATTCGCTGGGTCGGCTCATGCGTCCGGGCGAGGGGATGCCGACGACGTTGTAGCCGCCGTCGACGTAGTGGACCTCGCCGGTCACGCCCTGCGACAGGTCGGAGGCGAGGTAGAGGCCGGACGAGCCGACCTCCTCCAGCCGCACGTTGCGCTTCAGCGGCGCATGATCGCGGTTCCAGCCGAACACGAAGCGCGCGTCGCCTATGGCCGAGCCGGCCAGGGTGCGCATCGGCCCGGCCGAGATGGCGTTGACGCGGATGCCCTGCGCGCCGAGGTCGACGGCGAGGTAGCGCACGCTGGCCTCCAGTGCCGCCTTGGCGACGCCCATGACGTTATAGTTCGGGGTGACTCGCTCGGCACCCAGATAGGTAAGGGTGATCAGGCTGCCGCCGTTCGGCATCAGCGGTGCGGCCTCGCGCGCCACGGCGGTGAAGGAGTAGCAGGAGATCGCCAGGGTGCGCCGGAAGTTGGCGCGGCTGGTGTTGAAGTAGCGCCCTTTCAGTTCCTCCTTGTCGGAGTAGGCGATGGCGTGGACCACGAAGTCGAGCGAGCCCCAAACCTCCCCCAGCCTAGCGAAGACGCCGGCGACTTCGGCTTCCTGTTCGACGTCGCAAGGCAGCACCTGGCTGGAGCCGGCGGACTCCGCCAGCGGCCGCACACGCCGCTCGAAAGCCGCACCCTGATAGGTGAAGGCCAGTTCGGCGCCCTGGCTATGCAGCGCCCGCGCGATGCCCCAAGCGATGGAGTGGTCGTTGGCCACCCCCATGATCAGGCCGCGTTTGCCGGCCATCAACCCTGCCATGTCCCCGGTCTGCCCCGCTATCCTTCGAAGCGCTTAAAGGCGAGGCTGGCATTGGTGCCACCGAAGCCGAAGCTGTTGGACATGACGCAATTCAATTGGACGTTCTCCTCCAGCGCGCGGACGATCGGCATGCCCTCGGCCTCGGGATCGAGATTCTCGATGTTGGCGGAGGCGGCGACGAAGTTGCTCTCCATCATCAGCAGGGAATAGATCGCCTCGTGCACGCCGGTCGCGCCCTGAGAGTGCCCGGTCAGCGACTTGGTGGAGGAGACCCGCGGCATGTCGGCGCCGAAGGCCTCGCGGATCGCCTTCAGCTCGGTGATGTCGCCGACCGGCGTCGAGGTGCCGTGGGCGTTGATGTAGTCGACCGGTGTATTGCCGAGGCCCTGCATGGCCAGGCGCATGCAGCGCACGGCGCCCTCCCCGGACGGCGCCACCATGTCGGCGCCGTCGGAGGTCGCCGCGTAGGCGGCGACTTCGCCGTAGATCTTGGCGCCGCGTGCCTTGGCGTGCTCCAGTTCCTCCAGCACCACCACGCCGCCGCCGCCGGAGATCACAAAGCCGTCGCGGTCGCGGTCGTAGGCGCGGCTGGCGCGCGTCGGGGCATCGTTGTAGCCGCTGGACAGCGCGCCCATGGCGTCGAACAGCACGGTTAGCGTCCAGTGAAGCTCCTCGCCGCCGCCAGCGAAGACGACGTCCTGCTTGCCCATCTGGATCAGCTCGCTGCCGTTGCCGATGCAGTGTGCCGAGGTCGAGCAGGCCGAGGAGATCGAGTAGCTGAGACCCTTGATCTTGAAGGCGGTGGCGATGTTCGCCGAGTTGGTTGACGACATGCAGCGCGGCACCATGTAAGGCCCGACCCGCCTGGGGCCCTTGCTGCGCGTCAAGTCGGCGGCCTCGACCTGGTTGGAGGTCGAGGGGCCGCCCGAGCCCATGACGATGCCGCTGCGCTCATGCGAGACCTCGGCCTCGGCAAGGCCGGCATCGACGATGGCTTCCTGCATGGCGACGTAGTTATACGCCGCCCCGTCGCCCATGAAGCGGCGCAGTTTGCGGTCGATGTGGGCGTCCAGGTCGACTTTCAGCGATCCATGGACATGGCTGCGAAAGCCCATTTCCGCGTAGGTATCGCAAAACTCGACACCTGAACGGCCGGCCTTCAGGGCATCGACCACCTCGGCCTTGTTGCTGCCGATGCTGGAGACGATGCCCAATCCGGTAACGACGACTCGGCGCATAGAAATCCTGTTCGTCCTGCGGCTATGGTCCCTGATACTCGCTGCTTCCCCCAGTTCCCGGGCCCGGGTTGCCAGGCTCGGCGGCTAGGGTGTCCGCAGCCGGCTCAGGCCGACTGCGGCTCGCGCTGAAAGAGGCCAACCTTTAGGTCCTTGGCCTCGTAGATCGGCCGGCCGTCGGCCTTCATGATGCCGTCGGCGATGCCCAGCACCAGCTTGCCCATGCGCACGCGCTTGAGGTCAAGGTGATAGCTGACCGTCTTCACCGCCGGCGTCACCATGTCTGTGAACTTCACCTCGCCGACACCCAGGGCGCGGCCGCGGCCCGGTGCACCGAGCCAGCCGAGAAAGAATCCGACCAGCTGCCAGAGGGAATCGAGGCCGAGGCAGCCCGGCATCACCGGATCGCCCTCGAAGTGACAGCCGAAGAACCAGAGGTCCGGCTTGATGTCCATCTCGGCGATGATATGGCCCTTGCCGTGCTGGCCGCCGTCCTCGGTGATCTCGGTGATGCGGTCGAACATCAGCATCGGCGGCAGAGGAAGCTGCGCATTGCCGGGACCGAAGAGCTTTCCGTGCGCGCACTTCAGCAGATCTTCGTAACGGAAGCTGTTCTTTCTTTCGGTCAATAGATCCACCCGGTCCGGCACCTTTTCGCTTGGCGACCTGACGCGCCGCCACTTCAATCACGGCTGCGGAAACCCCCGAAAAGCCGTATATCTACATAGGCTTCCACGGGCGCTTCTGCCACGACAAAAAGCGTTGCCGCATGCACTTCCCGGGCGCCCGAGGAAGCATCCGGCCAACGCCTCGCGGACTATAGCATAGGAAAACCGCTGTCAAACAGCTTCGGTTCCCGGCTCTCGGCCGCGATAAGGCTGGATGAGCATGGTTAACAGGCGGTTAGCACCCGCCGCCGCCCGCGGGCTTGTTGCCGGTATGGTTTATAGCGGTTCCAAAGAAATTGACATGAGACTGTTTTTGCCACTTTAATCCGATCAGCTGGGAACCATATAACGGGAAGTCATGAGCAAGGATCGTCCATACAGCGCGCTCGTCCAGCGCATCAAGGCAGTTGGACTGCGGCCGACGCGCCAGCGCCTCGCGCTTGCCAAGCTGCTGTTCGAGGCGCCGGATGGTTGCGATCGCCACATCACGGCCGAGCAGTTGCATGCCGAGGCCGTGGCCGACAACGTGCGCGTCTCCCTGGCCACCATCTACAACAGCCTGCACCAGTTCACCGGCGCCGGCCTGCTGCGCGAGGTGGTGGTGGAATCCGGACGTTCCTACTTCGACACCAATGTGTCGGAGCACCATCACTTCTATTTCGAAGGCAGCGGCCGTCTGCAGGACATTCCCGGCGAGTTGGTCCAGCTCGACAGCCTGCCGACGCCGCCGAGCGGCGCCAAGGTGGCGCGCGTCGACGTCATCATCCGGCTGCAAGACGCCGAGTGATCGCTGCGCTGGCGCGGCCCTTTAAATTCTTCATTAGAATCATTCTAATTTATTGACAGGCTCCGGCGTGGCGGCTATTTAGTCACCATCAAGGGGGGTGGTCCCGTCGGTCTTGCGTACCGGCTCGCGGACGGCAACGAAGCCCTCGAAGCCAAATGAAATCTCATCCACAGGAGAGAGAGCCATGTCGCTGAAGAACTCCAAGACCGAATCCAACCTGAAGGAAGCTTTCGCAGGCGAGAGCCAGGCCAACCGCCGCTACCTCTACTTCGCCCAGAAGGCGGACATCGAGGGCTACAACGACGTCGCCGCGGTCTTCCGTTCTACGGCGGAGGGCGAGACCGGCCACGCGCACGGCCACCTGCAGTACCTCGAAGAGGTCGGCGACCCGGCAACCGGCGAGCCAATCGGCGAAACCACGCTGAACCTCAAGTCCGCCATCGCCGGCGAGACCCACGAGTACACCGACATGTACCCCGGCATGGCCCGCACGGCGCGCGAAGAGGGTTTTGACGAGATCGCCGACTGGTTCGAGACCCTGGCGAAGGCCGAAAAGAGCCACGCCGGCCGCTTCCAGAAGGCCCTCGACACCATGGCCTGAGGCTGGTGCGGGGCCGGTCGGCAGCGTCCGCCGTACGCCCCACTCCGGACTCGCATGCAGTTTGCAGGACTGAAGCGCCCGGCGGCCGCAGCGGCTGCAGACGCTTCAGCGCCTGCGGCTTGCGGCAGGCCAATGCTCGGCATCTCGACAGCGTTTTCGACAGGGGGTTCCGCCTGTAGCGCGACGAACTCAGCCAACGGCCAAGCCGTCCCGCCGGGGACCCGAGACGCAGGACACGCCGGCAACACGACCTGCCGGCACCTAAGACACGAGGGGCTAAGGGGAAGACATGAGCGAAGGCGGCTTGAACGCGCCGGTGCGCCATCCGATCGATTGGAACGATCCGGACTTCTACGACTGGGACAAGCTGAACGCGGAGGTCGAGCGCGTCTTCGACATCTGCCACGGCTGCCGTCGCTGCTTCAATCTCTGCGATTCCTTTCCGCGCCTCTTCGATCTCATCGACGAGTCGGAGACCGGCGAGCTCGACAGCGTCGACAAGGCCGACTACAAGTCAGTGGTTGATGCCTGCACGCTCTGCGACATGTGCTTCATGGTGAGCTGCCCCTACGTGCCGCCCCATGAGTTCAACATCGACTTCCCTCACCTCATGCTGCGCTATCGTGCCGCCGAGCGGAAGTCCGGTCACGCCGACTTTCGCGTCGAGCAGCTCACCAAGACCGACCGCAACGGCAAGCTGGCGGGCCTCGCGCCAGGCCTGGTTAACTGGGCCGGTGACACCAAGAACAAGCTGACGCGCCCGATCATGGAGAGCGTCGCCGGGGTGCACCGCGAGGCCGACCTGCCGCAGTTCCACGGCAAGACCTTCGCGCTGCGCGCCAAGCAGAATCCGCCTGACGTGAATGCCGAGGCACCGGCCAAGGGCCGCAAGGTGGCGCTCTACGCGACCTGCTTCGTGAACTACAACAATCCGAAGATCGGTGAAGCCGCGCAGGCCGTGCTGGCCAGGAACGGAGTCGAGACGCAGGTCGTCTATCCCGCCTGCTGCGGCATGCCGCAGCTGGAGAACGGCGACATCGCGAAGGTCGCGGAGGCGGCGAAGACCGTTTCGGCCGAACTCTGCGGCTGGATCGACAAGGGCTACGACATCGTCGCGCTGACGCCGTCCTGCGCCCTCATGCTGAAGTTCGAGTGGCCACTCATCCTGCCCGGCGACGCGACGGTGCAGAAGCTGGCCGAGCACAGCTTCGACATCACCGAATACGTGGTCGACATCGCCAAGAAGGAGGGCCTGGCCGATGGTCTCGGCTCCCTGGAAGGCGGCGTCGCGCTGCACATGGCCTGCCACGCCCGCGCCCAGAATATCGGCGCCAAGGCGGCGGAGATGCTGCGCCTGCTGCCGGCGGCCGACGTGAAGGTCATCGAGCGCTGCTCGGGCCATGGCGGCTCCTGGGGCGTGCTGAAGCAGCACTTCGAAACGGCCATCAAGGTCGGCCGCCCGGCGGCGCGCCAAACCGCCCAGGCCGGCAAGGCCTACATCGCCTCAGAATGTCCGCTCGCCGGGCAGCACCTGCTGCAGGGCATCGACCGCCTGCAGATGGAAAACAAGCCGGAGGTCGCGCGCAGCTACCACCCCATTGAGCTTCTGGCCAAGGCCTACGGCCTTGCCGACTAGCTCCGAAGACGAAAGGGGTGGCGCCCAGGCGCTTGCGACCTCACATCCGATTAGGAGTGCAACGACATGAGCACCGGACTTGCGATGAAACGACAGATCACCCGCGAAGACATCCTTCCAATGAAGGCCTACGAAGGCGAGCGCAAAGAGCTGCGCCGCGACCTGGTGGCGAAGAAGAAGTTCCGTCGCCAGGACGTCGGTCCCGTCTGCACCTTCTACTTCGAGAACTACGACACCATGTGGGCCCAGGTCCACGAGATGCTCTACATCGAAAAGGGTGGCGAGGAGCAGATCGAGGACGAGCTGCTCGCCTACAATCCGTTGATCCCGCAGGGCCGTGAGCTGATCGCCACGGTGATGTTCGAGATCGACGACCCGCAGCGCCGCAAGACCTTCCTGTCCAAGCTGGGCGGCGTCGAGGAGACGGCTTTCTTCGAGGTCGAAGGCGAGCGCATCGTCGGCAAGCCGGAAGAGGACGTCGACCGCACCACGGCAGACGGCAAGGCTTCCTCGGTGCAGTTCATCCACTTCCCCTTCACCGATGCCCAGGTGGCCACGTTCAAAAAGCCGGGCACCCGCGTGGTGCTGGGATTCACCCATCCGGAATATGGCCACATGACCATTTTGCCGGAGGACGTGCGCAGCGCCCTGGCCCAGGACTTCGCGTAGGCGCGTAAGCGCCGTCGCGAAGCTGGGGGCTTTTCTCCCTACTCCAGCGTTTCGTCGGGATAGAGGCCGTAGAGGGCCTCGCGCGGCAGCCATCCGCTGAAGCCGCCGGCGGTCACCTCGCACCAGCCTGCCTGGCAGCGCTCCAGCACGCCGATCACGCCGGCGTCCAGCATGGCGACGGCCGGGGCCTCGGGCTCCGGGCGGCGGCGCAGGATCTGGCGCTTGCCGGTCACCAGGATGCCGCGCTGGCCCTGCACCATGGACTGGTGCACCCAGCCCTCGGTGCCCTGCCAATCACGGATGCGTCGCCAGGTGTCGAACTCGTCGACGATCTCCACCGGCAAGCCGCGGCGCTGATAGACCCAGTCGATGGGATAGCGTGTGCCCGGCCCGGTGCGCAGGTTCACCTCGCCGGAGCGCAGGGTGACGAAGCGCGGCAGCGGCAGCCCGGTGCGCCCCGGTGGTGTCGGGCGCTCGGCGTCGCCGGCGCCGCCGGCCTCGCCCGCGGCCGCCGCATCGGCATCCTCCTCGGCCGGCTCCTCCTGGGCAAGGGCCGGTCCGGCCGCGATCAGCCCGCCGCCCGCGACCAGCAGAGCGGCCAGCAAGGCGGCCGGCAACAGGGCGGAGAGCGGCAGCAACCTCGGCATTTCTTTTCCTAACCGCGCGCCTCGCGCCGGGTCAAGCGGTGCCCCCGTAACGCTGTCCCGCCAGGCTGCCGGAGGGACCGGGAAGCGGCCTGTCCGCTGGACAAGCCGGCACCCCGCCTGCTATGGCAAGGCGCAAGTTCCGCCGCCTTTCGCACCCCGCTTGATTTTGGATCGGCCGGCCTGGCCCGCATCTCGAGTTAGGAAGCAATGCCCCAGAAAAAGGTCCGTGTGATCGTCACCCGCCGCCTGCCCGATGTCATCGAGACGCGGATGATGGAGCTTTTCGACTGCCGCCTCAATCTGGAGGACAAGCCGATGAGCCAGGCCCAGTTGATCGAGGCGGCGAAGGAGGCCGAGGTGCTGGTGCCGACGGTGACCGACCGTATCGACGCGGCGGTGCTCTCCCAGGCCGGGCCGCAGCTGAAGCTGATTGCCTCCTTCGGTACCGGCGTCGACCACATCGACCTGAAGACCGCGCGCCAGCGCGGCATCACCGTGACCAACACTCCGGGCGTCCTGACCGAGGACACCGCCGATATGACCATGGCCCTCATCCTCTCGGTGCCGCGGCGTCTCGCCGAGGGCGAGCGCCTGGTACGCGCCGGCGAGTGGCAGGGCTGGGCGCCGACCGGCATGCTCGGCCACCGGGTGAACGGCAAGCGCCTCGGCATCATCGGCATGGGCCGCATCGGCAGCGCCGTGGCACGCCGCGCCCGGGGCTTCGGCATGTCGATCCACTACCACAACCGGCGGCGGGTGCATCCCTCGGTGGAGGAGGAACTCGAGGCGACCTACTGGGAGAGCCTCGACCAGATGCTGTCCCGCATGGACATCATCTCGGTGAACTGCCCGCACACCCCGGCCACCTTCCATCTGCTCTCGGCCCGGCGTCTGAAGCTGTTGCGCGAGGAGGCCTACATCGTGAACACCTCGCGCGGCGAGGTGGTCGACGAGAACGCGCTGACCCGCGCGCTGGAATCCGGCGAAATCGCCGGCGCCGGCCTCGACGTCTTCGAGCACGAGCCGGCAGTGAACCCTAAGCTGCTGCGCCTCGACAATGTGGTGCTGCTGCCACACATGGGCTCGGCCACCATCGAGGGCCGCCTCGCCATGGGCGAGAAGGTCATCATCTCCATCAAGACCTTCGTCGACGGCCACACCCCGCCCGACCGCGTCCTGGAGACGATGTTCTAAAGGCGCCCGGCCGCAGCGCCTCCAAGCGACTACTTCAACGGGCAGGGGCCGTCGGCGGCGGCGTCATGCACCTTAACATCGCCGCTGACGATGGCTTCCTCCGCCGCCTGCGCGGCCGCCTCCATCTCCGGGGTGACGAGGGCCTCGTTGTCGTCGTCGAGCACCCAGTCGAGGCCGCCCTCGGCGAGGCCCAGCACCTGCACGCCGGGCCGCCAGGCGCCGTCGCGCGCCGCCATGAAGTTGTCGTAGACCGCCACGTCGACGCGTTTCCGCATCGAGGTCAGGATCTGGCCGGGGTGCAGGCCATTTTGGTTCGAGTCCGTGCCGATGCCCAGTATCTTGGCGTCGGCTGCCGCCTGCAGCACGCCGATGCCGGTGCCGCCGGCCGCCTGGATGATGACGTCGGCGCCCTGCCCGATCTGCGAGCGGGCAAGCTCGGCGCCGCGCCCAGGGTCGGTCCAGGCCGCCGGTGTCGGCCCTGCCATATTCACCAGCACCTTCACGTCTTTGTCGGCGCTGCGCGCGCCCTGGATGTAGCCGCAGGCGAACTTGCGGATGATCGGAATGTCCATGCCGCCGACGAAGCCGATGACGCCGGACTCGGAGGCCATGGCGGCCAGCACGCCGACGACGTAAGAGCCTTCCTGCTCCCGGAACACGATGGATTGCACGTTGGGCGCCTCGACCACCGCGTCGACGATGGCGAAGCGGGTCTCGGGATAGAGCGCCGCCACCTCGGTCAGGGCGCTGGCATGGTTGAAGCCGATGGCGACGATGGGCGAGAAGCCCCTTTGGGCAAAGGTCTTCAGCGCCTGCAGCGACTGCGCCGGCGAGGCGATCTCGAACTCGCCGTAGTCCGCGCCGGTCTCCTCCCGGTAACGCTCGGCGCCGACATAGGCCGCCTCGTTGAAGGAGCCGTCGAATTTGCCGCCGACGGAATAGATCACGGCGGGCTGCGCGAAGGCGGCGCCGGCGAGCAGGCAGAAAGCGGCAGCGAGAAGAAGTGGCAGGGGAACCTTCGCGGACAAGGGCGGGCGACTCCGGCAGGCGGAAAAGCAAGCCATTGGACTCTAGGCGATTTTCCCGGTTCGCGGAAGACGCCGCGCTACACCGCGCAGAGCGCTTCGCCGGTGCGGTAGTCCAGCGTCGCGAGGTCGTGGATGGTGGCCTGCGGGCCGCAGAGCGCGCAGGCCGGGTCGCGTGGCACCTTCACTTTCCGGAAGGTGGTCTCAAGGGAATCGAACAGGACAAGGGAACCGGCGAGCGAGGTGCCGATGCCGAGCAGCTCCTTCACCACCTCGTTGGCCTGCAGGGCGCCGAGGGTGCCGGCCAGCGCGCCCAGCACGCCGACATCGGCACAGCTTTCCTTGGGGTCGCCCGGCTGCGGGCCGAAGAGGCAGCGGTAGCAGGGCTTGTCGCCGCGCTCGTGCGCCTTGAAGGTAGAGAGCTGGCCGTCGAAGCGCATGATGGCGGCGGAGACTAGGGTCTTGCCGGCGAGGTAGCAGGCGTCGTTGGCGAGGTAGCGCGTGGGGAAGTTGTCGGAGCCGTCGGCCACCAGGTCGTAGCGCGCGACGAGGTCGAGGGCGTTGTCGGCGGAGAGGCGCAGGTTATGCGCCTCGACCTTCACCTCGGGATTGATCTCGGCGATGCGCCGGCGCGCGGACTCCACCTTTGCCATGCCGAGGTTGGCGGTGTCGTGCAGCACCTGGCGTTGCAGATTGGAGAGATCGACCGTGTCGTCGTCGACGATGCCGAGGGTGCCGACGCCGGCGGCGGCGAGGTAGAGCAGCAGCGGCGAGCCGAGGCCGCCGGCGCCGATCACCAGCACCCGCGCCTTCAGCAGCTTTGCCTGACCGCCCTCGCCGATCTCCGGCAGCACCAGGTGGCGTGCGTAGCGGTCGATCTGGTCGTCGCTGAAATCCATGGCGAATATGTTAGCGCCTGAAGGGTCCGGCACAAGGGCCGCGAAATCCGACCTGGAACGGGGCGCGTCCCGAGCCGCAGGGGTGCGCCGCCCCTACATGCCCTCGAAGAGGTCGGTGGAGAGGTAGCGCTCGGCGAAGGAGGGCAGGATGACCACGATCAGCTTGCCGGCCATCTCCGACCGGGCACCGATTTCCAGGGCGGCGGCCAGCGCGGCACCGGAGGAGATGCCGACCGGCAGGCCGTCGAGGGCTGCCGCCTCGCGGGCGGTGCGGAAGGCGGTGTCGTTGCCGATGCGCACGATCTCGTCGATCAGCGCGGTGTCGAGGTTGCCGGGCACGAAGCCGGGGCCGATGCCCTGGATCTTGTGCGGGCCCGGTGGGCCGCCGGAGAGCACCGGGCTGTCCTCCGGTTCGACGGCGATCATCTTCAGATCCTTCTTGCGCGGCTTCAGCGCGCGGCCGACGCCGGTCAGCGTGCCGCCGGTGCCGACGCCGGAGATCACTGCGTCGACGCGCCCGCCGGTGTCGCGCCAGATCTCCTCGGCCGTGGTGTGCAGGTGGATTTCCGGGTTGGCCGGATTGTTGAACTGCTGCGGCATGACGGCGCCGGGGTTCTGGGCGAGGATCTCCTCGGCCTTGGCGACGGCACCGTTCATGCCCTTGGCACCTTCGGTCAGCACCAGCTCCGCACCGAGCAGGCGCAGCATCTTGCGGCGCTCGACCGACATGGTCTCCGGCATGGTGAGGATCAGGCGATAGCCCTTGGCGGCGCAGACGAAAGCCAGTGCGATACCGGTGTTGCCACTGGTCGGCTCGACGATCATGCCGCCCTGCTTGAGGTGACCGTCGCGCTCCAGCGCCTCGATCATGGCGAGGCCGATGCGGTCTTTCACGGAGGACAGCGGATTGAAGAACTCGCACTTGCCGACGATCTCCGCTTTCACCCCATGGGCAGCGGCCAAGCGGTTCACACGGATCAGCGGCGTCGCACCGATGGTGTCTAGGATCGAGTCGTAGATCTTGCCGCGAAACTCGCAGCTGGTGCTTGCATCCATGACGCGCTTATCCGTTCCCCTGTTGACTGCGGTGGTCGAGGTTAGATGGTGAAGTCGGTGATCTGCCGGGCTTCGCTGGCGATGCCCTTCTCGCGCGCTTTGTCGCAGAGCTCTTCGACGGTCATGTTGTCGAAACGCTCCATCATCTGCTGCTGCATCTCGTGCCAGATCGGCCGCAGCACCTTGACGCCGAGTTCGGAGCCGTCGGGCTCGCTCGTCGGGTCGGCGGTGCCCTCCAACTTGCGCACGATGCGGATGATCTCGCCCACCGAGATGCGGCGGCGTTCCCGCGCCAGGCGGTAGCCGCCCTTGGGGCCGCGCTGGCCGGCGAGGATCTCGTGGTGGACGAGCTGCTGCAGCACCTGTTCCAGGTAGCGCCGCGGAATACCCTGCCGCCGCGAGATGTCAGTCGAACGCACCGGCCCTGCACCGGCATGGTAGGCGATGTCGACCACGGCCTCGATGGCGAAGAGGAGTTTCTTGGAGAGCCTCAGCATGGCAGGTCAGGCACCTGCCGCCCGGGGCTTTTCAGCGGGGACTTCGCCGCCGCTGAAGCCGGTCGAGCCGAAGCCGCCGGCGCCCCGTGCGCTCGCTTCCAGATCGGCGCTCACCGTCCAGGCGACCCGCGCATGGGCGGCCACCACCATCTGCGCGATACGACTGCCGCGCTCAACGACGAAGGGCTGGTCGCCGTGGTTGATCAGGATGACGCCGACCTCGCCGCGGTAGTCGGCGTCGATGGTGCCCGGCGCGTTCAGCACGGTGATGCCGTGCTTCAGGGCGAGGCCGGAGCGCGGGCGGACCTGCGCCTCGGTGCCCGGCGGCAGGGCGATGGCGATGCCGGTCGGGATCAGCCGCCGCTCGCCCGGCGCCAAGCTGACCGGCGCCGCGATGGCGGCCAGCAGGTCCATGCCGGCGGAATCCGCGGTGGCATAGGCGGGCAGGCTGAGGTCAGCGGCGTGGTCGAGGCGCCTGATGGCGACGCTGAGGGCGGTCATGGGTTCCTGGCGATCCTTGTCTTGAGCTCTAGCGGCCGAGGGTGACGGCTATCTGCCGGCAGAGCCGCTCGGCAACCTCGGCCTTGGTCATCTGCGGCCAGTCGTCGACGCCCTCGGCGGTGATCAGGTGAATGCGGTTGGTGTCGCCGCCGAAGGTCGCTGTGCCCGGCGCCACGTCGTTGGCGAGGATCCAGTCGCACCCCTTGCGCAGCAACTTGGCACGACCCTGCTCGACCACCTTCTCGGTTTCCGCGGCAAAGCCGACGACGAGGCTCGGGCGCAGGCTGCCGGCCTGCGACAGCTCGGCCAGGATGTCCGGGTTCCGGGTCAGCTCCAGGGCGGCGGGGACGCCGTTGTCCTTCTTCAGTTTGTGTTGTGCAGCGTTGGCGGCACGCCAGTCGGCCACCGCCGCGGCGCAGACGGCGACCTCGACCGGGAGGGCGGCGCGGCAGGCGGCCAGCATCTCCTGCGCCGTTTCGACGTGCACCGTCTTCAGCCCCGGCGGGTCGGGCAGCTGGCTGGGGCCGGAAACCAGCGTGGTCTCGGCGCCGTGGCGGGCCAGAGCCGTGGCGATGGCATGCCCCTGCTTGCCGGAGGAGCGGTTGGCGATGTAGCGCACCGGATCGATCGGCTCGTGGGTCGGGCCGGAGGTGACCAGCGCACGCAGGCCGCTCAGCCGGCCCGGGCGGCCCAGCGCGGCCTCGATGGCGGCGAGGATCTCGTGTGGCTCTGCCATGCGCCCGAAGCCGTACTCGCCGCAGGCCATGTCGCCCTCGTTTGGGCCGACCGTGAGCACACCACGCGATTTGAGGATCGCCAGATTCTCCCGCGTCGCCGGGTGTTCCCACATGCGCACGTTCATCGCCGGTGCGACCAGCACCGCCTTGTCGGTGGCGAGCAGGGCAGTGGAAGCGAGGTCGTCGGCGCGACCTTGCGCCATCTTGGCCAGGATGTCGGCGCTGGCCGGCGCCACCACCAGCAGGTCGGCGTCGCGCGACAGCTGGATGTGGCCCATCTCCGCCTCATCGGTGAGGTCGAAGAGGTCGCTGTAGACCTTGTCGCCGCTCAGAGCCGAGAGCGACAGGGGCGTGACAAATTGCGTGCCCGCCTTGGTCAGGACGCAGCGTACCGCCGCGCCCTTCTCCCGCAGGCGGCGGATCAGCTCCAGCGATTTGTAAGCGGCGATACCTCCCGAGACGATCAGGAGGACGCGTTTACCGGTCAACACAGGTAGTATGGCCCAGATTTCACGGTGAACTGTCGTGAATAACCTAGGGGCTTGCTCGTAGGATGGCAAGCGAAGCTGCTTTCCCGCGGTTTTCCCGGCGCCCGGTCCCGGAGGGGGGCCATCGCTTTGCCAAATCGCCCTTCTCCCGAGCGGTCACGTGGTGTAGCGGGCGATCACCTGATCGTGCAGGTCCGGTGTGATCTCCGTCCGGATTGCCTCCTCCACCCGGGCGACGATGGCCTGCGCGTCGGGATAGGTCTTGCGCAAGCCGAAGCTCATGGCGCCCCTGTGCCCTTTGGTCACATAGTCGGCAGGGATACTA